>NZ_JAEQMY010000125.1 GCF_016743775.1 Microvirga aerilata | reverse complement strand
ACCTGCATCGGCTCGCCCGGCGCGAGTTCGGCCGCCTCAAACGGCATCCCGAGATGATCGTCCGCTTCTTCCGCCATACAGGCCTCTCCGTTACCGGCATCCCGTGAAGATCATTAGGTCCCCTGTGTTTTCCGTTGCCTCAGGCTTTGCCATTACGAATAAGTCAGCAGCGCTTATCCGATATCGTTCCCGCGATATCCGGTTTGGCGCGGTTTGTTACACAAACCTTGCGCGTTCCCCTGGATGGCTTGCAAGGGGCAGGCTGGGTCTGAGCAGGGGAAGAGGTCTACCCAACCTTGGACATGATGCGGAGATCTGACCTCACTCATGATCAGCAGCGCGGGAGATCTGCCCCCGATCAGGCCATCCTTTTGGAAGCTATCAGACCACCCGAAGGAGCATAGCAACCGGGACTTCGTCTCGGGTAACCTGCGATCTGTCGTGTGGCACAATGGAAGGTGTCTCGATGTTTCGCCTGGACAATCGATCAGCTAGCAGGTGGCGGCGATCAAGCTTGCTGAGCTCTGCCAGCAGTACAAAGTCCCTGATCGCGCGAATGGCTGTTGGGGCATCCATGATCCTCCCCGGAAAATCGCTCGCACCGGGCTTGCAGCCGACGATGGAGAGGGTGACGGCTTGCGCTTCATACCGTGGGGGTAGGACTACCGTGACATGGCTGCGGCCATCGAGGCGGTCGAGGTTGCTGTAATTGGACGCAATTGCATCATTCCTGGATCGTGTGCCTCAGGGAAACCCTGCGCCTGCCGGGACACTCGGAGCACTTTATCGGTCGCTCCCGTCCGCGGGTGAGCTGGGCGAGTTCTCCGCTCGGTTGTTCAACTCCCTGGGCGGCTCCGTTTTGCTATTCCAAGAGTCTGGGTGAAGCCCTCAGAGAGGCGCATTCCGTCAGTTCGGCAAGACCCGCTCCAACTCCAGGCTGCTGGAGCCGGTGTACCTCTTCCTGTCGCGGCCGCTGGTGACCATGCCGCTCGGGGCCAAGCTGCTGAAGGTCACGCCTAAGGCCGTCGACCTGATGCTGGCGCAGCACGGTGGCGCTTTGCCACGTGAGCTCACCGGCCGCACCCGCTACCGCGCCTGGGGTATCGTGTAGAGCCTATGTCGGCCGATGTTGCGCTGGTGTTCCAATAAGTGCTAGGAACTCTCTATCGACAGGGGTGCTCCGTGATGCCGGGGCTGAGATGACGGTGCGAAGCCGTCGGACCCTCAAGCTGATCTGGGTAATACCAGCGGAGCGAGGACACGATGTTTTCCGGCGCACAGGTCTCCCTTTATCCCATGACTGACGACTTCGTCGGCGTGATCCTTGGCGCGATCGGCGCGCTTGAGCCCTACCGGCCGAACTTCTGAGCAAAAACGGATGAGCCGCGGAACGGGTTCAAACTAATCAGATCAAGGCCCATAGGTGATCCTACAACTTCTGTCGCCCTGATACAGACCGCGCTGCAGCTCCCTTGGGGGAACGCGCACCTGCCGCTAACACTGCGGCGACAAGGCGTTGGCTCTCAAGAGCCTCATCTCCAGAGACAAGCGGTTGGCGATTCATCGTGATTGCATCAACAAAATCTGTGATCAGTGCGCGGTGAGCATCGTGCGGGAAGTCCATAATGCTGGCTCCGCTCCCCGTTTTCCCTTCGGCCTCGACCTTTTCCTCCGCACCATCCAAGAACGCAAGATGCAGCGCTCCTCCAGTAAGGCTTGCGAAACCGTTCGTGCCGATGATTTCAATGCGTTCGGGGTAGCCAGGATATGCGGCAGTTGTGGTCATCAATGTTCCAGGGGCGCCATTGCCGAGGCGCAGTAGAGCTGCCACGTAGTCCTCAGTTTCCATATGATGAAGTTCTGTCGTATGGACATCCGCCGCAATCACCTCTGAGACGCCGACAAGTGACCGGAATAGGTCGAGGGAGTGGATCGCTTGAGTTAAAAGCACCCCTCCACCATCCCGTGCAAGAGTTCCGCGTCCTGGCTCGTCATAGTAGCTTTGGGGACGCCACCATGGAACTGACAGAAATGCTGCCTGAACTGTCCCAAGCTCTCCCGCCTCAAGTGCCTGCCGCAGCCGCAGACTGGCTGGTCTAAAGCGATGTTGGAGAACAACTCCCAGATGTCGCCCAGCCATGTTCGCCGCTTGGACTAGATGCTCCCCCCGTTCAAGGGTCAGCTCAAGCGGCTTCTCGACAAGAACATGCTTCCCCGCAGCAAAACACAGCTGTGACACCTCGAGGTGACTGCTCGGCGGCGTCAGAACGAGCACAGCCTCCACAGCAGGATCATTGATAGCTGCCTGAATATCTGTAGTGGTGCGAAACGGAAACTGCTGCCCATAAGCATTGACGCGCTCGGAAGACCGGCTTGCAGCCCAATGAACATTCACCCGGTCGGAGAGATCCACAAGGCTTTTTGAATGAGGCTGCGATGCTGGTCCAAGTCCGATCATAGCCAAGCCAAGTTTTCTCATGAACGTGATGGCTCTCTGGCTGCGGGCCTTGGGGCCCTACGAAGCTTTGTGGCATGCAACTGAGCCTCCAATGCTAACCGGCAAACGGTTAACACATGCGTCTGGCTCATGGCAGTTTCGGTCCGGTCGCGCACGTCGTTAAGGAAGCTTTTGAAATAAGTGAGTGGCTCATGACTGCAGTCGATGTACCGGGTGCCGGTACGATCGACAATAAACAAATGGTCAGTCCCTGACCTTCCGTCCAGATCCACGTACTTACGCAGCTCGATGGAACCTTCCGTTCCGAGAACGAAGAGACGCCCGTCGCCCCATGTTGGGAGACCCTCTGCGGTAAACCAATCGACGCGAATGTAGCCACTCCCTTGCGGACTCCTGATCAGGATCTCGCCAAAATCTTCGAAGTCCGCAAGGTCCTCCGGGCCAAAATGGCCGACACTTGAAGCGATGATGTTGCCATCGTTCGATCCTGTAAAGTGCAG
This sequence comes from Microvirga aerilata, assembly GCF_016743775.1. Classification (GTDB taxonomy): domain Bacteria; phylum Pseudomonadota; class Alphaproteobacteria; order Rhizobiales; family Beijerinckiaceae; genus Microvirga; species Microvirga aerilata. The sequence goes on along the minus strand of NZ_JAEQMY010000125.1, from coordinate 7,177 downwards.
AAATTGATCGATCTGATGGGATGCGATATCGATCAGAATGCCACCATGGTTCCTGACGTCAAAGAACCATGGCGGCCGGATTGCACGGTTGAGCCGATGCGGCCCTATCCCAATCGTCTGCACCACTTGGCCAATTGCCCCATCGGCGATAAGCTTTCCGGCTACAATGGTCGATGGAACCACAAAACGTTCAGAGAAGCAGATTGAGAAAATGCGGCCTTTGTCGCGTACTGCTTGCTGAACCGCAGCCAACTGCTCAAAGGATGTCACGCCCGGCTTATCCACCATGACATCTTTGCCACGCAACATGGCCTCAACGGCGATACCGGCCCGGTTGCAGGGTACCGCTGCCGACAAGATGACGTGAACGGAACCGTCGTCCAGGAGATAACTTTTCTCCATGGGAGTGAGCTGGGGAAAGCGTTCTTGGAAACCTTCGAGAACACGTGCGTCGCTCGTGCTCGGATCATACCCGACACAGGTAGCACCAGCGTCGAGTAAGCCGCCAACCATATGATAGATATGCCGGTGGTCGAGCCCAATAACAGCAAAACGCATGTTACTTCGCTTTGCTGCCAATCTCCTGATCCCAACGCCTGAAGGCTGCAACCAGCCGCTCTGGCGTAAGCGGCACTTCGGTCGGAAGTTTGGCAATCAGATCGTCATAGGTGGGACGACCGAACTCCTTTAGGATGTCGCGACTTTCCTGCGGTGCCATGGCCAAAGTTACTCCTTTGACCGCTGGGCCCGGGTAGAAGTAGCCCTTGTCATAGGTGACAGCCTGTTGCTCCGGCTTGAGCATAAATGACATGAGCGCGAGGACGACGCTAATCTTCTCCTCAGGAACGCCTTTTGGAATGCACATGAACTGTGTATCAGGGATCCAGTGGGTGCCTTCAAGGGCAAAGACTTCAGCTTCTTTAGGGACAATGCCGAGCGCCCGCGGGTTGATGTCCCAGCCGCAGGTCGTCACAATCATATCACGGGTGCCTTCACCGAGTTCTTTCATCGTAGCGCCAGTCCCTGCCGGATAGTAATCGATCCCTGCTCCGAGTTCCTTAAGGTAATTCCAGGTCTTGTCCCACCCATTAATCGGATCCTTGGGATCCTTGTCGCCAAGAATGTAGGGCATACCCATCAGGAATGTCCAACCCGGCCCTGAATTGACAGGCCTTGCATAGGTGAAGCGATTTGGATTGGCTTTAACCCAGGCGAGGAGATCGGCTGCCGTTTTGGGTACTGTTTTCACCCTATCTGGCGCATACTCGAACAGAGGGCCGGATGGCGAATAGACGACCGCCACCCCTTTATCCTGTCCGAAGTTCTTCTGCATGATGAGCGCCTGCTCATGGTACGTATCCTCGGGCTTTGGTAAGTTCGCCGCAAAGGATGTCCAGACATCCACCCAGAGGTCTTGCTGGATACCGTCGGACATAGCGCCAGGCCCTGTGAGCACCAGATCGATATCAACCTTGTTGGCTTGTTGCTGAGCTTTAAGTTTGCCCGGCAGCTCGGGCGAGGTGGCACGGTTGAAGGTCACACGAGAGACAAGCTTCGGATTTTCGCGAGCAAAACGCTCGATTGCGGCTTGTGTCAGCTGAAGGTTCCCTGCGACATCGATAATGTTCAGGGAAATTGGGCTGGAGGGAAGCCTGGCGGACTGAGCGAGCGCCCCGGATGCACACAGAACTGCTGTGCCGGACAATCCGCCCAACACGCTCCGGCGTGTTACATTCGACGTCATCATTCCTCCCGAAGGAACCATAATTGAGCCGAGGAGCGGCTCTCCAGCCAGGCATCAGGGTTCTCTGTTGGTATGGTAGTCGGAGGCTACTTAGGGGAACAGGTCTCTTTCGGAGTAGTCGCTGAACACGCTAGCATCGACCGACAGGGCTCTCTTACATCATTCTGCTTTGCTAGGATCACGCCCATGCCTCCTATGGGCCTGGCATAGCCGTTCTGGTTAGAATAACTAAGCCTGCTTGTGAGTGTTAGCCGTTCCAACCGAGGTGGCTCAAAAACTCCCGCGTTCGTTCAGCGGTCGGAGCCTCGAAGATCTGCTGAGGCGGGCCTTCTTCTAGCAACTGTCCGCGCTCGAAGACCACAACCCAATTCGCCACGCGACGCGCGAAGCTCATTTCATGTGTGACAACCACCATCGTCATACCTTCATCGGCAAGGGTGCGCATCACACTGAGAACCTCGCCCACAGTTTCGGGGTCGAGCGCCGAAGTCGGCTCATCGAACAGCATGACATGTGGTTCCATCGCTAGCGCACGCGCAATGGCGACACGTTGTTGTTGCCCACCTGATAGGTTGGCTGGGTAGTTGGCGGTCTTATCGGCTAGACCAACCTTCGTTAGGAGTGCCGTAGCGCGCTTGTGCGCCTCCTCCGCGCCCATCTTCCTGACGGTTGTCAGACCCATTGCGACGTTCTCTAAGGCCGTCTTGTGGGGGAACAATTCAAAGCTCTGGAAGACCATCCCCATGCGCTGACGGACCTTGCGCATCTCAGGCTCAGTCTTTGGCAGTGGTCTGCTCTCGAAACTTATTTCACCACCATCGAGTGTCTCCAGAGCATTGGTACAGCGAAGGAGGGTCGACTTTCCGGAGCCTGATGGGCCAATTAGGCAGACGACCTCGCCAGCGTTGACGTTCAGTGACACGCCATCGAGAGCTGTGAAGTTTCCATACTTTTTGCGCACCTTGTCATAGATAAGCATCGGCGGCTTGTCGGCGTTCTTGCGGGTGAAAGCGGTCATTCCCGCACTCCATACTTCCTGTGGATCCAATCAACGATCTTTGCTTGGGGATAGCCCATCAGCCAATAAATCGCGGCCATTGCGGTCAGCATCTCCAACACACGAAAGCTTTGGGAGCGGATCTGCATGGCTGTATGGGCTAGTTCACCGACAGCAATAACCGAGACAAGAGAGGTGTCCTTGAAGAGGGAAACCCAGGTACTGGCGAGAATTGGCAGAACGCGACGCCAAGCCTGCGGTAGGACGATCTGGCGGAAGACCTCACCCTTGCTCATGCCCAAAGCAAGCCCGGCTTCTGTCTGCCCTATACGGATTGAGTTTATACCTGATCGAAAGGTCTCTGAATTATAGGCAGAGACATTGAGGCAAAGCGCGACGAGACCTGTGGCGAACGGCGAGAGCCCCAATCCCGTGAGCACAGGCATCACGTAGAATGCCCAGTAGACAAGGAGCAGCAACGGCACGTTTCGAAACAGCTCAACAAAACCCGTCGCGAACAGGGCAACAGGCTTGAAGCTCGACCCACGCATAAGAGCAAGCACCACGCCACCTGGCACTGCGATCAGCATCGTTAATGCTGTCAGCAAGATGGTGACGGCTGCACCTTCCAGCAGGAGCCACCGGCTTTGCCAAACGATGGACCAATCAAGATTCATGATCGACCTAGATGTGCGACGCGGGTGTAGAACCGGTCAACGAGGCGTGTAACTGGAAAAATGATGAGGAAGTAGATCACCATTACAGTGGTAAATATCTCGATCGGCCGGTAACTCTGCCCTGCCAAGGTCTCGGCTTGCCGCATCAGTTCTGGAACAGCAATAACTGCTGCGATAGCGGTGTCCTTGATGGTGACCGATATGATGGAGCCAAAGGCAGGTAACATGCGCACGATTGCTTGAGGCAGCAGGATATGGCGCAGAATTTGCGAGTTCGACATGCCAATGGCCAAGCCTGCTTGGATCTGTCCTTTGCGGATTGACGTCAGGCCAGCGCGGATGACCTCGGCAACGTAAGCGGCCACATGAATGGTGATGCCAGTAAGGGCAGCCCAGAAGGGTGCAAATGTGTAACCTGAGATGATCGGGACTGCAAAATAGATCCAGACAAGGACGACGAAGACCGGGATGGCTCGCATTGAGTCGATGTAGAATACGAGCACGGCCTTCAGCCAGGCGGGGCCATAGAGGCGCCCGAGTGCGACCGCCAGCCCAAATACAAAGCTTGCAATCACGGCCGTGATCGAGAGCAGAACTGTCAACCACAGGCCAGCGGCTAGAAATCGCCAGCTACCAAGCAAGGGCGAGAAGTCAAAATCCATGACAGTGTCCCGGAGGATTGTTTGATCTATCCGCGAAGAGCCGGCCGCTCTTATCAGGCGGCCGGCTGCCACTTCACATCTTTTCGACCATTTGCGCTTCTTCAGCTACCAGCTGCTTCTGCATCCGGTCGCGAACAGCATTCAGCCAGGCGAGGAACTCGGGCTGGTTCTTGTGAATGGCCGAACCAATATCGGTCCCCATCTCCTTGCTATCTTGGCAGTTGTTGCCCTCGGGGAGCGCCTTCAGCCCCTTGACCTTTTTATTCAGTGCCACCCAAGGGATCCGGTTGATCGGGGTGATGTCGGCGCGTTTTGCCATGATTTCCTCCACCGGCGCCGCAGTGCCCGCGGTAGAGACACCACGTAGCGTAGCGTTCGGGAAGCGGGTTTTCACCCAATGCTCCTCGCCACCGCCCGTGTAATAGGCCACCACCACACCTTCCTTGTTGAAGTCGTCGATGCTTTTTGCATTGGCGACTTTTGGGTTATCAGCCCGGCCGAAGACGCAAAGGCTGGTGGATGCGTATGTGACGAAGTCGATGACCTTGAGCCGCTCCGGCGTAACAGAGAGGGGGGAGACCGTCATGTCGACTTGGTTCGACGCCAGCACCGGAACCTTCGTCTCATGCGACACTGCGACAGGCTGGAGCTTCACGCCCAGCAGTCGCGCATACTCTTTCGCGAGGGTCCAACCTGGACCAGACCACTGCTCGCCGCTTCCGCTGGTATTTTCGACCAGCCAGGGAGGATTGGCCAGAACACCGATGCGAAACGCGCCGGCCTTCTGGATCGCCTGCACGCGCGGGCTGTTTGTTGGTATGGCTTCGTCAGCGCTCGCTGAACTCACAAAACCGACAAAGCAGGCGGAGATTGCTAGAGCGCGCATGGCGCTACTCAGAAAACTCATTTGAGACCTCCCGGTTAGCTTTCTGGAGCAACTCTGTTCGCTGCACCTTGAAAGAGACTGACGTTGTTTATTGAAGAAGTGTCGACAACCGTCATGTATTCTTGTATACAAGTTGGTAGCTTGTCAAGAGTTGGCGACTTGATGCGGCTGGAGGAGTGATGGCACCAAAAAACGTGGAGGCCCCCCACATCAGGTCTATGCCTCCGGATGCGGAAACGATCTTTCAGACACTTCGAACTGATATTATCCGCATGCGGCTACGGCCGGGCGAAAGATTGTCAGAGAACGAATTGGGCTTACGTTTCGGAATAAGCCGCACCCCGGTACGAGCAGCAATCGTTCGGTTAGTTGACGATGGTCTTATCAAGGTCCTACCGCAGCGCGGAACTTATGTTGCTCCTATTTCGCTCCAGGCGGTGCGGCGTGCTCGCTTTGTGAGAAACGCGCTTGAGCTGGCGATTATTCGCGAGGCGGCTGAACACGGCCTACCGGAGGCGGCCATTCTCGAGGCACAGCAAGCTATCCACGACCAGGAGAATGCCGCTACAGACCCAGAGTTATTTACAGAGGCAGACGATAGATTCCATCGTACGTTTGCTAATGGCATCGGATATGGAAATATCTGGTCTGTTGTCGAGAACGAGAAGGCCCAATTTGATCGCATCCGCTTTCTCAGCCTGTCTCATGTGACGCCGATTGATTGTTTGATCGACCAGCACCGCACGATCCTGTCAACGGTGGAGGCCAGGGATCCTGATGCGGCGGAGCAAACCTTGCGTGCGCACCTGTCCATAGTTGTTGAGTCTGCCGTTACGTTGATGCGGATCAATCCTGATCTAATCGTCAATGACATCGACGACCCCCTGAAGGATCGTTTGGGCTAGCCACCCCATGAACGGAGCAGCCTCCTGCTGGCCAGCGTCTGAGGATGCATCTCTGGGTGCCTGTGCCCTTTTCGGTACAGCCACAGCCTCATTCCTCAGGCATTCTGATCGGGTCCCTGATGGAGCGGCTGGGGGCTGGTCCTCTCTGGAACTTAAGCGCCTCTGCGATGCGGGGCGCTTCTCTTTTGGTAGGAGCGCTGGCCGCGGCCCTGACCGACTTCCCATAAAGCGCAGCTTGAGCTTCCTCTCCCAAGGAGATGCCCTACGTTCAGGGCAGGGCGGAAGCCCGTCCGACAGTTTGTGAGAATGGCTCCACCGCGTGCCCATGCAGCGCCTGTTCATCATCGCTCCGTCTCTGGCTCGCCTGATCCAGAAGGAGAGGGGAGGCGAGCGGGTGCTGGAGGGCTACTTCCCTGACCAGCCGCGCCACAGCACATTCGTGCAGATCGAGGAAACCCGCAGCAGCCTGATCCTTGAGGTTGGTGGTGATGGCGCGTCCGAGGAGCACACCGACCTGCCTCTCGCCAGTGCTCACGCCCTGCTGGCGTCAGCCAAGGACAGGTCGAGTACGTGCGCACCAGGCTGCCCATCGGCTCACACGAGATCCAAGCCCCTCACTTCGTCAGGCCCGGTCCCCTCGATCTGGGTGCGTTTGAGGCTGCGCCGGTGGATGAGCCAAACTTGCCTCCGCTGCCCTGGTTCGGGCCGGAAGTCAGTGCCGAGCCCGCGTATCAGCGCCGGCGTCTAGCTTTCGACGGCACTTCATCGGTTTTCGAGGTGGACGTCGCGAACGCTGCGCTCAACAGCCTGCTCGACCTTCTGGAGGACCGGCTTTCAACCTGGCCGGTTCAGGGGCAAACCCCAGAGCTGGGTGCACCTGCGGCTGATGTTGCTCTCACTTCAGCTGCTCCTGTGCCCCTGCTGGAAGCCGAGGCGGATGAGGAGCTTGATGATCTCGGTGGTGAGGATGCTGTCATTCGCGAACGGGCGCTGCAGCCGCGGCGAGGCGGGTAGATCGTGGCACGTCCTAAAGTTAGAGGCAAAGGTAGAGGCGCGGCCTACTTCTTGTCACGCCCCTCGCTCGCACCCTGAAGTCTGGTTAGACAGCTCCTGGAAGCCCTGCTAAAGGGGCACCATGCGCAGGGTGGATCTGACCCGCTGCCAGAGAGAACGAGATGTCCGACTGTTTGCACTGTGAGATCAACCAGCTGGTGCAGGAGCGCTTTGAGCGCGGCGACACAGACCTCGTCGTGATGGCCTCCATGCTGGTCGAGAGCCTTGCTGATCTGATCCTGCTTGCGCCTGA
>NZ_JAEQMY010000124.1 GCF_016743775.1 Microvirga aerilata | reverse complement strand
GAGTGCGTGACGTTGAACATCACCATCCTGCCATGACCGCCCCGCTCAGGCGATTTGCAGAACCTTCACCACACTACTCGGCCGGGAGGGTCGGCACCAGGATCTGCTCCACATAAGCCGCAAACCACGGGCCGGTCATGGGTCCATCCAGCACCATAGGTGCGGTGAAGCCGCTCAGACGCAGACCTGCCACAAAGGTGGTGGTCTTCCAGTGTCCATGCGGAATGCCGACCCGCAGGCGCTGCCCGCGGGCGCAGCGTCCGTACAGGCGTGCCATCTTGGTGGACGCGCCCGTCTCGTCGATGAACAAGAGGTGTTCCGGGTGAGATCAAGCTGCCCGTCAAACCAAGCTTCCCGCGCCGCTCTGACGTTGGGCCGGTCCTGCTCGGCCGCGTGGGCGGTTTTTTGACCGTGATGGCTCGTGCCTTGAAGAAGCGCCAGAGTGTGCCAATGCCAGCCGAGACACTGCGCTCGTCCTTCAATCTCGCCTGCATCTCCTGGAGGCTGATGTGCGAGGATGCGTTGATCATCTCCAGGAGAAAGGCCGCGTGGGCATCGAGCTTGGAGCCCTTTGGCTGGCCCTGCCGGCGTTCTGTCACTTCACCGCCCTGGCGAGCTCGTCGCACCCACAGGATGGCGGTTGAGACCCCAACCCCATAGTGGGCGGCTGCCCGTCTGACTGAAAGACCATTCAGGGGGCGTTGGTGCAGGGATCGTGAGTTTTGCGGATTATGGTCTTTGATGCCATCGTTTATGAGGTGGTTCCAATGCGACAGACGGATTTCGGGCGTGCGCATGCCAGCATGCGATTGAGGACAGTGCAGCCGATGGCGACCTCTGTCTGCTGGGCGCCGAACGACCGCGCCCTCAACCGTCTCCCGTTGATGGCCTTGTATCGGCCGATCGCGGTCTCAACCAGAGACCGCTTGCCGTAGCCGGTCGCGGCTTGCCACTTCATCCAGCCATCGGTGTGGATTGCCGCAAAATGCCTGTCTCGCGAGCTGGCAGGCTTGGTGTCCGGCCTTTCCACCGCGTTGGCGCGCGGCGGAATGATGACCGCCGCATCGGCGCTGTGCTTGGTGACGGCGTCGTAGGTCGGTTTGCCGTCATAGGCGCCGTCGGCGGTGAACTGGCCGATTGGCAACTCGATCTGGTCGAGCAACGGCTCCACTTGCGAGGCGTCGCCGGTGTCCTGATCGGTCATGACATGGGCTACGATCTCGCCGCTGTCGGCGTCCAGCGCCAGATGCAGCTTTCGCCATCCCCTCCGCGACCTTGCGCCCTGCTTTTCTTCCAGCCACTGGCCGGCGCCATAGACTTGGAGCCCGGTGCTGTCGATGAGGACGTGAACAGGCCCTTCTCCTAGAATCCGGCGACCCAGCCGTCCTTCAGGTGATTGCCAGGTCCGTGCTCGCCGGCTGAGGGTGGTGTGATCAGGCACGGCGAGATCCAATCCCATCAACTCAAGCACTGATAGGAGCAAGCCCTCCGTCTGGCGCAGCCGTAGGCCAAACACCAAGCCAACGGTCAGGACCGTTTCGATCGCCAGATCGGAATAGCGCGGCTGCCCGCCATGCGTCGTCCGCTTCGCCGCTTGCCAAGACGACAGCGCCTCCGCGGTCATCCACAGCGTCAGGCTGCCACGCCGGCGAAGACCTGCTTCATATTCCGTCCAGTTCGCCACCTTGAACTTCATGTTGTCCATACGATGGCAGCGGGCAGCATTGTGTTTGAAAGGCATGGCGGCGACCAACGGACTATTTCGATGACCGCTCGACTACACAGGCACCGCTAACGATTCATGCACCAACGCCCTTCAGGATCAGAGTCATGCATTTGGCCATGATCCTGGCGATTTCGGGCGCAGCCGCTGGGCGTGGGGAGCACGGCGCTCCCACAACCCCCGGGCGGCCTTGGCGGCAAAGGGTAGGGCGGCCAAAGCCACAAGCGCCAGCAGGATGCGCCAGTTCAGGAGATCGCTGGCGCGTTCAATCGAAGCAAACTGGCTTCCCGCGTTCACATAGATGATGGTGGCCGGCAGCATCCCGAGCATGCTCACCCATGCGAAGGTCCAGGCTTGCATGCGGGTTAGGCCCATGCCGAGATTGATCAGGAAGAACGGAATAATAGGCAGGAGCCTGAGGCCGAACAGATACCGCGCCCCATTGCGCTCAACACCCTGGTTCAGTTTGTTCATGGTCGAGCCGAGCCGGGTCTCGGTGAAGTTGCGCAACAGATACCTTGCAACCAACATCGCCAGCGTCGCGCCAAGAACACTGGCTGTTGAGACGAGCACAGTCCCTTGCACGAGTCCGAAGAGGCTCCCGCCGATCAGTGTCAGGGCCACTGCTCCGGGAATGGAGAGAGCCGTCACACCAACGTAGATGCCAAAGAACGCCAAAGCACCGGTGAGGGGATGCTCGGCAATCCATCCCTGCCATGTATCGCGGTAGCCGCTAAGGGTCTGCCAGTCGAGAAGGCGGTGGCCGCCCGCCGCCAGAAAAGCAATGGCGCCGCCGATCAACAGGACCGCCACCGCAGCTTTCAGGGTCGTTCGCTTCCGTTCGGGTGGTTGTGCCATGTTCCCTGCCGCGTTTGTGCTAATGAGCGGCCTGATGGACGGTCAGTCCCAACTCGGGATGCTGCTTCGGCCGGATCCGACCTTTGGCCCAAATCCACCAGGCATGTCTAAACCTATTCGCTGGCACAGCCAGGGTGGTTACAGCCATCGGGTCGGGCTTCAACACCTTGTGATCACTGCGTTAGGCAGAACACAAGCAGTTGATCGATGTAACCAACTGGGCCTGGTAAGCGAATTGACTGTCAGATACCAACAGCCTCCGGCGCCGGGGGCCGCAAAAGGTCGACTGTGCCATACCTGCTGACCCTGCGCCCGCTCGCTTGTCGAAGCCTTCAGTCTACGCGAAAGGATGATCCATGTTTCAATTCACCTCTGCTCTCGCTGGAATGGGGCTCATGCTCACGGTGCTCTATCCCGCCGCTGCGGAGGAGACGCGAAGCTGGGACGAGATCTCCGTCGCTGCCCGCGGCCAGACGGTTTATTTCAATGCTTGGGCTGGCGACCCGCAGACGAACGCCTTCATCGCCTGGGTCGGCGACCTGGCGTCCAAGCGCCATGGCGTAACCGTCGAGCACGCGAAGCTCAAGGACACGGCCGAGGCGGTGACGCGGGTCGTGGCCGAAAAGGCGGCAGGCCGGAACAGCGGCGGAAGCGTCGACCTAATCTGGGTCAATGGCCCAAACTTCCTATCCATGAAGAACCAGGGACTTCTGTTCGGCCCCTTTGCGGAAAAGCTGCCGAACTGGCGCTATGTCGACACCGAGAAGAAGCCGTCCAACCTGGTGGATTTCACGGTGCCCGTAGAGGGCAATGCGGTGCCCTGGCGGATGGCGCAGGTCGTCTTTCTTTACGACGAGGCGCATACGCCGCCCTCAACAATACCAAAGTCGGTGCCTGCGCTTCTCGGATGGGCCAAGGCCAATCCCGGCCGCCTCACCCATCCGACCGTGCGGGATTTTCTAGGCGCAACCTTCCTCAAGCAGGCACTCTACGAGCTTACACCAGATCACGGGGTGCTTCAGTCCCCTGCGACCGACGATAATTTTACCAAGGCTACGGCTCCTCTCTGGACATGGTATGACGCCCTCCGGCCGCACCTCTGGCGGGCAGGGCGCGAGTTCCCCGCAACCGGCACGGCCCAGATCCAATTGCTGAATGACGGCGAGATCTCGCTCGCAATCTCGTTCAACCCTGCCGATGCCGCAGTCTCAATCAAGAAAGGAACCCTGCCCGAGAGCGCCCGGGTCTATGTGCTGGACAAGGGAACGATCGGAAACACCAGCTTTGTGGCCATCCCCTACAATGCGGCCAACAAGGAAGCCGCAATGGTCGTTGCCAACCTGCTGCTTGAGCCAGAGGTTCAGGCTCAGGCGCAGGATCCGAAGTGGATCGGCAGCTTTACGGTTCTGGACTTCGAGAAGCTCTCCCCCGAACAGCGCAAGCTGTTCGACCGCCCGGCCGATGCCGTTGGCCTGCCCACCAACGCTGAACTGGGAACATCCCTGCCGGAGCCACATCCGAGCTGGATGATACGGATCGTCGACGAGTGGGAACGGCGCTACTCGAACTAAGGCCGGGATGATGCTTTTGCGGCTTGCGCCAGCCTTGACATTGCTCGTCCTCGGGGCGCCGATCGTTCTCGGCTTGGCCTGGACCCTCCTGCCCGCCTTCGGATACTTTCCGGCCATTGGCGGAACGGGGCTTACGTTGGAGCCTTGGAGAGTGCTGTTCGCCTCACCCGGCTTCAACCGGGCCCTGCTGCTGACGCTCACGACCGGGATCGGAACCGCGGTGCTGGCCTTGCTGGCAGCCACCAGCTTCTGCGCCATGACGGCCCATCACCCCTCCGTGCTTCGCCTTCGGTCCGCTCTCCCGCCACTCCTGGCCAGCCCGCCGAGCGCCATGGCTTTGGGGTTTGCCTTTGTCATCATGCCAAGCGGCTGGCTTGTCCGGCTGGTCTCACCCTGGGCCACCGGGCTCGACCGCCCGCCCATTGGCCTCGTCACAGTCCAGGACCCGTTGGGTCTCAGCCTCATCGGTGGCCTCCTCCTCAAGGAGGTTCCCTATCTGGTTCTTGTGATCTTCGCCGCCTCTGGGCAGGTGCCGGTCGAGCGCACATTGGCCGCCGCCCGGGCTCTTGGCCAGCGTCCAGCGACGGCTTGGCTCAAAGCCGTGTTTCCACAGGTCTATCCACAGATCCGGCTGCCGGTGTTTGCGGTTCTGGCGTTCTCCCTATCCGTAGTCGATGTCGCGCTGATCCTGGCGCCGGGCAATCCTCCGCCCCTGGCGGTACTCGCAACGCGCTGGTTCTCCAACTACGACCTCAGCCTCTATTACCCCGCCGCCGCTGCGGCGAGCCTGCAGCTGGTGCTTGTCATCTTCGGGGTCATTGCGTGGCTGGCCATGGAACGTACAGCCACCGTTCTTGGGCACCGCTGGATCGAGCGCGGCGGCCGGTCCCGGATCGCTCAAGGGTTCACCGTGATCGCGGGCTCCACGACCATCGCCCTCGGGGCCCTTGGTATCGTGGCGCTTGGCAGCATGGCGCTCTGGTCCGTGGCAGGCGCATGGCGCTTCCCCGATGCTCTTCCGGAGACCTGGCAACTCTCGATGTGGCGAACGCAGGCCAATCCGATTGGGGGCGCTGCGGAGGCAACTGCGGTCATCGGGCTCGCCTCCGTAGCCGTTGCGGCGGTTCTCACCCTTGCTTGTCTTGAGAACGAACAGCGGCACGGGATTCGCCCGGGCTTGACTGCTCTCTGGCTGCTCTATCTGCCGCTTCTGGTGCCGCAGATTGCGTTTCTTTTCGGCGTTCAGGTGGCGCTAATCCGCCTGGGGCTTGATGGCACCCTGTTCGCGGTGGCGTGGGCACATCTTGTCTTCGTGCTACCCTATGTTTTCCTAACGCTTGCAGATCCGTTCCGGACTCTCGACCCGCGTTATGCCGTCAGCGCGGCCGCCTTGGGAGCCGGCAAGTGGCGCGTGTTCTTTGCTGTGAAGCTGCCTCTGCTTACCCGTCCGTTTCTGGTAGCCTGCGCGGTCGGGTTCGCGGTCAGCGTCGGGCAATACCTTCCGACACTCTTCGCCGGAGCCGGACGGATCGCGACCCTGACAACCGAGGCCGTGACCCTGTCCAGCGGCGGCGACCGCCGTATTCTCGGGATCTATGCGGTCCTGCAAACGGCCCTTCCCCTCCTCGGCTATGGCCTTGCCCTTTGGCTGCCGCGGCTGCTGTTCCGACGGTTCAGAGGACTCGCATGACGGGTGCGTTTCCTCGCCGGTGCCATGGACTTGTGCTGGATGGCCTTTCCATCACGGTCAAAGGACACTCTCGCGCTTTAATCGAGGGGCTCAGCTTGTCCGTTACTCCTGGCCAGATTGTTACAATCATGGGCCCGAGTGGATCGGGCAAATCGACCCTGCTGTCGTATGTTGCGGGATTTCTGGACCGGAATGCTTTCGTCGCCAATGGTGCGGTGATGGTAGGAGGTGAGCGGATCGAGGAACGCCCTGCTGAGGAGCGTCACGTGGGCATTCTGTTCCAGGACCCGGTGCTGTTCCCACACCTCTCTGTTGCCAGCAATCTCCTGTTCGGTCTCCCGCGCGTTAAATGGAGGGATCGACACAAGCGCCGGTCCATAGTGTCAGACGCACTAGCGAGCGCAGGGCTTGCCGGATTTGAGGAGCGGGATCCAGCCACTCTCTCGGGCGGGCAGAAGGCGCGCGTCACACTTCTGCGCACTCTCTTGTCTCAGCCTCAGGCCCTTTTGCTCGACGAGCCGTTCGGCAAGCTCGACGCCGCTCTGCGGGAGGATTTCCGTTCCTTCGTTTTTGCCCATGTGCGCGAGTGTCAACTGGCCGCGCTGCTTGTAACACACGATCCAGCGGACGCAGAGGCTGCCGGCCAAATCGTCATTCGACTGGATGATGACCCAACCCGCTTATCAAAACTGTGAGGACAAATGGGGAAGAGCTTTCGTCAGGCGCTCCCCCGAACATGAGCAGCTCACGACGTTGAAGCCTGCTTGGCAGATCCAGCTTTGGCCGAGCAATTGGTTAGAGGGGGCAGAGTGTCAAACCCATCAACCGCGGATCTTTGTGTGATCGGAGCCGGTTCCGCAAGTCTTTCGGTTGCGGCCGCGGGAGCTCTCGTCAGCCGTAAGGTGGTGCTGATCGAGCAAGGTGCCATGGGGGCGAGTGCCTCAACACTGGGTGCGTTCCCTCTGAGGTTCTTCTGGCGGGGTCAAGACGGTTCACGGTGCCGGTGAAGCCCGATCTTTTGGTTTGGAGGTCAGCTCCAGTGTCGACTTCGGCCATGTCCAGGATCATGATCGAGGTGAAGTCGACGCCATCGCTCCTCATGAATCAGTCGAGCAGTTTGAGGGGATAGGCGTCGAGCTCGCCCGTGAGGCGGCGCGCTTTGCCGCTGCCCGGCCCGTGCGGGCCGGGCAGCGGCAATTCCAGCCTCATCGCGGCGGGATCGCTACCAGCTCTGGGGTTGTCATACCAGCCATGGATGGTCTGGCAGCCGTGCGGAAGCAAGCTCCTTTAGTATGCTGCAGATTAGAGAGGAGCCCGCGCATGAGGATCCCCGACACGATTCCAAGGCTCCGGTCAAGCCTGGAGCTGTTACATGTCCACTCGGAAATGAACGTCGGTCTGGAGGTCAGCTAAAGCGTTGCAGGAGCCTAACGATTTTGCGAGTGGTGGGGCCGAAGAGCGTTGGCGCGTAGTACGCGCTGGCCGCACCCTTTGAGATCTCGCTCAGTGTAGGATATGGGGCGATGACGCGTGCCATAGCACCGATCCCAAGCCCTTGGCTGATGGCGAGCACCCAGGGGAGGATGAGTTCGCCTGCACCGCGCCCAACGACCGTCGCACCCAGCACTTTGCTGCGTCGGCCAACTACGATCTTAACGAAACCCTCAGTCTCTCGTTCGGCCCGAGCACGGTCATTCTCGGCCAAGTTGAAGCCAGCCAACCTAACGCTATGGCCTTGCTCCTCGGCCATGGCAGCCGTGAGGCCGACATGGGCGAGTTCCGGATCAGTGTAGGTCACCCAGGGGAAAGCGCGGGTGTCCACCTTTGCAGGCCAATGGAACAGCGCGTTGCGGATCACGATACCAGCTTGGTAGGCTGCCATGTGCGTGAACTGATACTCGCCTGTGACGTCTCCAATCGCGAAGACGCGCCGGTTGCTGGTGCGCAGGCGCGCGTCGACGGTGATGCCCTTTTGCGAATGCGCGATGCCAGCCGCATCAAGGCCGAGGCCATCCACATCAGCGCGCCTCCCCACAGCGACGAGGAGATGTGAGCCGGCGATCTCGGCCGGTGCACCGTTGATCTCGGCCGTAACGACCACGCCGTTGCCACGCCGGCTGGCATGGACGACCTTGGCTCCCTCGCAGATCGTCACGCCCTCGGCCATCAGGCGCCGGCGTACCACAGCTACAGCGTCAGGGTCGTCCTTTGGCAGGATGCACCCACGTTGAAGAATAGTGACGGAGGCGCCAAGGCGGCGGTGCGCCTGAGCCATCTCAACACCGATCGGGCCGCCGCCGATCACGATTAGGTGCTCCGGGCGTGAGTCGAGGTCGAAGACAGTCTCATTGGTCAGGGCAGACGAGTCGCCCAAGCCAGGGATAGGCGGCATAAAGGGCGAAGATCCAGTAGCCACGACGAAGCGGCGGGCGCGTACCCGCGCCGTCCCGGCCTTGATCTCATTCGGGCCAGCAAAGTGCGCAGAAGCCCGCAGCACTGTCACACCCAGCCCCTCGAAGCGTTCGGCGCTGTCATGCGGTGCAATTCCTGCGATCACGTCGCGCACGTGACCGCGCACGCGGAGGAAGTCAACGTCAGGCTCGTGGCCGTTGATGCCGAAGCGGCCGCTCCTTCGCATAGCATCAGCGGCGTGCGCGGCAGCAATGAGCGCTTTTGAGGGCACGCAGCCGGTGTTGAGGCAGTCTCCGCCCATCCGATTCCGCTCGATGAGCACGACACGCGCGCCCATCTGCGCTGCGCCGGCCGCCACAGACAAGCCGCCAGAGCCTGCCCCGATTACGCACAGATCAGCTTCAAGGACGTGCGACATGGGGCTGCCTCCTTGGTAGGGTTGGTCGGACCCATGCTGGCCATCCCCTCTGGATTACGACGGCTCACGAGCTTCTCATTGGAGTATTCGCGGGGCAAGATGGGATCGTTACACTTCTCATTGACAATGGGGCCGCGGGACGGCTGGGCACTGCCCTCGCGGCAAAGAACAAGACAAAAAGCCATCTACAAACCGATCGAACAAAGGCAGGCCTTATGCTGCCGTAAGGGCGCTCTGCCAAGCTTCGTTCTCTTGACGCTCCAAGCCGTGAAGCTTCCTCAGTCCTAGCAGCCCGCCTGAAGAGCGCTGGTTGGGTTACGTGCCACCAAATCGCGGTCTCCTTAGTGTTCATAGCGAATTGTGTTGAACTCTGTGTAACGAAAGCGTGATGGCCAACGAAGGAGGTTTTAACAACTCGTCATGGACAACGAAGCCGAGTGGTCAAGCTGGATGCGCGCAGCCAATGCGGGCGACGAGGCCGCTTATGCGCGCCTCCTTGCCAGTCTCACGCCGATGCTGCGGGGGCTTGCTCGCCGAAGCTTGGCTAAGACACGCCATGAGTTTGACTTCGAGGACGTCGTGCAGGAGACTTTGTTGGCGATCCACCTCAAACGGCATACCTGGGACGAGACCCGGCCGTTCGGGCCCTGGGTCCGAGCCATCATTCGGCACAAGCTCGTCGATGCGGCGCGCCGCCGCGGGTTCCGCATTGAGGTGCCGGTCAACGACTTCACAGATGCACTCGCCGTTGCCACGCCCGATCCTGAACGCTCGGTTGGCGGCGTTGAACGCTACTTGGATGAACTCCCTGCCCGGCAGAAGGACGTCGTCCGTGCCTTGACGCTCGACGGCGCAACAGTGCGGGATACCGCTTCACGGCTGCGGACGAGCGAGGGCAACGTCCGCGTTGCGCTGCACCGAGGGCTGGCCGCCCTTGCAGCCAGGATCAGGAGATTTGAGACATGAGGACAGAGGATCTCATCCGAGCCTTGGCGCACGACAGCGCATCAAGGTCTGAGTCAGTGGCTCGGCGCCTCGTGACTCGCGCGCTCGTGGGGGTGCTCGCTGCTTTATGCGTGTTTGCCTTGTTCCTTACGCCGCGGCCCGATCTCAGCGTCGTCATCGTGACCCCACGCGTGGCGTTCAAGTTTCTCATCACACTCGCTCTCGTTGGGGCAGCCGGAGCACTCACCCTCCGGGCAATGCGCCCAGAGGCTCGGTCAAGCTTATGGTCAGTCCTCATCCCTGTCTTGGCTCTTCTCGCCGTTGGCGTAGCAGCCGAACTGATAAGTTCGCCCCCTGCGGCCTGGCGGCCATTGCTGATCGGTTCGAATGCACTGGCCTGCCTTGCGCTCGTCCCATTGCTCTCGCTCCTACCACTCGGCAGTATTCTGGCGGCCTTGCGCTACGGGGCACCGTCACAGCCGCGGTTTGCTGGCACCATTGCAGGCCTCCTGGCAGGAGGGATTGGCTCTGCGCTTTATGCGTTGCACTGCCCCGACGACTCACCGCTGTTCGTCGCAGCATGGTACGGATTGTCCATTACGGTCATCAGTGTGCTTGGGGCGGCGCTCGGCGCCAGATGGCTCCGGTGGTAAACGGAGGGCACAAGCGTGCGCTTTACATCCTTCTCTCAGCAGCCCGCACCTTTCGTCTATTGATCGGGCGTTAAAGCGAATTGCGGGCTGGTTTGAAGCTAAAGCAATGGGTTGAGCGTTGGAGAGGTGTTGGTGCAGGAGGCCTACT
>NZ_JAEQMY010000123.1 GCF_016743775.1 Microvirga aerilata | reverse complement strand
TGCACGGGTACAAAACTGACAGGCGGTGTAGCGTACCCTCGAAGTTCTCGACCTCGTCCTGGCCATGGAACGGCGGGCTGATGGGTTCCCAGAAGGAGAGGACCCGGATAGAGACCGACCAACACAATGCACCCAGTCCTATGTCTGACCCTGGGTACAATCTGGGACCTTCGTTGTCTTGGATTATCCATCGGAGAGCATCTGACCTTTAATCAGAGGGTCCTCGGTTCGAATCCAAGCGCGCTCACCGTATTTGTCAATGACTTACCGGCACATTGAGAAAAGCCTCAGGACCCCTAGCACCCGGATAGCTACCACGAGCTTCAATTTGATTTCAGGCAGGGATTCGCTATCGACCTTTCAGACCCTGTCTCGTGAGGCGAGGGGTGCTGTCCTCCCCGGCTGTTGTGCAATTGTGCAAACCCTCTTCGGCTGGGGCCGAACTGCCTACGCATACCGAGGACCCACGACCACTTGGGACCTTATGCGTTGCCCCAAGGTAAATGGCCAGCACTCCGCCCGCCCTCACAGAGGTATGGGACAGCTTGGCCTTAACATCATTCGCGTTTCGGCCATAGTCTTCGTGTTTGTTGAAGGCTTGGGCGCCGCGCCTCTTCGTGCTCGGAGACAACCGCATTCAGTACAACCGTCGAGCCATCACGAGGCAGGTACTGCCGATGCTCCCAATTCGGAAGGCTATGGCAGCGGTCTAGGCGGAACCATCCGCAAATTCAGCCTGTTCATCTCTGATACAGGCCAACCTCCATTCTATCGCCCACATGACTGAGCTGGCTGCCGATCAGAACGTGGCCTTCTGTCCAAGTATGTGCCTAATCAACCGGCAGATCTGTAGGAACTCTCATGACACCAAAGCGTCTTGCTCGCCTACTCCTCACTGGGACCGCTCTTCCGCTCGTTGCATGGGGTGCTGGCATTTGCGGCAGCAGTGTAGCCGCCCAGCTAGCACCTGCAGCAGATGCTGCCTTAAGCTTGAGTAGCCTGGAAGCGCAGGACGCTGGAACCAGTCCAGAGTTGGCCGGGCGTGGCTACGTGCTGGCCCAGGCGGAGGACCCGGATGAACCGAGGCCACGGCGTAGTCGTGGCGCGCGCGATGGGGCGCGCAGTGAAGATCCGGCAGGCGAGGGCGCAGAACGGCCGCAACGTGGCCCTCCGGGCCAGCAGGGTCGCCGCGGCCCGGACGAAGGAGATCGTCAGGAACGAAGCCAAGGACAAGGGCGCAGCGAGCGCCGCGACGGATCCAGGCCTGAAGAAGGAACGGAGCGGCAACGACGACAGGAGCGTCCTGAGCGGATTGAGCGGCCCCAGCGTCCTGAACAACTGGAACAGTCTCAACCTGACCGTCATCCAGAGAGGCTCGAGCGACGCCAGAGACCTGCCCAGCTTGAGCAGTCTGAACGTTCCGACACACCTGAGCGCCCTCAGCGTCTGGACAGGCCAGAGCAGCAAGAAAGGCCAACTCGGCCTGAACGACTGCAGCGTTCAGAGCAACCAGACGAACTGGAGCGTCCAGACCGGCGGGAGCGCCGACAGCGCCAGGATCAGCCTGAGCGCTCAGTCCCTTCGCCAGCTCCAGTTCCGGAAGCTCCCCGGGTGGGCCCTCCGGCCACTGAGCCTCGGCTCTCACCCAGAGTTCCCTCCAGTGAAGGAAGGCCAGAGCTCCGTGGGCGCCGGGAACAACCTGAGCAGCTTGAGCGCTTAGAGGATGCTGAGCGCCCAAACCGGGATCGTCGCGATCGTACCCGTGATCCCAACACACCGGTTGCCCGTGAGATACCTGTGCGAGACGGTCCAACCGAGCGGCAACTTGATCGGGCGCCGCGCGATGAACGTGGCCGGCCAGATCGGCTTGAGCGTCGAGAGCGGCTGGAACGTCGGGAGCAGCGCCAGGAGTCGCCTACGAATGTACCGTCCGTGGATCCAGCTCCCGCAGCAACGGCTCCTCCCATAAATGCCGCCCCCCGTAACCGCAACGGGTCTGAAGAAACCCGTGACGACTTCAACCGTCGCGAGTTCGATCGCCGTGAGTTTGCTCCCGGACCAGGTTTTGGTGACCGACGGGACGTGCGGATTGAGGAGCTGCGGGATCTGCGTCGCGAGCGATCGGAGCAGGGCGGACGCCGCGTCATCATTGAAGAACAAGATCGAGTTATTGTGCGGGAGGGTGACCGCTACATCATCCGTCATGATGAGACAGACCGCTTTCGACGCTCTTACGAAGGGGCGGACATCCGGCGTGAACGCCGTGGCGATAATGAAGTCACGATTGTGCGGCGTCCCAATCAGGTTGAGATCATCACCGTGCGTGATCCAGATGGAAACCTGGTTCGCCGGGTGCGGCGCGATCCAGGCGGACGGGAGATCGTGCTGATCGAGAACGAGGTCGAGCGCCGCCCCCGCGGCCGCACGATCATCGAGGAGACTGTCCGGCTGCCACCGCCGCGGATCCGCATCCCGCGCGAGAAGTACGTGGTGGAGGTGGAGGGTGCGAGCCAGGAGGACCTGTATGAAGCCTTCACGGCTCCACCTGTGGAGCGGGTGGAGCGTTCGTATACGCTGAATGAGGTCCGGCGCAGTCCAGCGGTCCGCGAGAGGGTGCGGCGGGTTGATGTCGATACCATCACCTTCAACTTCGGATCGTGGGAGCTGTCAGAGGAACAGGCGCGAGCCCTGACTGGCGTTGGTCAGGCTCTGCAGCGCGCCATCGAGCGCAATCCGGCTGAGGTTTTCCTGATCGAGGGGCACACGGATGCGGTTGGGAGCGAGGTTGACAATCTCACCTTGTCAGACCGGCGGGCGGAGACCGTCGCAAGTGTTCTGACCCAGATGTTTGGAGTGCCTGCTGAGAACCTGACCACGCAAGGGTATGGAGAGCAGTACCTCAAGGTGAGCACCCAGGAGCCCGAGCGAGCGAACCGGCGTGTGACCATCCGGCGCATCACGCCGCTGCTGCGAAACGAAGCGCGCCAGTGATGGCGCGCCACCTCGCTCCGGCTGCGGCACATCGAGGACTTGGAAACTATGTTGTGCTGGAACCAGGAGAGTCTAAGCCACTGAGACCACATCGTTCGGCTCACATCTGGGGCATATAAACGAGTGGAACGCTCTGAAGTGCAAAGCCCGGATAGGTAAGGCGCCTCCTCCCAAGATGAGACGGAGGAGACGCCATTGTGATCAGATGATGTAGAGGTAGTTCATGTCCGACGCCAATCCGGCGTTCTTCAGCACAACTCCTGTCTCGAACCGACCATCAGAGTTGAGATCGGACACCACGAAGCCTCTGTCGATCTCGGAGTTGTAGAGAAACACGTGCCTGACGCTGGTATCCCCGTAAAGGTAGTCAGCGTCGGAGGCAGCCGTTGCAATGGATGTAGCATCTGTGCTGACCTCGCGGTAGTTGCGTGATGTTCCTTTGATCGTCATGTCGATCGAGTCGTAACGACGGTTCCAGTCGGTGATCGTATCGGCCGTGCTGGTCGTGAGACCTGAGGTGCCTCTCGTGAAGACGAACTCGTCTTCGCCGGAGCCACCGCTCAGGGTGTCGCGTCCGGTGCCACCGGACAGAAGGTCGTCGCCGGAGCCGCCCGAGAGATAATCGAGTCCAGACCCCCCATAAAGATCGTCAAAGCCAGCACTGCCGTAAAGGTCATCATGGCCGGCGCCGCCGATCAAATAATCGGCACCAAAGCCACCATAGATCGTATCGTGATCGAAGCCGCCATAGATGTCATCATCGCCGTCAGAGCCTTGGATCAGGTCATCACCGTCGTACCCGTAGATGTAATCGACGTCGTATGAGCCACCCAGATTGTCGTCGAAATCGCTACCGGAAATTGTGGTCGCCATTATACCCTCAGAGCCAAAGAGTTTCTGAATTGTCCCAACAGGACACCTATGCAGGGCACTGTTGCCGAGTTGTGCCACACGAGTGGTAAACTCGGCGCAGTGCCATGATCAAACACCGTGGCTGAATAGGGGCAGGTCTGCCTATTCATCTGCCGTATAGGTGTCACTAGGGTACTCAAGCCAGAGCATGCTTAACGGCTCGTAAAGATGTACAGAGGTGCCGCACGGTCCCAGGGCCTAAGCTTCCATGTGCCACCAGCAATTTCAGGATGTTTCTTAGGAGCACCACCTCAATGGGTACCTACCCGTCGATGACGGTTGCCCTCAAGCGTCTCATACCTGCCCCGCAGAACCTTGTGCTCTTCCTTACCCAAACGGAGCCTGTCATTGGCTATTCATCTTCAGTGAGGTAAAGCTACGCCCTGTTCTCAGGGACGGCCGCCGATGTTGATGTGGGCTACAGCTCTTGCCTTTCTCCTCTCGCTCGTGGCGGTTGGGCCACTGCGGGAGATCTCACCATCCTGGCTCCAGTCTGGGGCTGAGTTGGTGGCCGTGATCAGCTTCTTTGCCGTGGTGTGTCTGCTGGAATCCAGCGGCAGCAACACCGACCAGTCCAATCCCACCACTTGATTGATCTACCTTCGGTCACAAGGATGACCGGAGCCCCTTCCGCTGGGCTAAGGCCACGCTTACCTGTAGCTGTGCCGCGTCCTGCCCGGCTCCCAGGCGGCAGCGTCACCACAGGCGCTTTGCCATAGTGAGAGGGCAGGTCACATCCCTTCTGACCCTGAGAAGACGACCATGCTGGAACGATTGCTGAAAGACCCTCGGACCGAGCGCATGATCCTGACGCTGATCATCATCAACTCCATCACTCTGGGCCTTGAGACCAGCCCCTCGGCTATGGCCGCACTCGGTCCCGTGCTGATTGCCATCGACCGGGTTGTTCTGGTCATCTTCGTGCTGGAGCTGGCAGCCCGCCTCGTGGTCCACCGCCTCTCCTTCTTCCGCAATCCCTGGAGCGTGTTTGACCTTGCGGTGGTCGGGATCGCCCTGGTGCCCGCCACAGGGGCGCTGTCGGTGCTCCGGGCCTTGCGGGTGCTGCGAGTGCTGCGCCTGATCACAGCTGTGCCCTCGCTCCAGCGGGTGGTGGGCGGGCTTGTCTCGGCTTTGCCCGGCATGGGCTCGATCACGCTCCTCCTGGCGCTCATCCTCTACGTCTTCGCCGTGATGGCGACTAAGCTGTTCGGCCAGACCCACCCGGAGCAGTTCGGCTCGCTCGGTGCCACCACCTATTCGCTCTTTCAGGTCATGACCTTCGACGACTGGAGTGGTGGCATCGTGAAGCCGCTGGCGGAGCAGCATCCTTATGCCATTGCCTTCTTCCTGGTCTTCATCCTGCTGTCGACCTTCATGGCCCTGAATCTGTTCATCGGCGTCATTGTGAATGCAATCGATGCCGAGACGGCGGAGGATGCGCCGAAGCTGACCCACCCATCATGGATCGACGAACGTCTCATTGGCGAGATCAGTGCTCTCCGGAACGAGATTGCGGAACTCAAAGGCCAGATGAGCAAGGCTGCCTGATTGGGCCGGCATGGCAGATCGCTCCGTCTCGGCTCTGCCAGCGGGGCGATCTGTCCTGATCGGATTCGACGTGGAGCGTCGTCCGAGAGAGACAAAGTTTGGTAACAAACTGCGCCCTAAGGTGCAGCTTCGTCCTCTCGCCCGACCGGAGACAGCACCATGCGAAGCCTTCTGCTCGCGGCGATCAGCTACGCTCTGGCGTCCGCAGCTGCCATGGCTGACGGCATGAGCCTGGCTGGCTTACTCTGGCAATGCACCCGCGCAACGGATCAGTCCCAGTTTGTCATGACCTTCTACCCAGGCGGCGGGGTCGGGGGAGGGGAGTTCGAGAACAGTGAGGTGGGCCCCTACATCTTCGACGCCTCCCGCACCAGGCCGGGGGAGTGGCCCGGCCAGTGGGAGCAGACGGGCCAGCGCTTCATCTGGGCGTTCCCGGATCAGAGCCTGCGGATTGAGGGAAACATTCAACTACCTGATCAGCCTGCTGCACGGCTTGCAGGCACCGAGACCTCGCCAGGAAGCAGGTCTGCTGTGGCGTGCACGGCCCTATCCATGCTACCGAAGATCGGGGAAGGGCTTGTCGTCCCGAGGAACAGCCGCTTCCTCGACCTGGATGGAGGGGAGGGAACACTGAAGGTGCCGGCCGGCATCTCGCTTCAGGAGCAAGGATCGCGCTAGACAGGGCAGTTCAGCGCGTCCTGAATCTTGGGAAAGCCCCACCTGATGCTTATATATGGTGTATGCCGCATAAGGGTTCTTCACCGCGCACCCTCGACCTGTTCGAGGTTACGCTCACCATCCCGACGCCGTCGTCCGAGCCGGCTCCTGTTGCGGCCAAGGCACCGGCGCTGGCCAGCCTGTCTGACGCTCAGCTGGCCCAGCAGCTCGTCCAACTCGTCGATGAAGTGCAGCGCCGGCTGGAGAAAGGCAGAGGGCGACAGCCGGAGTTGGAGGCGGTGGCGACACAGGCCAGAGCGTCCTTGGATCGGCTAGCTCCAAGACGCACCAGCCAAGCCAGCCCCCTGAGATCTGCCAAGGGCTCTTCCCCGCTGCAGGAGGGGCAGCGCAAGGCTGTACGAGCCGCTCTTGTGGCAGGCGTAGCCCCCACTCAAGTGGCCAAGCACTTTGGCCTGTCGCTGG
Source organism: Microvirga aerilata (assembly GCF_016743775.1). GTDB lineage: Bacteria > Pseudomonadota > Alphaproteobacteria > Rhizobiales > Beijerinckiaceae > Microvirga > Microvirga aerilata. Next base: position 3,915 of record NZ_JAEQMY010000123.1, on the reverse strand, counting down.
CCACCGTCCGCAAGGTGCTCGATGGGGCGGGGTAGAGGTGTTGAGAGAACGGGGTCTTTACTACAGGCTACACCTCAAACACTGTTGTGCACCACAGGCGTCTGGACCCTGGCATGCACCTGATCGAGAACCCCTTCACCTATGCCGAACTGGCCTCCAAGGTAAAGCGTATGCTCGATGGAGACTAAGGGCGGAAACCCCATCAATGACCATACCCACGCAGGAGGCCGGATTGATTGAGCGTAATGAGGTGCTGCGGGATGTGCTTCACGGTCTGTCTCGTGACCAGAAGACGCTTCCGGGCAAGTACCTGTGGGATGAGACGGGTTCATCCCTGTTTGACCGCATCTGCCACACGCAGGATTACTACCTCACCCGCTGCGAGGGTGCTCTCCTGCGCTCGACGGTAGATGAGATTGGCAGCCTGGTTGGGTCCGGAGCTACAATCGTTGAGTTTGGCAGCGGAGCAAGCCACAAGGTTCGCATACTGCTCGATGCACTCACTGCGCCGACGCGGTACGTCGCTCTCGATATCTCACGTGAGTATCTTGAAGCCGCCACACTGCGGATCGCAGAGGACTACCCGGGGATCGAGGTTTCTCCGGTCTGCGCGGATTACACGAAGCAGATCAGCCTCCCAATCCAGCGCGGGGCCAGTCCGATCCTTGGTTTCTTCCCAGGCTCGACGATCGGCAACTTCGATCCTGCAGGCGCCGTCGCCTTTCTGACGCGGGCACGCGAGACCCTTGGGCCAAGCTGGTTTCTGATTGGAGTCGATCCCAATCGTGATGAACAGAGCCTGTTGCGCGCCTACAGCCAGGCTGATGGTCTAATGGCTGAGCTGCATAAGAACCTGTTGGTTCACCTCAATCGCCTTCTCGGCACTGCATTCGATCCCGGTGACTTCCGCCACGAGGCCCGCGTGCAGCATAACCCGTTCCGTGTTGAGGCTTATCTGGTTGCCACAAGACCACTTACGTATCAGGTTGGGGAGGTTCCAATCACGTTTGAGGTCGGGGAGAGCATCCACACGGACACCTCGTACAAGTATGGTCCTGGTACATTCCAGAACTTAGCAAGCCAAGCCGGTTGGCAACCTGTGAAGTGCTGGTGCGATGAGCAAAATCGTTTCTGCCTTCACTTGCTACAATCGAGCTAGAACACGAATACCCAGCAGAGCCACGACTGCCAGCGTCAGGTGAACCCGCAGGGAAGCATACCATCGTGGTGCGAGCCCCTGCCGCACGGTCGAGAGGTCATAGGCCAGCAGCGCCAGGAAGCCGACAATGAGCCCGATCAAGCCGGCCGTGCTTGGGATGAGCAGGCATAGGAACGCGAGCAGCGCGGGGAGAACCGAGAGCAGGTAACGCAAGAACGGCGCGTGACCGCCCTCCCGTGGCAGCAGCACACCCCATTGCGCTCCGCCCATGAACGACAGGATGCAGGCGCCGTAAGCCCGCAGGGCCATGGTCGGATCCAGGGACCAAGGCTGGATGTCGAGGACAGATGCTGCCGTCAACAGAGCAAACGGAATGACGCCGGCCCATCCTAGGAGCAGAGCGGGTCGCGGGATCGTATCTGTGAACATCGGCAGTTCCTGATATTGAAGTGTGAGTGGGGAAATGTGCCATGCGACTGGCTGGTCAATCAGCCTGGCTGTCGTTTGCCGCTATGTAGATGCACCCAAGGTGAAACCGGCTTGTCGTCCATACGTTGCCCTTCATTCTCGACCAATGCGGAGGCTGCACCGATGATGTGCCCCTACTGCAAACACGACGTAGAGAACCCCTGCCATAGCATGCAGGAGGTCCAGCAGCGCGCCTCTGCCCATGTTGAACGCTGCGAAAGAGCGTTCAACCGCCAGAAGGATGCGCGCCAGGGGCAAAGCGGCGGGAACATCTGACAACCAGATTCCACAGGATCTTAAGCGTCGGATGCGCTGTGCAGGGAGGATGACATGACGGACACAACGGTGACAAAGGTAAGCAGTGCCCACTCGCCGACAGGCGATCAGGGTGAGGTCTACCTTGCCTCAGGTAAGAGGCTGTCGATGCGCATGTGGCGCGATGAACCACCAAGCCAAGACAAGCCGGCTCACCGGCAGGAGTACGAGGTGGTTGGCTACGTGATCTCGGGACGGGCTGAACTGAAGATCGAGGGCCAGATCGTACGGCTGGAGCCAGGCGACTCCTGGGTGGTGCCAGCCGGATCGGAACATACCTACCGCATTCTGGAAACCTTCACTGCTGTTGAGGCAACCGCTCCTCCCGCCCAAGTGCATGGACGTGAGCAGACATGACATCTTGGCTATGCTGGGCGCTCAAGCATCGAGCTATACCTGAAAAGCGAGTACCTAGCACAATGTTGAAGTAAAGCTTCGGTCCGCTCTCCCAGCCCAAGCCGACTCCCGTAAGGCTGGGAAAACTCAGAGGCTGTCCTGAAGCTAGTCGTCTGGTAATACGATCAATGGTCGGCATCCTGATCAGTCTGCGCTCCCTCAGCGCGTAGGCTCTTGAGGAAACGTTGGGCAATGTCGCGAACAGCCTCGTCGCTCCGAGAGGCATCATCAGCCTGGTCCCACAGATGGGTCAAACTACTCTCCAGTTCGTCCAGCAGTTCAGGATGACGTCGGGAGAGAAACCGTATGGTGCCGAAAAGAAGGTGCTCAACCGCCATCTCACGGCGACGAGCCTCCACAATCTGAGAGGGGTTGGGCTGGTCCTGCAAGCTGCTCATGGCACACCAAAGCCTTTTCTGACGTATCATTCATACATAAGCCTCTACAGAGTAGTGGCCTCGACGCGCCAAGCGCTGCTTAGACATAACGTCAGCTTACTCGCTTGAACGCGGCTCGGTGGCAACGTGGCTGAGGATACAAAGTTTCAGCTTTGCCGTTTGAGGTGAAATCTAAATGACCGCTGCGAGGTGTAGCTCCAACCCATATGACGGCGGGAGGGCCCAATGGGGCGTGTCACGTCAGCCTGTCACGCTCGGCAACGGGTTCCGTTGCAAACCCTAACGTAGGTTGAGCGAAGGCCGGACGAGGGCTCAGGTTAGGCAGCAACGCGGAAGAGAGCCGCGATGAGTTCGCTCTGAGCCTTCATCTCGTTTGCTAGTGCGATCGCCACTTGGCCCTTGCGGACCATCGCCATGATCTCGTAGCCCGCAATCGCCCGTGAGGCTGTTACAAACGTCTTGAAGCCCAGCCCTGGCCGGACCAGCCGTTTGATACGCCGGTGATCCTGCTCAACGATGTTGTTCAGGAACTTCACCTGCCGGAGTTTGGCAAACCGCCAGAGCTCGCCGGCACGTTTTATAGCCGTCGCCGCAACTGGATAAGCGGCGTTCTTGTCGACCGTGACGGTTCGCGGATTGACTGTATGGGGCTGCTTCAGCGCTTTCCGGAAGAAACACCGGGCGGCAGCCGCATCCCGCTTTGGCGAAAGCAGAAAGTCGACGGTCTGCCCTGTCGCATCAACGGCGCGATAGAGATAAACCCATTCGCCCTTTACTCGGATATATGTTTCGTCGACCCGCCAAGAGCCATTGGTCATACGAAGATGGGGCCGGATGCGCTTCTCCAACTCCGGTGCATAGGCCTGGATCCACCGAAACAGGGTCGTGTGGTCGACTTGAATGCCTCGATCGGAGAACATGCGCTCGAGATCTCGGTAGCTGATCGGGAACTGCAGGTACCAGCGTACGGCCCATAGAATGATCTCCGCCGTGAACTGCCGGCCTTTGAACATGTTCTTGTTACTCTGCTTCACTGCTAGCCCCACTTGCTACTCTTGTCCCGTAGCTCAGGCAGAGCAAGCTTCAAAGCTGCAACAGATCCCGTGCATCCTCGGGCTGCCATAACGCCCCTGATGACGAGCATGGAGGCTCTGCACCTCCTGCAGCAGGCGCCGGTTC
>NZ_JAEQMY010000122.1 GCF_016743775.1 Microvirga aerilata | reverse complement strand
GAAGGCCCACCAGGCAAACCACCAAGTGATCCGCCGTCGATGAAGCTTATTTAGCCAACCCCCGTTCCGATGTCAACGCCCTTCAGAAGTTATTTTCAGATTTCCTGCGAGCCACTGTTAACCATGTTAAGTATAGACAACCACAGGCAAAGAAGTAACGTCCGCAGAAACAGCATTGTTTCTGCGTTGATCTTCGTCGAACGATCCAAAGACCTTCGACTCCTATGCGGATTGTCGCCAGAGGAGCCAAGTGAATACTTCGAATACACTTCGAACTTTCACTCACTCATGGCAGAGCCGGACACAAGGAACTTCGCTCTCAGAACCTGCGCTCAAGCCCATCAGGCCTCGAACTACGCGCGTCTGAAGGCGCAACATCGCTCCCGCGCAAGGGCTCAGGAACTGATGGTCACCGTGTCTGGATAAAGGCGCTCACCTGCTCTCGCGGTGGCGCGGGGAGGGGACACATAATCGATCTCCCGGCGAATGCAAGGGAGATTTATCACGCGCCCACACAGCCTCATGCAGCCGGATCCAATCGAGTTGATCGATTGAAGATACCAGAGAAATCAGAGGAGGCTTTCGAGGCCGGCCGGATCGGCAGCGCCCACAGCAGAGATATGGTGATGCCAGCTAAAAGTTCAAGCAGACTAAGGCGACGTTCGTTGCGACTGAAGTGGCAGGATCGAAGGAGGTGCAACGGCGCTCCTATCCATCAGAGCGTTAGGCGGATCTCAGGCCTTAGGTCGATACTGGGACAATGCGAACCCTTATCCTTGTGGTCAGCCTTCTCAGCACCACTCCCGTCCTCGCCCAGGACACTCCAGCCATCTGGCGGGATCCCGAAAGCGGATGCACCTACTTCAGGCTTGGGGACCCCCTGAGCCTTCGCTTTCAGCGGGACGGGCTGCCCGACTGCCCAGATGCGAGACATGAGACCAGCTTACTCTCCAATGGTCAGGCAGCAGTCAGCCGCGACGACGTCCGTGACGTCACCCGGGCTATCGAGGGTCTGAGCCGGAGGCTCGACGATCTCAGGCGAGAGTACGAGCGCAGGGGGCGCTTCTAGCCCCATCTCGAGAAAGCTACGGTCTTCAAAGAAGGAGACAGCCGCGCTTGGAATTAAGAGCCATCCCAAACCCGTGAAACGACTGTTGCCGGTGTCTTTGTGACCTCATCCAGCTTTAGGGTGAGAGAGCCAGTTCAGCGCAGCTAATATTGGCAACAGGCAGAGAGCCCTTTACGGTATCCATCAGGCATGCCGATTGAGAGGGTATCTATGACCCACAAGGATCGACTGACGCTCTATGGCCGGATCGGGCTCATCCTGGCCTCCTTTGCTGTCATCGGCGGGGTTGTTGCTGAGCCCCTTCTCAGGCCCTTGTGGTCCCCACGGCTGACGGTGGCCCAGCGGTAGGAGACATCGGCATGCGAGACCCTCCTGACGTGAGACGAGCGCTCCTGGACTACAAGGCCGCTCTGGAGAATGCAGCCCAGGCACAGGAGGACATGGCCTCGCGTCTGGCTCTGTTGGCCGACGAACTGGAGCAACATGGGCAGCCTAAGCTCGCCAACAATCTTCAGCGGACGTGCCACCAGCATAGAGCCTCCAGTATCAAGAACCGTGCGCTCGCGGCCTCTCTGATGGTACCTGATTAGGCACACTCTCTAGCACCGCTACACCACACCTCGCTTCCGCTGACGCGGGCGGGGATGAGGTTTCGCTAGCCAACCTTTGGGACATCATCCCCTGGTGGCTCAGAGGGCTCAGGCGGCAGATCAGGTGCGTCGTCTGGTTCTGTCTCTGGGACTGGCGTCGGCAAATCCGGCTGTAAAGGCACAGGAATGTCCGGCTGCGGTGTGTCGGGATGGGGAATGTCGGACACTGATGCTCTCTCCCTTCACTGAGTACCTGGAGGCGGAACATAGGGCACGTCGTCAGGCGATAGCTCCCCGTGATCCGATGGGGTGCCGTCTTCTGGAACAGGATCAAGCTCTGGGAGCTCAGGTAAGGGAGTCGGTTCCGGCAATATAGGATCGTCTGGTTTCGGATCCCGTGGATCTGGACTGCCAACCATTTCGCGCTCCATGAAAGCTGTCTCAAAGGAAGAGTTCACATGGGCGCCAGTTCCCTGATGCTGACAATCACCGTGCGGACTTCGGCACAGGTGAGGCTCCGCCCTATAATCCAAACTCCGACCGATAGGGGACCCTCGTGCACGTCTTCGGCGCCTTTGAACTCGACATCCAACCCGGCACCCCCGACAACCCGCATCCGTCAGGATTGCCCTCCTGCGCTATACGAGGGGCGAGGACGAGCGCCTGCTCATCACGCCGGAGTGCTCGTCCTTCGAGGAACTGGAAGGGCAGATCAATTCCCTCCAGGACGAGCTGGACGAGATCCGCGAGAGAGCCCGCCGAGCCTTCCAAGTTGCCTAGTCCAGAATACCCATCCGTGAGTGGGCACGCGAACGCACACGCCCAACATATGTAAATGAACCCAGCCCCGGGCGACGGCACCCTCCTGCCAGCATGAAAGTAACCTGGCAGTCTGGCCGCATTGGGAGCGGATTCACCCGAGAAGAGGATGGTCGGCTTGTCTTCGTGGACGGCAGGCTGGCGGCTATTCTGGTGTGTCGCTCCGACCACACCGAGCCTAACGGCAGGAGCCCCTGGTTCATTGATGCCGGGTTTGGCCCTATAGGCGGGCTGCAAGAAACGTTCCCGAGCTTCGAGGATGCGGCAACCTGGATCCTCGGGCGCTTCAAGAATTGGGAATACCTCATGCGCCGGAGCAGTGCGCGTCATTAGGAGACCACAGGTGGCCCATCCCGCCCAGAGGCACGGCTTCACATCCAAGGCCCCGAATGGCGGAAAGCCTCAGTTGTAGCGGGCGTGCTGAAGGTACGACAAGCCATCTGAACCGCCTACCACTTCCGAGCAATACAGGGCAGCCTCCGGGTTCAGTAGACTTTGCTGAAGGCGTCGCGAGTCAAAAGCATAACACTTGCCATGGAAGGCACGCCATGACGGCTGATCGACACATTCTGCCACGCGCAGCGGAAGCGCACGAATACGCCTACAACCTGTTCAGAAACAAGCAGCGGCCTGAAATTGTCTGCGCCGTGCCGGAGGTTCGCCCGGTTCCTCACTTCATTGACCCCGAGCAATGGACATTTGAGCAGCCCCTGCGCCCTCTGGAAGCTCCCCCACCAGGCTTCGACAGTAAGGCAGCTTATGCAGGCGTGCGGTTCAATGGCTTTTACCTGTTCCACGCCCTTGCTGCTGCTCCAGGCTTCAGAACCGCCTTTGAGCTCGTCTCAGGAACTCTATAGCCGCCTTTTCCTATCTCCGGGATGGTGTACATGCCTAGAGAGCTAAATCCTTGTCAGCGGCCACCGCAGCGGACTCATCGCGTCCTGTAACACCTGAACGTGGCTTCGCAACGAGTGCGTTGATGTTTGAATCAGATGTCTAGGGTGCCCCGGACGCCATTCCCCACACTCTGCGCAAACGATTCAAAGCCACGTGCAATCGTTACTCAAACCCATAGTAATGGGGGGAGGAGCTTCGAGCCGTGTCGTGATCTAGCCACAGTCAAGCTGCACCAATCCGGCAAATACAACGACACAAGGGTGCGGAATGACAAGAAGGAATTTGGTTGCTGTCTATGGGCTGTTTAAGTTCATTATTGCAGCATTCGTATTCATTGCCGCTGTCATCGCAGCGCCAGTCCTGCCGAAGTTTGGATCACCTGTCGTGGCTGCTTCCAAATCACATCACGCGCCAGACCTTCACCTGCCTATTGTGCCCGCAGGCTTCAAGACGAACTAGCCGCAAGCTCGTTCTTCAGAGCGCCCCAGCCCAATAGGGTGACAATCGCCTCCCGCAGGTCATCCGTACAGACGAAGGGGATTCCTTGTTCCCGGCACCAGGCTGCAAAGGACTCCTGTTCCTCGGCCATGGCTCACCCTGGCGCTTCAGCTCCAAGGCGTGCAGCAAGCCTCCCGGGGCGACCAGGAGGAAGTCAGGCCAGCCCCGTTGCAATCCCATGGCCTTCAGTTTCGCAGCCGTGCGCGGGTCTCGCTTCTCTCCAGCCGGGAAACGCGTTCACCTCCAATCAGGACGAGCGAACGCCCGGAGATGGTCTGCAACCGCACGATGGAGAACGAACTCCTTGGGAGCAGGCGCCTTGGGCTCCCGATAAGCCCGGGGCTCGCCGCGAGCGGGGAATAGAGGAAGGGACCGCTGCTTGGCCATCAGAGCCCCTGGCGGGTTAACGTCGCCTGGCTCATCGCACCCGCTCAGGGACTTCGACCCCCACCAGGCGAATGACCATCAGATTGTCCCCTTCGGCCCATTTTGGGGACGCCTTCAGGGCAGCGGTCTGCTGCTCCTCTTCCTCGTCACTGGCCACCATGATTGTGTGCCACTTGTCGGTGTTCTTCGGAACCTGCTGTTCCAGGCTCTCAAGGCGTTTCGGGATGGCGCGGTTCATCGGGTAATCCTTCCGTAGTCATGGAGCCTGCACCCGTTCATGGCGACATAGGCCAGCAGATCCGTCATCGTCCTTCCTGTGGTGAAGGGTTCGGCTTGGGCGAACGTGTGGACCTGCACGAAGACGTCCCCGGGATGGGCACCATGCCCCTCGAGGAAGGCAGTCCGCTTCTCCTGAAACTCCTCGTCACCGTGAGCTGGGATGACATGCACCACGCCGTCCCGGTGGGAGACAACGGCCTCCAACTTCGCCAAGCGGTTGAGCGTCGTCCGGTTCATCAGGCAACTCCCTCCTGCGAGCGGGGAACCCCCGTAATGATCCGGTAGATGAAATTGTCATCTTCCGAGACCGTACCCGATGCGACGAGGGCAGCCTGCTTGGCGTCTGCCTCCTCCTGGGAATGGGCGACGATCCAATGCAAGGGACGAGGCCCCTTTTTGGCTGACGCCATGGCCTCCAGCCGCCCAATCCGCGATAGAATGGCCTTGCTCATCTCTGCCCCTGCATGGCTTCCAGCTTGTCGAGACGCTGTTGGATCTCGTGCAGCTCCACCGCTTTGGTGAACCCATCCACGAGCTTTGACAGTTCGCCAGCTTCTCCGGGAGTGATGTTCCCGTTGGCTACCGCATCAGCCAAGGCTGCGGTTGCCTTCACGGCGTCACCCACCTTCTCCAACTTTGGCATGGCAAACATCACAGGCCGCTCTTTTCGAGGCGGCAAGATCCGGTCCATGCAAAGGCGCATGGCCGTCGTGTCACCCATGAGGGCCATCTCAACAGCTTTCCGGGCGATAGCCTCGGCCTCGCCATCCAGGAGGGCCTCCAAGGCCATTGTCGCCTTGTTCCTTGAGCCTCTGGGCCGGCCGGGATTGCCCTGTTGAAAGGGTCTGCCCCGCGTATTCTCCCCGTTTTTTCGCAATCCAGAAACCGACATCGAGCACTCCAAATGCAAGGTATTATGATACCACACATTTGCACGATTGTCGACTTCGGATCGAACTGTGACGCACCTCTTGAACGCCGTGAGACCTTCATCAGGCCGAAGAGACGAGGCTGCCCCGCCTTTTACGCGGGAAGTTGGCCCGGAAAAGGTGACAGGTGACAGGAAGTGACGTGTCACCTGCCTTATCAGCCCTACGCACGCACGCGTATAGCAGGTATCGGCTATTGGTTGTCACCATGCGTCACCTGTCACCTCCGCTACTCCTCCGCACCCGGGTACTCACGGGGCTTGAGCACTACACCCTTGAACCCTCGGCTGGTTTTTGTCCGGTAGTACTCAAAGCCCCTGCGCTGCATGTTCTGCTTGAATGCCTTGGCGTCTCCCGGATCCTCACCTGCATTGGTCGCAAAGACCCGCCACGAGGTGAACAGCAGGGACTGCCCAGCCTTCTTCAGGGTCTTCGGGGCTCCTGGTTCACACTCACACTCCTCCTCAAGCCAATGCGCAAAGGTATCCTGCTCGGAGAAGTAGACATCCGTAGCCTCGGCAACGCTGCGGGGATAGGTAAGGCCGCTTGTCTGCCAGTCCAAGCAACCATCGATCATCCATCTAAGAATGGCCGGCCATTCGATCTTCAGCTTCTCTTCAAGCTGCCGATCTGGATTGGCTGGCTTATGAATGAACGGAACAATCCGGAGACGGCGCCGCATTGCCTCGTCAACGTTCTTAAGCGCAGGCTTATGATTGCCCACAATGGTCAGCTTGAATGCCGGCCTGAACGTGAAAAAGTCCTGCCGCATGAAACGGGCTGTAATCGGATCCCCGCCCGTCATCTGCTTGATCCGCGCTTCCGCCCAGGCTCGGCCCTCTTCAGTCTCCGAGGCGGTCACAAGCCGCGCGCCCCGCAGCATGGCAAGATCGGTTGTTGGCTTATCCCATTTCGAGGCAGTCAGTGTCTCCATGGCTGCCGTTGCGGCATAGTCATTGAGGATACCCGTTAGGACATTCAGAAAGACACTTTTTCCGTTTCCACCCGGCCCATGAACGAACAAGAGAGACTGCTCCCTCGTGTCTCCAGTGAGGGCGTAGCCACACCATTGCTGAAGGAGCCGGATCAGCTCTTGATCCCCGTTCGCGGCTTCTTCCAGGAAGGCAATCCAACGCGGGCAACTTGCTGTCTCCGCAGGGCCGACAGCCGTTAGCTTGGTAAGCCCCTCTTTTGGATTACTTGGCCTGAGACTCCCTGTCCTCAGGTCAACGGTTCCGGACGGTGTGCCGAGGAGGAATACATCATTATCCCAAGCATCCATCGTAACAGCGAAAGCCTCGTCGGACCGGGCGAACCGTTCAACGCCTGCCGCGAAGCTAACCTTGCTCGTCACGTATCTAATTTTATCTGGTTGGGTGATTGCCAATTTACGAGCTAGCTCACGAGCCCATTGGAAGGCAGCCCCGGTCTTGTTGGGTGTCCAGCTTGTGCCATCCCATACGAACCATGCGCCAGTGCTGTGGCAGTAGCGCAGTCGATCACTGTAAGTTTCGGCAAACTTCTGAGCCGTTCCATCTTCCGTAACGATCTCGTTCGCTTTGGCAGCCCAACTCGACCGCTTCACCTTACTCTGCGCGCCCTTAGCCGGAGTGAACTCCTCAAAGTGAAGGATATCTGCCGCTTGATTAGATGGGGGTGTGATTTTGGCCATTAGGCAACCTTCCCTTGCAGGGCATCATTTACGTCGCTGCCGAACTTCGGGCTGGCCACAATCACCACGCGACCTGCCTCGTGCCAGCGTGTCCCGCAGGTGTCGATGGCTCGGGCGTTCGCACCCCTTTTGTCTGTCTCAGCAAGGAGGGTTATGGCATCAATGCCCGAGAGCACCTGGAACGTCTGGATGCTCCCTACGGAGCCAAGAGCCCACACCGGGCGAAGACCGATCTGTCGGGCGGCGAGGCACGTCTCAATGCCCTCGCCAACAACAAGACCCATTGTCACCGCCTCACCGGGATCGAGCTTGATGGCGGCCTCTTTGGCATCACCAAGCATGCGTCGATCTACCTTGCGGCCTTCTGGGGTTAGTCTCGTGCGGTGGACGGCCTTGAGCCTGTCTGTGTGGATGCAGCGCATCGCAGCAACCATGGCCGGAACCCGAAGGGTGGTGCCGCTCTCGTCCTTCCAAGGACAGGCTGGATGGTATCGCAGGACTGCATCCGCCACATCGTCGGGATACGCCAAGCCCCTGCCGCCGTCTTCCTTGGAGCGGGTGAGATAGGCCTCTACGATGGTGCCGCGTGGGTCACAGGCTTCTTCCCAGAGAGCCAATACACGTGATTGGAGCCATGCGGCCTTGCGGTTTTCGTCCTCACTAGGTCCGGTGTGCACGATAATGGGACAGAGCACAGGCGCCTGATCCCGGGACGATGGAGCCCAAGCGGGAAGCCCTGCCGCAGTCCGAACATGGTCCCGGCACTGGATTTCATCGTCACCCGAGAAAGATATAACCCAGAAGCCCTCTCGATATTGGGGATCCAAATGAACCGACATGCTGCGGTCCTGACGACTGTGGCCTGGGCCAGGAGCAAGAATGCGATTGCGTGATATCACTTGGCCGCCAAGGGTACGGGCAAGGTTTCTAGCGTCCACTAGATTGCGCCCCTGCTACTCGTTCCATCCGGTTCCGGATCGCACGGATGACTTCCGAGTTCTGAGAGCTGCCGTTGCGCTTCGCCTGCTCGGCAATGAACACCTTCACATCATCCGGCAAGCGAATAACCAATTTTTGCGCTTGATCACTCGGGTACATGCCACACTCCTATAGTAGCGACTTGACACATCTGTGTATGATGTCATAATGACATAATGTCAACTCGCTACTATGGTGAAAATGTCAGATCGCTACTATGGCTTGGCTATGACCAAGAAACCGCCCGCCCCTAGCGACGTCGCAGACAAGTTCATGCTCCGGATGCCTGAGGGAATGCGCGACCGCATTGCCGCTAAGGCAGAAAAGAACCACCGCTCAATGAACGCCGAGATTGTCGCACGGCTGGAAGAAAGCCTTGGTGCGGACGAAAAATATACCGTGCAGCAGATCAAAGGCTTACTCGATGCTGATGCCACTGAGGCTATCGTGAAGGAGATCCAACGAGCTGCCGAGCTGGCTATTGCCCGGGTGGCTGAGGAGCGGCAAGCAACAGTATTCATTCGAAATGAAGGGCTCCGCCGCAGAGGACAGAAAGAGCCAAAGGATTAAACCTATTATTGGGGAGATGGCGCATACCCTTCTGCGTACGCAAACATCACGAAACGCCCGGCAACCTCCACTACACCTGTCACACACATCACACCTTAAAAACAGCCGAGTAGGGGCAATTTAAGCTCTTGGCATCACCTCCGCCGCTTCGCCCGGCCAGTAGGCACCGACGTCTCGCTAGCGTCAGCTCGGTCAGGTACATCTCCGGCTATTAGGAATAAAGTGATCCATGTGAGGTACGGCCATTGCTCTGAAGCAAGTTCCCCCAAAGCCAGCTATGCTTCTCCAAGCCGGGCATTAGCGTAATTTCTGTTCCTGAACCAAGCGAGGAGAGGCCGGGTCCAGGTACATTCCCGGCCTCTCCCATACCCGACGAAAAACTCCCCCGCCGGCTGCGACCAACGAGGGAGGGCTTCAGTTCAGGAGTAGGTTTACCTTCAGAGGCGGATTGAGCCCGAGGGGGGAGGAAGGACCAATCCACGGTTCCGAGCATGCGCCCTCCGCTGGAGCGCGGCCTTGATCCAGGTTAAACGGAGCCGCAGGTTTAGGCCGGCTTGGCTGCAAGTTGCTGTCAGTATTCGCGCCGGCGCTGAGGCGCTCGCGGGAGCCGATTTTACTGCATAGCCGGCGCGGCGTTCCATAAGTCAGCGGGAACACTTCACGAATACCCTAAGTCGCGTTCCATACAGGCGCTTATCAGAATTCCGCGGCCTCATTTATGCCCACACGGCGCTCTCACTCAATGATCTCATCGGCTTGGACCAGAACAGCATCAGGCACCACAAGTCCCAGCGCCTTTGCCGCTTTGAGATTGACGACAGTCTCAAACGTCACCGGTCTCTGCACGGAAAGGTCGCTCGGCCTCTCACCCTTCAGAATGCGATCAATGTAAGTTGCTGCTCGCGCCCATAGGTCGACAAAATCAACCCCATAGGAGATCAAACCGCCACTCGTTGCATGCGCGCGGAGAGGATAAATCGCAGGCACCCGATGTTGTGCCGCGAGGTTGGACACCTGCTGGCGGTGAACCCACAGGAAAGAGTCCGGCATCGAAACCATGCCCCAACCTTCATCGCCACTGACCCGTGACAGAGCGCTCTCAATGTCAGCACTCGTCTGGACAGGGGCCGGAATAGCCTCAAGGCCGAATGACGGGGCTGTTGCCTTGAGCCGTTCCAGATACAGAGATTGAGGTGCGGTGTTGGGATTAAACAGGATGAGGGCCTTTGCCGTCTGAGGCGCAATGCCCTTGAGCAGTTCGTACCACTTGTCCACCATGCTGGGTTCGGTGCTGCTGAAGCCGGTGATATTCCCGCTCGGACGGGCGAGGCTGGCCACAAAGCCATCACGTACAGGATCAGAGACGCCGATGAACACGATGGGGATTGTCCGTGTCGCCTGCTGAAGCATTCTTAGCCCGGCTGTGCTGGCGCCGATCAGGACATCCAGCTGCAACCTCGCAAGGTCATCGGCAAGCTCCTTCGTGATCACCCCTCCTGTGGCTCGGCGGATCTCGAACTGGAAATTGCGGCCTTCGATCCATCCTAGCTTCTGGAGGCCCTGCACGAGAGAGCCGAAATAGCGTTTCGACTCAGGGTCATTCTCGCTACCTGAGGTGAGAACGCCAATCCGCCGGAGCCGGTCAGGCTGCTGGGCGCGTGCGCCAAAAGACCATAAGACAGCACTGCCACAGGCTGCAATGAACTCCCGACGCCTCATCTGATCCCTTAGCCCTCGGTGACAGGATGAGCTTACCACGTCCTAAAGAATGTCTGAACGAGGGTGAGGGTAACTGAGAGAGGTCTCCCTTGGTCTTCTAGACGCCAGTCACCAGCCAGGGACGGCTCCCCTGTTCCATACACGGCCTTCCGCGAAGTTGGGCCGTGGTCATCTTAGGCATGAAGAAGTGGCTTCCATCCGCGGATTTGCCGGTCGGAGCAAAAGCGTGGGGGATCTCCGAAGATCCACCAGTAGCCGACACCTGCCGCAGGGTTGATGGTCCA
>NZ_JAEQMY010000121.1 GCF_016743775.1 Microvirga aerilata | reverse complement strand
TCTGCTTGGCATTCTCATCGGCGTTGGCAGGAGTTGTCTGGGTCAGTTGTTTGCTCGTTGTCATATGATCCTCGTGGGCTATGAAAATGATAATTACTAGACGCAATACAAAGGTGATATTGCCGCACTTCCCGGTGTCGCAAGCAAGCTGTAGGCGCGAGTCAAGGAAGTGCCGTTGAACTAGCGATCGTTAGTACAGACTTGAGCTCCGGATGCGGGGCTTCATGCACTAGGAAGGCTATCTCGCAACTGCGAGCGATTTGCTGCAATGCACTAGAGCAACGAGCTCGGGCGGGAACGGTTCCTCGAATTACGTTGTGCGCCTGTCTTGCTCGACTGTACATCACGCAATGTTTTACCATTAACCGTGAGCGGTATTTGCCTTTTACAGTCCACCAGGGGGCTGGCAAGGACCTGCACGATAATACTAATTGAGATAATGGGCGTGGTTGGGTACAGTAATCGTTCGGTCGGTGTAACCCTCCTTAGCCATGATCATCGCTGGACGCTGGCAGTAGTCAGGTCCGGCCACCTGCCCTGGAGGAATTCGATGCGCCTGCTGTCCGTCCTGTTGATGCCCGTCGCGTTGTCAGCGTGCGTCTCGTCCGGCGACCAGCAGGCCCGACCCGTGCCGCCTGCGAACCTGGGCTCGACGCAATCAATGCCATCCGCCTCCCCGGTGCAAACATCCGCACCAAAGTACACGAGACGCGTGACCTACCGCGACGGCAGGTACACCCTGCCCGACGGCACGACTGTGGCTGCGGAGGCGGGTGGCGGTTTCACGCTGGCAAACCGGGAGATCGTGCGGCCTGACGGGACGGGCGGGATCATCCTCCCGAACGGGGCACGGTGCGTCTCGGACGGCAACCGTGGCTATCTCTGTCCGTGACCGTCCTAAAGCGCGCCCGTCCGGCCAGCTCGTTTTGAGCACGAACGGACGTAACGGCGACATACCTTAAGCCAATCTCCATGGCCTCCTGTAGCTAATTGTTGCATCTCGATCTTGCATCCTTCTCACAGCTGCCCCATGTCAGCCTAGCCTCTGGGTCCGGGCCCCTCTGGCGAGCGGGTCGCCGCTCGCGATGTCGGACTTCTTCTCTTGCTCCTGCGCCCACGAGTGCGACCGCAATTGGAGGATCCCACCATGGATTCCGCTACCTTTCGGACCACCAGGATTTCAACTCCTTCAGGCCGGCTTCTCCCCACTATGATCAGACTGATGGTCCTGGCTGCGGCAGGGGTCGCCTTGCTGGCAGTGATGCTCATCGGGTTCTTCGTTGTGCTCCCTCTGGTGCTGGCTGGCGGCGTTGCGTCGTACTTCTATCTTCGACGCCGCTTGCGTCAGGCACAGCATCGCACCCGGGATGGCGTGATTGACGCAGAGTACACGGTGATTGATCGCCCGTAGAGTGCGACGGGCTCCGATCGATCTACGATCTGCCTAAGAACTCTGATCCTTCCGGCAATGTTGGGAATGGCATTGGCTCCCTCTCAACCCGCATCGATGACACTCGGGGAGGGGCGAGCTCATCGGCAGATGGCCTGCCGGGGCAATCTCAGGACACTGCATCCAGCCCGCGGCTCCAATGTTCCGCTCGTGCCCGGTCGGAGCGGTACAACCCTGAAGCCCTGGTCCGATTGGGTACTCCAACGATCAACGACGCGCCTGCCACTGTTTTCATTTGTCTGCGAAAACCTGCCGCAAAGTTTTGCGACACCGGTCCCCATGAGCTCCTTTGCATTACAACACTGTTCGCAGTTGCTCACCCTTTTCCTGTTTACCCGAACGGATAAGACCACGTGAAAGACCTTCTCAAAAAACTCTTTGGACTTGGGCTCTCGAAAGACGCCATCATCGCTCCCCATGGCGCAATCCTCACGCTTGGCGAGGATCGCCGGGGCGTCCCACACGGCACGACCCAGAACGCCAATACTCTCCTTCTTGGAGCCAGCTCGCGCCAGCGGGTGGAGAGGGTGATCGTCCCGACCCTTCTGCGGGGTACATCGGCCAGCTACATCGTCGACGACCCGACTGGGGAGGTTTACGACCTCACCGGTGCGACCCGCGCCAGACTGGGACCCGTGTCGCGCATTCGGTGGCAAAACGGCAGCTCCTATAATCCGCTCGCCGACATCAACCTGGGCAACGATCCTGAAACTCACTCCCGGCGGCTACACAACATTGCGGAAGCATTGATCACCCAATGGACGGGAGGATCTGCCAGGATCCCAGAGACCATAATCAACGATGGCGAAGACACTATCAAGCAGGAAGCGATCTCCGCTCTCTGGGGGCTTCTGGAACTCGCCGCGGCTCAGGTCGCTAACGCCGGCGGCCTGCGCCTGGTCGAGCCGACTTTTGCTGGCCTGTACACGGTCCTCAGTGAACACCGACTTGACGATGATGCCGGTGATTATGTAGCTGTCGCCGATAAGTGCGAGAGCCCGAGGGCATTGTTCGAATTGCGCGCCTACGCGGCTCTTTCCGAAGAGCGTCGTCGGGTGATCCACGACGCGATCGTGCAACAGCTGTTGCCGTTTCATGCCCCCGAGACCTCCTGGGCCTCCGGCAATCCACGCGGCCACTGGGCCGCGCACCGGAACATCAGCGCTTCTGAGGGAGTCGAGCTCAGCGGCCCGGCAACCGTTTATGTGTGCTGCCCGACCCGCCATGGCCCGCATTCCGCGGCCTACAACCTCCTGACCAGCCTCCTGTGGCAGCAGCTGATTGACGAGGCAATTCACGGCCGCAGCGAACAGGCCGCCGACCAGCCTCAGAGGCCTGCCGTGTTCATCTTCACAAACACCGATCAGGCCGAACCGATCTCAGGGATCACAGCACTGACTACAGCCGCCAAGAGGACCAACCTTTCGATCCTCGTTTCGGCCGATGATACGGCTTCTCTTGATCGCCTCTACGGACCAGCCGACGCTGATGCTCTCAAGGCCGCGATGGACCTGGAGCTCAACTTCGACCCGGCAGCCCCCCGGTTCATGGTCAAGGGACCTGAAAAGCCCCTCCTCCGGCCATCCCAGGCGATGGGATCCTTCCTCCTCCCTGCGCCCAGAGACTACTAAACAGCCGCGCCGGAGATTTTGCTCATCTGAAATCTCTGGCGCATTCTGCTAAACACTAGATCGCCCCACGGGATCGTGGCCCCAGCTGAATAAGGGGTGCATCCATCCTAAAGGCATTGTCAGGTTGGCGAAGGTTCGGGCGTATGGCAGGGTCTCGGGCATGAGCACCACGTCTGATCCGTACCGCGGGTACCGCTTCCCAGCCGAGATCATCAACCAAGCCGTCTGGTTGTATCACTGCTTCAGCCTGAGTTTGCGTGAAGTCGAACTAATCCTGGCTGACCGGGGCATCGTGGTCAGCTATGAGACCATCCGCGAGTGGAGCCTGCGCTTTGGGCGGACTTATGTTAAGACCCTTAAGCGGCGCCGGCCGCAACCCGGCGACAAATGGTTTCTGGATGAGGTATTTGTCCGCATCCGGGGCAAGCTGCACTACCTCTGGCGAGCGGTTGACCAGTACGGAAACGTGCTCGACGTGCTGGTCCAGAGCCGCCGCAACAGGAAAGCGGCGAAGTGCTTCTTCCGCAAGCTGCTGAAGGGTTTGTGCTATGTACCACGGGTGATCGTAACGGATAAACTTGGATCCTATGCTGCCGCCAAAAGTGAGATCCTGCCGGGCGTTGAACACCGGCAGAGCCGGTATCTCAACAACCGTTGTGAGGTGTCGCACCAACCGACCCGACGGCGGGAACGTCACATGCGGCGATTTAAGTCAGCCCAGCAGTTTCTCGCCACTCACGCTCGGATCCACAATCACTTCCAACTCGGCCGTCACCGCCTTTCCGCCAGTGAGTATCGCGTGGCCCGTGAGCGCGCTTTCGATTCCTGGCGCGATGCGACCGGGACTATCCTCGTAGGCTGATATGGACTGGCTTGAGGGCAGCACTTGCGGCAGCTGCGCCGAATCAGGTGTCAAGTTGACAGTACCCAGCAGCAGCCGCTCGTGGTCGGGCCGATGAGGCAGACCAAGGAGCCGCTCCAGGGTATGGGCTGGAACGTAGGAGTTCGGTCGTTTAGTGAACGCCTGCTCCAGCTTCTCGGCCAGGGTCATTGCCGCCACACCGACTGCCCCGGCGATAAGCCCACGGGCCAACACCTCTGACATTGGCATATGATGGGCGCGGCTTGAAGGATGGCCGTTCCGGTTGCGCCGAGATCCAGGGCGATGCGGTTCGTGGTGCAGCATGCCGGCCCAACGGACCGTGGGCGGTCTTGTTCCATTCAGGCTCGTATCGACCAACGCCTTGCAAATCCCGGGCCTTATAACCATCTGAGGTTCAGCTTGGTTGCGATCATGCGCTTGACCGGAGGACGGCCACGAGCTGAGAGATGACGCCGGATGTACGCGCACCTCTCAGCTACTGTGCTCGTTAGCTTTTGCTTTCCCAACATTGAGTTCAGACCCATGGCCGCAAGCTATGTCGCGGAGCCGTCTGCGCGTTATCAGACGAGATTTGTGGATGCCCGGGCGCGGCAGTGCCGGTTTATCGTGACTGATGTGGCCGCTGACGAGGTGGTGTGCTGCGGCGCGCCGACCTCTGAGACCTCCAGCTGGTGCTCCTGGCATCGGCAGGTGGTCTTTGTGCCGAGCCGGCATGACCGGGAGCGGCGCCAGGTTGCTTGATGAGCAATCCCGGTGAACCGAACGTCGGTCTCCCCCTTGCATTCTGGACGGAAGTAACTATATCTCATTAGTGGGCGCTGCCGGATCCGGCGGTCTCCGACGCCTCCTCTGAATTCCTCGGTGTCTTTGATCTATCAGCTTGATTGGACCCGATGCCATGAGGCTCAAGGCATCTAAGCGGGAAACCCACCTTGAAACGAGTACTCCCTTGAGAGCCGTGGAAGACGACCACGTTGATAGGCCAGGTGTGTAAGCGCGGTAACGTGTTGAGCTTACTGGTACTAATGGCTCGATTGGCTTGATTGCTCTCATGATCCGTTTTCGTGATCATGATGAAAAAAAAAGATTTTGCTTGCTGTTGTCCTTGGCTGGTCCGGTGATCTGAGCGAGGGGAAAAGAACCCGATCCCATCTCGAACTCGGCCGTTAAACCCCTCAGCGCCGATGGTACTGTGTCTCAAGACCCGGGAGAGTAGGTCATTGCCGGGCCTGCCAAGGACAACGCCTCTTTACAGTCTCAACTGAATCCCCGGAAACGGGATCAGCCTCCAACAGCCAGTTGACGCCGGATGTACGCGCAACATGACTGAAGGATGCCGGATAACCTTGATGTGGGGCGGAACCGCTCTGTTCCCGCAACAAAACTTACATGAAGCCCTCGCATGGTGTTCCCATTGGGGGCTTTGTCATGTCTGGACGAGAGTGGATCCCACGCTCAATCAGAGATCCAATCAGGCATTGGAAATGGGAGATAGCGTCCCTAACTAAGCCTCAGGTAGGATCTGCCAAAGCGCGACCGCCTTTCCTTCAATCAGATTTTCATGACGAGTACATCAAGTGCGCCATCGAGCGACAAGGCCGGCGTTTACGGTCGAATCAAAGCGTAGTAGACTGAAGTTTCCGCACATATCCAGGACAGCAGAAGGTCATCCGCCCGGGAACCTTCCTAGGGAATGTCTGCTCACGTCCTTCGGACATGAGCCTCCTCACAGCCCTCAGTCGACTGGAGTGATCTTTTCCAGGTCGGCCCCTCGCACGAGAGCAAGCCCTCCTCGCCGAAAACTCCGGCTGCTGGGCCTTTTGCGAAGCTGCGCACTGGGCGCATCCTGCCCGACGTTCTGGGTGCTGAACTTGCCGCGGAACGGATCCAGCAGCAGGCAGATGAGCGAATAGTGGAAAGCCGCACGACCCGAAGCAGGGTTAATGCGAATGCTCGGCCACGACAGTCCAATGCTACGATGCGGCAAGCCGCCACCCACATCAGTTCGTCTGGGACTACACCGGTCAGTAAGATCTCCGCTCTTCCTCCCGCTCAGATACGCGAGCATCTGCGAGCCAGCAATCTTCCAGCTGAAGAGAACGGCAGTGGGTCGACCAAGATGTTGGCTGCATGCCGCATTGAGGCGGTGGACCATCACCATGCAAGAGCCAAAGACAAGCACGTACTCAGTGGCACTCAACGTCGGGCCAGGCGGCGTGGTATGACCATTCCATTACGGCGTGGAGAGCGCTGGAAGCGACGCCTGCCCGAAATGTGCTGGTAGTCGGCTTTACATCAACCGCTGGAGGCGAAGGCATCTCAGCGTTCACCGCCCGCATAAAGCTCATTCCATCCAGGGCCGGCATCATCAGATCAAGCAGTGGTCCTCCGGATTACCGGAGCAGCCCTTGCTCTCTCACATCTTATAGGCCCGCTCACGGATCCTCTGCTCCAGGTGCTTTGCCATCGCCCGCCTCCATGCCTCAGGGGCAACTATCCTCGACGAAGCAGGCGTGTTGTAGTCTCTCACATGTGGTCTGATCAGCCCCAGAATCTGCTCTGCCTTGAAGCTAGGGCACTTCTCTCGCAGGTGAAAGGAGCCTGATGTGAGCAAACCCCCAGTCGGCAGCAGGCTCTTGACCTCTTGGCTGGACGCGGCAGGATAATCCTGCGCAAGCGCACCTGATAGGACTGAAGGATAATTCAATGGCGACTGGTACTGTGAAGTGGTACAATGAAACAAAGGGCTATGGCTTCATTCAGCCCGACAACGGTGGTAAGGACGTCTTTGTCCATGCATCGGCCCTGGAGCGCGCCGGCCTGCGCGGTCTGGCTGAGGGACAGAAGATCTCCTACGAGGTCGAATCTGACCGCCGCACCGGCAAGGAGTCGGCGGGGAACCTTAAGACGGCCTGATCAAGACCTTCACCCGTTTTGCGACAGAGGCCGCCCAACCTTCGGGCGGCCTCTGCGTTTTTGCTGAAGCAACATTTCCTCGCGTCGAAGGAAAGGAAAACGACCATTGGCCCGCAAGAAGTCAAAGCCCGTTGAGAGCGGCTATGCCCTGTTCGACGTTGTCTACGAGGATGGCTCCCGCAGCTCGAACCGACGCGTCCCACGCGCTCTTTTAGGTGGGCTCGAAGGCGATGAGCCCGCCCGGAGAACCATTGAGGAGCAGGACAATGCGATTGCCGAGAAAGCCGGCCGCCCCCGCGTTCCGATCAAGAAGATCACGCGCACACCAGGCTAGCGAATCCCGGGGGAGATGAGCTCCCGGTACCAAGAATGGACATGCTTTGCAGGTTTTAGTCAGAGACAACGTTGACCAGGCCCTTTGGGCCTTCAAGCGAAAGATGCCGCGGCAAGGCGGAAGCTGTCCGTGGAGGATTGATCGCGGCGCACCCTCATCACCTGCATCCCGCCAGAGACAGCAGAGTCGCAGTATTGGATCGCCTCCGTTCACCGGTACGCGATCCGCATCGCGCGAGCACGAACTCTGCCGGACACCACAGCCCCGTCCTGTGGCCCAGAAGTCACGCCAGCGCAGTCACGCCAACAATGCCGTGATGCCGCCCCGTTCGAAGCCTTAGCTCGCGAGCCAGGTGACCTGGTCCAGCCGCACCCGGTTCCGAATGCGCCTTACGGCCGCGGCAGAGAGGCCGGCTCCTTGTCGGAGGCGGGGCCGATGCCCGCCCGGTCCTGGATGTCGTCGAAGGCCTCCCGCACTACCTCCCGGCCATAGGTCCGCTCCAGCCGCCGCACGGTGAAGTGGGCCCGGGCGAGGTCCTGATAGTGGTCCATGAAGGCCGTGTTTACCGCCGCGCCACCGAGCGCCCCAATGACGGGGACAGCCTGCACCGCGACCTTCTGCGATACCGCGATGCCGAAGCGAGTGGCGATCTCCGAGGCCAGCCGGATCAACACCGGTGCACCCTGCCCAACGAAGCCATGCTCAGTGATAAAGCGCGCCGCCTCGGCCACGGACTGCGCCAGCGCCGCCCGCACGGCGAAGTAGCTGCTCTCGGCAGGGTTCGCGTCCTCCTTGCCACTGCCTAGAGCGAAGACTTGGATGCAGGACAGCGCCGCCTCCGGATCCGACAGGTCCTCGCCCTCCTGACGCGCAATCTCGGCGATGGACCGCAGGATCAAGGCAGTCGAGACGGGGAGTTCCACCGGCAGCGTGGCGAGACCAAAGGCGCCGCCCAGAGCGCCTGAACTGGCGGCTGCCACCTTGTGCAGCAACTCGCTGCGCCACAAGGGCTTCGCGGTCATGGTCGTCATCGCCAGCCGCAAAGCCACCATCAGGGCCTTCTGGCTGGCGCGTGCCACCAAGCCTGTGACCGCCTTGGGGGTTAGGTTGCCGATCATCTCCACCGGCTTACCGGCGAGCCCCGCCAGCCGGGTAATCCAGTTGGGTTGCTCCAAGACAGCGACGGCCTGTTCCAGGGCGAGGCGGTCATCGTCGGCAATGTCCAGCTTCAGAATGGTCATGCTCGCTCAACGCGCCGGGAGGTGGAAGTTTTCCCGTAGGAGGCCTGCCCTGTCCGTTTGAGCGGCCAAAAAGGAAAAACCCTGGATCCTCTGAGGCCTTTCGTTGAGGCCATGGCTAACATGTCTGCATGGAACAGATCGCGCGTCGACCAAAGATCGACCAAACATTGGTCGGTGATCAGCACGCATCAGAGAGCACGAGCGGTGGCGAGAAGTCCCTGTGCTACTTGGGTTTCTCACCATCCTCCTCGGTGCCGGCTTAGTCGAGCATCACGTTCGGGACGTAGGGTTGATTGCCGGGCACCCGCCAGGAAGGCTCAGCTATTCAGGCGGCGCTCCAGCGGATGGAACTTTGTGCAGTGCAACACGTTCATCTGCCTCACTCTACAAATACGAACAACGCCAGAACCATGGCTAAGGGGCCACTATGCGCCGTCAACCAAAGACCGCCCTTGTGCTGGGTGGTGGTAATGCACTCGGAGCCTACCTTGCTGGGGCCTGCGAGTACCTAGATGAGCAGGAGGTCCGCCCTGACTGGATCATCGGCGCGTCAGTCGGCGCTGTAACCGGTGCGATCCTCGCCGGCAATGCCCCCGAGCACCGCCTCGCCAAGCTCAAGCAGTTCTGGGCAGAAGCAACGCATCACACGTATGGAGCAGTCAGCCGCAACGAGACGCTGCGCCAGACCTATAATGGCGTGCACTCGATGCTCACCCTTCTGTTCTGCCGCCCCAACATATTCCAAAGGCGCTATCCAGGCCTTTGGTCAGCGTTGCCATGGGTGCCAAACGATGTTGCGATCTTTGACCACTCCCCGCTCCGGAACACACTTGAGCGGCTTGTCGATTTCGACCGGCTCAACCGGGCAGAGGTCCGGTTCACCATCGGCTGCGTCGATCTGGAGAGCGGCGACGAGGTGCTCTTCGACAACACGCGCGAGGAGATCGGGCCCGAGCACATCCTGGCGAGCACCGCCATCACGCCGGCATTCCCGCCCGTAAAGATCAACGGGCGGCTTTTGTGCGATCCGGGCTATGCCAACAACCTGCCCGTGGACGTGCCCTTCAACGAGCCGCTGGAGCACGACCTCCTCTGTATCGCCATCGAGCTGTTCAGCTTGCGAAGTCCCCAGCCGGCCTCGCTCGACGCGGTCCTGGAGCGGACGCAGGACATCATGTTCGCCAGCCCGGGCCGTAAGAGCATCAAGTCCCTCCAGCGGGAATACGGGCTTCGCGAGCAACTTGACCCGAAAGGACCTCAGGTCAAGCTGGTTCACCTCGCCTACCAGGCCGCCAGCCACGAGCTTGCGACAAAGACGTTGGACTTTTCGCCTTCCTCAGTGGCGGATCGCTGGACAGTCGGCCGTCGGGACATGGCGAGCGGGCTGGACCTCCTTGCTCATGCTGGTTGCGCCACATCTCGCTTCAGCTATCTCCCCGTCGATGCTGAAGAGGCGGCGAAGGCGGCGCAGAGGGGTGCATCAAGAGTAATCGCGGACCGCCAAGTAGCATGATGGAGACCTGAGACGCGGCCATTGCCGCTTGAGGAGCGTCGGCACTGCGCTCTTCCTACGAGGACCCGATACTCTTAGTCTAATGGTAGTCTGCGAGCCGCAGCTACCTGGCGCGCCTCCGCTCAGCATACGCGCGGCCCAGAAGCGCTACGCGTGGCCACTATCTTGGGCGAAATCATCCTTCTCTGGATCGTTGCCCAGTTGGCAAAAGCCTGGACGCGAGATCGGGCCACTGCATCGGCGTTCAGTACCTCGCGAGGCAGGAGTGTCAACTTTGCGTCAGCGTTGGCCAAGGCCCTCGGCTTGCCGTGCTGGTCGATGGCGACAAAGGTGAACGTGCCCTCGGTCACCTTCTCTCCTCCCTCTGCGCCCCTGCCCCGTACCCAGATCTTGATGCGGACCGTCACTGAGGCCCACCGGTTGCTACCATGCTGCAGTAGCAGGACACCTCATCACCGCCGTGAGGCTGATCTCACAAAAGTGACATCCATTACGGCTGGGGCGGCCCTGCCCCGGGCAAGGCATTCTCCTGGGCAGCACGGGCATGCAGATCCGCCTCGCGCAGCATGCGAACCAGGATTGTGTGCGTCAAGTTCTGCAAAGCAGGGCGGCCAGTCAGGCTGGCTAAGCGGCTTCGCGGAGTTGATCCTTCTTGTGCTCCTTCTTGTGCTCCTTCTTGTGCTCCTTCTTGTGCTCCTTCAGGTCGTCCATGTTGAGGTAGCGGTGAGCTTCGAGCCAGTTCTCATGCGACTCCACCGCCAG
>NZ_JAEQMY010000120.1 GCF_016743775.1 Microvirga aerilata | reverse complement strand
TACGGCATCAGCTATCGCGATCTCGCCGAGATGATGTCTGAGCGCGGCGTTGATGTTGACCCATCCACGATCTTCCGTTGGGTTCAGCGCTATGCGCCAGAGATCGAGAAGCGGATCCGGCTCTACCAGGGATCTCGCTCAGGCTCCTGGAGAGTGGACGAGACTTACGTCCGCGTAGGAGGCAAGTGGAAATACTTGTTCCGCGCGGTCGACAAGCACGGCCGGTTGATTGCCTTCATGCTGTCTGATCACCGCACCACCAACGCCGCTTATCGTTTCTTGCGTAAGGCTCTGAAGACAATGAGCGACTATCCGCCGTCCTCGATCACAACGGACAAACTGGCCTCGTACCCGAAGGCCATCCGGCGCTTACAGGGCGAAGGGCTGCTGTCCAGGGATGTCGAGCACTGCACCTCGAAATACCTGAACAACATCATTGAGGCGGATCATGGTGCGCTCAAGCGCGTGATCCGTCCGACGCGCGGCTTTCAGACCATGACCACCGCCGCTGCGACCCTGAAGGGTTTTGAGATCATGCGCATGATCCGCCGCGGTCACTGCATCCAGCGGGAGCGTCGAGTGACAGGCGAAATCCGTCTCGTCAATCAGTTCTTCGGTCTTGCAGCCTGAGCGGCCCGTTGAACTGGGTTCGTTATGCCCTTTTCAAGTTACTGCAACAGTGCCTTCTCATCGAGCCGGGACGATGGAAGCGGACCTCATTCCCGACCGCGCTCTCTGCCGCTGCCACCTCAGGCATTTCCTGACGGTTCACCTTGTCGCGGCAGGTGCCCAGTTGCCCACATAGCTGCCTGAGTGCGATTGGCCACGCCGATCTTGCGCAGGATGGCTTTGACGTGGACTTTGATGGTGGCTTCCGCAATATCCAAATTGCGGGCAATGATCTTGTTGGGCGAACCCTGCATAAGGCAACCCAGGATTTGGGCTTCTCGCACGGAGAGCTTGCACTCCCTCATATTAGAAGGCTCCGGCTCGGCCACTGGATTATTATGGAGTGGCTGCTCTGGATTCTGGAACATCTCACTTAATACCGAGTGCATGATCGCCGAGGGCAGAACACTTCCTCCGAGCATGACCAGTTCAAGGGATTTGATCAGAACTTCAGGGGAACTTGCTGCTTCACAGAAACCATCAACTCCTGCCTGGAGTCCGATCCGCACAAAGCCGAGATCGAACTGATCCGCCAGAACAACGACCCGCGCCTTCGGGAACCGTTGTTTTGCTGCCCTGACCGCCTCAAGCATGCTGCTGGTGTCTTGGTTCGCTTGGATGACGAAGAGTGCAGGCTCTGGCACATCTTGGATCAATCGTGGACCTGTGACCGCACCTGCCTCAGCCAGCACGAACGGCGTTTCCCGCAGGATTTGCTGGAGTCCCGAACGCAGTAGGGAGTTTTTGCAAATCAGAGCCGTTGCAACCGTTGTCTCAAGACCGCTTGCCTGATCTTCAGTCCGAAGGGTCGGCTTAGGTACAAGCTTGATCGTTTGCACAGTCATGTCTGCCACCTGCTTAGCTTTTGATGTGAAGGGAAAAGTACAGAGGCAACGAGCATCATGTCTATCGGAAGACGCGATGCACATGGCGAGTAGGTAGTCAGGGCATTGCCACAAGCAAAGCACTATCACACGCCTCAGAGATAACCTATGTTAATTTCTCCGTTTTGCTCGATACCTCGGAATATGTGCCGGATCGCCGCGATCTACATCGTTGAGTATGCTGTCGCCACGATTAGAAGCTTAGCATTAGGACTGCAATAATTCACAGATGTGGACCGGACATGGTCCTGACCCGCCCAACTGATCAATTTCGAGGACAATCTTTTCCGGCATTTTGACCTGAGAGGGGCAGGACCAATCCGTTGGACCACTAACATTTAATCCGGATCTCGCATTGGGGCCGACCACACCGGTATTTGGGGTGCCCCAGCACGAGGATTTGAGCCATGTCCACAGCTCCGCTTCACCAAGTTCTTACCCTTGGGATCACATCGGCAACAACAGCTTCCACTTCATCGGCCTGGATGCCGGCGGCGCTATTGTCCTGCGCCAGAAGCTCTCGTGTGGCCAGGTCTAGGCGCAGCTGGCCAACATGCCCTGCTGCCTGAGCGGCATTGAAGCTTGTATCGGCCTGCCAGCGCCTGATGATCGTGCCGGGGGTGGACTGATCATCGCCAGTGCCATGGTGGCCAGCATCGGCAACGGAGCCGCCTTCAGCCGGGAACGTGACTATGGGGCCTGGCTTGGCTTGGTTCCTCGCAGAACTCCACCGGCAACAGAACCTTGCTGGGCCGCCTCCCTACCTGTGATCCTTGTTGATCCGAGCGGCCCGCGTGCTGCTGCTCTGGCCAGCGAAGTGGCGCCAGCCCAGCTTTGGCGCATGGCTGACGGCCGCCTCGATGCGCCTGCACCACAACGTGTTTGCGGTAGATTTGGCCAACAAGCTGGCGCGGATTGCCTGGAGTGTGCTGAGCTAGAATCGCATTTATGAACCACGTACGGCGGTTGTGATGGGTAAAGGGCAGCATCGCCCCTGCCCTGCATCAACCGCTTGGAGCGCGCCAAGGTCTGCGAGAAGAAGACGAGATGGGGAACGGTCGCACGGGTGCTCTGGTGACCCACTTGGCCGTAACAGGGCCGGTTCGCTTATGAGAACCGATGCGCGGATATCCATGATGGCCAAGAGCGTTGCTCCGCAAAGGGTCGGATACATGTGTGCAAGATCAACCTCGCCTATCGGAGACTCTTGCGGCGCACGGCCGGTCCATACATCTGAGTCAAGCAGTGAAATTCGGCGACCTTGAGGGACGTCTGATTACGCGAGGATTGCTGCCCTCAAGCGTAGGTCTCACCTATGCGACATCCGGACCTTTGCGCGTTGAGCGTTTAATCTTTGGAGGAATACCCGGAACGGGAACTTGTTGATGCCGTTATGAGAGACATGTCGCGATTAACATAGGTTATTCGCGGCAATTTCCTGAAAGGATCGCCATAATGGCTATGACCCGAGGAGCAGCTCTTGCCGCTGTCCCCCTCTTTGCCTTGGTATGTACTCAAGCACTCAGCTCCACCGCACAGGCGCAGCGGAGCCAAGCTCAATCCTCCCCAACGGCGCCAGCCATGCAGATGGACAGCTCAGCCCTGCAGGGGGCCTCCAAGATGGACGACAGCGGCACCATGAAGCGTGCCGACAAGGACATGGGCCGTGTCATCGCCAAGCTTCAGGAACTCGGCGCTAAGCCCCTTGGCACACTGGCCGTCGAAGAGACCCGGAAAGGTCCGACACCTGCTGATGCGGTCAAAGCTTTGCTGAAGGACGAGGGTAAGGACCCAGATGCGCTTATGGCACAGATGAAGGTGGCCAAACAGGACATCACCTACTCAGGCCCTTCAGGTGACCTGCCTGCGCGCGTCTACAAGCCGGAAGGGGCTCAGGGTGCGCTGCCCGTGGTCGTCTTCTATCATGGCGGCGGATGGGTGATTGCCGACATCAACACCTACGAAGCCTCGGCCATGGCTCTGGCCAAGAAAGCCAATGCGGTGGTGGTATCAGTGGAGTATCGCCACGCACCGGAGCACAAGTTTCCGGCCGCCCACGAGGATGCCATTGCAGCCTACTCATGGGTGCTCAAGAATGCACAATCGTTTGGCGGCGATCCAACTCGGGTTGCCGTGGCAGGGGAGTCAGCAGGTGGCAATCTTGCTGCCAATGTTGCCATTGCTGCCCGTGAGGGCAAGTTCCAGCAACCTGCGCACATGCTCCTCATTTATCCGGTGGCAGGCACTGATATGACGACTACCTCCTACAAAGAAAACGAGAACGCCATTCCGCTGAGCAAGCAGGCTATGGCGTGGTTTGCGAAGAACACGGTCCAGTCTGAGGCCGACCTGAAGGACCTGAGGCTCAACCTCGTTCAAGCTAACCTGAACGATCTGCCGGATGCGACTGTGATCACGGCGGAGATTGACCCCCTTATGTCTGAGGGCAAAACCCTGTCTGAAAAGCTTAAGGCAGCTGGCTCGAAAGTCACTTACCAGAACTTCGAGGGTGCAACCCATGAGTTCTTCGGCATGGCTCCAGCCGTCTCTGATGCAGACAAAGCGCAAGACCTCGCAGCACGCGAACTGAAAGAGGCATTCTCGGTCAAAGCGACAGGCTCGACGGGTACGCGCTCAGGCGAGAAGAAGCAGTGATACACCTAAGCAGGGGCGGCATTCACCACAGGCCTAAAATTCGTATGCGAGTGATATAAACCCTCAAGCCACCACCAAGGCCCCGCAAGCAGCCAGAAAGCCTGCAACCGGTGCATCTGGGTTAGGTGAACCGGTGTACTCAAGCAATGGCTGTCGTCACAATGACTACTTCCGCCCCTGTGTCCCGCCCCGTGTCTGAGCGGGAGCGCCTAGAGGAGGCGCTCCGCCGCTGCGCGGGCGGCGATCCCGCGGGTCTGCGCACCATCTATGATGCAGAGGCCCCCCGGATGCTTGGCGTGGCGACGAGGCTCCTGCGTCGCAGATCTCTCGCCGAGGAGGCGGTACACGATACCTTCCTGCAGGTCTGGCAGCACGCCTCCAGCTTCGATGCCACCCGCGGCAATGCTGACACGTGGCTCTACGCGGTGCTGCGGAACCGGGCTCTCAACATCCTGCGCGGCGAAGCCCGCACGGAACTTACCGAAGATTTCGAACCAATGGGTCTCGCAAGCGAAGATGAGAGCCCGGAGGCCATTGTGCTGCGCCTCTCCACCACGAGTGCCCTCAAGCGCTGCCTTGAACGACTGAAGCCCATTCAGCGTCACGCGGTTGTGCTCGCTTACGTGCACGGCCTGAGCCATGGCGAACTCGCCGGTAGGCTTGATGTGCCCCTCGGCACTATGAAATCCTGGATGCGCCGCTCACTTGCTGCGCTCCGGGAGTGCATGCCGTGAGCCCGGAGCATGAACAACTCGCTGCACAGTATGTCATCGGCCTGCTCGATGGCAACGAGCGGCGCATCGCCGAGCGTCTCAGCGAACATGACGTAGACTTCCAAGCAGCCGTCGCTCAATGGCAGTCCTGTCTGGCGGAGCTCGACGCTACAGCCACACCCGTGCTGCCTGAAGGTGAGCTCTGGAGCAGAATCGAAACGGGTCTCCGCCGGGCCCCGGCACCGCTGCGGATTGAGGATCCCACGCCTGTCGCAATCCCAAGCCCCCACGCAGCCTTCGCGGCGCTCTGGCAGTCTCTGCGGTTCTGGCGCATCACCGGCCTTGCAGGCGCCTTCGCGTCACTTCTGCTGGCGCTTGGTGTGGGGCTGCTCGCCACGCGGGCGACACGCGAGCCGGTGCTCATTGCAGTTCTGCTGACTGAGCAGAACCGTCCAGCCGCAGTTGTCAACGCCTTCGCCAATGGTGAAGCTGAACTCATCCCGCTTGAGGCGATCCCTGTTCCGCCCGGCCGGGCACTCGAGATCTGGACGCTCTGGGATCGCGCACGGGGCCCAGTCTCGATTGGCCTCATCGACCAGGCACGCACGGTGCGCCTCAACATTGGCAACCTACCGCAGACCGGCCCCAACCAACTCTTCGAGATTACCCTCGAACCGGCCACAGGTTCACCCACTGGGCGCCCGACCGGACCCGTGCTGATGAAGGGCACCACAAGCACCACGCTTTGAGCAAAGACGCCCAGCTTTCTGCTGGCGGCACGTTGTTGGGATGACTCCGTAGGGATGTCGCTGGGAAGCATCAACGACTACAAACTGGCCCGCAGGGTGCGCACAGCCCGGCAGCAAATCGGGTATTGATTGTGTTAGGGCGAGCCGCTCCCAAACTTGGTGATTTGCCAGGAGGAGCGTTTGTCGTCAGAAAGCCGGGCGATCCAGAAACGCTCATCCAGTTGATTCCGCACCTGCTCAGTCCCATTCTGGATTGATCAGCCAACCAGTATCCGGACGCCTCGTAAAACTGAACCGCACCAGGAGTTCCAGAGGCTCCAACACCTGACAGGATGGAGCCATGACGAAGCGAACACCCCCTTATTCACCAGAGGTCCGCGAGCGGGCGGTCCGGATGGTTTTCGAGCACCGGGACGAGTACACCTCGCAGTACGAGGCGATCCGGTCGATTGCGGCCAAGATCGGCTGCTCAGGCGAAACGCTGCGCCACTGGGTGCGGCAGGCGGAGCGCGACCAGGGCTTGCGCCCCGGACCGAGGAGCACAGACCAGGAGCGGGTCAAGGCGCTCGAACGTGAGGTGCGGGAACTGCGCCAAGCCAACGAGATCCTGCGCCAGGCCAGCGCGTATTTTGCCCGGGCGGAGCTCGACCGCCGCTTCAAGCCATGAAGGCCTTCATCAACGAGCATCGTGAGGTTTACGGGGTCGAGCCGATCTGCCGTGTGCTGCCGATCGCCCCGTCGACCTACTACGAGCACGTCGCCCGCAAGGCGGATCCTGATCGAAGGCCTGCACGCGAGCGCCGGGACGCCGACTTGTGCCAGGAGATCCGCCGGGTCTTTGCGGAGAACTTCGGCGTTTATGGGGTCCGCAAGGTGTGGCGGCAGATGAAGCGCGAGGGGATCGCGGTGGCACGATGCTCGGTCGCCCGGCTGATGCGGCAGATGGGTCTCAAAGGGGTGGTTCGCGGCAAGAGCATCAGGACCACCGTCAGTGACGCCGCAGCGCCATGCCCGCGCGATCCGGTGAACCGGCAGTTCAAGGCGCCGCGGCTGAACGCCTTGTGGGTGAGCGACTTCACCTATGTGGCGACCTGATCGGGCTTCGTCTATGTGGCCTTCGCCATCGACGCCTTCGCCCGCCGGATCGTGGGCTGGCGCGTGTCGCGCTCGGCCCGGGCCGAGTTCGTGCTCAATGCCCTGGAGCAGGCGCTCCATGACCGGCAGCCCCTCCTGCGAGCCAACTTCATCCACCACAGCGATAGGGGAGCCCAATACGTGTCGATCAAATACACCGAGCGCTTTGCCGAGGTGGGCATCGAACCGTCAGTTGGCGGTGTCGAGGATCCGTACGACAATGCTCCGGCGGAAACCGTCCTCGGGCTCGTCAAGACCGAGGTGATCCACCGGTGCGGTCCGTGGCGCTCGTTCGAGGCCGTCGAATTCGCCACCCTCGAGTGGGTCGACTGGTTCAACAACCGGCGCCTGCTCGAGCCCATCGGCAACATCCCGCCCGCCGAGGCGGAGGCCGCCTACTACGCCCAACTTGAGGTCATGCCGATGGCCGCGTAAAATCCAAGCCAACTAGCCTCCGGAAAACTCGGCGCGGTTCATTTTTGATCGATCCGTGATCCTGCTCTGCGTCCGATGGTACTTGGCTTACAATCTCAGCTTTCGAAACCTCGAAGAGATGATGGCCGAGCGCGGCATCTCCGTCCATCACGCGACTATCCATGGATGGATCGTGCGCTACTCTCCCGAGTTGCTCGAACGCTTCGATAGACGCAAGAGGGTCGTCACTGGCAGATGGCACATCGACGAAACCTATATCAAGGTGCGCGGTCAGTGGCGGTACCTGTACCGTGCCATCGACAGCAACGGCGATACCGTCGAGTTCTGCTTCAGCAGCGGCGCAATCTGGCGGCCGCAAACCGGTTCCTGCGCAAGACGCTCAACTGTCCTGGTCGTCCGGAACGGACTGTCATCGATGGCACCCAGACCAACCGCGAAGCCATGCTGTTCTGCGATACCGCGTACCAGCTTAGAAACAGATCGCGGCGCGATCTGAGACCCATTCGCATCCGGCTAAGCGCCTACCTTAAGAACCGCATCGAGCGGGATCATCGTGAGATCAAGAGGCGAGTGCGACCGATGCTCGGGTTTCAGTCTGATGTCAGTGCCGGCGTGATCCTGGGCAGCATTGAGATGATCCATATGATGCGCAAACAGCAGGCGAAATATGCCCGTTATCCGCAGCCGTCACTCGCTAAGCAGTTCGATTTCTTCGCCGCATGAGCTTAACACAGCATATCCTCCTTTCTCATCCCTGCTCCGGATTTGCGACGGAACCTCCCTCGCTGGTGTATAGACCAGAAAAGACTTCTACATTGATGGAGACCACTGGCGGACGGCCTTAAGAAGGCCTGCGCTGCAATCGTCGTGGGTGGCGTGTTCCGCTCAGCACGGAGAAAACGGCGTCGGTGACGAAGCCGTAGACGAGGTGCGCGATCAAGCCCCGCGCATGGGCCGTCCAAGGATATCGGCCGGGCGGCGCCGCGGTGCCGAGCAGCGGGTTCGCGATCTCATCCTCGATCACGAACAGGGCGAAGCCGTAACCCAGGCCGCGGCCTGCGCCCACGTAGTTGACGCGTTCGCGCATTCCCCCGTAGAGCATACCGGGCATGATGCCGAGGCTGTAATGCACGGTGAGACCGGCCGGGTTCTCCTTAGGCGAGGAGGGCCTCACCCCTACGGCGTCAGCGCCCATCTTGGCCATCACGTGGGCCGGGTCCATGCCGCCCGGACGTGCCGCCTCGGTCTGGCATCGTGTCTCCTGCGTGTCGAGACCGCGCTCATACATGAACCAGTCGACCCGATCCATGACCCAAACGCCGACAGCTCCAGCGACGGCGCCTTTCAGGAGGTCGATCACGAGTTCGCCGCCGCTCGCCTCATTGGCCCTCCGATGTCCTCGCGGTTGGTGCCCATAACGCGGCTGTGTCCGAGGTTGGCCATCCGCTTGGTCCCGTAAGCCGTTGCCGGGGTGCCTTGGGGTGCGAAGATGGGCTTCTCGAGAGGCATGCATGCGAAATCTCCTCATTGGAATCTTGCGAACGTCATCGCCAGCCCCCTTGCGCCGCCGACTGATTCAATCCACCAGCGTTGGTAGTCACACTCTATCCAAAAGCCCTGAATTCGCATCCTGGTAGTCACGTGCAGCCTAGAGCATCGGACGAGAAGTCAAACTCGGTAAGTTCTGCACCACAGCGATGGTGGGTCCATCTCGGAATCGGCCAGGGGTGCGTCCACTTAACCCGATGGTCTAGGGGTAACGTCCTCTTTTGACCATAGTTCGATTTTGCCCCGAGCAGTGTAGACTTGAGTGCAAACATTAGTGACGAATGGTCCTCCAGTGCACTGACTCGGTTCAGGATGGACGACACGAAGGCTTTGATCGCTCCGGCTACTTCCCAAGGAGCTTAGAGCGGTAGAAGGTGCCCAGCTCAAACGCCGCTGGGGTAAGCGGATACGCGGCGAGACGGTGCAACGTTCCCGCGGCCGCAGCCCGGTCGCCATGCGAACGAAGCTGATAACTTCGCTCTTTGCGCTTCATCGGCTCCGGCGTTGGCGGCGCAATCAAGATGAGCCCTCTCAGGCTAAGAGAACACTCGGTCTGCCTCTCATTATGGTGCTCTCGGTTACGACTGCCCGCCGGCCTCATCACCCCAAAGCTCCTTCAGGCGCCGCGCGCGACCGCAAGTCGTGCTGTAGTACTTATACTTGATGGGATTCTTAATATAATAATCCTGGTGGTAGTCTTCGGCCGGGTAGAAGGCCGTGGCCGCGACGATCTCAGTCACGATCGGCTGCTTGAGCTGACCAGATTGTGCAATCGCTGCCTTGGTCGACTCTGCCAGATGCTTCTCTTCCTCACTGCTGTAGTAGATACCGGCCCGGTACTGCGAGCCCCTGTCGCAGAATTGCGCGTTCGCCGTCAGCGGGTCGTGGTTGCGCCAGAACACCTGAAGCAGCTTCTCGTAGGTAATCTTCGAAGGATCATAGACAATCTTCAGCGCCTCCGTATGGCCAGTCTTTCCGGCCGAGACCTCCTCGTAGGTGGGGTTCACCCGCATTCCGTTGGTGTACCCGGAGGTCGTCGAGACCACGCCATCGAGTTTGTCGAAGGGTGGCTCCATGCACCAGAAGCAGCCGCCAGCGAAGATAGCCACAGCCACCCTTGGCGCTTCTGACCCCTGAAGAGTCGCGCTGCCTGGCCAAGCAGGCGTCACCCCGAGGGAGAGAGCTAAGCCTGCGCCGAAGATAATCGCCTTGAGGTTCATCGTTGTCTCTCCTGTGCTTGCCCGAGCCGTGTCGCGCCTCAGGACGCTTCCGCTGGCGAGAACGTCATCGCGACCCCATTCATGCAGTAACGCAGCCCGGTCGGCTTTGGCCCATCGTTGAACACGTGGCCAAGGTGGCTGCCGCAGCGGCGGCAATGGACCTCGGTGCGTGTGCCAAGCCAGCCCCGATCCTCGGAGGTGCCCACTGCACCCTCGATTGGTCGCGTGAAGCTCGGCCAGCCCGTACCCGAGTCAAACTTGTCGGCTGAGCGGTAGACGGGGAGATCGCAGCCGGCGCACGCGAACGTGCCCATGCGGCTTTCGCGATCGAGCGGGCTCGACCCGGCACGCTCAGTCCCGTGCTTGCGCAGCACCTTGTGCTGATCTGGCGTCAGCACGCGCCGCCATTCCTCATCCGTATGTGTGACCTCAAACGTTTCGGCCGCATGAGACGGAGAGCGGGGGAACGAGCCGACCGACAAGGCGCCGGTCAGTACAGCGGCTCCTCTGGAAAGCAGGGTACGCCGGTTCATGATCCATATCCTCCATATGTCGAAGCTGAGAGCTCGAAAGGCTGACCCCACTGCAACCGAGGTTGACGACTAACGCAAACTGCAGGGTTTTGCCCTCGCATAAGGCTGTCATGAGAGACACGACATAATGATATTCGCCGGAGAAGCGCTGTTCGTTACACGACTATTGAATATTTTTGGCACTAAAGCGAATTGTGGATCAGTGTACGGCATAGCCGGCATGCCTGATCCAGCCTCGGGCATCCTTTGCGGTGATGGT
>NZ_JAEQMY010000011.1 GCF_016743775.1 Microvirga aerilata | reverse complement strand
GCCACGGGAATGGAGCATGGCCAGAGCGCAGTTCGCCATTCTCTTCGAAGGCCGCTTCAGGCTGGGATGATGAACCCGGCCCGTACACGGAAATTCTGGCAGTTCCCAGAAAACCTCATAGCCCCGACTCATGCAAAGCGCCAAGAAATTCGATTTCTGCACAACCTTAGGATGCTGTCTAGTCCAGCTCACCACTTCGACTTATTTGGTTGTGGAAGAGGTGATACTTTGGTAAGTGTTTCTCTGCTGATAAGATGCAACTTACAGACACAGCCTCAACGAGTTCCAGGTATCTAGAACTTTGGCTACGCTCAAGCGATTAACTCGGCTCAATCCGAAGCCACACGATCATTCCTTTATTCACCAAGCCAAAACATCCTGCCCCCCATACCGCAATCGTCCCCTACAACAGGAACGCAGGTCCGGTTCGCTCACGCTGCTAGCCGAACAGGTCATCGTCATCACGGGAGCCAGCCGCGGCATCAGGCTGCTGGCGGCAAGGCAGGCAACGCGCAACGGGGAGGCACTGGGTGCCGAGAGCGACGGCAGGCGCGGTGAGGCCTATGTCACTGAGGCAGTCGATGGATAAGACTTGGAGCACCTCACGCAGGCTCGGTCCGGCGGTTCAACGCGTGAGCCACCGACTGCCCCATAGCACCTACGAGTCCCTCTCCCAAAAACCAAAAGGGCGGCCGCAAGGGCCGCCCGTTCCGCCTCGATAGTGGATCGCGGGCTTAGAGCCGCCCCATCAGCAGCAGGACGATGAGGATGAGGAGGACGACGCCGAGGAGGCCGCTCGGGCCGTAGCCCCAGCCGCGGCTGTGCGGCCAGGCCGGCACCGCGCCGATGAGCAGCAGGATGACGAGGATGAGCAGGATGGTGCTGATACCCATGAGAAATTTCCCTTTTCGTTAGGCTGCCGCCAAGCGCGGCCGTTCGGAGGGGGAAACTTGGCCATAAGGCAGAAAGTTCCCACAAAGGTGCCTGTGGATAGCCCTTCCGGGAATGGGGTCCTAGGGGAACGATCACAATGGCTTGACGTTACCTCCTCGCCGATAGGGTGCCGCCACTAGAGCGTCCCCTGCGGGAGGTCGCCAAGCCTCGATGGTCCAGGACAACCCCATGCAGAAGAAGAATCCCCCTTACATGCCCCCACATGATTCAGAGACTGTCCCGGGCCTCGGTTCCTCCTCACCCGCCCTCAGCCGCTCGGTGCAGGCCCAGCTCGGGCAGCGCCTGCGCCAGTTCTACGAGACCCTAGCCCTGGGCGAGCAGCCGGTTCCGGACCGGTTCATCGCGATCATCAGCCAGCTCGACGACGGGAAGCGCGAGAAGCAGCAATCATGAGCATCGACGGTGACATTCGCAATTCCATGCTCAAGGCGACCCCGAACCTGCGGGCCTTCGCCATCTCGCTGACCAACAACGTGGACCGCGCGGACGACCTGGTGCAGGAAACCCTCATGCGGGCGATCGCCAATATCGACCGCTTCCAGCCCGGCACCAACATGCAGGCCTGGCTCTTCACCATCCTGCGCAACCTGTTCCACTCGGAATACCGCAAGCGCCGCCGGGAGGTGGAGGACGCGGACGGGAAATACGCCGCCGCCCTTTCGGTGCAGCCGGACCAGCTGCCCCATCTCGATTTCGAGGACCTGCAGAAGGCCCTCGCCCGCCTGCCCCACGACCAGCGCGAGGCGCTGCTCCTGGTGGGAGCCTCGGGCTTCTCCTACGAGCAGGCGGCGGAGATCTGCGGCTGCGCGGTGGGCACCATCAAGAGCCGCGTGAACCGCGCCCGCAACCGCCTCGCCGAGCTGATGCACTTCACCGACATGGACGAGGATATCGGCCCGGACCGGGTCACCCTCTCGGTGATGCACGCGGTCGCCTGACGGACAGGCAGGCCCTCACGGCAATCCGGCGAACGCAATTCACAGACCAGAGCCCGATCGTGGATCCCCTTCCCTCGCTTCGCTCGCCGGGGATGACAGCGGAGCGCTGACCGTGGTGCTCTCACCCCGGTGTCATTCCCGGCCGGAGCGTCAGCGGAGGGGAAGGGAATCCACTCTCACGCGCACCGCCATGGATCCCCGTCCCTCGCCTGCGGCTCGCGGGGATGACAGGGGAGCGCTAATCTTGTGGCGCTGACCCCAGTGTCACGTCCGGAAGAATGCGCCGCGGAGGCGAAGGGAGTCCGCTCGAACGCTGGCGCTGTGGATCGCTTGTCCGGCCCGAGGTCGGGGATGGGACGGGAAGGCCGGAGCACCGGGCCTCGAAGGCGGACCCGGTTCCGCAGGAGGCTTCAGCGACGCCGGAACTGCTGGTTGCCGCGCTGCGGCGGGCGGGGGCCGGAGGATGCGCCCGAGTCCTTGTGACGGAAGATGAGGCGGCCCTTCTCCAGGTCGTAGGGCGACATCTCGACGGTCACGCGGTCGCCGGCGAGCGTCTTGATGCGGTTCTTCTTCATCTTGCCGGCCGTGTAGGCGATGACCTCGTGCCCGTTGTCGAGCTGCACGCGGTAGCGCGCGTCGGGCAGAATTTCGGTCACAAGTCCTTCAAAGGTGATCAGTTCTTCCTTTGCCATGCAAAGCTTTCCTCACAACAAAAAAGCCGCCCCTGACCCGGAACGGCTGATCGGCAAGAGAGCGTGCCGTGGCACGCCCCCCGTCATCAAACCTTATGCGTTCTGCAGGTTCACTGCAGACGCGCGGCCGGTGCGCTGGTCGGTCTGAAGCTCGTAGGAGATCTTCTGACCTTCGCGCAGGCCGCGCATGCCGGCACGCTCGAGCGCCGTTGCGTGGACGAACACGTCCTTGCCGCCGTTGTCGGGCTGAATGAAGCCATAACCCTTGGTTTCATTGTACCACTTCACGGTTCCCGTTTCCATGGGAATTCCTTTCACTGTCGTTTGCACGTGGATATGGGCCGCAAAGCCAGACATCCGTTAGTCGATAGATGGTAGAGAAGGAACGTGCGCTCGGCAGTGCCAAAGCGTGAAGCCCAGTCGTCCGGCCAAATGTCGATACGAATTTAACTAGGGGAAGGTTGGGGCAATTGCAAGGCAACGCTGCCAAAGGAACGCTCTTCGGCAGCCCTTGGAATTTCAGCCGCCCCTGATGCTGGAGATGAGGCCCTGCAAGGCTTCCTCGCCCTCCGGCGTGAAGCGGATTTCATCGCCGTCGGCCTCGATGAGCCCCTGCCCCTGGAGCTCGCCCACGGCCGTGTCGCTGGCCTTGTGGCCCGAGCCGTCCCGCTGCACCACGCTGCGCACCGTCTGCCCGCTCGACAGCTGGTGATAGGCCGCAAAGGCGAAGACCGCCAGCGCCTCGTCGCTCAACCCTGACAAACCCGCCATACTATCCTCGCCGTTCACGCATCCCGCAGCACGATTGCGGCGGGACGATTGCACCACCGGTTCAATGCGAAGGCGGCCGGACCGTTCAAGCGCGGCGTTAAAAACACCCGGAACGGGCCCGGCCCCGTCCCAGGAACGCACCTTGCGGCCTCCACGTTGGATGGTGGGGACCTGCCCATGTGATCAGGACAACCAACCGATCAGGACAACCGACGCGATCAGGACAACCGAGGAGCGCTCTCATGGCAAACGACCGGCACCGCTATGATCAGGACCGCAACCAGGATTTCGACCGGCGCGACCGCGAGGACGACGGCTACATCGCCCGGCGCGGCTTCGGCAACCGGAGCGCGGGCTACGACCGCGGCTCCGGCTCCGACCGGCGCAACGCCCCGGGCCACGACCGATCCGGCTCCGAGAGCTTCGGCCGCGGCTCGCGCGACTACAACGAGGACCGCGGCTTCCTCGAGCGGGCGGGCGACGAGCTCAGGTCCTGGTTCGGGGACGACGAGACGGAGGACCGCCACGGCGGCGGCATGCGCGGGACCGGCGGGCACCGGGGCCGCGGGCCCAAGGGCTACCAGCGTTCCGACGCGCGCATCCTGGAGGACGTGAACGAGCGCCTCACCGAGGATCCGCACATCGACGCGTCCGAGATCGAGGTGACGGTGTCCGACCGCGAGGTGACCCTGACAGGCACGGTCAACAGCCGCTTCGAGAAGCGCCATGCGGAAGACCTCGCCGAGTCCGTGTCCGGCGTCGCCCATGTGCAGAACAACCTGCGCATCCAGCAATATGCCGATGCGGGCATGGGCGGCAGCATGCTGTCCGG
The DNA here is from genome assembly GCF_016743775.1 of Microvirga aerilata. Lineage (GTDB taxonomy): Bacteria > Pseudomonadota > Alphaproteobacteria > Rhizobiales > Beijerinckiaceae > Microvirga > Microvirga aerilata. Next base: position 152,847 of record NZ_JAEQMY010000011.1, on the reverse strand, counting down.
GGCGGGCGCCGCAGGCGCGGGCTCCACCGGCACGCCGCAGGTGGGCGCCGGCCCGACCGCCACGCCCCGTCGACGGGGCGGATCGAACCAAGGATGATCCCGCCCCGCCCGCGGCTTTTCCCCTGAAAAGCCGCAGATCGCCCGTGAAGATGCGCCCCGCCCTCTTGGGTGACGGGGTGCATCTGTCGTACCAAGGCCCTTACCTTTCCCTGGACGCCCGCAACCCCATATGTGACGGGAAGGACGAGGACGACAATGGCAGGAATATCCGTCACGCTTGAAGGCGACAACATCCAGCTTGCTTTCCAGAAGGGCGAACAATCGACGGCCGTGGTCATGGATCCCCACGCCGCGCGCTCGCTCGTCAAGGCTGTCGGCCAGCTCCTGGCCGCCATCGGCGAGAGCAGCGAAGAAGGCGAGGATGCGCCGGAGGAGCTGGTGGACGTCACCTCCCAGACGATCGATGTGGGCATGGACGAGCACGGCATGGCGGTGGTTGCCCTTCAGGCCGGCATGATGCCGCCCTTCCTGCTGCGCCTGAAGGACGACGAGGCACGGCACATCGCCACGAGCCTTTTGGAAATCCTGAACAGCCCCCGGGACGTTCGCGTATCGCACGGGGATCACTAGAGCATCGGGTGACCGGACAGCCAGGCAGCGGCACGAATTGGATGACCTTCGCCATTCGCGTCACTCCCGGCCGGGTGGTAAGGGGAGCGAATTCATAGGCTGAGGCTCGTCGTGGATCCCCTTCCCTCACTTCGTTCGCCGGGGATGACAGGGTAGTGCCGACCTCGTGGCTCTCACCTCGCAACGCCCGCCTCAGTGTCATTCCCGGCCGGAGCGCAGCGGAGGGGAAGGGAATCCATAGCGCGGAGCATGTGGGTGGATCCCCTTCCCGGTCCTGCGGACCGCCGGGGATGACAACGGCACACCCTCACTGTGATTCCCGGCCGGAGCGAGGCGAAGGGGAAGCGAATCCACTCAGTGGCCCTCCCCCATCGCTCCCCTTCCCGGCCTGAGGCCGCCGAGAACGACACAAGGGCGGAGCACCCTTTGAGGTCTGCACGATGCGCTGGCCTGACCCAACGTTTCGCGAGCATTCAGAAAAGAATTGATCCCACTACACACGTCTGACATATGTAATGTTATAAACATAAACTTGGCTGTGCCGGCCGGCACGGGCGCATGCGAGACTATGACATGACGGACTGGTCGGCGGGCTATGTTGTCGATGTGGATTACACCCATGGCTTCTATCAGGAGCTGACCCCCAGCCTCCTGAGCTTCTTCGCGTTGCTGCAGGGCGTTCAGGCGCCCGATCCCGGCGCAAGCTCGCTGGCCTATTGCGAGCTTGGATGCGGCCAGGGCTTCTCGACCAATCTGCTCGCCAGCGCCAATCCGCACATCGAATTCCATGCCACCGACTTCAACCCCGCCCACATCGCAGGCGCGCGGGACCTGGCCCGCTCGGCCGGGATCGAGAACGCACATTTCTACGACGACAGCTTTGCCGAATTCCTGACCCGCAACGATCTTCCGGCGTTCGACTTCATCACCCTTCACGGCATCTACAGCTGGATCTCTCCGGAGAACCGGCAGGCCATCGTGGGGTTCATCCGCAAGAAGCTGAAACCGGGCGGGCTCGTCTACCTGTCCTACAACGCCATGCCCGGCTGGGCCTCCATGATGCCGCTCAGGCGGCTACTCGTGGAGCATGCGGCGGCTCAAGGGTCCGCGCAATCGCTCCAGGCGCGCATCGCCGCGTCCCTCGGCTTTGCCGACAAACTCGGCAGCCTCGACGCACGCTACTTCGCCAATCACCCCAAGCTCGCGGGCCGCGTGGAAAAGCTCAAGGGGCAGAACCCCAACTACGTCGCCCATGAGTATTTCAACCGGGACCTGACCCCGTTCTACTTCATGGACGTGGCGCAGGAGCTTGCAGAGGCGAAGCTGACATGGGTGGGCCCGGCCAATGCGCTCGACACCCTGGACGAGATCAACCTTACGCAGGAGCAGAGGGAGTTCCTCGCCGGCATCGACAACGTTGCCCTGCGCCAGACCACGCGCGACCACATCGTCGACCAGCAGTTCAGGCGCGACATCTTCATCAAGGGTCCCGTGCGGCTTTCGCCCCACCTCGTCCGCGAAAAATGGCTCGAGACGCGCTTTGCCCTGTCCGGCCCCAGCGCCAGGATCCCGCGCGAGCTGCGCGGCATGCGCTATACGATCAGGCTGCAGAGTGCGGTGTACGATCCGCTGATCGCAGCCCTCGAAGCGGGCCCGCGATCCCTACGCGAGATCGCAGGCGAGCCGGCTCTTGCGGGCATCTCCGTCAACCGCCTGATGCAGGCGATCACGATGGTTGCGGCGGCGGGCGTTTGCCATCCTTGCCTTCCGGCACAAGGCCTTGCCGAGCGAAAGCTCCGGACCGACCGGTTCAACAGGACGGTTGCCGCGCACGCCCGCTTCGAGCGCCGGTACGGCTCCTTCGCTTCGCCGGTGACCGGCGGCGGCATCGCGGCCGAGCACATGCATCAGCTCATGTGGCTCGGCCTGCAGGCCGATGCCGATATTCCGCGCTTTGTCGCAAAGGTTCTGGCGCAGGCCGGTCAAGGCCTGCTGAAGGACGGCAAGCCCTTGCCGGCGGACGAGACCGTGGCGGAGCTGCAGCGGCGCTTTGCCGGGTTCGAGCAGGAGACCCTGGGCGTCTGGAACGCCCTCGGCCTCGGCGCTGCGTCCCCCCGCAAAGTTGCGAACGCGGCAGCCTAGGGCTCGAGCCGCAAGGCCCGCGCGGGGTGTTAAGCCCGGCCGCTGCGGAACTTCATCAGGGCCATTCTGTTGTCGAACGCGGGTCACTATTGGCCGCGCTTCGGACAAGGACCATGGCCGTTCACGATCCAGATCTCACCTCCAACGCCCTTGCGGGCGTTCCCGTCATGGACGCCAAGGCGGAGCCGACCCTCAAATACCCGGAGTCCGAGGCTTTCTACGCCGAGGCCCTGCGCGAGCTGAACCAGCTCGGCCTGCCCTTCCTGCTCGCGGGCACCTACGCGCTTTCGGCCTATACGGGCATCACCCGCCCGACGAAGGATCTCGACATCTTCTGCAAGGCCGGCGACTACACGCGGGTGCTGTCCCACTTCAAGGGACTGGGCTACTCCGTGGAGATCGAGGACGACCGCTGGCTCGGCAAGGTCTTCAAGGGCCAGTACTTCTTCGACGTGATTTTCGCCTCCTCGAACGGCACGATGCCCATCGGCGATCCGTGGTTCGAGCATGCGCGCCAGATCGAGGTGTTCGGCTCGCCCGTGCGCATCGTCGGGCCGACCGAACTCGTCTGGTCGAAATGCTTCATCCAGCTGCGCCACCGCTACGACGGCGCCGATGTGGCGCACACGATCCTGAAAGCCCACGACCAGATCGACTGGCACGGGTTGCTCGCCTACATGGAAGTGCATTGGGAGGTGCTGCTCATGCACCTGCTCAACTTCCGCTGGATCTACCCGTCGGAGCGCGACAAGGTGCCGGCCTGGGTGATGGACGAGCTTCTCGACCGGCTCTCGAAGCAACGGGACCTTCCTCCCCCGCAGATGAAGGTCTGCCGCGGGCGGATGTTCTCGCGCATCGATTACGAGATCGACGTCAAGGAATGGGGCTTTGCCGACGTGGGCGGTGAAGGTGAATGGCGGAATGAGTGACGAACAGGAACCCTTGCAGGAATCCTTGCAGAAACCCTTGCACAAACCCTTGAGGATCGCGGCCATCGGCGATCTTCACGTTCGCGAGGACAATGCTGAATCCTATCGCGACCTGTTCGGTGAAATCTCCAGGGAGGCCGATGTGCTCGTGCTTGCCGGCGACCTAACGGATCTCGGCAAGCCGAAGGAAGCGGAGCTCCTGGCGCAGGACCTGAAGGCCTGCTCGATTCCCGTCGTCGGCGTGCTCGGCAACCACGATTACGAATGCGGCGCACACGAAGAGGTGGCGCACATTCTGCGCGAGGTGGGCATGAAGGTGCTCGACGGGCAATCCGTCGAGATCGACGGCGTGGGCTTCGTCGGCGTGAAGGGCTTTGCCGGCGGCTTCGGGCGGCGCATGCTGGGCTCCTTCGGCGAGCCGGCCATCAAGCAGTTCGTCAACGAGACCATGAACGAGACGCTGCGGCTCGAGAACGCCATGCGCCAGGTGCGCGCCAAGCGCTCCATGGTGATCCTCCATTACGCGCCGATCGCCGAGACCATCGAGAGCGAGCCGCTGGAGATTTATCCGTTCCTCGGCTCGTCGAGGCTCGCCGAGACCATCGACCGCTTCAAGGTCAACGCCATCGTGCACGGCCATGCGCATCGGGGCCGCTTCGAGGGGCGCACGCCGGGCGGCCAGCCGGTCTACAATGTGGCCAAGCACATCGAGAAGCCGACCGGAAAGCCCTACGCCATCCTGGAGATATGAGCCGGCGGCCGAAGCCGTCGGCTCATGGGGTCGGCATCCTCAAAGACGAATGCCCGGATCGGTCGGATTGCCCGGCAGGTAATCGGGCTCGGAGCCCGGCCCCTTGGGGTCTGTGATGCCCGGATCGTTGACCGGATAGGGCGTGCGCGGCCCCGTCGGTCCCGTATCCGGCTCCTCGTCGGGGAACGATCCCGGCGGCACTTCGCTCGGGATGTTGCCCCCTGGCAAAGGCTCGTTCGTCGGCACTCCTGGATTGACCATCGTGTCTTCCTCAATCTGTTAAGCCGTGACTGGGTCAACCGGCCCATACGGAAGGGGTTCCGGCCTGGGGCCGTGCGGAACACCTCCCCGGCTCATCCGTTCCCAGGCTGATCCCAAACAATGGAGAAGTGCCATGCCTGACATCAAACAGGCCAAAATCCTCATCATGGCCACCGATGGCTTCGAGCAGTCGGAGCTGATGGTCCCGCAGGAAAAGCTCTCGGAGGCCGGTGCGACGGTCGAGGTCGCGGCCCCGAAATCGCGCATGAAGTCCGGCAAGATCTACGGCTGGGACGAGAACGACTGGGGCAAGACGGTTTCCGTCGACAAGGACATCGAGGACGTGGATCCGGCGGACTACGACGCGCTCGTGCTGCCGGGCGGGCAGATCAATCCGGACAAGCTGCGCGTGGAGCCGAAGGCCATCGAGATCATCCGCGCCTTCTACGCCTCGGGCAAGACGGTGGCGGCCATCTGCCATGCGCCGTGGCTGCTCACCGAGGCCGGCGTGATCAAGGGCCGGCAGTGCACGTCCTATCACTCGATCAAGACCGACGTGATCAATGCGGGAGGCCAGTGGCGCGACGAGACGGTGGTCACCGATCACGGCCTCATCACCAGCCGCAACCCAGGCGACCTCGATGCCTTCGTGGCCAAGATCATCGAGGAGGTGCGCGAGGGCTCCCATGCGGGCCGGCGCGAAGCGGCGGAGTAAGTTTTCTCGACCTCTGAGGCTGCTCGGGCGACCGGGTGAGGCCTCTTCGTCATGATCTTACTCGGTCGTCATGGAACCCTCCACGTCATGGCCGGGCCTGTCCCGGCCATCCCGACACGGAACGGCGCAGCGTCTCAGACAAGCGGGATCACCTGCACAAGGCCGGCGACCACGCGAGGAGGCTGATGGACCTTTATGAGTGATCTTCTCAGGACATGAAAAAAGCGGCCGGTGAGAACCGGCCGCTTTCGTATTCGGATGGGTGAGGCGTTGTTAAGCCTGCTGGATCGCCGAGATCTTCCACGAGCCGCCCTGATCGCGGCGGAAGGTCCAGAGCTCGGTGGCTTCCTCGATCTTCGTCGGGTCGCCCTCGACCACCTTGCCCGTGGCCTTGTCGAGCATCACGTCGGTGATCGCAAAGCGCATGGCGACGGTGGCGTAGTCCGTGGCGCCCTCGCGCCAGGCCTCGGCCAGGTCGCCCTGGTTCAGGCTCACGTTCGACAGCTTGTTCACGACGCCGCGGGAGGTGTTGTCGTTGAGCTCCTCCTGGATGTAGCCGGCCATCTCGGGGGTCGCCAGCGTCCAGAGCTTGGCGACATCCTGGCGCGAATAGGCGTCCTGCATCTCGACCAGGCCACGCTCGAACTCGGCGTAATCCCGCTCACCGATGCCGATCTCGTCGCGCACGCCGGGGCGGCGCTGCGCCCCTTGCGGCTGCGCGCCCTTGGCCATCCCGCCGAGCGCGCCGCCAAGGGCACCGCCCAAGCCGCCGCCAAGACCACCACCGAGCCCGCCACCGAGCCCGCCTGCCATGCCGCCCGTTGCGGGGCGTCCACCGGTCGGCGGCACGCTGCCGCCCATGGTGGAGCGGGCATAGCCGTCACCCGAGCCCGCATAGGCCGGCTGCTGGCGCCGGTTGCGGAACCACTTCATGGCGAAGGACACCAGCAGGACCACGAGGCCGATCTGCAGCAGAAGGCCGAAGATGGAAGCCAGGCCCGCGAGCCCGCCGAAGAAGCCGTTGCCCATGAGCATGCCGAGCAGGCCCGCGCCGAAGAGGCCGGCCATGAGGCCCGTGCCGAAGCCGAAGCGGCGCGGCTGCGCCACGTTCGGGGCGGGTGCGCCCGGACGGGTCACGTTGGGGCCTTGGTTCGGGATCTGAGAGCGCTGAATCGGGGCAGCCGCATCCGGCGCCGTCCTGGTTGCCGGCGGAGGCGTGTAGGTGCGCGAGCCGCGCGAGCCGAAGCCGCCGCTTCCCCGCCCGACGCGAGCTTCGGCCGCGCTGCCGGCAAGGACCAGAGCGGTCGCCAGGGCGATCATCACGCGGCTTCGGCGAGAAGCAAGGTTCATCATCGGTTTGTTTTCATCCCTTGGAGCACGATGCTCTTGAGAGATAATGTGGTGATGCCGTGAGGGTTGCGAAAGGGCTCGGCCGTTCGATTTTCGTCTAAGGCCGGTCCGGCAAATCCAGCCCGGCACCGTCATCCCGGGGCCGCTGAAGCGGAGCCCGGGATCCATGAACACGACGTTTTCAGGAAAGAGCGAGCAGCGTTGCGCCTCGCCCTGTCATCCCGCCGGTGCGGGGATGACAGGGCGAGAATGACATTGGGGGCTCAGAGCCTCAGTGTCCCTTGGCCTGCTTCAGCCCGTCGATGCGCTTCGAGGCTTCGGCCTTGTCGAGATCCGGGTCGAAGGCCTCCGGCTTGTGGGCCTGCTCGGACAGGGTCTTGAGGTAGGACGCCTGGGCCCCCGTCATGGGCTCGTCGCCGGTCACCCAATCGGCCGGGTCCTTGATCTGGTTGTCGGACGGATCGGGATTGGTCTTCGGATTGGATGCCTCTGCGGAATCCTTGTGGTGCTTGGAAGAACCCGTCGAGGCTTTACCGTTCGTCGTCATGGGAGACTCCTATTGTTCTAGTTTTGTTCTTTCAGGAGAACACCCTTTCAGGGCATTGGTTCCTCAGGGAAAGACGGATTACTCCACCGGACTCATCCCCGTTATCCACAGATCCCGCCCTCGACTTGCCGCCAAGCTTATGTTCTTGCTTTGTTCATTGTACGCGAAGCGGATGGATGGCGATGCGCAAGCCCACGGGCCTGGAGCGGCTTTATGTCGACTTCGATTCCTTCTTCGCCAGCGCCGAGCAGCACCTCCGGCCCGCTCTCCGGGGCAGGCCCGTCGGGGTCATTCCGGTCGATTCCGAGCACACGGGCCTCATCGCCGTCAGCCGCGAGGCCAAGGCGCTCGGCCTCAAGCGCGGCACCTATGTTCGCGACGCCCGCAGGCAATGCCCCGGCCTCGTCCTGGTGACGGCCCGGCACGAGCTTTATGTGGAGCTGCACCGGGCCATCATAGCGGCTATCGAGACCGTGGTCCCGGTCAAGGCCGTGTGCTCCATCGACGAGATGGTCTGCGCCCTTCTGCCGTCCGAGCAGGCCCAGGCGCTGGCGGTCGGCAGGCGCGTGAAGGAAACCATCGCCCGCGATATCGGCCCTACCCTCACCTGCTCGGTGGGCCTCGGCCCCAACGATCTTCTCGCCAAGATCGCGGCCGAGATGGAAAAGCCCGACGGCCTCGTGGCCCTCGGCCCGGACAGCCTGCCGGGTCCCCTGCTGGCCCTGAGCCTGACCGACATTCCCGGCATTGCCAAGGGCAATGCGGCCCGGCTCGCCCGCGCGGGCGTCTGCGACATGGCCGCCCTCCTGCGGCTTCAGCCCAAGGAGATGCGCCGGCTCTGGGGCAGCGTCGAGGGGGAGCGGCTTTGGATGGGGCTTCACGGCTACACGGTGGAGCGGCCCGAGACGCGCCGGCGCATGTTCGGCCACGGGCGCGTTCTTCCCGCCGAGTGGCGCTCGCTCGACGGCGCCTACGCGGCTGCCCGGGTTCTTCTGGCGAAAGCGGCCAGCCGCATGCGCCGGTCCGGCTTCTCGGCCCGGGCGCTCGCCCTTTGGCTCACCGACCGGCACAGCGCCGGCTGGTACGGGGAGGAGCGGTTCGGGCCGACCTGGGACGACCCTTCCCTACTGGCCTCGCTCGCCCGCCTCTTCCTCCACGCCGAGCGCGAGAGCATGAGCCGCAGCCGCAGCGTCCACATCGCCCTGCACGATCTGGTGCCCTTGTCCGACATCGAGGGGGATCTGTTCGACCACACGGCGCAGGCGCAGCTCAAGCACCGCCTGGAATCCCTGTCCGTGATCGCCGACCGGCTCAACGCCCACCACCGCAAGACGCTCCTGCATTGGGGGCCGCTGGTCACGATCCCCGGAGGCTATGCGGGCGCGAAGATCGCCTTCAACCGCATTCCCGACGCGGAGGATTTTTGAGATTTGAACAAAGTATCATTGCTCGGCAAATGGACGAATGGCACGTTGGGCCTATTGGCCGCTTCAGCCCGTACTGGAGAAGCTGCTTCTGAAGGGCCCTCAATGACCAAACGTGCAATCATTCCGCCTGAATTTCGAACGACAGCCGAACAATTGAAAATGTCCCCCGCCGTTGTGTCCGGCGACCATGTTTTTCTGACAGGCGTCACAGGCAGCGATGCACGGGGGCAGATGCCGGATGATGCGGAAGCTCAAATCAGAACCGCTTTTGAGAAGATCGGATGCGTTTTGCGCGCGGGCGGCCTGACATTTCACTCCATCGTCGAGATGACGACCTATCATATGGGGCTGCGGGATCATTTCGATCTCTTCAACTCCATTCGTCTCGAATACCTGAATGAACCTTATCCAGCTTGGACGGCGGTTGAAGTCGCAGGTCTCAGGCGTGAGGGGGCGATCGTCGAGATCCGTGTGATCGCTTATTCTGAGCCTCGTGATTGAGGCTTTGAACCTGGACTGGTCGTAACAGCCCTTGGGATCGATGCGTCCTGCCTTCAGCAGTCCCTTGGCATCATGTTCTTGGCGCCCTTGGACGTGAATGCCCGGCGCGAAGCCGGGCATGACGCTGCAGTGACGGGGCGGGTAAGCCTTATGCCGCCTTGGCCTTGGGCTGAACTTCGGACATGTAGTCCTCCATCAGCACCTTGGTCATGTTGCCGGGCTTGTAGGTGTGGGGGCCGATCTCGGACACGGGGGTCACTTCCGCGGCCGTGCCGGTGATGAAGCTTTCGTTGAAGCTCGGGAGTTCGTCCGGCATGATCCGGCGCTCCGCCACCTCGAAGCCGCGGCGCTTGGCGAGATCGATCACCGTGCGGCGCGTGATGCCGTCGAGGAAGCAGTCGGCCATGGGCGTATGCACCACGCCGTCGCGGATGAAGAACACGTTGGCGCCCGTGCATTCGGCCACGCGCCCCTGCCAGTCGAGCATCAGCGCGTCGGCATAGCCCTTGCGCTCCGCCCTATGCTTGGAGATGGTGCAGATCATGTAGAGGCCCGCAGCCTTCGCCTCGGAAGGCGCGGTCGCCGGATCGGGACGGCGGTACTCCGCCATGTCGATGCGGATGCCCTTCATCTTCTGGGCCGGGTCGAAATAGCTCGGCCACTCCCAGGACGCGATGGCGAGGTGGATCTTGTTGTCCTGGGCGGCCACGCCCATCATCTCCGATCCGCGCCAGGCGACAGGGCGCAGATAGGCGTCCTTCTGGCCGTTCTTCTCCAGAACGAGGCGCTTGGCGGCGTCGATCTCGGCCGCCGTGTAGGGGATCTCGAAGTCGAGGATCTGGGCCGACTTCTTGAGGCGCTCCGAGTGTTCGGTGCACTTGAAGATCTCGCCCCCATAGGCGCGCTCGCCTTCGAACACGGAGGATCCGTAGTGCAGCCCGTGCGAGAGCACGTGAAGCTGGGCGTCCCTCCAAGGTACGATCTGCCCGTCGTACCAGATCCATCCATCACGTTGATCGAAGGGGGTCGCGGACATCATCTATCTCCTTGGCTATCGGCCTTTGCGGCTGCCGGGGCCGTGTAATTTCCGGCTTGCTTCCACATGATTTCGATTTCATTCATTTCGCGGAAGCGGCTTGACGAGTAACAATCGTCCTGAGATATGTCAACAAGGCTGACATAAAATTTGGGACACGGATGGTGCCTGACGCAATCCCGGCTTTGAAGACCCAGCAACCCGGCAAGGATCCCGGCAAGGATCCTGGCAAGGACATCCTGGCCGAGCTGCCGGCCTACGACCTCATCGAACTGTTCTTCTTCGCCTATCGCGACTTCGTCAGCGATCCGGACAGGATCCTGGACGAATACGGCTTCGGGCGGGCCCATCATCGGGTCCTGCACTTCGTCAGCCGCCAGCCGGGGCTGACCATCGCGGAGCTTCTGGACATCCTGAGGATCACGAAGCAGAGCCTCAATCGCGTCCTGAAGGAACTCCTGGAGAAGAACTTCATCGAAAGCCGGACGGGCACCTCTGACCGGCGCCAGCGGCTTCTCTTCGCCACCGCCCAGGGCCACGAACTCGCCCTGAAGCTCGCCAAGCTGCAGACCCGGCGCATCATGCGGGCCTTGTCCGAGATGGAGCCGGAGGCCAAGGAGCTGGTGAGCGGCTATCTCCTGCGCCTCATCGACCCGGACGACACCGCCCATGTGAAGCAGCTCGTGTTCGGCCCCAAGGAGACCCACAAGGAGACCTGATCGCGCAAACCTGATAAAGCAGGGTCCGACACAAGAAGCCTGGCGCCCCATGGATGCACGCATCGACATTCCCGACCATGCCCCGCACGTACTCGTGGTGGACGACGACCGCCGCCTGCGCGACCTCCTCACCCGCTTCCTCACGGAGAACGGCTACCGGGTGACCGCCGCCGGCAGCGCCGCGGAGGCGCGGGCGAAGGCGGGCAACTTCGTCTTCGACGCCCTGGTGCTCGACGTGATGATGCCGGGCGAGAGCGGGTTCGACTATGCCCGCAGCCTGCGCGAGCACTCGCAGGTGCCGATCCTGATGCTGACGGCTCGCGCCGATACGTCGGACCGGGTGACCGGGCTCGAGATCGGCGCGGACGACTACCTGTCCAAGCCCTTCGAGCCGCGCGAGCTGCTGCTGCGCCTCGGCAACATCCTCAAGCGCGCGGCGCCCGTGGCGGGCGCGCCGGGCGGGGATGCGCCGGAGACCATCCATTTCGGCCCGTTCTCGTACCGCTTCGACCGCGGCGAGCTGCGGCGCGGGGACGAGGTGGTGCGCATCACCGAGCGGGAGCGCGAGATCCTCACCATTCTCGGCACCCAGGCCGGAGGCCACGTGCCCCGCGAGGCGCTCGCCGGCAACGGGATCGCCGCCAACGAGCGCACGGTGGACGTGCAGATCAACCGCCTGCGGCGCAAGATCGAAACCGATCCGGCCAACCCGCTCTTCCTGCAGACCGTGCGCGGCATCGGATACCGCCTCGTGACCGACCGATGAAAATCGGCGCGACCCTGCGTTACTCCCCTCTCGACCATGCCGGGCGCTGGCTCAGCCGGTATCTGCCGAAGGGCCTTTACGCCCGGGCGCTCATCATCATCATCGCGCCGGTGATCCTGCTGCAATCGGTCGTGGCTTATGTGTTCATGGAGCGGCATTACGAGCTCGTGACGCGCCGCCTGTCCTCGGCGGTGACGGCGGATATCGCGGCCCTCATCGACATCTATGAGAGCTACCCGCAGGATCAGGACACCACGGTCTTGTCCCGCATCGCGTCCGAGCGCCTGCAGCTCGACGTGGACATCCTGCGCGACACGGACCTGCCGCCCCCGGGGCCGAAGCCGTTCTTCTCCATTCTCGACGAGACCCTGTCCAACGAGCTGCGCCGCCAGATCGACCGTCCCTACTGGATCGACACGGTGGGGCGCTCGAACTACGTGGAGGTGCGCGTCAAGCTCGACCAGCGCGACGTGATGCGGATCCTGGCGCGGCGCAGCCAGGCCTATGCGTCCAACTCGCATATCTTCCTCGTGTGGATGGGCGGCTCCTCCTTTGTGCTGCTCGGCATTGCCATCCTGTTCCTGCGCAACCAGATCAGGCCCATCCTGCGCCTTGCGGAAGCCGCCGAAGCGCTCGGCAAGGGACGCGAGATCGAGTTCCGCCCGCGCGGTGCGCGGGAGGTGCGCCAGGCGGGCCATGCCTTCATGGAGATGAAGCGGCGCATCGAGCGCAACATCGAGCAGCGCACCACCATGCTCAACGGCGTCAGCCACGACCTGCGCACCATTCTCACGCGCTTCAAGCTGTCGCTGGTGTTCCTCGATCAGACCCCCGAGGTGGAGGATCTCAAGCGCGACGTGGACGAGATGAGCCGGATGCTCGAAGGCTACCTGGCCTTTGCCCGCGGCGACGGGGGCGATGCGGGCGAGCAGGCGGTTGCGACCGATCTGCGCCAGCTGCTGGAAGAGGTGCAGGCGGACGCCGAACGCCAGGGCCATGTGACGGAACTCGACATCGTCGGCGACCCGATCATCACGGTCCGGCCCGACGCCTTCCGCCGGCTTCTCTTCAACCTGGTCTCCAATGCGGCCCGGCACGGGGACAGGATCGAGATCACGGCCAACCACGAAACGCGCTGGCTCGTTCTGCATGTGGACGACGACGGGCCGGGCATTCCGGCAAACCTGCGCGAGGAGGTGTTCAAGCCCTTCGTGCGCCTGGACGAGGCCCGCAACCAGGACGAGGGCGGCTCAGGGCTGGGTCTCGCCATCGCCCGCGATGTCGCCCGCTCCCACGGCGGCGACATCGTGCTCGGCGACAGCCCGCTCGGGGGCTTGCGCGCAACGGTGCGGCTGCCGGCCTAGTGCCTCGACAGATCGTCATCCTGGGCGGCGAAGCCGCTCCGGGAGCGCGAGCAGAACGAAGCGCGGAGACTCAACCCTATCATTCCCGGCCGGAGCGTAGCGAAGAGGAAGGGAATCCATAACCGCTGACGACGCCAGGATGAAGCATCGTCAGCGGTTATGGATTCCGGGCTCCGCTTCGCGGCCCCGGAATGACAGTGCTAGGCTGGTTTGCGTCAAGCCTAATACAGCCTTCCGCCCACCGGCACGTCCCGGTCGGGTCGGATCAGCATGACGTTGCCGTCCGCATCCGGTACCCCCAGGGTCAGAACCTCCGACAGGAACGGCCCGATCTGGCGCGGCGGGAAGTTCACCACCGCCATGACGAGCGATCCGACGAGGTCGTCCGGCGAGTGGTTCACCGTGATCTGCGCCGACGAGCGCCTGGTGCCGATCTCGGGCCCGAAATCGATGGTGAGCTTGAAGGCGGGCTTGCGCGCCTGCGGGAACGGCTCCACGGCGGTGACCCGGCCGACGCGGATGTCGACCTTCAGGAAGTCGTCGAAGGCGATCTGCGGTACTGCCGAATTCGTCTGATCCATCGTGCCCCCTGATCGATAGTTCTAGATGGCCGCCGCGGGATTGTCCGCATCCCCGTCGCCGGTGCGGCGCGTGTCCCGGCGGGACGACCGGCGGCCTTGCATGAAGGCGCGCCCGACGGCCCGCAGGGGCGCGCTCAGGCGGCGCAGGTCCTCGGCACCCTCCAGGATGCGCTCGCCCCGGCGCAGTTCCCGGTCGAGCCGCGCCATGGTTCTGGCAAGGGTCGGATCGTCGTCGTCGAGCCAGGTGCGCATGGTGTTGGCATAGACCAGAACCGCGCCCTGGAGCTTCAGGGCTCCGAGCGGCCCTTCCGTGCTGATGCCCGCGGCAGCCAGCATGAAGCGCTGGGAATTGAGCGATACCTGGTTGAGGGCCGCCAGCGACGCGGGGTCGTAGCGCAGATCCTGCGAGATCCGCCGCAGGGCGGTTTTATAAGGCTCGAGCGCATCGAAACGGCGCATCAGCACGTCGAAGATGCGCTCCCGCGCGGGCTCGCCGGCAAGATCTTCGGTCGTTCCCTCGAGCACCTGCCGGTCGACCTGTCGCGACAGGGCGCCCAGCACCGCTCCCTTCGACGGAAACAGATCGCGGAACTCGGCCAGCGACACGTGTGCGGCCTTCGCCACGTCGTTGATCTCGATCTCGTGCCAGGCTCGCTTTGCCGCGAGATCCATGAGGGCCTCGACGATTGCCTTGCGCTTATCCGTTGGAGCTTCTGCCGTCACGATAAACCTCCTGAACACCAATTTTCAGGACTTGATATAGGTGCTCGCAGCCCGATCCCCATGCCGGTCAGCCGGCGAGTTCCTCCGCACGCCGCTTTGCCGCAGCCACCGCGGCGCGCATGAGCGCCTTCAGGCCGTTCGGTTCCGCCATGAGAACCTCGAGGGCCGCCGCCGTGGTGCCGCCCGGCGAGGTCACGTTCTGCCGGAGCGTTGCAGGCGGCAGCTCGCTCTGGAACAGCAGCTCGCCCGCCCCGGTCACGGTGGCCCGGGCAAGGCGCTGCGCCAGGTCGGCCGGCAGGCCGGCGGCGGCGCCGGCCTCGGCCAGGCATTCCACGAGGTGAAACACATAGGCCGGGCCGGAGCCCGACACGGCCGTCACCGCGTCGATCAGGTCCTCGGACGGGAGCCATTCGACGATGCCGTTGCTGCTGAGCAGCGCGTGGGCCATGAGCCTCTGCGCCTCGCTCACCCGCTCGTTGACGGCGGCTCCCGTGGCGCCGCGCCCGATGCTAGCGGGCAGGTTCGGCATGGCGCGCACGACGGCGCCGGCAGCGGGAAGCCGGCCCAGCAGATCGCCGATGGTCTTGCCCGCGAGAATGGAGATGATCAGGGTGTTGGGCCCGAGCCAGCCGTTCAGGGCGGCTGCGGCCTCGTCCAGCATCTGCGGCTTGATCGCCAGCACCAGCACATCGGGAGCAGCCGGGCTCGCAGGGTTCAGGGCGATGCCCTTCTCCCGGCAGAACCGGGTCATGTCGTCGGACGGTTTCGGATCGAGAACGGTAACGCCCTCAGGCCTCATGCCGACCTTCAGCCAGCCCTCCAGCATGGAGCCGCCCATCTTGCCGGCTCCGACGAGTACCAGGGACGACGGCAGGTGCGAGGGGCTGGACAGCATGGCAGATCCTGACAGGTGGGAAGTGGAAGGAATTGTCTATCAACTTCCAGCTCGCCCTGTCGAGGCGCTCGTCAAAGCTCTAGGCCGAGCCCTCGGTTTCGAACAGGACGCTGTCGAGGGCTTCGCGGGCCGACTTGCCGGCCCAGATCACGAATTGGAACGCCTGGAAATACCGCTCGCAGGCCTCGACGGCCACGCGCAGCATGGTCTCGCACTGACCGTCGGTGGGATCCGCGCCGCCCGCCAGCAGGAGGGCATGGCGGAACATCACCACGCTCTCGGTGCTCCACAGGTCGAAATGCCCGACCCAGAGCTGCTCGTTGATGTAGGAGATGAGCTGCAGCACCTCCTGGCGCCGCCGCTCGGGAACCTTGAGGTCGAAGGCGCAGGCCATATGCAGGGCCTCCACATCCTCGATCCAAGTAAACGCAACGTCGTAATCCGCCCAGCGGCCCGATACGGACACGGACATCTCGTCCGCTTCCGCCCGGTCAAAGATCCAGTGCCGCAGGGACGCAAGCCGCTCAACGACGTCGAGGGGATGTTCCGATCGGTCTACTTCAAGATGAATCTGCGACATGTGGATCCAAGAAGCTCGCTTGCCTGAATATGGTAAACACATCCAGCCAACACCATTGCGTCCATTCGAGTTATATTTGGAAGGCTCTTCCGGAATACCTTGGATATTCGGAAGTCCTGCCGCCTCAGCCTCGAATCGGCTCGTGATTCACAGTGTTAGATTTCAGCCTTGGCCACAATGCGTTTGGCTCACCTGTCCACAACAGGAGCCCTGCCCCCGGCGCAGGCTGGCCGCCCGCTCAGGTCAGGGCGCGGCGGTGCCCGCGCTGCCGGCGGGGGAGAGCTTCGCCTCGAGCTCCTTCACCCGAGCCTCCAGCCGCTCGTTCTCCTCGCGAGCCGCAACCACCATCTCCCGCAGGACCTCGACCTCCTCGCGGGTGGCCACGTCCATGTCCTTGATCAGGCGCTCGAACTGGCTGCGGACCACGGTCTCGACCTCCCTGCGGACCCCCTGCGCCGCGCCGGCAGCGTCAGTGGCGAAGCGGGCGAGTTCGTCGAAAATCCGATTGGAAGATTGGGTCATGGGTGCAAAGTCCACAGCGTGCGGCGGGCCTCTTCAGCCCTGGAACGCCACATGTGGGCGCATTCGCCACAAACTGCAACAGGGTTGACGATCCAGGCCTCAAGGGTCCAATGGCAGGGCGTTCGATCAGGGCCCCCTCATGCCGCTCTCCTTCCCCATCATCGATCCGGTCGCCATCGCCATCGGCCCCATCGCGATCCGCTGGTATGCGCTTGCCTATGTGGCGGGCCTCCTAGGCGGCTGGTTCTATGCCAAGCGCCTTGCGGCCAGAGCCGATCTCTGGGGCTCCCTGCGCCAGCCGAAGCCCATCGACGTGGACGATCTGATCGTGTGGGTCGCCCTCGGCGTCGTCCTGGGAGGGCGCGTCGGCTACGTGTTGTTCTACAACCTGGGCTCCTATCTCTCGCAGCCCTCGGAAATCTTCGCCATCTGGCGCGGCGGCATGTCGTTTCACGGCGGCTTCCTGGGCGCCATCCTGGCCATCGTGCTCTTTGCCCGCTCCCGCCGGCTCAATCCGCTGGCCATGCTCGACATGGCCGCCGTGGTGACGCCCATCGGCCTGTTCTTCGGGCGCATCGCCAATTTCATCAATGGGGAGCTGTGGGGCCGCCCCGCACCCGATTTCCCCTATGCGGTGGTCTTCCCTCATGCGGGCCCCGAGCCCCGGCATCCGAGCCAGCTCTACGAGGCCCTGGGCGAAGGACTGATCCTGTTTATCGTCATGGCCTTCGCGGCGCGCCGGTTCGGCTTTCGCAGGCCCGGCCTCCTCGGCGGCATCTTCGTGCTCGGCTATGCGGTCGCCCGCATCGTCTGCGAGTTCTTCCGCGAGCCCGACGCCCAGCTCGGCTTCCTCTTCGGCTCTTCCGTTCAGGCGCTCAGCGGGGGCATCACCATGGGCATGCTCCTGTCGATTCCCATGGCGCTCGTCGGAGCAGGCGTCATCGTGATGGCCGCGCGCGGGCTGACGCGGCCCTCGGCACCCGCCGCCGAGGCCGCGTGAAGCGTCTCGCGAACACGATGCGCGAGATGATCGCCCAGGAGGGGCCGATCACCGTCGAGCGCTACATGAGCCTGTGCGTCCGGCATTACTACGCCACGCGGGATCCCCTGGGAGCTGCGGGCGATTTCACCACGGCTCCCGAAATCAGCCAGATGTTCGGGGAGCTGATCGGCCTCTGGATGCTGGAAGTCTGGAACGCCATGGGCCGCCCGGCCCCCTGCCGGCTCGTCGAGCTGGGTCCGGGGCGCGGCACCCTCATGGCGGACCTGCTGAGGGCGACGAGGCTCCTGCCCGACTTCAAGGCTGCCGCATCCGTGCATCTTGTCGAGACGAGTACCTCTTTAAGGCAGCGGCAGCAGGCGATGCTTGCCCCCTTGGGCTTTTCCGTTGAATGGCACGACCGGCTGGAGGACGTGCCGCCGGGCCCGACCCTGCTCGTCGCCAACGAATTCTTCGACGCCCTGCCCGTTCGCCAGTTCGTGGCGACCGAGCGCGGCTGGTGCGAGCGGCTGGTGGGCCTCGAGGGCGAGTGCCTGATCTTCGGGCTCAGGCCCGAGCCGGAGCAGGCCCTCGGCAATCCGCTGCGCCTTGGCGATGTTCTCGAATGGCCCGCCGCCTCGGTCGATCTCATGGGCAGCCTTGCCAGGAGGCTCGCGCTGGATACGGGCGCGGCCCTGATCGTGGACTACGGCTATTGGGGCCCCGCCTTCGGGAACACGCTGCAAGCGGTGAAAAAGCATGCTCCTGTGGACCCGCTGGACGAGCCGGGAGAGGCTGACCTGACCACCCATGTGGACTTCCAGCGTCTGGCCCATGCCGCCTCGCAGCAGAACGTGCGCCTCCACGGCATGGTCCCGCAGGGCAGTTTTCTCGAGATCCTCGGCCTCGGGGCAAGGGCCTCCGCCCTGAAAGCCCGCGCAACGCCCGCGCAGGCGGATGAGATCGACAAAGCCCTCGCGCGCCTGACGGAACGAGGTCCGAAGGGCATGGGGGAGCTGTTCAAGGTCATAGCCCTTACACACGAGGGGCTTGAAGCCGTCCCCGGATTGCCCGCCCTTTCGTCTTTTTCATGAGATCCTGGAAGCCATGTTCATCGAAGCGCCCACTCTCGCCTCCCTTCCCCAAGTTCGCCACGCTTTCTTCACCCGGCAGGGCGGCGTGTCGGACGGGATCTATGCTTCGCTCAACGGCGGGGTCGGCTCGTCCGACGAGCCGGCAAGGGTGCAGGAGAACCGTCGCCGCATGGCAGAGGCGCTAGGCGTTGCGCCAGGTGCCCTGATCAGCGTCCATCAGGTTCATTCGCCGGACGCGGTTCTCGTTGAAGGCTCCTGGACGGGCGAGCGCCCGAAGGCAGACGCCATGGTGACGGCGGTGCCGGGCCTGGCGCTGGGCATCACCACGGCCGACTGCGGCCCGGTTCTGTTTGCCGACCCTGGCGCTCGCGTGATCGGCGCGGCCCATGCGGGCTGGCGCGGGGCCGTGACGGGGGTGCTCGAATCCACTCTCGAAGCCATGGAGCGGCTCGGCGCCCGGCGCGAGGCGACCATCGCGGTCCTTGGTCCCACGATCAGCCAGAAGGCCTATGAGGTCGGCCCTGATTTCATCGAACGCTTTACGAAGGAGGCCGCCGGCTTCGAGCACTTTCTCGGGCAGGCGGAAAAGCAAGGGCACGCCATGTTCGATCTTCCAGGCTTCATCGGCGCCCGCCTGAACGCGGCAGGAATCGGCGCGTTCACCGATCTCGGGCTCTGCACGTATTCGGACGAGGAGCGGTTTTACAGCTACCGCCGCACCACTCACCGTAAGGAGCCCGATTACGGCCGCCTGATCTCGGCCATCGTGCTCACTCCTTGATGCCGGCCACGTCCGGGGTTTCCCAGGCAAGATGCTGACCGCCGTCGACGGCGATCATCTGGCCCGTGACGCTGCGGGCGCCGGCCAGATAGAGCACCGCGTCGGCGATCTCATCCGGCGTTCCGCCATGGCCGAGAGGCACGGCGCTGCTCTGCTTGGCAAAGTCGTCATCGCCCTGGCGCACGTTCGACAGGGTGGGACCGGGACCGATGGCGTTCACGCGGATGCGCGGGGCAAGGGCCTGGGCCATGGTCTGCGTCGCGGTGAACAGGGCGGCCTTCGTCAGGGTGTAGGAGAAGAACTGCGGCGTCAGCTTCCAGACGCGCTGGTCCACGATGTTGATGATGCACCCTTCCCGATCCGCCGGCAGTTGATGCGCGAAGTCGCGCGCCAGGAAGGCCGGTGCTCGCAGGTTGACGGCAAAGTGCCGGTCCCATCGATCCTGCGACAGGGTCTCCACCTCGTCCGGCTCGAATTCCGAGGCGTTGTTGACAAGGAGCGTTAAGGGACCGAGCGCCCGCACCGCATCCCCGACCAAACGCCCGACGGCGTCCGCATCCGCCAGATCGCCCTGGACGATGGCCGCCCTGCCGCCGCTCCCCCGAATGTCGGCAGCGATCCTCTCCGCCTCATCGGCCGAGCGGCGGCAGTGGATGGCCACCGCATATCCCTCACGGGCCAGACGTTCGACGAGCTTTCGGCCGATCCGCTGGGCACCGCCGGTAACGAGAGCCGCTTTATCCATATTTTCCTCACAGATCGTCATCAAGTGGCGTCAGCTAGGCCGGCCGAACAAGAAAATGACATTTTTTCGCTCCGCCGTCGAACAAATGGCCAAGCTCCGCGTTGGGGACTCCAGCGATGCCAAAGGGGAATTGCACGCACAATGCCGCCACAATCCTGCCACAGCTCTTCTTGGCTGCTGTGGTTGTCAGGTCACAGCCCTCGACCGGTTGTCGCTCTATAAACGTATAGTGCCCGGCCCGATCCCACGGATTGGCGGATCAGGCTGGCATGACATCGATTAGGAAAGAGAAACCATGAAGAAGATTCTTCTCGCCAGCGTCGCTCTCTTCGGCTTCGCCGGAGCTGCCTCCGCTGCGGACCTCCCGATGCGCTCCGCTCCCCCGGCTCCGATCGTGGCGGCTGCTCCGATCTTCACCTGGACCGGCTTCTACGTCGGTGTGAACGCCGGCTATGGCTGGAGCAACGACGACTTCGACGCATTCGACGCAGCCGATGTGGATGACGACGGCGGCTTCGTGGGCGGCGCCCAGGTTGGTTACAACTACCAGATCGGCTCCTTCGTGGTCGGTCTCGAAGGCGACATCCAGTACGCCGACTTCGGCGCCGAGGGTGCGTTCGACTTCGACGGCGACGGCGATGACGACACGTTCGAGAGCAGCGACTGGTTCGGCACGGTGCGTGCTCGCGCCGGTGTGGCCTTCGGCCAGGCTCTGATCTACGCCACCGGTGGTTTCGCCTTTGCTGACGACGCCAACGGCTGGACCGTCGGTGGTGGTCTCGAGTACGCCTTCACCAACAACCTGTCGGCCAAGATCGAAGGCCTGTATGTCAACTTCGAGGAAGATGACATTGCCGGCTTCGAGATGGAAAACGACTTCGGCGTCGTGCGCGCTGGTCTGAACTTCCGCTTCGGCACCTACTAAGATCCGTCTCTCCCGAGACAGAAAAGGCCCGGAGAAATCCGGGCCTTTTTTATTTACGGCGTCACCCGGGTCTTGGCGAAGGCCGGGACGCGGGCTTCGAAGTCGGCAAGCCATGCCACCAGCCCGGGATGGCTCTCCCGCCACCGTCCGCCAAAGCGAAGATCCAGATAGCCCAGGGCGCAGGCAAGAGCGATCTGGCCGATGTGCAGCTTCTGGCCGGGGGTCGACAGGTGGGCTTCCGCATGGGCGAGGCCGCGCCGCACCTTGTCCGCCTGGTGCTCGACCCATTTCGCCTCATGCCTGTCCGCCGGCCGGAAGCGGTTCTCGTAAACCTGGAGCAGGGCCGCATCCATAATCCCGTCCGCCAGAGCCTGATCGCGCAACGCGGCGAACCTCTCCTCGCCGCCCGGGACGACCTGCCCGCCTCCCGCCAGGTGATCCAGGTACTCCACAATGACGCGCGAGTCGTAGAGCACCTCGCCGCTCTCCAGGATCAGGGCCGGGATCTTGCCCAGGGGATTCTGCTGGCGAATGGAGTCTTCCGGGTTCAGGGTATCCGAATCGACGATCTGGATCCGATCGGACAGGCCGAGGATCGATGCCGAGAGTTTGACCTTCCGGCCGAAGGGTGACGCGGGCGAAGAGCGAAGAACGAGCATAGTGTGAATCCTGTCGATGAGACTGGCAGGATTCATGGACGCCCGGGGCTCAAGCGGCAATCGGTTTTATGGAGGCGGCCCGAAGGCTTCACAGCGATAAGCGCCATAGCCGCCCCGCGACAGCCGTTCGGCCAGGGCCGGCAGGAGCGTTTCCGCTTCCTGCTGCAGGGACCAGGGCGGGTTGAGGACGAAGAGCCCGCTGCCGTTGAGCCGGGTCGGATCGCGCGGATCGTCCACATAGAGCTCGAGGCGCAGTCCGGGACGCGGACTCTCCTGGTGCAGCCTTGCCGCAACAGCATCGACGGACCCGACATCCTTGACCGGATACCAGCCGGCATAGACGCCCGTCGGCCACTTCCTGAGAGCAGCAATCAGTTCGGTGCCGAGGCGCTCCAGTTCATTCGGTTTCTCGTAAGGCGGATCGATCAGCACAAGGCCCCGCTTCTCCTTCGGCGGGATCAGGGCATGAAGCGCCGTCCAGCCGTCGAGGTGCATCACCTTGAGGTTCGCGACCTCGTTGAAGGCCTCGCTCAGCACCGCATGGTCGGCCGGATGCAGCTCCACGAAGACCCCCCGGTCCTGCCGCCGCAGGACCTCGCGCACGATGGCCGGCGAACCGGGATAGGCGGTGTCGCCATGCCTTGCGCGCACATCCGCGATCACCCTCCGATACGGCGCGAGGATCTCCTCCACCTCGGGCGCGAAGGCCTCGTCCAGGCGCCCGATCCCTTCGGCCCACTCCCCCGTCCGCCCCGCTTCGTCGCCGGCAAGGTCGTAGAGGCCGATCCCCGCATGGGTGTCGATGACGCGAAGCGGCGTGTCCTTGCGCTGGAGATAGGCCAGGATCCGCACCAGAAGGGCGTGTTTCATGACGTCGGCGAAGTTGCCGGCGTGAAAAGCATGACGATAGTTCATGGTCGTCCTATCGGACCGCCGGGACCGTGATCTCGCCCGAGCGGCAGCCGTCGCGATCGACCTCGGGGCACTGGCGGAACCCCCGGAGATCCTTGTCGAGGCAGATGCGTACTTCCTGGAAGATCCGCCGTCCACAGGAAACCGAAATCATGTCGGCGCGCAGGCCCGGATTGCTGCCGATGAAGGCTCCCTCGATCTCGCTTGGGAGCACCTTGGACCTGCTGTCCAGGACCTTGAGGCTGTCGGGGATGCGCACGAGATCCCGAGCCCGCCGGACCGCCCGGAAATAGCCGCTGGGCGTTTCGCCCGTGCAGGTTCCGTGCTTGCGCCACTGGTAACGGGCCAGATTGTCGTCGGGAAAGAGACCCTGGCTTTCCGCGATGGAGGTCTGCGGCACGAAGCGTCCGCCGGGCTCGCAGAAGCTGGGATAGCCCTGCTCCCTCTGCGGCCAGAGGCCATGGGTCACGAAGCCAAGGCCGCTGCCGCTGCTGCATTGCTGGCTCCGGCTGCCGCTGTTCTCACAGAATCCGGGCGACCAGGACAGGGCCAGCACATAGAAGTCGAACTGTCCCATGGGCGCGCCTCTCGTCTCCCGGGGAGATTGGGCCGCAGACGGGAGGGAGAGAAGGCAGGCGCCCGCGAAGGCCAGGCACCGGCGCAGGATCAAGGAGCGGCCTGCTTGCAATGGGGCGCGTAGGCATAGTGGCGGTCGAGGCCGTCCACGCAGGCTTCCGTATCCCAGCCGATGCCGATGAAGCCCAGATCCTCGCGGATCGAGAAGTTGATCTTCCGCTTGTAGCCGTCGGACACGATCACGGTGCCCGTGCAGAAGCGGCGGGGAATGTAGTCGAGGCCCCAGGGACGCCATGCCACCTGCTGAACCCTTTCGAAGCCCACAATCTTGAGATTGGAATTCCAGAACCGGTATTCCTTGTTCTCGAAGTTCGAGCTGATGTCCTGAAGCACCGAAGGATCGGCGCAGGCAGGGAGCGATGCGTCGAAGGGTTCCTCGCGCCGCTCCGCCGGGTTTATCTCGCGGGCAAGCGCCGGTGCGCTCAACAGCATGCAGGAGATAAAAGCCGCCAGCCACTTCATTCGGATGCTCCAACAGATCTTCGGTCTTTATAACGTCGACCATGTGGGCGAAGCCTAAGAAGGTCAAGGCTCCGCTTGCGGTTTAATAGATCCCGTGGCTGTTCAGCACCATCGGCTCGCCTGTCCGAGGGCGCCCGCTGGCCGGTGGAGCATAGGTCTGTTCCGGGGAGCGGCTCAGGGGGCGCAGCGGCTGGGCATAGGGCTGCGATGGCAAAGCCCGCGACGAACCCGCGCTCTGGCCCGGCAGGTCGGCCACATATCCATTGGCAGCCGGATAGCGCGGTGACGGAGGCTGAGACACAGGGGCGGATACGGCAGGCGGAGCCAGGGGAGCCCGCATGGACGAAGCCGGCGCTGCGGGGGCATAGGCCTCCCCTTCCGGCACATCCTGCTCCAGATCCACGGACGGCAGATCGCCGGATGCGGCGACGCTTTGAATAACCTCGCGGCTCCGCTCGGGATCGATCCGGGGCGTGAACTTGAGTAGCGGCTTGCAGATGCGCCGCACGCCGCGGGGATCATGCCGGGCCAGATCGATGTGCAGGTGATCGTAATGGAAGGCATCCGATCCCGGGCCCAGAACGGTCGTGAAATAGCGGCAGGCGCCGATGAAGGCCTCCCGCAGGAACTCCTGCTCGTCGGAGGCGCCCTTCCATCCTTTCACGACGGAGATCTCCCGCCCATCCGCAAGGACGAAGCCCATGACGTCGAGAGCATTGCCGAAGGAGTGCTCGGAGAGCTTGGCGCCCCTCTGGTTGTTGCGGGGGCGGCAGGAGTAGGACCCGGCCTTCAGATCGGCTAGGGGAACGCCGAAATACATGAGAGCTGCGGGCTTCACGATCTCTTCGAGCCAGGTGTCGATGCGCGGAATGATCGGACAGGCCAGGGTGACCTTCGATTTCAGCCCCACCTCACCATTGGTAAAGGCCGAGACCTTGAAGGGGTAGTCCATCCCGCAGACGCCGGGGCCCTCGATCTTGGAGGACAAGGCCATATAGGCCGAGGGCTGCACGAGGCGTTGCGACAGGCACGCCTCCTCGGCCTGCGCGCGCCAAGGCTCGCGCTGCTCGAAACGGAACAGTCCGCAACCGGTAAGCCCAAGCCCGACGAGCGATAGGGCGAAAAACGCAACAAACCCATGACGCATGATCGGCACGCTAAGGCAGGCCCGTAAACATCCCGTCAACGGAAGAGCAAGCTGCGGCGCCAAAGAGCGATTCGCCTCGATCGCTGGGTTATTCCCGCAGTTATCCGATGGGTAAGGCGGTGCGACACAATAGAGCAGGAACTATTTTCGCGCACGGCATCAGGGGATAAGTTTGGAATAAAAACAACAGGTTAACCTTTCATTAACCATTTCTTGAAGCGGATGGGCCGGCTGCTTCGCCCGGGCAAGGAGCTTCTCAGGAACCCGCAGGTTTGATAGCCTACCTCTCTATTCAGATAGGGGCATAACCCCTTCAAACAGACAGGGGCATGAGATGAACCTGACATCGAACCTGGACTGGACGTCCAAGCTGAACATCGCAGCCGTCTGCGTTTCCTTCACGTATATTCTTGCCGTCGTCACCGGCCTTTTCTAGGACGACCTCCCAGCCCTTCATGGGCTGAGCACCCGCTTCATGGATTCCACGCTGCCACATTTCTGGCGGCGTTTTTTATGCCTCCGGACAGGGCGTGTCCGTCAGGCTCCAGGACATGACGTTGATCTCCATCCCGCATTGGGCGAGCCTCGGCCCCTGGGCGGTCTTCAGGCAGATCTTCTCCCCTGGAGCAAACATCCGCCCCTGCGCACGGCAATAGCAATCGAGCGGATTGTGATCCGGCACCTGAGCCGGCTGAGCCATAGGCCTGTCGTGGGCATTTGCCGGGCCCGCGACGATCAGGCCGAGAAGGACAACGACGCTGCGCATGAGGCATCTCCGCGTCTGACGGGGAGATGCTCCTCCTCTGCGGCGGCTCCGTCAAGTAAACTTCAAAGCCACCTCGCCAGCGCCCTGTCATCGGCGTCCTTCGCCTCGACCCAGCTGCCGATTGTGCCGTCCTTGAGATGCTCCCGCTTCCAGAACGGTGCCCGGGTCTTCAGGTAGTCCATCAGGAACTCGGCCGCCTCGAAGGCGGGGCGGCGATGGGCGCTTGCGGCGAGAACCAGCACGATCTCCTGAGCCGGACGGATCAGGCCGTAGCGGTGGATGATCGTCAGACCCAGGAGAGGCCAACGGCTTTCCGCCTGCGCGGCGATGCGGGCGATCTCGGCTTCCGCCATGCCGGGATAATGCTCGAGTTCCAAGGCTGCGAGCTTTCCGCCTTCGTCCCGGCACAGCCCGGTGAAAGCAACGACGGCCCCGATATCCGCCCTCCCCCCGGTCAGGGCCGCCGTCTCGGCGGCGGCATCGAAGCTCTCGGTCTGGATGCGGATGGTGACGGCCATGACCTGCCTGTTGGACCTGCCTGTTGCACCTGCCTGTTGGAGGAGCTAACCGCCCGTCATCGGAGGAAAGAAGGCAACTTCCTGCGCCCCTGCAAGCCGGGCATCGGGTTTTACATGAATATGGTCGATCGCGGCCCGGACGATGCCCTCATTCTCAAAGGCATACTGGTATTCCTCGCCCCGGCCTTTCAGCCAGCGCACCAGATCCGCAACGGTTTCGATCCCTTCAGGAACGGTCACCTGCTCGTCCGTCTTGCCGACCCGCTCGCGCACCCAAGCGAAATAGAAGAGCTTCATGGCTCCTAGCCCTCGTCCATGAGGTGGTGGATGCCGTTCTTGAAGTAGTCCCAGCCCGTGTAGATCGTCAGGATGGCGGCGATCCAGAGCAGGATGGTTCCGATCAGGATGTTGTTGGGCAGAACGGTCTCCCCGGCAGGCCCGGCAATCAGGAAGCCGAGGGACACGAGCTGCAGGGTGGTCTTCCACTTGGCGACCCGGCTGACCGGAACGCTGACTTTCAGCTCCGCCAGGAACTCGCGCAGGCCCGAGACCAGGATCTCGCGGCAGAGGATCACGATGGCGGCCCACAGGGACCATCCATGGATCGTGCCGTCGGCCACCAGCATGAGAAGGCATGCGGCCACCAGGAGCTTGTCGGCGATGGGATCGAGCATACGCCCCAGGGACGATTGCTGCGCAAAGGTGCGCGCCACATACCCGTCGAGATAGTCCGTGATCGCCGCAACAGCGAACACCGCGAGCGCGAACCACCGCGACCAGAGATCCTCCGGCCAGAACAGAAGGCCGACAACCGCTGGCACCGCCACGAGCCGACCATAGGTCAGCAGGTTCGCAAGGTTGAAGGCCTTCGAGCGGCCTAAGGGGGAAGCAGTCTTCATCACAAGCGCAGGAAGCATGACGACGGTTGATCCGTCAATCGGACAGACACCGATTGCCAACCCTCGCCGTTCGAAGGACACAGCAATGTGACGCCAGCCCTGCGGATGTGAACAGCCTTACCGGCGCAGCCGCACATGCCTACCCCCGCTCGTGAAAGAAGTCATGGACCGCGCGGGCCGTGGCGGCATTCACCCCGGGCGCCTTCATCAGGTCCTCCAGGGCGGCCCGCTGGATCGCCTTGACGGTTCCGAAATGATGCAGGAGCGCCCGCTTGCGGGTCGGCCCGATGCCGGGGATCTCGTCGAGGGGGTTCTTCACCAGCTCCCGCTTGCGCTTGGCCCGGTGCGCCCCGATGGCGAAGCGGTGAGCCTCGTCGCGCAGGCGCTGGACGAAATAGAGCGCCGGATCGCGCGGCGGCATCTTGAACGGCGGCTGGCCCGGCTTGAAGAAGGTCTCACGCCCCGCATCCCGGTCCCTGCCCTTGGCGATGCCGATCAGGGCCACGTCGTCCTCGCTGACGCCCACATCCGCCAAGGCCTGCCGCGCCGCCTCGAGCTGCCCTTTGCCGCCATCGATCAGAACGAGATCGGGCCAAGCGGGAAAAGCGTCCTCGCCACTCTCCTGCCCCCCGTCCGAGGCTCTCGGCTCCTCCTTGACCAGACGGGCGAAGCGGCGCTGCAGCATCTCACGCATCATGCCGTAATCGTCGCCGGGCTTCAGATCCTCGGACTTCATGTTGAAGGTGCGGTAATGCTGCTTCATGAAGCCGTTGGCGCCTGCCACCACCATGGCGCCCACCGCGTTGGTGCCCATGATGTGCGAGTTGTCGTAGACCTCGACGCGGCGAGGCGCCCGCGGCAGCCCGAAGGCTTGGCCCAGGGACACGAGAAGCTTCTGCTGCGAGGCCGTATCGGCCAGGCGCCGCCCCAGGGCCTCCTTGGCGTTGCGGAGCACGTAATCGATGAGCTGGCGCCTCTCGCTCCGCTGGGGCGCATGGATCTCAACCTTGGCCTCGGTTCTGGTGGAGAACGCCGCCGCCATGAGGTCGGCATCTTCGATCTCGTGGGAGAGCAGGATCAGGCGCGGCGCCGGCTTGTCGTCATAGAACTGGGCGATGAAGGAGCCCAGAACCTCCTGCGGGCTCATGGACTTGTCGGCCTTCGGGAAGTAGGCCCGGTTGCCCCAGTTCTGCCAGTTGCGGAAGAAGAACACCTCCACGCAGAACTGCCCCGCCTGCTCGTCGAGGGCGAACACGTCGGCCTCTTCCACAGACTGGGTGTTGATGCCCTGCACGCCCTGGATCGCCGAGAGCGCAGCCAGGCGGTCGCGGCAGCGCGCGGCGCGCTCGAACTCGAGGTCTTCGGAGGCCCTCTGCATCTCCTCCGTGATGCGCTGCTTCACGGCGTTCGACTTGCCCGCAAGGAAGGCCCGCGCCTCGGAAACGAGGCCCGCATAATCCTCGTGCGAAATCTCATGGGTGCAGGGGCCCGAGCAGCGCTTGATCTGGAAGAGCAGGCAGGGCCGCGTCCGGTTCTCGAAATAGCTGTCGTTGCAGGAGCGCAGCAGGAACGCGCGCTGCAGGGCGTTGATCGTGCGGTTCACGGCCCAGACATTGGCGAAGGGGCCGTAGTAGTCACCCTTGCGCTTGCGGGCGCCGCGGTGCTTCACCAGCTGCGGGGCCTCGTGGTCGGCGGTCAGCAGGATGTAGGGGAGCGACTTGTCGTCCCGCATCAGCACGTTGTAGCGGGGCTTGAGCTGCTTGATGAGGTTGGCCTCGAGCAGCAGCGCCTCGGTTTCCGTGGCCGTGGTGACGAACTCCATCGAGGCGGTTTCGCCGATCATCCGGGCAATGCGGTTGGAATGCGCCTGCCCCCGCGCATAGGAGCCGACGCGGTTTTTCAGGCTTTTCGCCTTGCCGATATAGAGAACGTCGCCCTTGCCGTCGAACATGCGGTAGACGCCCGGCGCATTGGGCAGGGTCGTCCAGAAGCGCCGGATGACCTCGGTTCCGCGCTTCACGGAACCCGGATTGGCCTCCAGATCGAATTCGACATCGGAGCCGCTCTCGACGGCTACAGCCTCATCGTCTTCCTCGTTTTCCAGGATATCCGGCGGAACGTCGTTGGTGGTGTTGCGACTCATGAGGGAGATTTAAGAGCTTGGGAGTCCGAGGAAAAGGGCTTCACGAGCCCCTCCCGAACAAATCCCGCAAGTCATCTCCCTGCCGATCTAGATCACGAAGAAGTCCTTTTCGGTCAGTTTCAGGTTCTTGGACAGGGTGGCGACCTCCACGGCCTTGACCTTCGAGCCCGATCCGTCGGCATCGTAGAGCAGCACGCCCTTCTTCTTGTCGTAGATGATGGTGTCGTTCTTGTCCTTGGCCTTGGTGCCCGTCACGAAGAAATCCTCCTTCAGTTGAACCGGCTTCGTCTCGGAGCCTTTCTTGCCCAGCTTGCTGAAGACTTTATTGTCGAGCCAGATCGTGTCGTCCTTGACGTTGAAATCCACGATCCTGTCCTTGTTCGTGCTCTTGTGCGCCTTGGTGTCGAACACGAAGATGTCCTTGCCCAGCTCGCCCGTGAGTTGATCGTTGCCAAGCCCGCCCCAGAGCTTGTTCGCAGCGCTGTTGCCGGCAACCGCATTGGCAAGATAGTTGCCCTTGAGCGCAACAGCAGCCCCGCCCACGGCTGTGAGAGTCTCGATCTCCTGGCTCGCACTCAGGGTAAAGCTCACGTCGGTGTAGACCATATCCAGACCGCCACCTTGGGCCTCCATTACCTGGTCGCCCGTATCATCGACATAAAAGGCATCGTCACCCATACCGCCGGTCATCTGATCAGCGCCTGCACCGCCATCGAGAGCGTCATTCCCGGCCCTGCCGTCGAGGGTATTCCGGCCGGCATTGCCGGTGATCCTGTTGGACAATTCATTGCCGTTCAGAATGATGGCGCCGGCACCCGAGGCAGTGAGGTTCTCGACCTCGTCCCAAAGATCCTGGCTGACCTCGGCGAACACGTGATCCACACCGGAATTCGCCCACTCGACAATCCTGTCGTCCAGGCTGTCGACGTAGTAGGTGTCGTTACCGCTCCCGCCGAACATCAGATCGCCGCCGAGCTCGCCATTGAGTATGTCGTTGCCGCCCTCACCCAGGAGCCGGTCTGCGCCTCCGCCGCCTCGTAAGGCATCGTCGAAGCCGGTTCCTGTGAAACGGTCGCTCGCATCGTCGCCGGAGACACTCACGCCCTTTGTGCGCGGGTCATAAGCCTGGAAATGCATGGCTTGGCCTTCCATGTCATTCCAGCCGACCACGAAGCGGCCGTCTTTCATCACTGCGATAGAGGGAATGGATTGCGATCCGGTCGTCCGTCCGACGGCGGACGGAGCCTCGATGGTAGCGCCAGTAGCGGAATAGATCCCGAGATACACATCGGTTCCGACCCCTTCCACGCTCGAGCGATTCACGAAGGCCGTTGCGAATCCGCCTTCCGGCAACGCCTCGATCTTCAACTCCTCGAGCGAGCCGGAGGTGGCCTGGTGGAGGGTGATCTCGCCTCCGAGAACGTTGCCCTGAGCCGTGACGATGCGGGCTTTCAGTGCATTGTCCTCGCACCAGACGACAACGACATTGCTGTTGGCGAGAGTGATAACCTCAACCATGTCCGAAGAGCTTTCGAATTCCGCAAGTGCGATGGTCTTGGTCTGCCCGTTCGCCCCTCGCAGATAGGCTGTGATTGTGGTGCTGGTCGGCGTTGAGTAGGACATGGCGACACTCAGCACGCTGCCATTACTTAGACCTGTGATACCCCGCAAATCGTCTGTTGCGGCACCGAAAGTCTCTGGTGTGACCGGGGCACCATCATGGCCGAAAAAGGCGAGCTTGTTATACTCCGCCTGCCTGTAGGCGACAGCATAAACGCCATTGGGCAAGGGCGTGATCGCCCGATTATACATCGCGTCATCAATAGTCCTGATGCTCCCCTGGAGCTTTCCGGCGGCATCGAAGATCGCGGTTTGGAATGCAAAGTCTCCCACTCCATCCTTATTGTCGTTCCATGCCATCGCGAAGCGGCCGCCGCTCAGTGAAACGGCAACCGGGGAGCTCAGTGAGCCAGCCGTGACGGATGCTATGGTGAAGACGCCTTGGCTGGAGTAACTGCCGTCAGCTTCCAGAATCTGTCCTCGAATTTGTCGTCCTTGGCCATCCTCATGCTCAACCCATATAGCCAGAAAGGTGCCATTGCTGAGCCCAAAGACATCCGACGCCAACATGTCGGATGCCGTCCACTCGGAACCTATTTTCTTCAACGCCATGATAGTTGCCGCCGATTTTGATGTTATGGTATTGCGCTTATACGATCACATCTGTTTTGCAACATCATTCCACAACGGCATCTGCAAGCTTTGCTTTTAGAAAACCTGTCCTGCGATGTATGGCGCAAACGTGATGCTGCCGGTAAACCGCCAAGCTCGGAAAACGGTAACGGAGCCGGATCATGCGCCTGTCGATTATCACATCAGCCGTCGTGGCGGCCCTGGTGGGCTTCGGCAGCACGATTGCGATCATCATCGCAGCAGCACAGGCCGTGGGCGCGAGTGCCGCGCAGACCTCCTCCTGGGTGGCGGCCCTTTGCCTCGCCATGGCGGCGACGAGTGGCTTCCTGAGCGTCCGCTACCGGATGCCCGTGGTCACGGCCTGGTCCACACCAGGCGCTGCCCTCATCGCAGCCTCCAGCGGCATCTCCATCCATGCGGCGGTCGGGTCCTTCATTCTGGCGGGCTGCCTCATCATGCTGGCCGCCCTGATCAGGCCCTTCGGGCGGCTGATCGAGCGGATTCCCACCTCCATCGCCGCGGCGATGCTGGCGGGCGTGCTGATCCGCTTCGTCATGGCAGTTTTTGAGAGCGCCCAAGGGGCTCCTGCCCTCGTCCTGCCCCTTGTGGGCGTCTTCCTGCTCATCCGGCTGTTCAATCCGGCTTTGGCGGTTCTGGCGGTGCTGCTGGTGGGCCTCGGCCTGTCCTTCGGCGGCGGGCTTGCCCAGCCCCTGCCGGCAGGCCTCTCCCTGTCCTCGCTTGCCTTCATCGCTCCGGCCTGGGAGCCCACGGCGCTGATCGGACTCGGCCTGCCGCTCTTTCTGGTCACCATGGCGTCCCAGAACCTGCCGGGCCTGGCGGTGCTCAAGGCTTCCGGCTACCAGCCCCCGTCCCGCCCGATCCTGGCCGCAACGGGACTCGCCTCCGTGGTGACGGCCTTCTTCGGCGCCCACACGAGCAACCTTGCCGCCATCTCGGCGGCGATCTGCACCGGGCCGGACACGCATCCGGATCCGGCAAAGCGCTGGATGGTCGGACCGTTCTACGCCTTGACCTACCTGATCTTCGCCGCTTTCAGCGCGGCCCTCATCGGCCTCATCGCCGCGCTCCCGCCCGAACTCATCAGAACGGTGGCCGGATTGGCCCTGATGGGCGCGTTCGCGGGGGCGCTCGGTTCCGCCCTGTCCGAGGAAGCCAAACGGTTCCCGGCCGTTCTCACCCTGGCGGTCACGGCCTCCGGCCTGACCCTCTTCGGCATCGGCTCGGCCTTCTGGGGCCTCGCGGCCGGCCTCCTGGCTCTCGGCCTCGATGTTCTGGCCCTCAGGCTGCGCAAGCGCGGCTGATCTAGACGGCTCCCTCCGTTAAGCTTAAAACTTCGTTACCAAGAACAAAAACGGGGGGGCATGATGGCTGGGATGAAGGGTGCGGGGCGTCTGGCTGCCCTTATCGTAACGGCAGCTCTTGGAGCCTGCCAAAACTCCTTCGGCGGCTCGCCGGAGGGCGTTCCCGTGGCTCTCGAGAGCATCGACGGTGCACCGGCCCCCATCCGCACCGCCCTGGCCGATGAGCTTGCAGCCGCCGCATCCGACCGGAAGGTCGATCTCGTGGGCGCGAGCGGCACGGCGCGCTACCGGGTCCGCGGCTATTTGTCGGCCTCGAACGAGGATGGGGAAACCAAGGTCGCCTATGTGTGGGACGTGTTCGATGCCCAGAAGCGCCGGGCCAAGCGCCTCGCAGGGGCAAGCCCCATTCCGGCAGCCTCCATCTCAACCCTCGACAAGGAGGCGCTTTCCAAGCTGGCTCAGGCCAGCATGGACGAGATCGCCGCGTTTCTGAGCGCGTCCAAGTCCGAAGCCAAACAGGAGCCCGAACCCGCCATTCAGACGGCGGAAGCCCTGGACGATAAGAACCCTGTTGCGATGCAATAATTGCATGCCCATAAACCATTATTCCGGCGCATCGGGGGCTTCACGTGTATTGTGACGGTTTCGCATCGCTGCTAAGACCCTAGCGCCCGGAGGCGCATGGGCTACGGCGTTGCGCAGCGGGCCCGGTCGGTCACACAGAGCCAAAGTTGTCTTCATGAAGCTCGTTGCGGGAAATTCCAATCGTCCGCTGGCGGAAGCCATCGCCTCCTATCTCAACCTTCCCCTGGCCAAGGCCCAGGTCAGGCGCTTTGCGGACATGGAAGTGTTCGTCGAGATCCAGGAGAACGTACGCGGCGAGGACGTGTTCATCATCCAGTCGACCTCGTTTCCCACGAACGACCACCTGATGGAGCTGCTGATCATCACGGATGCGCTGCGCAGGGCCTCGGCCCGTCGCATCACGGCGGTGATCCCCTATTTCGGCTATGCCCGGCAGGACCGGAAGTCCGCATCGCGCGCGCCGATCTCGGCCAAGCTGGTCGCCAACATCATCGCCCATGCGGGCGTCGACCGCGTGCTGACGCTCGATCTCCACGCCGGCCAGATCCAGGGCTTCTTCGACATCCCCACCGACAACCTGTTTGCGGCCCCGACGCTGGCCCGCGACATCAAGGATCACCTCGACGGCGGTGACCGCATGGTGGTCTCGCCGGACGTGGGCGGCGTGGTGCGCGCCCGCGCCCTCGCCAAGCGCATCGATGCTCCGCTGGCCATCGTGGACAAGCGCCGCGAGCGCCCCGGCGAGTCCGAGGTGATGAACATCATCGGCGACGTGTCCGGCCGCTCCTGCATCCTCGTCGACGACATCGTGGACTCCGGCGGAACCCTGGTGAACGCGGCCGACGCTCTTCTGGCCAATGGGGCCAAGGAGGTCTACGCCTATATCACCCACGGGGTCCTTTCCGGCGGCGCGGTCGCCCGCATCGCAGGCTCGCGGCTGAAGGAGCTCGTGATCACCGACTCGATCATGCCGACCGAAGCCGTGAAGGTGGCCCACAACATTCGGGTGATCAGCATCGCCCAGCTCATGGGCGAAGCCATCGGCCGCACGGCAACCGAAAGCTCGGTGTCGAGCCTGTTCGACTAAGCCGTCATTTCGGCGCTGAAGCGCATCCAAAGCTCGATTGCCGTCACCACCGGCACACGGTGTCGGTCCCGACACTTCGACCACGACCGAAGCACCGGCTATGGACAAGCTTAAATGTTCTCTTTATGTTCATAGATACGTTATATCTATGGAACCGGAACATGCACTCCTCACAGGGCAGTAACGCTGATATCCCACAGCATCGCGTGATCGAGCCGCCGGTTCTCTATTTTGGAACGCCGGTCGCTCTCATTACAACGCTGAACCCGGATGGCACCCCCAACATCTCGCCCATGTCCTCTGCCTGGGCCTTGAATGACCGGGTCGTTCTGGGGATGGGAACCAGCGGTCAGGGAACCGAGAATATGGTGCGCGAAGGCGAGTGCGTGATCAATCTCGTTCCGGCCAAGCTGTGGGAACAGGTGGAGCGCATTGCCCGGACGACCGGTCGCAATCCGGTTCCCGAATACAAAGCAGCCAGCGGCTATTATCATGAACCCGACAAATTCGAGGCGGCAGGCTTCACCCCCCTGCCCTCGGACCTCGTTCGGCCGCCGCGCATTGCCGAATGCCCGCTTCAACTGGAGGCCCGCATCGTCGCGGCCCACGCGCCGGGCGGGGAAAAATGGGAGATCGGCTGCCAACATTCCTTCGCGATCATCGAGACGCAGGTCAAGCGTGTGCATGCCCATGAGAACGTGACGCTTGCGGACACCAACTACATCGATGTCAGCCGCTGGCAGCCCCTGCTTTACGTCTTCCGCCATTATGTGGAAGCCGGCAGGGATCTCGGCCGGAATTTCAGGGCAACCGATTAACCCCCTGCCAACTTGTTGCGTTTCAGGCAATCTGCCGCTATAAGCCGCCTCGCGCCCGCTCGACACCCTTGGAGGCACGGGCGCGGACCTCATGGCCGCCCAAAGGTTTCAGGACCTTGGCGGCCATCGGTTTTTCAACCCAATCTATAGGACCACGACCATGAGCGAAGTAAAGCAAATCAAGGCCGTGGCGCGCGACCGGGCCGGCAAGGGGGCCGCCCGGGCCGTTCGTCGCCAAGGCCAAGTTCCCGCCGTCATCTACGGAGCCGGCCAGCCGGCCCAGGCGATCGCCCTCGACTTCAACCAGACCAAGCAGCTGATCTTCGCCGGTCACTTCCTCACCACGATCTTCGAGATCGACGTGGAAGGCCAGTCGATCCGCGCCATTCCGCGCGACTACCAGCTCGATCCGGTTCGGGACTTCCCCGTTCATATCGACTTCCTGCGCGTTTCCGCCGGTCAGTCGATCAAGGTCGTGGTTCCGGTGCACGTGGTCGGCCAGGAAAAGAGCCCCGGCGTGAAGCGCGGCGGCACTGTCCAAGTCGTCGAGCACTCGGTGGAACTGCTCGTGTCCCCCGACGCGATCCCGGACTACATCGAAGCTTCGGTCGCCGATCTCGACATCGGCTCCTCGGTTCACCTGAACGATGTTGCCCTGCCGACCGGCGCCAAGGCCGCGTCGTCCGAGAACGTGACCCTCGTCACGGTCGTTGCTCCGTCGGGCATGACGGAAGATACGGGCGCCGCCACGGAAGGCGCTGCAGCCTAAATGCCTTGATCGGGCGTTAAAAGCCCATTGATCGGCTTCAACGCTCCGACCGCAAGGCCGGAGCGTTTCTTATGAGCAGGACCAAGCGATGCGCCTCTTCGTCGGCCTCGGCAATCCCGGAGCCCGCTACGCCCGAAACCGCCACAATATCGGTTTCATGGCCGTGGACGAGATTGCGCGCGTTCACAACGCGGGCCCCTGGCGCAAGCGCTTCCAGGCCGAGACCGCGGATGCGGTGATCGGCGGCGAGAAGGTTTTGCTGATCAAGCCGCAGACCTTCATGAACCTCTCCGGGCAAGCCGTTGGAGAGGCGCAGAACTTCTTCAAGATTCCGCTTGAGGATGTGACGGTTTTCTACGACGAGCTCGATCTGCCGCCCGCCAAGCTCCGGGTGAAGGTCGGCGGCGGCAATGCCGGCCATAACGGCCTGCGCTCCATCTCGGCCCATTGCGGCAACGATTACCGCCGGGTGCGGCTCGGGATCGGGCATCCGGGTCACAAGCCCCTGGTGCAGAACCATGTGCTGGGCGACTTCGGGAAAGCCGAGGAGGCATGGGTCGAGGACCTGTGCCGGATCATCGCCGATCACGCTGCCCTTCTGGCCAAGGCCGAGGACGGCAGCTTCCAGAACAAGGTCCACCTCGCCATGGAGGCGAGAGGCTGGACGGATGTGAAACGGCCCGGAGAAAAGGCCACCTAGAGCATCGCGCGAAGGAGTGGGGACCGGGTCCTCGCCAAGCACGATGCGACACGATTGAGAAATAAGGCCGGCTGACGCCGGCCATGGCAAGGAGTGAGGCTATGGGCTTCAAAATGGGCATCGTCGGCCTGCCGAATGTGGGCAAGTCCACCCTCTTCAACGCATTGACGCAGACGGCGGCCGCGCAGGCCGCGAACTACCCGTTCTGCACCATCGAGCCCAATGTGGGCGACGTGGCGGTGCCGGACGACCGGCTCGACCAGCTCGCCGGCATCGCAGGCTCGGCGCAGATCATCCCCACCCGCCTCACCTTTGTGGATATCGCCGGGTTGGTGCGCGGCGCGTCCCGGGGCGAAGGGCTGGGCAACCAGTTCCTGGCCAATATCCGCGAGGTCGATGCCATCGCCCATGTGGTGCGCTGCTTCGAGGACACGGACATCACCCATGTGGAGGGCAAGATCGACCCGGTGGCCGACATCGAGACCATCGAGACCGAGCTGATGCTCGCCGACCTGGACAGCCTGGAAAAGCGCGTCACGGCCTTGGAAAAGAAGGCCAAGGGCAACGACAAGGAGGCCAAGGAAACCCTCGACCTCGTCAACCGCGCCCTGCCCCTCCTGCGCGAAGGGAAGCCCGCCCGCCTCGTGGAGCGCAAGCCCGAGGAGGAGCGCCTGTTCCAGATG
Organism: Microvirga aerilata; assembly: GCF_016743775.1. Taxonomy (GTDB): domain Bacteria; phylum Pseudomonadota; class Alphaproteobacteria; order Rhizobiales; family Beijerinckiaceae; genus Microvirga; species Microvirga aerilata. The sequence continues at coordinate 115,585 of NZ_JAEQMY010000011.1, read as the reverse complement.
CTCGGCCTCCTCTCCTCCAAGCCCGTTCTCTACGTGTGCAACGTGGAAGAGGCCTCGGCCGACCAGGGCAATGCCTTCTCGGGCCGCGTCTTCGAGCGCGCGCGCGAAGAAGGCGCCAAGGCCGTCGTCGTCTCGGCCAAGATCGAGAGCGAGATCGCGGTTCTCGCCGCCGACGAGCAGAAGGACTATCTCGATGCGGTCGGCCTTGCCGAGCCCGGCCTCAACCGGGTGATCCGCGCCGGCTACGAGCTTTTGGGCCTGATCACCTACTTCACCGTCGGCCCTAAGGAAGCCCGCGCCTGGACCATCACCAAGGGCACCAAGGCCCCTGGGGCCGCCGGCGTGATCCATACGGATTTCGAGAAGGGCTTCATCCGCGCCGAGACCATCGCCTATGCGGACTACACCACCCTGAAGGGCGAGGCCGGGGCGCGCGACGCGGGCAAGCTGCGGCTCGAGGGCAAGGAATACACGGTGCAGGACGGGGACGTGATGCACTTCCGGTTCAATACCTGACGGAATCCTGAACGCGGGCTTTTTCGCCCGTTCAGGACAGCTCTGCCACAAAGCCTGCATGGAGGATGCAATCCATGCAGGCTTTTTTTGAGAACCTCGTCTCCCCGGGCTTTGGCAACGCCGAATTCTTCGTCGGCGTGCTGGTCGCCTGCGGCTTCGTCATGATCGGCATTTCGTCCCTGCTGCCCAAATCGAGCGGGGACAAGCTCGAATGGTGGGAGCGCTGAAGCGGCATCAAGGAAGCCGCAGGGCCTTCGGTCCGATCCCGAGGCCGATCTGCAGGCTATCGGCAATGCGCCGCGCCCGGTCCACGAAGAACGCGGCCGCCTCCGGCGCGCAGACCTCCTGAGCGGTCGCCTCGAACAGCTCCAGCCAGCGTCCAAAGAGTTCCGGCGTGAGGTTGAGGCCGAAATGGGCAGCCTGCGGCTTGCCCCCGTAGCGGCCCGTCCTCAGGGCGATCGAGGACCAGAAATCAACCATGAGAGCCAGATGGTGGCTCCAGCGGCCTGAGAGCGCCTGGTGGAAGATGGGCCCGAGCTCCGGATCGCGGATCACCCGGTCATAAAAGGCTTCCACCAACGCGCGGATCAACTCCTCCGACACGCCTTCCGCCGGGCTTATGATCGGAATGCTGCGGCTTGCGGCTGAATGCGCCAAGGCGGATCTCCTTTCAACGACGACAGGACGGGAGCATCATGCCCCCATCCCGTTCGGACAACCTTTGCGAAAGATCAAGCCGGGACGATCTCTCCATCGGCCCGGCTCGTCAGCCTTAGTGATGGCTGTGGCTGGTTTCAGGCTTCGCCTGCGGTCCGTGCGGATATTCCTTGCTGTGGGAATGGGTGGTCTGCTCGATCTGCTGGTCCGTTCCATACGCGGCGCCGTAGAACACCCCATGCAGGCCCCAGTATCCGCTCACCAGCACCACGAGGGCAACCGCCAGGCCTGCAGGAACCGAGGCCAGGCTGCCGAGGCGGGGCAGAGCATTCGGCACCTTGAGGGCAACGGCCTTGGCCTCACGGCAGGGATCGGCGGCGACCAGGAAGAGGGCTGCCATGATCAGGGCGTGGCCCACGAGGTCGATGCGGCCGAAGGGGTACACGGCGGTGAAGAAGATCGCCAGCAGGGACACGGCCGAGAGGCGGCGCACCAGCGGGGTCCAGAGCAGGCCGAAGCCCAGGGTGAACTCAGACACGCCAGCCATGGGGATGAACACGTCACGGGGCATGCCGAAGGTCAGGAAGGGCTTCTCCTCGACGAGCGGATAGAACCAGTTCGGATAGGCGAACTTCTCAAGCGACGACCACATGAGAGCGATCGCGATGCCCCAGCGCAGGGCCAGGAACCGGCGGGCGCGCCATTTCTCGTCGCTCGCGGAGGCCATTACCAGATAGGCGGCGACGCCCACGCCGAGCGCCAGGTAGTCGAGCAGGTGGAACAGATCGTATTCACGCAGCGCCACCACCCACAGGGTGATGATGCCCGCTGCAGCCACCGGCATGGTCCGGCGCGAGAACACGCAAGCCGCGATCAGGAGCTGGGCCCAGGAGATCAGCTCGGAATCGGTTTTAAGGTCGGGGGTGAGATAAATGCCGCCCACCGCGAAGATGGCGACGAAGAAGGCCGCGATGGAGGAGCGCATGAAGTCGTCCGAGCGGCTCCAGAGCGGTGCGCTGATCCGGTCGAGGCCCCCTTGGATGGCGCGGCCCAGGGTCATGCGCTCGACGGCGAGCGTCGCCAGGAAGAAGGCCAGCACCAGGCCGATACCGGTCCAGAACCACTGGTTCGTCAGCGTCGCCGAGATCGGCTGGGGAGCGGCGTCGACGATGTAAGGGGCGAACCACTTCACATGGGCCTCGGCCGGCAGCGTCCAGGCGGCCCCGGTGCCCAGGGCGATGAGGCCGGCTGCGGCCCGGCGCAGGAAAAACCGGCTCGTTGCTTTTGGCTCACGGGCCGCAAGGCCGTTCGTGGCATATACGCTAGACATGACATCCTCGCTCTTGAAGATCGAATTCCGATGGGCTGAGGAATAGACCCATCGGGTGCCGGGCAACATTCAGATCATGCCCCTAAGGGGTTTTGCGTAGTGGCGTCATAGGCTTGGCCATAAGTCAGGGCTTTCGAGGGCCCTGGATCCCGCAGGGATCGATCCCGAACCGTGAGCGTTGACCGGATGTCACCTTCAGTATCCGAGCGCATGCACCTTCACCGCCGCCACCCCTGGAATCTCTCCCCCTCGGAGGCCATCGCCCTTCAGCAGGAGCTGAGGACGGAGGTCGTCTCCAACCGGCCCATCGACCTCGATGCGGTCGGGCTGGTGGCGGGCGTCGATGTGAGCGTGAAGAACGAGCAGTCGCAGGCTGCCATCGTGGTGGTCACCTATCCGGGCTTCCTGCCGGTGGAAACCGTGCTGGCGCAGCGCCCCACGCCCTTCCCTTACGTTCCAGGCCTCCTGAGCTTTCGCGAGGGGCCCGTGCTGGAAGAGGCGTTCGAGAAGCTGAAAAGCGAACCGGACGTCTTTCTCTTCGACGGCATGGGCATCGCGCATCCCCGCCGCATCGGCATCGCCAGCCATATGGGCCTGTGGCTCCAGCGCCCCACTGTCGGCTGCGGCAAGACGCTTCTGTGCGGGCGCTATAAGGATCTGGCCGAGGAGAAGGGCTCGTCCGCGCCGCTGATCGACCGTAAGGAGACCATCGGCGTGGCGCTGCGCACCCGCACGGCCAAGAACCCCATGTTCATCTCCCCCGGCCACCTCGCGGACATCCCGACTGCCGCGGAACTCGTCCTGCGCTGCTCGCCCAAATACCGCCTGCCCGAGCCGATCCGCCTGGCGCATAACGCGGCGGGGCAGTTTTCGCCTTAAGTGCAGCGGAATGACGCAGAACGACGGCGTCCGGGATTATCGCCTGCGTCCGCTAGGCTTTTTCGCGGCTTGGAGCATGCAAACCTAACGCTTCGGCAAGAGTCCTCCCCGTTCAGAGAGTTGTCGCAGTCAAGCCCCTCGGCGATGGATGGAGAAAGTAACACTTTTCAATGTGGGGCAACGACTATGGCGACTATCTACGGCACATCTGGCGCGGACTCGCGCACCGGTACGTCTGACGCGGACACGATCTATGGGTACGATCCCAATGCGTCCGCAATCGTCGGCACGCGGATTGCATCAGGCCTGACCCAGCCGCTCTTCGTCACGGGTGCTCCGGACAATTCAGACCGTCTGTTCATCGTGGGCAAGCAAGGGACAATCCATATCGCTGGTACGCCGACGCCATTCCTCGATGTATCCTCGCAGGTTGCGACGGCTGGCGAGGTCGGCCTCCTCGGTTTCACCTTCCATCCCGACTTCGCCAATAACGGCAAGGTTTATGTCTTCTTGTCCATCAAGGACTTGGACCCTGTAACCAACCAACCTACCCCCCGGCACAATCAATCGCAGATCCGGGAGTATACGGTGGATCCGAACTCTCCGAATGTTCTTGATCCCAATAATTTTAAGGTGATCCTGGAGACGACAGAGTACACGCAGTTCTCAGGCAACCACCGCGCGGGCTGGATTGGTTTCAGCCCCACGGACGGGTACCTGTACGCTGCGATCGGCGACGGCGATCAGAACGCGAAGGCGCAGGACCCGACCAGCCTTCCGGGCAAGATCCTGCGGCTCGACGTCAATATCGACGGGTCCAACCCGGACGCTTATCCCGCCGATGACAAGAAAAACTTTGCCATCCCGAAGGGCACAGCCGGCAATCCGATCGTCTTCGACAATGCGCCTGATCTGGCTCAGCAGTCCGAGGTCTACGCCATCGGCTTCCGCAACCCGTGGCGCGCCAGCTTCGATCAGAATGGCAGACTCTTTGTGGGCGATGTCGGCGCGGACACGGCGGAGGAGATCAATCTTGTGGTCCCCGGCGCGAACTATGGCTGGGGGCGACAGGACAACGGCAGCGTTCCCGACGACGGGCCAACTCCTGGAACCAACGACGGCTACACGGACCCGATCCACTACTATCTACATGACGACGGCATTGGATCGTCGATTACGGGCGGTTACGTATACAACGGCCCCATCGTCTCCTTGCAGGGCAAGTACATTTTCGGAGACTTCGGCAGCGGCAAAATCTGGACGCTAGAACAAACTGGCGCCGGCTGGGTGAGAAATGACATCACCGCTATGATCGCTCCGAGCGCCGGCGTGATTGAGAGGATTGCCTCCTTTGGAACCGACAGGAACGGCAACCTCTACGTAGTCGACATCACTGGCGAGGTATTCCGCCTCGATGCAGGCGGCGGTGGAGCAGACCTAGGCGATTTACTTGACGGCGCCGGCGGCAACGATACCATCCACGGCGGCAGTGGTAACGACACCATCTATGGCGGCGCCGGAGTGGATAGGCTCGAAGGCGGCGCAGACAGCGACATCTACTATGTCGACGGCAGCGACACAGTAATCGAGAGCACGGCTAATACCGGCCAGGACGAGGTTCGCGCAACGGAGTCGTTCACCTTGGGAGCTGGTCAAGCCGTGGAAGTCCTGCGGGCTTGGCCTGCTGACAGCGACACAGCTATCGACCTGACCGGCAATGAGCTCGCGCAGCGTCTGATCGGCAACGCCGGCGCTAACATTCTGAACGGTGGCGGTGGTGCGGACACGCTCGAGGGTGGTGCTGGCGACGACACCTATGTGGTTGACGGCGGCGACATCATTGTCGAAACGAATGACGATGGATCCGATACCGGCGGCCTCGATACGGTCCGGACTTCGTTGAACAACTATACGCTCGGTACGAACCTAGAAAATCTGGTCCTTCTCGGAACCGCCGCCATCAACGGCAATGGTAATGCCCTTGCCAACAACATCACCGGCAACGATGCGGCGAACTCCCTCTCCGGCGCTGAGGGCGTCGACACGCTCATTGGCGGAAGCGGTGCCGATACGCTCGATGGTGGAGATGGAGACGACAGCCTGGAAGGCGGGCTCGGGGATGACACCTACATCATCGATCAGAATGATGTCATCGGCGAGGAGGCCGGGGAAGGGATCGACACGATCAGGGCCACGCAGAGCTACACGCTCGGCGCCCATCTTGAGAACCTGACGCTTCTCGGCAGTGCCACGACTGGCACCGGCAACACTCTCGACAACATCATCGTCGGCAATGATGACGCCAACACCCTCGATGGCGTTTCCGGTCAGGATACGCTCGAAGGCGGCAAAGGCAGCGACATCTACTATGTTGATGGCAACGACACCGTGGTCGAGAGCGGCGCCGACAACGGTCAGGACCAAGTCCATACCTCAGGGTCTTTCAACCTGGGCATTGGTCAAGCCGTGGAACTGCTCGTGGCGACTGGCACAGATGACATCGATCTGACCGGCAATGCATTGGAGCAGACTCTCATCGGCAATGAGGGCGACAACCGCCTTGAGGGCCGTGGTGGTAGGGATACGCTCAAGGGTGGGGATGGTGACGACACCTATGTGGTGGACGGGAACGACGAGATCAGCGAGACGAATGCGCTTGGGGGCCCGACGAGCGGAATCGATACGGTCGTGACCACAACCACCTATGGCCTGTTCGCAAACCTGGAGAACCTGAGTCTTGAAGGGGGCGCGGCCATTGACGGCCTCGGCAACGAGCTGGCCAATCGCATCACCGGCAATAACGCGGCAAACTCCCTCCATGGAGAAGAGAACATCGACACCCTCATTGGTGGTGCTGGCGCCGATACGCTCAATGGCGGAACCGGAGCCGATGACCTGCAGGGCGGCAGCGGAAACGACACGTACCGGATCGACGATCCGAACGACGGGATCACCGAAGGTGCTGGCGGCGACATCGACACGCTCATCTCGAGCGTATCCTATACGCTTGCCGGAACCGCCCATGTGGAGATCCTCAGGGCTGACGGCACTGCCGCGATCAGCCTCACAGGCAACGGCTTCGCCAATACGTTCCACGGCAACGGCGCCAACAACACGTTCGATGGCAGAGGCGGTCAGGATAAGGTTGTCTTCACCGGTCAACGATCCGATTACGAGATCACGCTCAAAGACGAGGTTCTCACGATCAAGGACAAGCGCACCAATGGCGACGGCACCGACACGGTTACCGGAGCCGAGATCTTCAAGTTCTCCGACGGAGAGATAAGCTTTCAGAACATCCTCAATAATGCACCAAGCGCAATTAATCTGAATGGTGACGTGGTCGAGGAGAACAGCAAGACAGGGGATCGCATTGCCAAGCTCTCGGTCACGGATGAAGCCACTGACAAGCATCAATTCGCCCTCGACGACAATGCAGGCGGCCGGTTCTCGCTCGATGCGGATGGCACGCTCAGGGTGGCCAACGGCGTGCTGCTGGACTACGAGCAGGCGCAGAAGCACACGATTGCGGTGACCGTTACAGACTCGCTTGGTAAGAAGCATACCCAGCGCATCGATGTGACGGTTGGCGACTCGCAGGCGGAGCAAGCTGTCGGAAGTGCTCTCGCGGACGTCATCAAAGGCGGATACGGCAACGACATGCTGTCCGGCGTCGGCGGCGATGACGTGCTCAGCTCAGGCATCGGCAACGACCGGCTCATCGGTGGCCTCGGCAAGGATGCGCTGACCGGCGGCACCGGTCGAGACGTGTTCGTGTTCGACGATCGGGATACGGGCTCGTCCAAGACGAAAGCCGACACCATCACCGACTTCTCGGGCCGGCAGGGCGACAGGCTCGACCTGAAGCTGGTGGATGCCAACATGAGCAAGCGCGGCGACCAGAAGTTCAGCTTCATCGGCAAAAACGCCTTCAGCAAGGCCGGCGAGGTTCGTTACGAGAAGACCAAGAAGGACACTTACGTCTACCTGAACACGGATAACGACAAGGCGGCGGAAGCCGTCATCAAACTCAAGGGCAGCCTCGACCTGCAGAAGGGCTGGTTCGTGCTCTAGGGCTTTTTCGGCGACGTCGATCCGGTTCGCCGTCAGGAGATAGGGAGATGTCCCCACGCAGGCGGGAACATCCCTAGAGTTGCGATCCCTGCCCTTAAAGCAGGGCCCATCACACTGAGGCGGGCCTCCCATCGGGAGGCCCGTTGTGTTAGGCCAAGCCCTGAACAGGGGATTGCTCATGCGCACCTTCGAAGACCTGCCGGTCGGCTTCGCTCAAACCCTCGGGCCCCTTCATGTGTCGAAGGAGGACATCCTGGCCTTCGCACGGGAATACGATGCCCAGCCCTTCCATGTGGACGAGGCCGCCGCCAAGGACAGCTTCATCGGCACCCTGATCGCCTCGGGCTGGCACACCTGCAGCCTCAACATGCGCCTCGTGGCCGAAGGCTTGCTTCTGGATGCCTCCTCGATGGGTGCACCGGGGATCGAGGAGGTCAAATGGGTGAAGCCCGTCCTGCCGGGCGACACCTTGCGCTCCCGCATGACGGTTCTGGAAAGCCGGCCGTCCAAGAGCAGGCCGACCCTGGGTCTTGTGCGCTTTCACTTCGACATGATCAATCAGGCGGACGAGACCGTGCTGACCCAGACCAACTGGGTGATGTTCGCAACCCGCGACGCCGAGCCCTTCACGGGCGAGGATCGCACCATGTCGGCCGCTACGGATGCCCTACCCGCCTCCATGCCGCAGCGGGAGGCTCCGCCCGTCTCCGTCAACCCCTATTTCGAGGACCTCGTCATCGGCGAGACCGAGGAGCTGGGCGCCTACACCTTCCTGCCCGACGACATCATCGGCTTTGCCAGGCAGTTCGACCCGCAGCCGTTTCACGTGGATGCGGAGGCCGCCAAGCACAGCCTGTTCGGGGGGCTCTGCGCCTCGGGATGGCATACGGCGAGCGTGTGGATGAAGCATATGGTCGGCTACCGCGACCGCATCCGCGCCCATGCCCTAGCCCGCGGCGAACGGCCCGCCCGGCTCGGCCCTTCGCCGGGCTTCAGCAACCTGAAATGGCTGAAGCCTGTTTATGCGGGCGACACGATCACCTACCGCACCACCGTGACGGCCAAGCGCGCCTCCGCCTCGCGCCCAGGCTGGGGACTGGTGTTCCACCACAACACCGGCACGAACCAGCACGGCGAGGAGGTCTTTTCCTTCGACGGCATGGTGTTTTGGGAGCGGCGGGACTGAGCCGATCTTGGTCTGTTGTTCCCGGCGGCCGCAGGCCGGGGATGATCACCTCTGGACTCAATGCCCCTCGAAGCTCACGAGGCTGCGCACCTCGACGCCGAGGTCGCGCAGCTTCCGGGCACCGCCGAGATCCGGCAGGTCGATGATGAAGCAGGCGGCCACGATGTTGGCGCCCATCTGGCGCAGGAGCTGGGTGGCGGCGACCGCCGTGCCGCCGGTGGCGATGAGATCGTCCACGAGGACTACGCGCTCGCCCTGCCCGATGGCATCCGTGTGGATTTCCATTTCGTCGACGCCGTATTCGAGCGAATAGGCGATCCGAACCGTCTCGTGGGGCAGCTTGCCCTTCTTGCGGATCGGCACGAAGCCGGACGAGAGCTGGTGGGCGATGGCCCCGCCCAGGATGAACCCGCGAGCCTCGATGCCCGCCACCTTGTCGATGCGCCCGCCCGCGAAGGGATGAACGAGCTCGTCCACGGAGCGCCGGAAGGCCCGCGCGTCGCCGAGCAGGGTCGTGATGTCCCGGAAGACGATGCCGGGCTTCGGGTAATCCGGGATCGAGCGGATCGCAGCCTTCAAGTCGGTGAGGAGACGCTGGTCCATGGGTTCAAGCCTGCCTGAGTATTGATTGAAGATGGGTCTGTAGGGGCTGTGAGCGCAACTAGCCAGCGATCACCTTTTCAAAGGTTAAGCACCCGACCGGCCACCGCGTCCAACTTCTTCAGCAATTCGGGATCCTGCGCCGAAGGGGCAGTCATGATGGCGCCGTCGAGGGCCCGGTCGGACCGGACGGGGCATGGCTCATGCTCGGCCGGGAAGCTCTTGGCAACGCGGGCGATCAGGCGAGCGACCTTGGCGGCGTTCTGCTGCGCCACGGCGACGACGGCTGCCACGTCCACGTCCTCGTGGTCGGGATGCCAGCAATCGTAATCCGTCACCATGGCGATGGTCGCATAGGTGATCTCGGCCTCGCGGGCGAGCTTGGCCTCCGGCATCGCGGTCATGCCGATCACGTCGTAGCCGAGATGCTTGTAGGTGATCGACTCGGCATAGGTGGAAAATTGCGGGCCTTCGATGCACACCAGCGTGCCGCCCAGGGTGAACGGAATGCCCTCCGCCACGGCCGCGCTGGCGATGCGCTCCTGCAGCAGTGGGCCGACCGGGTGTGCCATGGGCACGTGGGCGACGCAGCCCCGGCCGAAGAAGGAGTTCTCACGCCTGTGGGTGCGGTCGACGTATTGGTCCACCAGCACGAAGAAGCCCGGATGGTACTCGTTCTTGAAGGAGCCGCAGGCGGAAACCGAGATCAGATCGGTGACGCCGGCCCGCTTCATCACGTCGATATTGGCCCTGTAGTTGATGTCTGAGGGCGATAGACGATGTCCGCGCCCATGGCGGGGCAGGAACGCAATGGGGGTGTCGCCGATGCGGCCGACGCGCAGCACGTCCGAGGGCTCGCCCCAGGGAGAGGCGACCCGCTCCTCGCGCATGTCCTCAAGCCCAGGGAGGTCGTAGACTCCCGATCCGCCGATAATGCCCAGAACCGCCTTCGTCATTTCGCCCTCGCCTGCCGGGTTCTCTCGGTTTCTCTTAGACGAGGAAGGGCCTGGCCCCAAGCCTCCCCTGGCCCCAAGCCTCCCCCGGTCCCACCATAAATCCGCGCTCCGGCCTCAGCCCAGCGGGATCGAAGCGATCTGGTCCGTCTCGAGGCAGGGGAAGAGCGTCTCGCGAACCAGCCTGATGCGCGACACCGGCGCCGTGATGGAAACGGGCAGGCTCTCGATGCGTTCGACCGCCTCCTTCGGGATTCGGGCCTTCGTCCGGTATCGTGCCAGGGTCGAGTGGATCAGATCGTAGATGAGCGGCTTGTGACCCGGAGGCGGGGGGATATCGCTGACGATCCTGCTGCGGATGGCTTCGATGAGATCTGTTTCGTCCGTTGCCGTCACGATGATGGCGGTATCGGTGACCTTGAGGCGGGAGAAGCGCAGCTCCAGGGGCCGGCGGCCGCGGCACAGTTCCTCCAGGAGGTTTTGGCTGGGCTGGGAGATGCGCCGCCAATAGGCCTCCTTGTCGAAATCTCCCTTCACGGGAACCAGCGGATAGACGGTCACATGCAGCCCGTGCTTGGGCCCCACATGCAAGGGCTCCGGCCACGCATCGGCAATGGCGCGCTGCACGCTCTCGAAGGCGTCCCGGGTTTCGGGATCCAGGCTGGGCTGGACATGATAGGCGAGACAGGGCTGGGCCCAGATGTCATCGGGGATCGTCTGCAACATGGCACCCACATAGGGCTGGCGTCACAGGGTGTCACCCGAAAAGAAAAAGGCCCCGGAGCGGGGCCTTGATCGTTTTACGGATTGTGGGTCATCGGAGGCGTGGCGTGGCCTTCGACCTCGCCACCCACGCGAGCCCAGATCTTCTTCTTGGTGAAGTAGAGCAGGCCTGCCAGAACGAGCAGGAACAGGATGACCTGGAAGCCGAGGCGCTTGCGGGCCTCGAGGTGCGGCTCCGCCGTCCAGGTGAGGAACGCCGTCACGTCGCGGGCATACTGGTCGACCGTCTCCGGCACCTGCGGCTGGCCGGCCTCGTTCTTCGGATACTCGACCTGACCGTCGCTCAGGGGCTTGGGCATCGCGATCACGTGGCCCGGATAGTACTCGTTGTAGTGGCCGCCGGCCGGAACCTGGAAGCCCTGCGGGGGCTCATGGTAGCCGTTGAGCAGGGCCACGAGGTAATCCGCGCCGTTCTCCGAATACTGACGGAACACGTCGGTGATGAACCAGGGGAAGCCGCGCTCGTAGGTGCGGGCCTTGGCCATCAGGGACAGGTCCGGCGGAGCCTTGCCGCCGTTTGCCGCCGCCGCCGCGTTCTCGTTGGGGAACGGGGACGGGAAGCGGTCGGCCGCGCGGCCGGGACGCTCGAACATGTCGCCCGCGTCGTTCGGGCCGTCCTGGATCTTGTATTCCGCCGCAAGCGCGCGAACCTGTGCCTCGGAGAATTCCGGGCCACCGGGCTGCGACAGGTTGCGGAAGGCGATGTAGCTCAGGCCGTGGCAGGAGGCGCAAACCTCCCGGTAAACTTTGAAGCCGCGCTGGAGCTGAGCCCGGTCGAAGGTGCCGAACGGGCCCTGGAAGCTCCACTTGAGCTGCGGCGGGACCGGGGTCTCGCCGGCGGCAAAAGCCGGAGCGGAGAGACCCAGGAGGGCAGCGGCGATGAGAAGAGTACGCTTCATCATAATGGTGTTCCTCAACGCTCGCTCTTAGCCCTTGGACTGCGGCTCGGCATTGGCGCCGGCCGGAATGCCGGCTCCGCCCTTCTGCACGCCCATGACGGATTCGAGGATCGAATTCGGCAGCGGCAGCGGACGCTCGACGAAGCCGAGCACCGGCAGCACGATCAGGAAGTGGGCGAAGTAGTAGACGGTGCAGATCTGGGCCGCGAGGGTGTAGTAGCCCTCCGCCGGCTTCGAGCCCAGCCATCCGAGCAGCACGCAGACGGCCACGAAGACCCAGAAGAACTGCTTGTAGAGCGGACGGTAGGCGGTGGAGCGCACCTTCGAGGTATCGAGCCAGGGCATGAAGACCCAGATTATGATGGCCGAGAACATCGCGATGACGCCGCCGAGCTTGTCCGGAATGGCGCGCAGGATGGCGTAGAAGGGCAGGAAGTACCACTCGGGCACGATATGCGCGGGGGTCACGGCAGGATTCGCCGGGATGTAGTTGTCCGCATGGCCGAGATAATTCGGGATGTAGAACACCCACCAGGCGAAGAAGATCATGAACACGACGACGGCGAAGATGTCCTTGATCGTGGCGTAGGGAGTGAACGGAACCGCGTCCTTGCCCGACTTGATCGGAATGCCGGTCGGGTTGTTCTGGCCCGGCACGTGCAGAGCCCAGATGTGCAGGATCACGACCCCCAGGGTCATGAAGGGCAGCAGGTAGTGCAGGGAGAAGAAGCGGTTCAGCGTCGGGTTGCCGACGGCGTAACCACCCCACAGGAAGCTCACGATGGTCTCGCCCACGAGCGGGATCGCCGAGAACAGGTTGGTGATCACGGTGGCGCCCCAGAAGCTCATCTGGCCCCAGGGAAGCACGTAGCCCATGAAGGCCGTCGACATCATGAGGATGAAGATGATCACGCCGAGGATGTACAGAACCTCACGGGGCGCCTTGTAGGAGCCGTAGTAGAAGTTCCGGAAGATGTGGAGGTAGACGGCGATGAAGAACATCGACGCGCCGTTGGCGTGCAGATACCGCAGCAGCCAGCCGTAGTTCACGTCGCGCATGATGTGCTCGACGGACTGGAAGGCCAGGTCGGCATTCGGCGTGTAGTACATGGCCAGGAACACGCCCGTCACGATCTGGGAGACGAGCATGAAGACCAGGATGGCGCCGAAGGTCCAGAAATAGGTCAGGTTCCGCGGCACCGGAAAGGCGATGAACGAGGAATGGACGAGACCTGCGATCGGCAGACGGCTCTCGAACCATTTGCCGAAGGCGCTCTGGGGAACGTAGGTGGTGGGATGTTGGCTCATGGATGTCGCCTGATCGCGGATGGTTACGCCGTGGCTTCTTCTTGACCGATAATGATCTTTGTATCGGACACGAAGGTATAGGAGGGGATCGGCAGGTTGGTCGGAGCCGGGCCGCCGCGGACGCGACCGGACGTATCGAAGACCGAGCCGTGGCAGGGGCAGAACCAGCCCTTGTATTCACCCTGCTGGCCCAGCGGCACGCAGCCCAGATGAGTGCAGTTGCCGTAGACGACGAGCCACTGGGCCTTGCCGTCCTTCACGCGCTCGGCGTCGGACTGGGGATCGCGCAGGGATGCAACATTCACATCTCCGGCAGACTTGACCTCGTCCGGGGTGCGGTGCCGGATGAAGATCAGCCTGCCGCGCCAGAAGACCTTGACGATCTGGCCTTCGGCGATCGGCGTCAGGTCGACCTCGACGGGAGCGCCGGCCGCCACCGTCGCCGCATCCGGCGCCAGGGACTGAACAAAGGGCCATACCAAGGTTGCCCCGCCGACAGCGGCAGCAGCGCCCGTGGCGATGTAAAGGAAATCTCGCCGTGTCGGCTCAGCGACATGAGTGGTGGTCTCGGCCACTTGGCTCTCCAGCATTGATCAAAAACGAGAACCGCGCGTCGGCAATGCCTTGGTAACCCAGACATTCGGCGCACAAGCTCCGATATGGAACGCGTCTACGCGCGCGCAATGCGACTGGGAGTCGCCGCGCGGTGGCTCTTTGGCACGGTCAAGCCCGCCTGTCCATAGCCGGATTGGAGTTGTTCCAGCCTGTGGCTCAAATTGCCGCTCCATCGCGGACGGCAGGACACCGGGGCTCAAGCCGCATAAGGGGTTGCGCCGGTCCTGCAGGGGAAGCGAACGCTCCCTTGACGGGAAGGCATATTGCCCCGATGACGGATTGCATGCCCCGACTTGCCATCTATCAGCCGGACATTCCGCAGAACACCGGCACCATGCTGCGGCTGGCCGCCTGCCTCGGCGTGCCGGTGGAGATCATCGAACCTGCGGCCTTCGACGTGTCCGACAGGAACCTTCGCCGCTCAGGCATGGATTATCTCAACCATGCGGCGATCGCCCGCCACATCTCCTGGCGCAGCTTCGAGGCCTGGCGCCAGGATGCCGGGGGCCGGCTGGTGCTGGCCACCACCAAGGGCGCGATCCCCTATGCGGACTTCGCCTATGAGCCTCAGGACATCATCCTGGTCGGGCGCGAATCCGCAGGGGTCCCGGACGAGGTCCACCAGGTGGCCGACGCGAGGGTCTTCATCCCCATGCAGGAGGGCATGCGGTCCCTCAACGTGGCGGTCACGGCCGCCATGATCCTCGGGGAGGCCCTGCGGCAGACCCGTTCGTTCCCCGCCCCAGCCCGTTCACAGATTTGACGCGAGACCATCATGACCGATCAAGACGCCGTCGAACGCCTGCAAAAAGAGGCGCCTGTCTGGTTTGCTCTCCTGCGCGACCGGATCTGCGCCGCCTTCGAGGCGCTGGAGGATGAGGTGACGGCTCCCCTCCCCCCGGAAGCCCAGGAGCCCGGCCGGTTCGAGCGCACCCCCTGGGAGCGCAAGGACCAAAGCGGCAATCCCGGCGGCGGGGGTGTCATGTCCATGATGCGGGGCCGGGTGTTCGAGAAGGTAGGCGTCCACGTCTCGACGGTGCATGGGGAGTTCGCGCCGGAGTTCCGCGGCCAGATCCCGGGCTCCGATCAGGACCCGCGCTTCTGGGCAGGCGGGATCTCGCTGATCGCCCATCCCTGGAATCCGAACGTTCCAACGGTCCACATGAACACCCGCTTCGTGGTGACCACCAAGCCGTGGTTCGGCGGCGGCGCGGACCTCACCCCCGTGCTCGACCGGAGGCGCACCCAGGACGATCCTGACACCGTCGCCTTCCACGGCGCCATGGAGGAGGCTTGCCGGGCTCATGCGCCGGAGGGCTCCTACGACCGTTATAAGAAGTGGTGCGACGAGTACTTCTTCTTGAAGCACCGCAACGAGCCGCGGGGCATCGGCGGCATCTTCTACGACTATCACTGGACGGGAAACCCTGACGAGGACTTCACCTTCACCCGCAACGTGGGCGAGGCCTTCCTCAAGATCTATCCGGATATCGTTCGGCGTAACGCCCCCAAGCCCTGGACGGAGGTGGACCGGATCGAGCAGCAGGTCCGCCGCGGACGTTACGTGGAGTTCAACCTGCTCTACGACCGGGGCACCATCTTCGGCCTGAAGACCGGAGGCAACATCGCCTCGATCCTCTCCTCCATGCCGCCGACGGTGAGGTGGCCATGAGAGGCCACGCTGTCACCCGACGCTGCCCCGCGTCCGGGATGGCGCCTTGAGGAGAACCTAAGCCTGCTCCAGAACCCGCCGGAGCAGTTCCCCTGCGTAGCCTTCATCCATCCGGCAGCCTTCCGCCAGCCAGGCCTGACGGGCCCGGGCGAGCAACTCGCCCACTTTAGGGCCTTTTGGAACCCCACTCTCAAGGAGATCGGCTCCCCGCAAGGGAAAGACCGGCAGAGGCTCGGCACCCTTGCGGAAAAGCTCGAGCGCCTCCCGAGCCTCCTCATGGACGATGGGCAATGGCTCCCTGGTCGTTGCCGCCAAAACGATGCCGAGAAGCTCAGGCCCATGCTCCGCCACGAGGCGGCGGATGGCCAAGGCGTTCAATGGCAGCCCCCATGTCTTGATAAGGCCGAGAAGCCGCCCATAGGCGGCGAGCTTCTTGTGCTCGTCGTTGGAGAGCCTCAGATGTTCCCGCAGCCGGTCTGCGTCCTCTGCGACCATCACCGCGAGCGCCGCCAAGCGCCAGACCGGCACAGGCCCGGTCTCGTCATCGGCGGCCACCCGGCTGAGGCGGCCGAATTCGGCCGCGCCGCCCAGAAGCCAGGTGAGGAAGCCGTGGTCGGCCAGAACCCCGATCGTGTCCTCTGCCCGGCGGGCCACGAGCAGCCTCATCAGCTCATGCCGAACTCTCTCCTTCGAGAGGATCGCAAGGCCGTGCCGCTCGGCGCCGGAGGCGGCAAGCCCCTCCGGGTCGGGATCGCCTTGCGCATATTCCGCATGGAAGCGGAAGAAGCGCATGATCCTCAAGTAATCCTCGCGGATGCGGGTGCGCGCCTCGCCGATGAAGCGCACGCGCCGGGCCGCCAGATCCGCCATGCCGTCGGTGTAGTCGTGGAGCCGCCCGTCGAGGCCGAGCGACAGGGCGTTGATGGTGAAGTCGCGCCGCTTGGCGTCGAGCACGAAGTCGCGGCCGAAATGCACCACCGCATGACGCCCGTCCGTTTCCACGTCCTCGCGCAGGGTGGTGATCTCGAAGGGCTCCCCGGCGACGATCACCGTGATCGTGCCATGCTCGATGCCGGTCGGAACGGCCTTGAAGCCGGCAGCCCTGGCCCGCTCCACCGTGGCTTCGGGAAGCATGGTGGTGGTGCAATCCACCTCCGTCACCGGCCGGCCCAGCAGGGCATTGCGCACGGCGCCGCCCACGATGCGGGTCTCTTCCCCGCCGCCATTGAAGGCCTCCAGAAGGCGGCGGAGTTGGGGGCGCTCGAGAAGGCTTGCGAGAGCCTGTCGGTCGAGGATGTCCATTACTCGAAGTGCCCTGGAATGACCCGTCCGTTTTCGACGCGCGTCGGCACGTATGCGCCGGTCTCATGCTCCGCCAGAAGGGCGGTGGCCACGAGGGACATGACGACGAAGCTCAAGCCCGCAATGGTGAGCCAGGTGGATTGGTCGCTCCAATGAGACCAGATCAGCGGATTGCGGCGGCGGATGACGAGATAAAGCGCAAAGAGAACGAAGGGCAGGAGGAACAGCGCCAAACCCTGAATGATCGCCCGTGTCATGGCGTGTAGAGCCTCTCGTACAGATTGCGGATGATGCCCGCCGTCACGCCCCAGATGTAGCGCCCCTCATAGGGCATTGCATAGTAGCGGCGAAGCCTGCCCTTCCATTCGCGGGAATGGAGCTCGTGGCGGGCCGGGTCCATGAGAAAACTGAGCGGCACCTCGAAGGTATCGGCGACCTCGTCCGCGTTCAGGTCGAGCGTGTAGGACGGGGAGACCCGCGCGACCACCGGCATCACCAGGTAGTTCGTGGTGGACAAGTACGCATCGAGATATCCGAGCAGGCCGATGAAGCGCCTGTCCAGGCCGATCTCCTCCTGGGCCTCGCGGCAGGCCGCCGCCAGGATGGAGGGATCCGTCGGATCGACCCGCCCGCCCGGAAAGGCGATCTGCCCCGAATGCTGGCGCAGCTGCGAGGAACGCTCGGTCAGGAGCAGGGTCGGCTGCTCGCGCATGACCACCGGGACCAGAACCGCCGCGGGCTTGGGCTGCAGGGGATGGGCGAGAGGCACATCGTCGAGGCTGTGGTCGCCGCGCGGATTGGCCAGGGCCTCGTCGGGATCCGGGGGCTCGGGCCGCAGGCGTTCCGCTGCCAGCGTCAGGAAATCCGGCATGTCGTGGAGGGCAAGCCGCATCAACGCTCGCCCAGCTCGGAGATGGAAGCGATGTGGAAGAACATGCCGTTTGATGTGACGCCGAAAGTGGCAGCACCTTCCACGTGCGTTTCCTCGCCCAACGCGATCAGATCGAGCGCAAGCGTGCGCGTCACCAGGGCCCAAAGTTCCCCCCGGACCTTCACATAAGGCTTCACGCCCCCATGGGCATCCTTGTCGAAGCGCAGCGGATGCTCCGGGCCAACCTGGACCAGATCGTCCACATTGGTGCGAAAGGCGATCTGGCGATCCCTTCCGTCACCTTCAACGGCCATTTCGACCGCCAGGAAAGGCGCGTCGTCGACGGCGATCCCGACCCTTTCGACGGGGGTGACGAGCACATGGCGCTCCGGGTCCTTGCGCAGGACCGTCGAGAACAGCCGGACGAGGGCGGGCCTGTTGATGGGCGAGCCCATGTAATGCCACGTGCCGTCGGCCGCGATGCGCATGTCGATCTCGCCGCAATAGGGCGGGTTCCAGCGCTCCACCGGCGGCGGCCCTTTTTGCTTGGCGTCGGCACCGAGCGCCTCCGTCAGGCGGGCCAGGGCGCTTCCAGGATGTGGGATTGAGGAATCGGTCATGACGCAAGCGTGAACACTATTTTCTAAATTGAGGATCGACGAACGGCGGGCAATTGCTACTTCCTAGAGAATAGAGTCCCTGGCTGTATCGTCCACTCCATATCGATCAAGTGCTGCGGCGCATCGACCCTTGCTTATCGACGCGGATCAAAGGCAGACTAGCTACCGGGGGCAATTGCGAAGAAGAGGGAGAATGACCTCATGACGGCCAGCATTGCTCAAGCGCCTACCGCCCTGGACGACGCGATCATCCGCAACGCGGAGGCAACGCTTGAGACTGTAGGCCGCGCCCGGGAGGCCATTCACACGGTCATCTTCGGCCAGGAGGACGTGGTCGACCTGACGCTCATCACGCTTCTCGCCGGCGGTCACGGGCTTCTCGTGGGCGTTCCGGGCCTGGCGAAGACCAAGCTCGTCGACACGCTCGGCACCGTGCTCGGGCTCGACGCCCGCCGCATCCAGTTCACCCCCGACCTGATGCCCTCCGACATCCTGGGCTCCGAGATTCTGGACGAGGGCGCCGACCGCCGCCGCTCCTTCCGCTTCGTGAAAGGCCCCGTCTTCGCCCAGCTTCTCATGGCGGACGAGATCAACCGTGCGAGCCCGCGTACCCAGTCGGCCCTGCTGCAGGCCATGCAGGAGCACCATGTGTCCGTGGGCGGCGAGCGGCACGACCTGCCCCAGCCCTTCCACGTGCTGGCAACCCAGAACCCCGTCGAGCAGGAGGGCACCTATCCGCTGCCCGAAGCCCAGCTCGACCGCTTTCTCCTTGAGATCGACGTGGGCTATCCGACCCGCGAAGCCGAGCGGCGCATCCTGATCGAGACCACGGGCGCGGAGGACCGCAAGCCCGTGACCGTGATGAATGCCGAGGCGCTCATGAACGCCCAGCGCCTGGTGCGCCGCCTGCCGGTCGGCGAAAGCGTGGTCGACGCGATCCTCGACCTCGTGCGCTCGGCCCGCCCAGAAGGCGACCGGGTGGACGGCGTCACCGACAAGGTCCTCTGGGGACCGGGCCCCCGCGCGAGCCAAGCCCTGATGCTGGCGGTGCGCGCCCGCGCGCTCATCGAAGGCCGCGTGGCGCCCTCGCTGGCCGATGTGGTGGCGCTGGCCGAGCCGGTGCTCAAGCACCGCATGGCGCTCACCTTCTCCGCCCGCGCCGATGGAGAAACGCTCAAGGGCGTCATCGGCCGGCTCACCTCGCGGCTGGCAGGCTAGGATTTTACATATGGCCCGTACCCGGGTCCTCCCCGAAAGCGCCCGCTCGCCGGGCCGCGTTGAGACGGAGAGCGCGCTCTCCCTGGCCAGCCGGATGCCGCGTCTCGTGCTGGAAGCCCGACGCGTCGCCGCAAATCTCGCCCACGGCATCCATGGCCGCCGCCGCGCCGGCACCGGCGAAAGCTTCTGGCAG
Source organism: Microvirga aerilata (assembly GCF_016743775.1). Classification (GTDB taxonomy): domain Bacteria; phylum Pseudomonadota; class Alphaproteobacteria; order Rhizobiales; family Beijerinckiaceae; genus Microvirga; species Microvirga aerilata. Next base: position 95,909 of record NZ_JAEQMY010000011.1, on the reverse strand, counting down.
TTCCGGCCCTTCGTGACCGGAGAGGCCGCGCAGCGCATCGACTGGCGCCGCTCGGGCCGGGACGACCGGCTCTATGTGCGCGAGCGGGAATGGGAAACCGCCCAGACCATCTGGTTCTGGATCGACCGCTCCGCCTCCATGGGCTACGCCTCGGACCTGGCGCAGGCTCCCAAGATCGAACGGGCCATCGTGCTCGGCTTTGCTCTCGCCGACACCTTCGTCGAGGCGGGGGAGCGGGTGGGGATGCTGGGCCTCATGGCGCCTCGCGCCACCCGGCGGATCGCGGAAACCATGGCCCAGACCCTGGTGGCCGACCGCACGTCCCTCGAGGAGAGCCTGCCCCCGCAGGCTCCCGTGGCGCCCCAGCACGAAGCCATCCTGGTCAGCGATTTTCTCTCTCCCGTGCGTGACATCGCCGCCATGGTCGAGGGCATCTCGTCCCGCGGGGCGCGAGGGCACCTCGTGATGATCGTCGATCCCGTCGAGGAGACCTTCCCGTTCCAGGGACAGGCGGTTCTGCACGATCTCGAAGACGGGGTTTCCCTGAGGATCGGCGACGCGGCGTCCTGGGGGCGCGCGTATCGGGCGCGCATCGAGCAGCACCGGGCGGAGCTCCAGGAACTGGCCCGCCGCCGCGGCTGGACGCTCACGATCCACCGGACCGACCGGCCTGCCAGCGAGGCGGCGCTTCGCATCATGACCCTCGTTTCCACCTCCCGCGGCACCAACACGGGAGCGCGCTAGGTCATGCTGGGCCTTCCCCTCACCTTCGCCGTCCCGCTCGTCCTGACGGCGCTCGCGGCCCTTCCGGCCATCTGGCTCCTGCTGCGCATCACGCCGCCGCAGCCCAAGCGGGTGGACTTCCCGCCCCTCAAGATCCTGGCCGACCTCCGGCCCGAGCAGGAGATGCCCGCCCGCACCCCCTGGTGGCTGCTGCTGCTCCGGCTGCTGCTGGCGGCGTTCCTGATCCTCGCCGCCGCGGGCCCGATCTGGAATCCCCTGGCGGAAGACAACAACCGCTCGCCGCTTCTCATCATCCTGGACAACGGCTTTGCCGCAGCCCACGACTGGCGCGACCGCATGAACCTCGCCTCCGAGCGGATCGAAGCGGCGGGACGCGACGGCCGCACCGTCGCCCTCATGGCAACGGCGGAAGTGCCTGCCGCCATCGAACCGGCGAGCCCGGCCGCCGCCCTGGAGCGCCTGCGCTCCCTGAAACCTCTGCCGCACCTGCAGGACCGTCAGGTCCACCTGGATTCCGTCAGGCGTTTTCTGGAATCCACGCCCGATGCCAACATCGTCTGGATCAGCGACGGGGTCGCGGGCGTTGACGGGCAAGGCTTCATCGATGGTTTGGCGCAGATGGCGAGCGGGCAGCGGATCACCGTTCTCAAAGCGGAGCGCGCTCCGGCCCTGGCCATCGCGGGCGTGGAGAACGCCAGCGGCCAGCTCAACGTCAGGCTCGTGCGGCCGGAGCCGAACGGGCGCGATGCGGGCCTCGTCCGCGCGCTCGACCTGAAGAGCCTGCCGCTGGCGGACATGCGCTTCTCCTTCGACCCGAACGCCACCGAGACCACGGTCGCCTTCGATCTGCCCACCGAGATCCGCAACGCCATCGCGCGCATCGAGATCATCGGGGAAGGCTCGGCCGGCGCAGTCCATCTTCTCGACGAACGCGGCAAGCGCCGCCGGGTCGGCCTCGTGTTCGGCGGCACCTCGGAACAGGCCCAGCCGCTCCTGTCGCCGCTCTACTACATCGAGCGGGCCCTTGCGCCCTATTCGGAGATCCGCACGGGCCGGGGCGGCGTCGCCGATGCGGTGAACCAGCTCATCGACGAGCAGGTTTCCATCCTGGTTCTGGCCGATGTGGGCGGGCTCGACCGGGAAACCCTCGGCAAGGTGTCCGCCTTCGTCGAACAGGGCGGGATGCTGCTGCGCTTTGCAGGCTCGAGGCTTGCGGCCGGCAACGACGATCTCGTGCCGGTGCGCCTGCGCCGCGGCGGACGCAGCCTGGGCGGAACTCTCTCCTGGGACACGCCGAAGACCTTCGCGGCCTTTACCCGCGAAAGCCCCTTCTTCGGCCTCGCCGTTCCGGAGGAAATCGGCATCCGCCGCCAGATCCTGGCCGAGCCGGACGGCGACCTGCCGGCCAAGACCTGGGCGTCGCTGGCCGACGGCACGCCCATCGTCACGGCGGACAAGCGCGGCGACGGGCTGGTCGTGCTCTTTCACGTGACCGCCGACACCACCTGGTCGAACCTGCCCCTGTCGGGCCTCTTCGTCGACATGCTGCGCCGAACCACCGCCCTTGCCGGTGCGTCGACCGACACGAACGCGGAGGCGCGCAACGCGGAGAACGAGACTGTGGCCCCACGACTGACGCTTGACGGCTACGGCATCTACATCTCGCCCCCGGCCACCGCCCGCGCGGTGACGCGCACCTATACGGAGCGGGCGCGCCTGGAGCATCCGCCGGGCTTCTACGGTCCGGTGGATTCGAGCCTTGCGGTCAACGCTCTCCTACAGAGCGACCGGCTGGCGCCCTTGAACTACGCCTCGCTCAATCCCCGGATCGCGCCGCTTGCCGGGGCGCAGACCATCGACCTGCGCATGCCGCTCTTCATGCTGGCCCTGCTGCTTCTCGTGGCCGACACCCTTGCGTCCCTCTGGCTGGGCGGCCATCTGGCGAACCTCTCCGGGCGCCTGCGCCGGGCAGGCGCTGCAGCCGCCATCGCGCTCACGGCGTTCCTGCTCTTCAACCCTGTCACGGATGCGAGCGCGCAGGACCGCCGGTCCTCCATGGCCATCGAGAGCGCCAATCCCGCTCTCGTGACGCGCCTGGCTTACGTGGTCACGGGAGACGCACAGGTCGACGAGACGAGCAAGGCGGGCCTGACCGGCCTGACGCAGGTTCTGGGCCAGCGCACGGCCCTGTCCCCGGGCGAGCCCATCGGCATCGATCCGGCCCGGGACGAGGTTGCCTTCTACCCGCTGATCTATTGGCCCATCGTGGCCAACCGGCCGATGCCGCCCGAGGCTGCCATCCGCCGCCTCGACGCCTTCATGAAGGGCGGCGGCACCGTGATCTTCGACACGCGCGACGCCTTCGGGAGCCGCCCCGACGGAGCCATGAGCGCCGAGGGCCAATACCTGCGCCGGATGCTGGCCGGACTCGACATCCCCGAGATCGAGCCCGTTCCTGCCGACCACGTGCTGACGAAAACCTTCTACATCCTCGACACATTCCCGGGCCGCTATGCCACGGGGCAGACCTGGGTCGAGGCCCTGCCGCCGCAGGCCGAGGGCGAGGAGAGCCGGCCGGCGCGCTCCGGCGACGGCGTCTCCCCGATCATCATCACGTCCAACGATCTCGCGGCCGCCTGGGCGGTGGGAGCGCGGGGCGAGTGGCTTTATCCCATCGTCGGCAGCGACCAGCGGCAGCGGGAGTTCTCGTATCGCAGCGGCGTCAACATCGTCATGTACGCGCTGACCGGCAACTACAAGGCCGATCAGGTGCATGTGCCGGCCCTGCTCGAACGGCTCGGGCAGTAGGCATGGGCATTTTCAAACAAGACTGGCTTTCGGTGGCTCGGGCCGAAGCAGGGTTTGTGATTCCCGGCCGAAGCGAAGCGAAGGTGAAGGGAATCCACGATCAGGCTCAGCGCTATAGATCCCCTTCCCTTGCTGCGCTCGCCGGGGATGACACCCCAAGTTCAACCTGAGCCACGCGCAGGAGATCGGTTTGCTTTCGATCAGTTTCTCACCGCTCATCCCCGATTACGCCCTCTGGGCGCTCGGCGCCGTCGTGGCCCTGCTGGCGATCCTGGCGCTCGCCTCCCGCGGACCCGTGGCGATCCTCCGGGCCGTGGCGCTTGGCCTCGTTCTCCTGGCGCTGGCCAATCCGGCGCTGGTGCAGGAGGACCGGGAAAAGGTGAAGGACATCGTGGCGGTGGTCATCGACCGCTCCAGCTCCCAAACGCTCGGCGACCGCTCCCCCATGACCGATCAGGTGCGGGCCGAGCTGGAGCGCCGCTTCGGGTCGCTGGCCGATGTGGATCCTCGCTTCATCAACGCGGACGACGGCAGCGGCGACGACGGGACGCGGCTGTTCGCGGCCCTGTCCAACGGGCTTGCGGACGTGCCGCCGGACCGGCTGGCCGGCGTGATCTTCGTGACCGACGGCGTGGTCCACGACATTCCGCCCTCCGTGGAGGGCCTTGGCTTCAAGGCGCCGCTTCATGCTCTCATCACGGGACGGCCTGACGAGCGCGACCGGCAGATCAAGCTGCTGGAGGCTCCGCGCTTCGGCATCGTCGGCAAGGATCAGACCATCCGGGCTCAGGTGATGGAGCGCGGCGGCACGGGCTCGGCGCTCCTGACGGTGCGCCGGGACGGTCAGGTGCTCAGCCGCCAGCAGGTGCGGGCCGACACCCCCTTCTCGCTTCAGGTGCGCATCGAGCATGGCGGCACCAACGTGGTCGAGCTGGAAGTCGAAGGCCTGCCCAACGAGCTGACCCAGGCCAACAACCGGGCCGTCGTTCCCATCGAGGGCATCCGCGAGAAGCTGCGCGTCCTCCTGGTTTCGGGCGAGCCGCATGCGGGCGAGCGCACCTGGCGCAATCTCCTGAAATCGGATGCCAATGTGGACCTCGTCCACTTCACGATCCTGCGTCCGCCGGAGAAGCAGGACGGCACGCCGATCAACGAGCTCTCGCTGATCGCCTTCCCGACCCGCGAGCTGTTCCAGCAGAAGATCAAGGAATTCGACCTGATCATCTTCGACCGCTACGCCAACCAGAGCATCCTGCCCTCCAGCTATTTCGAGAACATCGTGCGCTATGTGCGCGAAGGCGGCGCGATCCTCGTGGCGGCGGGCCCGGAATTCGCAAGCTACGGCAGCCTCGCCCAGACGCGCCTTGCCCCCATCATCCCCGGCCAGCCCAACGGCAGCATCATTGAGCAGCCCTACAAGGCCGAGATCACCGACACGGGCGAGCGCCACCCGGTCACCCGCGACCTTCCGGGCTCCGAGCAATCGCCCCCGGCCTGGGGCGAGTGGCTGCGCATCATCGGCTCCCAGGTGCAATCGGGCTCGACCCTGATGTCGGGCGCCAACGAGTTGCCGCTCCTCGTGCTGCGGCGGGAGGACAAGGGTCGCGTGGCGCTCCTGCTCTCCGATCATGCCTGGCTCTGGGCGCGCGGCTATCAGGAGGGCGGGCCCCATCTCGACCTCCTGCGCCGGCTCGCCCATTGGCTCATGAAGGAGCCTGCCCTCGAAGAGGAGGCGCTGCGCGCCAGCGCTCAAGGCAGGGACATCCGCATCGAGCGGCAGACCATGCAGGAGACGGCCGCGCCTGCGACCCTCGTGGCGCCGAGCGGGGCCGAGAGCAGCATCCCGCTCAACGAGACGCGCCCCGGCCTGTTCACGGCTCAGGTAGCAAGCCGCGAGCTTGGGCTGCACACGGTGCGCTCGGGCGATCTCATCACCTTCGTGAGCATCGGACCGGCGAACCCGCGCGAGCTGATGGAGGTGTTCAGCAACACGGAGGCGCTCGCCCCTATCGCCGAGGCCACAGGCGGATCCGTGCGGCGGGTGGCGATGGCGGGCGATCAGAGCATCACGGTGCCGCGCTTGCTCGCGGTGCATTCCGGCACGCGCTTCTCCGGCGGCGACTGGATCGGCATCAAGCCCAGCGACAGCGCCATCGTGCGCGGCGTCTCGGTCTTCCCGATGGCGCTGGGTTTCGTGGGGCTTGTGCTCCTGATCGGCTCGACGCTCGCCGCCTGGCTGATCGAGGGACGGCGCAGGGCGTAAAGCACTTCCGAATGTCGGGCACGCGCGTGTTTCCCTCCCGCTAGCGAGGGTGGGGCCAGCCGCAGAGCTGATTCCAGCTATTCGCTTGAAACGGGCAGCGGGCTCACCAGACCTCTCGCCCGGGACAGCGCGCCCTCGGCCAGTTCCAGAGCCAGGAAGCGGGCGGGGTTAACCGGGCCCGGCAGCTGCAATTGCTGCGGCGGGATGCGCTTGAAGCCGAAGCGGCTGTAATAGGGCTCGTCGCCCACGAGCAGGACCAGGGTGTGCCCCTTCGCCCTGGCGGCATCGAGGGAGCGCCCCATGAGGGCCGCGCCGATGCCGCGGCTCTCGAAGGCGGGCTCGACGGTCAGCGGACCCAGCATCAGGGCAGGCTCCTCACCCGCCATCACGGGGGTCAGGCGAACCGAGCCCACGAGCAGGGTGCCCACCATTGCGGTAAACGACAGATCGAGCAGGTGGGACGCCCCTTCCCTCAGGCGGGAGGCCGTGCGGGCAAAGCGGCCCGGGCCGAAGGCGCGCTCGTGCAGGCGCTCGATGGCCTCGGAATCGATGGGTTGCTCGGTGCGGATCAGGAGCGAGAGCTCGGTCATGAAGGAACTCAGACGTAAGACGAGAAAGACAAGGGCGGCGGGACGAATGTCAGCCGTGTCGTCGTCGCTGGGTCCGGGTGATGCTCATGGGCTCGAGGTTTCCTTGGATGCTCCTGGCCATAGCAGCGCCGGGAACGCGGCGCAAACCCTTCTCACCAGTTCACGGACGGAGGCTGCCCTTCGAGGATCTCGGCGAGCCTGCGGCGGGTCGCCGACGTGGTTCCTTCCGGAAGCCGGTCCAAGGGGAAGAAGCCCGCCTCGGCGATCTCCTGATCCGGCTGCTTGACCTCCAGCACCGTGAAGCGCCGGATCACGTAAACCAGCACGTGGTCGCGCCGGGAGATCCTTCGGTTGAAGAACACGCCCACGAGAGCCGGAGCCTCGTCCATGGCGATGCAGGCTTCCTCGCGCAGCTCGCGGTCGAGGGCCTCCAGAGCCGTCTCGCCGGTTTCCACCCCGCCTCCGGGCAGGTGCCAGCCGGGAACATAGGTGTGCCTGATCAGGAAAACCCGGTTGTGCTCATCGAGCACAGCGCCGCGGACGCCAAGGGTCATGCCGCGCGAGAAGCGCCAATAGGTGTGGAGCCCCCAGGAGAGGAGGCGCGATGTCTTGCGCGGCGAGGTGTCAGACATCGGTCGAAGCAATCACAGCCAGGTTACGGGAACGTGAACGTAAGCATTCATGCACTGCATAGCTGTTGCACCAAATTGGCGCGTGACCCGCATTATACAAAGGTCTAACAAAGGGCCAACCAAAGGTGTTCCAATGTTTCTCGCGTTCATTCTCTCCCGCCTCAACCGCTCGGCCCGCTTTTCCTGGACTCCGGCCCTCAACCTTGAGGACCGTTCGGTCTACTCGACCCTGATCCCGGGTACGCAGTACTGAGCATCCGCCCACGCCCTCCCGTCTCCAATGGAGGGCTGGCCAAAGAGGCAGATCCTGCTTAGAATTATTCTAAACAGGATCTGCCATGAAGTCTCTGTCCGAACTGTCCGAGCGCGATGTCGTTGCCCTGGCGATTGCCAGCGAAGAAGAAGACTCGCGGATCTACCAGCATTTCGCCGATCGGCTCCGTCCCGACTTTCCGGCCTCCGCCGAAATCTTCGACGGGATGGCCGAGGAGGAGCGCGAGCACCGCAACTCCCTTTATGGCTTCTACCGCTCCCGTTTCGGGGAGCACCTCCCTCCCATCCGCCGGGAGGACGTGCGCGGCTTCCTGAAGCGCCGTGCCGTCTGGTGGAGCCCCCATCTCGATCTCGACAGGATGCGCCGCGAGGCGGAAGTGATGGAGCTGCAGGCGGCAAGCTTCTACGAGAAGGCCGCCCAGCAGACCCTCGACGTTTCCATGCGGGAGCTTTTCACGAAGCTCGCGGAGGTCGAGCGCGGCCACGAACGCAAGGCGGGCGAACTGCACGCGGCCCATCTGACGGACAACGCGGAAGCCGCCGAGGAGCATGCGCGCCGCAGGCTCTTCGTGCTGCAATACGTGCAGCCGGGCCTCGCCGGCCTGATCGACGGATCGGTCTCGACCCTCGCTCCCTTGTTTGCCGCCGCCTTCGCCACCCAGAACAACTGGGAGACCTTTCTGGTCGGCCTTGCGGCCTCGGTCGGCGCGGGGATCAGCATGGGCCTGACCGAGGCCCTGTCCGACGACGGGGAGATCACGGGCCGCGGCTCCCCCTGGCTGCGCGGTCTGGTGTGCGGCCTCATGACGGCAGCCGGCGGCATCGGCCATACCCTGCCCTATCTGGTGCCCGACTCCTGGCCCAACGCCTTCATGCTGGCGACCGGGATCGCCGCCGTCGTGGTTGCCGTCGAGTTGGTCGCCATCTCGTGGATTCGGACCCGGTACATGGAAACTCCGTTCTGGAGCGCCACCTATCAGGTGGTCGTCGGAGGCGTTCTGGTGCTACTGGCCGGTATCTTCATCGGCAGCGCTTGACGGAGCGGGCGGCGCGCACGAACTCTCGCTTCCACTCGCAACAATCGGCAGCCATGTTCCGCATCGCTCATCTGACGGACCCCCATGTGGGCCCTCTCCCCCGCCCCCGCCTGAAGCAGCTTTTGAGCAAGCGCCTGACCGGTTGGTACAACTGGCATCGCAACCGGCATGATCTTCACGACATGGAGATCCTGGCGGATCTGGTGGCCGACATTCACGCTCAAAAGCCCGACCACATCGCCTGCACGGGCGACACCTGCAACATCGGTCTGCCCGACGAGTGGAAGACCTCGCGGGTTTTCATGGAAGTGCTGGGCGATCCGGCCCGCGTCACCTTCGTGCCCGGCAATCACGATGCCTATGTTCGCGGCTCCCTCGAAGGCCTGCTGAAAGAACTGGCTCCCTGGACGCGCGGCGACAACGGCACCGAGGCCGTCTTCCCTTATCTGCGCCGGTACGGAAATGTGGCGATCGTGGGCCTGTCCTCCGCCATCCCGACCCTTCCGTTCGTGGCAACGGGTCGGGTCGGCTCGAAGCAGATGAAGGCCGTGGAGCAGATCCTTGGCGATCTCGGGCGGGATCCCTCATGCTTTCGCGTCGTGCTGATCCACCACCCGCCCCATGTGGGCGGCGCGGAGTCCGGCCGCAATCTCACCGACGCCCGCCGGTTCGAGGCCATGATCGGACGGGTCGGGGCGGAACTCGTGCTTCACGGCCACAACCATGTCGGCTCGCTGGCCCATCTCGACGGCCCGCGAGGGCCCGTGCCGGTTATCGGCGCCCCATCGGCGTCGGCCCGGGGCGGAACGCTGACGCACAAGGCAGGCTATCATCTCTTCACGATCGGCCAGGATGAAACAGGCTTCTTCCTTAAAGCCGAACTGCGCGGATTGCGGCCGGACGGCACCGTGGGCGGCATGGGGATGCTGTCCCTCGGGCGGATCAGGCAACCTGAAGAAAAGTCTTGAGCACCGCTCTGCTGAAGATCGCCAAGCTTAGATCAGGGACGAAAGGTCAAGCTTGCGTTCCGACAAGACAGATGGAAGATTAAACCTATCCTATGTTAGCTTCCTAAGCTCGGATGCACATGGCGGAAACCATGGTTTTGTGCCCATTCCAGTCCCGTCAAGCACATATATTCTTCTTTTCTGGAACCGCTTAGATCGCTTCTCGTTGAAGGGATGCTGCAGCCACCCATGAACTTTGCAAGCCTGTTGAGCTTCGAGCGGTGTTCTGCGACCCGAAAACAGGAGTTCATCTCATGAAGAAATATGTAGCCCTTGCGGCCCTGCTTGCATCCGTTTCGGCCGCTCCGGCCTATGCCCAGATGATGGCCCCGGCTGGAGGCGCCATGGTCCTGGACAGCCGGACCTATCGCATGATGGCAGCCCAGTCCGATGCCTTCGAGATTGCCTCGAGCCAGCTCGCTCTCGAACGTTCCCGCAATCCGGCGGTCCGTCGTTACGCCCAGAACATGATCCAGGATCATGCCATGACGAGCCAGGCCCTCAACGGCGGCCGCGCGGTCTATTCCGCATCCGGTGAGTTCATCGGCGGCTCCTTGAGCGGCACTCTTGCCGGCGCCGGCATCGGCGCCCTGGTCGGCGGCCCCGTGGGTGCGGCCGTGGGCGCCGGCATCGGCGCAACGGCAGGCGCGACGGCGGGTGCCGCATCGAGCGGTTCCCCGAGCGCGGCCGGCGGCACGGCCACGGGCGCTCTGGCAGGAGCCGGCGTCGGCGCCCTGGTCGGCGGACCGGTGGGTGCGGCCGTCGGCGCGGGCATCGGCGCGACGACGGGCTCCGCCGCCGGCGCTGCGAGCGACGTGCAGGCAACGGGTTCGGTCACCCCGATCCGTCTCGGCGTTCCGCTGAGCCCGGAAAAGACCGCCATGCTGAACCAGCTCGCCTCCACCTCGGGACCGCAGTTCGACCGTCTCTACGGTCAGGCCCAGCGCATGTCTCACCAGGAGGCCCTGGCTCTGCATTCGACCTATGCTCAGGCCGGCAACGAGCCGTCGCTTCGCCAGTTCGCGGCTTCAGTGGTTCCCCACATCGAGCATCACCTTGAAGACTCCCAGCGTCTTCCGGGCGGCACGGTGAGCCGCCGTCGCCGCTAAGCGACTTCAGCTCACAGCGTCTTTGCGGCGGGTCCTTTCGGGCCCGCCGTTTTCATTGCGGCAGGACGCTTGCAACGACCTTGCCGGGATTGAGGATGTTCTGCGGATCGAGCGCCCGTTTGAGGCTGCGCATGAGGTCGAGGGCGACCGGATCCTTGTAGAGGACCAACTCGTCGCGCTTGATGAGGCCGATCCCGTGCTCCGCCGAGATGGAGCCGTTCATCCCATGCACGATGTCGTGCACGATCCGGTTGAAGCGCTCCCAATGCGCCAGGAAGGCAGCCTTGTCCATGCCCACCGGCTGGGACAGGTTGAAGTGGATGTTGCCGTCGCCGAAATGCCCGAAGGCGCAGACGCGCACGTCCGGCATCTGTGCCTCGCAGGCTCTCGCCGCGGTCTCGATGAACTCGGCCACCCGCGAGACGGGCACGGCCACATCGTGCTTGATCGAACCGCCTTCGAGCCGCTGCACCTCGGACAGGCTTTCGCGCAAAGCCCAGAGACCCTGGCTTTGTGCATCGCTTGCGCTGATCGCGGCATCCTGCACCAGCCCATCCTCCAGGGCCGTGCCGAGGATCGCCTCCAGCTGCCCCTGAAGGTCCGTGTCCTGCTGCGGCGCGGTGAGCTCGATCAAGCCATAGGCCGCATGGCGCTCCGCAAGCGGGCGAACCGCGCCGGGCCTGTGTTTCAGGACGATCTCGAGCCCGAAATCGGGCATGTACTCGAAGGCGGTGAGATGATCGCCCGCCTGCTCGCGCAATCGCCCGAAGAGCTGAAGCGCCGCGTGCGCGGAGGCGCAGCCGACGAAGGCGGTCACCCGCGCTTTCGGCTCAGGAAAAAGCTTCAGCACCGCCGCCGTGATGATGCCGAGGGTTCCCTCCGAGCCGATGAACAGGTTTTTCAGGTCATAGCCCGTGTTGTCCTTGCGCAAGCCCTTGAGGCCGTCCCAGATCCGGCCGTCGGCCAGCACCACTTCGAGGCCGAGCGTCAGCTCCCGCATGTTGCCGTAGCGCAGGACGGCGGTGCCCCCCGCATTGGTGGCGAGGTTGCCGCCGATGCGGCACGAGCCCTCGGAGGCGAGAGACAGCGGAAACAGGTATCCGGCGGCGCTCGCCGCATCCTGAACGGCTTTCAGGATGCAGCCGGCTTCGACCGTGATGGTGGCATTCACGGGGTCGAGGTCCCGGATGCGGTCGAGACGGGCCAGGGAGAGCACGATGCCGCCGGAGGGCACGCCGCCGCCGACAAGCCCCGTGTTGCCCCCTTGCGGAACCACGGGCACCCCGGCTCGCGCGCATTCCTGAAGAACGACGGCAACCTCGTCCCGGTCGCGCGGGCGCACCACGGCCAGGGCCTCGCCGCGATAGAGCCCCCGGGTCTCCACGAGGTAGCCTTCGATGTCGCTGCCCAGGGTGAGGACGGAGCCCTCCCCCAACCTCGCCGTCAAGGCTTCAACGAGAGCGGTGTTCTGTGCGGTCATCCCTGGTCCTCGGCTGGAGCCTTCGTTCATTACGGCTTGTGATGGGAACCGCAAGGTGTAGGAAGAAGCAGGACGATCCTGCCCAACCCCCACGTTTCGCGAGCTTCCATGGCCTACGTCATTCCCGCGCCCTCGATCCCCGCCCTTCCCGTTGCCGGCACCGGCGAGCTGTTTCCCGTTCGGCGCGTCTACTGCGTCGGGCGCAACTACGCGGCCCATGCCCGCGAGATGGGCGGCGACCCCACCCGCGAGCCGCCTTTCTTCTTCATGAAGCCGGCCGATGCGCTCCAGCCGGTGGCGCAAGGGGCGACCGCCGACCATCCCTACCCGCCGAAAACCGGCAACTATCATTTCGAGATCGAGATGGTGGTGGCGCTTGCCAAGGGTGGACGGGACATTCCCGTCGAGGGGGCTCTCGACCACGTGTTCGGCTACGCGGTCGGCCTCGACATGACCCGCCGGGACCTGCAGGACGAGGCCAAGCAGCTCCGTCGCCCATGGGAGCTTGGAAAGGCGGCGGACCGCTCGGGTCCGGTCGGGCCGATCCATCCGGCCTCCCAGGTCGGACACCCCTCCGGCGGCTCGATTTCCCTGTCGGTCGACGGCAGCACGAAGCAGACGGCGGACCTGTCGGACATGATCTGGTCGGTGGCGGAGCAGATCGCCTATCTGTCCTCCTATTTCGAGCTTTTCCCCGGCGACGTGATCTTCTCCGGCACCCCGGACGGCGTGGGCGCGGTGGCGAAAGGCCAGACCATGGTCGGGGCCATCGAAGGCCTGGGCGAGATCCGGCTGAGGGTTGTGTAAGGCCTGCCTGCCTCCCCTTGCCTTTTTTGCCGGTTTGACCGTTACTGCGTCACAGCGCGGTCCTCGGGATCGCGATGAAGCCAGGCTCCGGCTCGAACCGGAGCCCATAAACTAAGGGAACGACAATGAAATTCATGAAATCCATCGGCTTGGCTCTTCTCGGTTCGGCGCTTGCCATCGGTGGAGCGGCCGCGCAGGAGAAGACCGTCAAGATCGCCACGGAAGGCGCCTACGCCCCCTGGAACTTCACGGGCGCGGGCGGCAAGCTCGAAGGCTTCGAGATCGATCTGGCCAACGATCTGTGCGGCCGCATGAAGGTCAAGTGCGAGATCGTGGCCCAGGACTGGGACGGCATCATCCCGGCGCTCACGGCCAAGAAGTACGACGCCATCATGGCCGGCATGAGCATCACGGACGAGCGCAAGAAGACCATCGACTTCGCGGGTCCCTACGCCAATTCCCCGAACGGCCTTCTGGTGGCGAAGAACTCGGACCTCGCCAAGATCCCCGGCACGGGCCAGGCTTTCAATCTGGGCTCGCAGCAGGCTGCGGCCGAGAAGGCGATCGAGGCCTACAAGCCCATGCTGAAGGGCAAGACCGTCGGCGTTCAGACCTCGACGATCCACTCCAATTTCGCCGACAAGTACCTGAAGGGCACGGCCGAGATCCGCGAGTACAAGACCACCGAGGCTCATGATCTCGACCTCGCCGCGGGCCGCATCGATGCGGTTCTGGCCGACTCGACCAACATCATCGGCACCCTCGAGAAGCCCGAGTTCAAGGACTACGTCATGGTCGGCCCGTCCATCACCGGCGGCCTGCTCGGCGCCGGCGTGGGCGTGGGCCTGCGCCAGGGCGACACGGAGCTCAAGAAGAGCTTCGACGAAGCGATCCAGGGCGCCATCAAGGACGGCACGATCAAGAAGCTGTCCGAGAAGTGGTTCAAGATCGACACCACCCCGCGCTCCTGATCCTTTTGCACAGCACATTCAAGGCGCAGCTCCGGCTGCGCCTTTTTTGTATGAATCCATCCCAGCTGCGACCGAAATTGCCAGTCTGGCCGCTTTATTCATCATGTTTAGGGCTTGCGCAGGCTTGGCGTTTGAATGTTAGCTCTCAAAGGTGGATGACAGGCTGCGGCCAGCATCCGGACAACAGGATCAGTCAAAACTGACCAAGGGAACGACGATGAAATTGCTCAAGGCTTTAGGTCTCGGCCTGCTTGCCTCTTCTCTCGCCATGGGCGGAGCGGCCGCGCAGGAGAGGACCGTCAAGATCGCCACGGAAGGCGCCTACGCCCCCTGGAACTTCACGGGTGCGGGCGGCAAGCTCGAAGGCTTCGAGATCGATCTGGCCAACGATCTGTGCGGCCGCATGAAGGTCAAGTGCGAGATCGTGGCTCAGGACTGGGACGGCATCATTCCGGCGCTCCAGGCCAAGAAGTACGACGCCATCATGGCCGGCATGAACATCACCGACAAGCGTCTTGAGACGATCAGCTTCTCCCGTCCCTATGCGTCCGGTCTCCATGGCTGGGGCGCGATGAAGGACTCTCCCCTCGCGAAGCTTGCCGGCGAAGGCAGGCGGTTCAGCCTCGACAAGGATGCGGACGCCGCAAAGGCGATGATCGAGCAGTGGAAGCCGCTCCTGAAGGGAAAAACCATCGGGGTCCAGACCGCGACCGTGAACTCCCAGTTCCTGGAAAAGTATCTCAAGGACACCATCACCATCCGTGAATACAAGACCACGGAGCAGCACGACCTCGATCTCTCCGCAGGCCGTGTCGATGCGATCTTCGCGGCCCATTCGTCCCTGAAGGCGACGACGGAGAAGCCGGAGTTCAAGGATATGGTGATCGCCGGCGGCGGAGTGAGCGGCGACGTGCTCGGGCGCGGCGTGGCGGTCGGCCTGCGCAAGGACGATGCCGAGCTCAAAGCCATGTTCGACAAGGCCGTCCAGGCCGCCATCGCGGACGGAACCGTCCAGAAGCTCACGCAGCAATGGTTCAAGGTCGACATGACGCCGCAAAGCTGACAAGAGCGTGCCCATCCGGCGCGGCGACAGCCGCGCCGGATGGGGCCGTGAGCGTGAACGGCACCGGATATGACAGATAGCGGGCTCGTCCTCCGCCGCGCGGAAGGTAGGCCATTCAGGAAAGTTGAGACGCGTGCAGCAGCTGAGCTATTTCGAACTCGTCGGGTTCGGCCCCCAGGGGTGGGGATGGGCTCTTCTCACCGCGACAGGCATGACGATTGCGGTCGCCATATGCGGCTTCCTTGCGGGCTCCGTCGTCGGAACCCTGGTGGCCTGGGGGAAGATCGGGGGTAACGTCGTCATCCGCAGCATAGCCGACGGGTACACCACGGTTCTTCGCGGCATTCCCGATCTGCTCGTCATCTACCTGTTCTATTTCGGGGGCAGCGCGGCGCTCGGCGCCATCGGCAGCCTTTTCGGCGCCGACGGCTTCATCGGAGTGCCAGCCTTCGCCACGGGCGCCATGGCCATTGGGATCGTGTCCGGCGCCTATCAGGCGGAGGTTTTCCGCGGCGCCTACCAGGTGGTCAGCCGCGGCGAGCTGGAAGCCGCCCGCTCGGTCGGCATGCACCGCTGGCTTATGTTCCGCCGCATCATCGCCCCGCAGGTTCTGCGCTACGCCATTCCGGGCCTCGGCAACACCTGGCAGCTCGTGCTGAAGGAATCGGCCTTGATCTCCGTGACGGGCCTCGTCGAGCTCCTGCGCCAGTCGCACATCGCGGCAGGCTCCACGCGCCGCCCCTTCGACTTCTACCTCACGGCGGCGGTGCTCTACCTGCTCATCACCTGGGTTTCGACCTATCTGTTCCAGCGCGCGGAGACCCACTCGCTGCGTGGCATGCGGAGGGCTTCCTGATGGACTTCGCCTTCATGCGGGATGCCTTCCTGACCCTCATGGCCGGGGTTCCGCTGACCCTGAACCTGGCCCTCACGTCCATCGTGTTCGGCGCGATCTTCGCCATGCTGCTGGCCGTGATGCGCATGTCGGGGCTCAAGATCCTCGACTGGCCGGCGCAGGCCTATGTGTTCGTGTTTCGCGGCACCCCGCTGCTCGTGCAGATCTTCCTGATCTATTACGGCCTCGGGCAGTTTCGCCCGACCTTGCAGGAATGGGGCCTGTGGACCTTTTTCCGCGAGCCCTTCTGGTGCGCCGTTCTGGCGCTCACCCTCAACACGGCGGCCTACGGCAGCGAGATCATTCGCGGCGGATTGCAATCCGTGCCGCACAATCAGGTCGAAGCGGCGCGGGCCTGCGGCATGTCGGGCTTTCTGCTCTTCCGGCGCGTCATCTTCCCCATCGCGGTCCGCCAGGCCCTTCCGGCCTATGGCAGCGAGATCATCCTCATGGTGAAGGCCACGTCGCTGGCCTCGATCATCACCATGATGGAAGTGACGGGTCTTGCGGCCAAACTGATCTCGCAGACCTTCCGCGCCGTCGAGGTCTTCATCGTCGCGGGCCTGATCTACCTCGTGCTCAACTTCATCATCACGCGCATCATCATGGCCATCGAATGGTGGCTCTCGCCTCACCTGCGCCGCCCGCCGGCCGTGGAGCCGCGCCTGGAGGCTGCCCATGTCTAACGGAGTTGCATCCTTGTCGCCCCAATCCGCTCCCGCCGTCTCGGTTCACAATCTCCGCAAGAGCTTCGGATCCCTCGAGGTTCTGAAAGGAGTGTCGCTTGAGGCTCGCGAAGGCGACGTGATCTCGATCCTCGGCGCGTCGGGCTCCGGAAAATCGACCATGCTCCGCTGCATCAACATGCTGGAAGTGCCGGATTCCGGCGACATCCGCATCGGCGGCGAGACGATCGGCCTGAAGAAGGGCCGCAAGGGCATGCAGCCGGCGGATCAGGGCCAGGTGGATCGCATCCGCTCCCGCGTCGCCATGGTGTTCCAGAGCTTCAACCTCTGGTCCCACATGACGATCCTGGAGAACGTAATCGAGGCGCCCGTGCACGTGCAGAAGCGCCCGAAGGCGGAATGCATCGCCGAGGCGGAGGAGCTGCTGGCGAAGGTCGGCATCGTCGACAAGCGCAACCAGTACCCCTCGCACCTGTCCGGCGGCCAGCAGCAGCGCGCCGCCATCGCGCGGGCGCTGGCCATGCATCCCAAGGTGATGCTGTTCGATGAGCCGACCTCGGCGCTCGACCCGGAACTCGTCGGCGAAGTGCTCCGCGTCATGCGCTCGCTTGCCGAGGAAGGCCGCACCATGCTGGTGGTGACCCACGAGATGGGGTTCGCCCGCGACGTGTCGAACCGGGTCGTGTTCCTGCACAAGGGCGTTGTGGAGGAGGAAGGGGCTCCGACGGACGTGTTCGGCGCTCCGAAATCCGAGCGCTTCAAGCAGTTCATTTCCAGCCACCGGTAGCCGATAGATCTTGGCGCGTTCGGTGTCATCACCTGCGCTCCGCAGGACGGGGATGGAGATCCACGGTTAAGCGCTGTTCTATGCACTCGCTTCGCTCACCGGGGATGACACATCTGTCGCTGCCGAACGGGAGCCGGATACACGAAGGGCGAGGCGGATGCCGCCTCGCCCTTTCCTTTTAGCGCCCTTCGATCCTTCGGACCGGATGCTGCGAAGGCGGCAGGATGGTGGGGTTTGCACCAGGCCCCGGCGAGCCCGTCACAGGACCGCGCCAGTCATAGGACCTGGGCTGGGGGTGCGAGCGGCCGAGGAGCAGGCTCAGCACGGCCGGCACCGCGAGGATCAGGAGCGAGACGAGGCCCCACACGAACACGACGGCTCCGAGCCCCAGGCTTCTCAGCACCGCAAAAGCCCAGGACAGCCACTCGACGCTCTCGGGATGTCCCGTGACGATGTCGGCATTGCGGGCCGCGACGCCTCCGAAGAAGTCGAGCAGGCCGTAGGCGCCCCAGGCGAACAGCGACCAGACCGCAACGGCGATCCAGGCCATAACCCACAGAAGACGCCTCATGTCAGCGCTCCTCGACCCGGATGGCCGTGCCGTCGATCTCGCGAGGACCGCGCTTGGTGATGCCCAGATGCTCGTGGATGATCCGCAGGTTGCGCTCGTTCGACTTGAAGAAGACGTCGAACAGGTCGCCTGCGAACGGAACGGCGCCGATGGCCGTATCGACGGCCACGTTGCCGATCATCCGGGCGATCTTCCAGCGCGGCAGGCCGAGCTGGCGGGCTTCCCAGATGATGTAGCTTGCCAGAGCGGCCGAGAGCGCATCGCCGATGCCAGGCACGAGGCCGAGCACCGCATCCAGGCCGACGCGGCGATTCAACCCTGGGATGACGAATGCGCTGTCCATGAGCTTTGCCACCATCGTGACACGCGCAATCGCGTCCTCCCGGCGGGGGCCGGCGGCCTTGATGGCTTCGAAAACATCGCTGCGGGCAGTGTTCATTCCAGTCTCCAGACGGCCGGACCATCCCGGCGCGACAAGCCCTGATGTGTGGATCACGAAGCGCGTCCGCAAGAGCTAGCGCATTGTTATGTCGAAACTAATCCAAAATTTCTTCGCTCCGGAAACCTTATGGGCCAAAGCTTTGCCAAGCTATCGCCTTGTTTGGTCCCTCAAGTCCTGTGCGGCGTTGTTGCACAATGCCAAGCTTACTTTAGGTAGCCTGCCCCAGCGTTGAAAAACGCAACCGTCAGTTCACTGACCAATAAGACACGAGTGCCGTTGGGAGGACCATTTCGGCGGCTGCAAACCTGTGGGGGCTCAACACGGGGAGAACCCGATGAGCACTAATTCCCGATTTCGTCCTGCGTCCCGGCTGGCCTTCATGACCGGTGCGCTTCTGCTGGGAATGTCGCCGGCTTCGCTCAGGGCCGGCGATGGTGACGGAGCATTCATCCCTCCGGCTCAATATGTCAGCCTGCCGTCCAACGCCACCGTTACCGATCCCGGCGCCACCGGGAGCCTGCCGGATGCCCGAACCCTCTCGGGCTTCTCGTCCCTTGTGTCGCAAGGAACCATCACGCTGCGCGCAAGCGCCCCGACGAACTGCGTCCCGGGCAATCTGCGCGAGGTCGTTGCAGCCGTTGCGGCCAAGTTCGGACCCGTCAGCGTCGAATCCACCCACCGCAATCGCAGCCGAAACTGGCGCGCCGGCGGTGCCCGTCAGTCCTTGCACCTGTCCTGCCGAGCCATCGACTTCAGGGTTCGGACCCGCACCCGTGGCGTCATGGCCTACCTGCGGTCCCGCCCTGAAGTGGGGGGCCTGAAGATCTATGGGAACGGCATCATCCATATCGACAACGGAGAACGCCGCTCCTGGTGATGATCGTTATCGTTCAACAGAAGCCTGCAGGCGCTGCCTCTCGATGAGGGCACGCCTGCAGGCTTCGCTGGTTGCAGGTGAAGCTGGCGATCTTGCAAAAGCCGCAACAGCATAGCGTGATGTTCGAGACTTTCACCCACCGTCGAATCGAAACGTCCGAGGCCGTCATCAACCTGCGTCACGCAGGAAACGGCCCGCCTGTGCTTCTGCTGCATGGGCATCCGCAAACCCACGTCATGTGGCACCGGGTGGCTCCCCGGCTGGCAGAGCATTACACCGTCGTCTGCGCAGACCTGCGCGGCTATGGCGACAGCTCGAAGCCGCCGACGACCGAGGATCACGAGCCCTATTCCAAACGGGCCATGGCGCGCGATCAGGTGGAGGTGATGCAGGCCCTCGGGTTCGAACGCTTCGCGGTTGTCGGCCACGACCGTGGCGGGCGCTGCGCCTATCGCATGGCGCTCGATCACCCGGAGCGGATCGCCGCCCTCTCGGTCCTGGATATCCTCCCGACCGCCGAGCACTTCCGGCGCACGGACATGGCCTTCGCCATGGGATACTGGCACTGGTTCTTTCTCGCCCAGCCCTACCCCATTCCTGAGCGCATGATCGCGTCGGATCCCGACGTTTTCTACCTTCGCCGGGGACGCTCGCTCTTCGATGAGGCGGCGCTGGCCGAGTACCGGCGCTGCTTTACGGATCCTGGGACGATACACGCCATGTGCGAGGATTACAGGGCCGGCGCGACCATGGATATGCGCCTGGATGAGCGGGATCAGCAGGCAGGCCGGCGGATCGCCTGCCCGGTTCAGGCTCTCTGGGGCCGGCAGAATGGCCTGGAGCGGTGGTACGACGTGCTCGCCGTCTGGCGCGACTGGGCCGACCAAGTGGAAGGACACGGCATCGATTGCGGCCACTATCTCGCCGAAGAAGCGCCGGAGGAGACGCTTGCTGCGCTGGAGCCGTTTCTGGCGAGGGCCTTAAAGGCTTAGGCTGACCGTCCCGGACGGCGGAGACGATCCGGGATCGCGCGTGGAATGAAGCCGGAACCTCCGCTGTCATCCCCGCGCAGGCGAGGCTCCGGAATCACGCCGGTCGCAGGAGATGGCGGCGCGCCCTGCTCTTGTTCTGCACCGTCAGCGGTCATGGATCCCCTTCCCTCGCTGACGCTTGGCCTGAGGATGACAGCGGAGCGCTGACCTGCCGGTTCTGCCCCCGCTGCTCCGCCCTCGGTGTCATTCCCGGCCGCAGCGAAGCGGAGGGGAAGGGAATCCATAGTGTTGAGCCTGATCGTGGATCCCCTTCCCGGCCTTACGGCCGCCGGGGATGACACCATCCTCGTCAGGGCCGCACTTGTTGCGGCCAAGCATGTGTTGAGCAGCGGAAACGCGAGGGTCCTCGCGGCGCTCCGTCCGGGACACCCCTTCAGCTAAATCCGGCCGACGCGCAGCGACAGAGGGAACCGGATCGTTCGCTCCTGCTCCGGGTCTCCCCAGGCCTTCGAAAGATCGCGCTGGAACCTCTCGATCGGCTCGCGCCCCAGGGCCTTCTCGGCGCCTCGCACGGCAGACCATGTGTCCACATAGCCGATGAGATCCGAGGCCCGCCAATGCACCTCGATGGCAAGGGGCGGCGCCTGCAACTCCTCGAACGGAAAGTCGAAGGAGCGGTAGCCCTCCTCCACATGGCGGCGCTCGGGCGGCCAGAACGGCCCGACGATGTCCTTGTAGAAGTGCTGAACCGTCGGATCGATCTCGGGATCGGCCTGCAGCACCCCATAGGTGATGAGAGCCAGGATCGCGCCGGGCTTCCCGACGCGCCGCGCCTCCGCATAGAAGGCGGGAAGGTCGAACCAGTGCGCCGCCTGTGCTGCCGTGATCAAATCGACGCTGATCTCGGGAAGCCCGCTCCGCTCGGCCGGCGCGACGCGATACTCCACCCGCTCATGCGCTTGCGCCTTCTCGATCTGCTGCGCGCTCGCATCGGTGGCGACGACATGGCTGAAGCACCTGCTCAGGAGCACCGACAGCTGGCCCGTGCCGCATCCCACATCGAGCGCGCAGTCGGTGGCCGCGCAGAGGCCTGCCAGATAGTCCACCAGCGTGCGCGGATAGGTGGGCCGGTAGGCCGCGTAGTCGGCCGAGCGGGTCGAGAAGTGGTCCTTGAACGACATGGCCTCTCACCCGGAGAACGGCGCGATCGTGACCCCGTTTGCTTCCAGTTTCGCCCTGACGGTCCGCGCCATGACCACCGCGCTCGGCTCGTCGCCATGAACGCAGATGGTGTCGATCTCGACCGGAATCCGTTTGCCGGAAACTGTCGTGACGGCCTTGTCCTGAACGGCACGCAGGATGCGCTCGGCCGCGAAGTCGGCATCGTGGAGGACGGAGCCGGGCTTCTTGCGGCTGGTGAGGGTGCCGTTGTCCTCATAGGTGCGATCGGCGAAGATCTCGCGCACAACCGGAATGCCGACGCCGTGCGACGCCTTCTCCATCAAGAGACCCGGCATGCACACATTCATGAGGCTTGCATCGACTCCCTTGATGGCGCGGGCAATCGCGAGAGCGAGATCCTCGTCCTCGTTCGCCATGTTGTTGAGAGCCCCGTGCACCTTCACATAAGTGACCTTGTGGCCCGCAAGCGATGCGACGGCCTGCATGGCGCCGATCTGGTAGGCGATCATGCGCTCGATCTCGGCCGGGGTGTCGCCGCGGATCATGCGGCGCCCGAAGCCATGCAGATCGTTGAAGCCGGGATGCGCCCCGACGGCCACGCCCTTGCGCTTCGCGATCTCGGCGGTCCGGAACATGATCGACGGGTCGCCTGCGTGAAATCCGCAGGCGATGTTGGCGGAGGAAACGATGTCGAGCATCGCCTCGTCGTCCCCCATGGGCCAGGGGCCGAAGCCTTCGCCCATGTCGCAGTTCAGATCAACTTTCATGCTCATCACACCAATACCGGTTGCGCCGTCTGCGCGCCTACGTGGAAAACCCGCTTGTATCGCTCGACCTCGGCCTTCGGCCCCATGGCCTTCGTCGGATTGTCCGAGAGCTTCACCGTAGGTTGACCATCGGCCGAAATCACCTTGCAGACGATGGAGATGGGATCGAGGCGCCCTTCGGGGGCAAGGCCGCGGAAGTCGTTGGTCAGAAGCGTTCCCCAGCCGTAGCCGATGCGCATGCGGCCCCGGAAATGCCGGTGGATGTTTTCGATCACGTCCACATCGAGCCCGTCGGAGAAGATGGCGAGCTTCTCCTTCGGGTTCTGCCCACGCCGTCGCCACCATTCGATGGCCTCCTCGCCACCCTCGATGGGGTCCTTGGAGTCGACGCGAATGCCGGTCCAGGCCGGCACCCAATCGGGCGCATTCTGCAGGAAGTTCGTGGTGCCGTAGGTATCCGGCAGGATGACGAGCAGGTTGCCCTCGTAATCCTCCTGCCAGTCGGACAGCACGTTGTAGGGTGCCTGAGCCAGCTTTTCGTCGGAGTTCGCCAGGGCGGCATAGACCATCGGAAGCTCATGGGCGTTGGTGCCCACGGCCTCCACCTCCTGGCGTAGCGCGATGAGGCAGTTGGAGGTGCCGAGGAAAGAGGATCCCAGCCCCTCCATCATCGCCTGCACGCACCAGTCCTGCCACAGGAAGCCGTGCCGGCGGCGCGTGCCGAAATCGGCGATGGACAGATCCGGCAGCGTCTTCAACCGCTCGATCTTTTCCCACACCCGCGTCATGGCGCGGGCATAGAGCACCTGGAGCTCGAACTTGCCCATGCCCCTGAGCACGCCGCGCGAGCGCAGCTCGTTAAGGATCGCAAGCGCCGGGATCTCCCACATGGTTGTCTCGATCCAGGGCCCGTGGAAGGTCAGCACGTACTGGCCGTCCTCCTTCTCCAGCAGGTACTCCGGAAAGCGGAAAGTCTCGAGCCAGTCCATGAATTCCGGCGAGAACATCTGCCGCTTGCCGTAGAATGTGTTGCCCCGCAGCCAGGTGGACTCGCCCCTGGTCAGGGACAGGCTGCGCACATGGTCGAGCTGCTCGCGCAGCTCCCCCACATCGATGATGTCGGCGAGGCGAATGCGGGTCGTGCGGTTATGGATGCCGAAGGTTACCTTCACGTCGCGATGACGGCGAAAGATCGTCTGCGCCATCAAGAGCTTGTAGAAGTCCGTGTCCAGAACGGACCGAACGATCGGGTCGATCTTCCAGGTATGGTTGTAGACCCTGGTCGCGATGTCTGCCATCGCCTACTCCTCGCCACTCAAAGAGGCGCGACAATAACGAAGGGCCAGCCGGGATGAAAGACTGCCGGCTACGATTAAGTGCAAGGCTCACGGCGGCAGAACATCGATTTGGATCGCGGCGTAATAAGCGGCCACATCCGCGATGTCCTCGTCCGACAGCTCTTTCGCTACAATGTTCATGGTTTCGTGCTTGCGGTCGCCGGAGCGGTATTCGGCGAGGCTTTTGACCAGATAGGGCTCGATCTGGCCGGCCAGATTGGGGGCTTCCGGGTTCTTCGACAGGCCGTCGAGGCCATGGCAGGCCTGGCAGGTTGTTATCTTCTGGCGTCCCGCGGCGGCGTCCGCAGCCTGGGCCGGATGGAACCCGAAAACGCCTAAAGGCAATCCCGCCAGAGCCAGGGCATAGATGGTCTTCATGTCGAGCTTTCCAGAGAGGAACGAGCGTGCCGCGCGGCACGCTCGCGAGGAGATGCTTACCGGCCTTCATAGGAAATGCGGTAGATCGCACCGGCCGTATCGTCGGAGACGAGCAGCGATCCGTCGGGCAGCATGGCCACATCCGTGGGACGCCCGAGATATTCCCCGTTTTCGGTCAACCACCCTTCCGCGAAGATCTGGGGCTTGTCCGCGGTTCCGTCCGGCTTGATCGGCGTGAACATCACGCGGGCCCCGATGGGCTTCGTCCGGTTCCAGGACCCGTGCTGAGCCGAGAAGATGCCGCCCTGGTAGGTCTGCGGGAACATCCTGCCCGTGTAGAACATCATGCCGAGATCGGCCGCATGAGCATCGGTTTCGGCCTGGGGCACGATTGCATCTGCGGGCACCTGATCGTCCTTGTACTCGACCGTGCGGACCGTGCCGCCGCCATAATAGGGAAAGCCGAAGTTCTGTCCCATCTCGGCGATCCGGTTGATCTCTCCGGGAGGCTGATCGTCCCCCATGCCGTCGACCTGGTTGTCGGTGAACCACAAGGATTTGTCGGCCGGGTTGAAGTCCATGCCAACCGAGTTGCGAATGCCGGTCGCATAGACCTCGCGGTTCTTGCCGTCCTGATCCATGCGGATGATGCCGCCGATGCCCGCACGCTTGTAGAGATCCATCTTTTCCTTGGGCGGCACGTTGAACGGTTGCCCGAGGGCGACATAGAGCTTGTTGTCCGCCCCGATGCGGCAGACACGGGCCGTATGATTGAAGCTTTCCTCCGTGGGAGGAATGAGATCGCCCTGCTTGGCGACCACGAAGGCGGCAACGTCCGGCCCCTCGTAGAAGAATTCGGCGGCTGGAAACTGCAGCACGCGATTCTGCTCCACCACGTAGAGAATGCCGTCGCGCGAGAAGCAGACGCCGTTCGGGATCTTGAAGGCAACCGATGGGGCGAACTGCTTCACCTCGTCGGCAACGCGATCCTTGTCGCGGTCGGTCACCACATACACGTTGTTCTTGCGGGTTCCGACGAAGACCACCCCGGCGTTGGGGCCGACGGCCATATGGCGCGCATCGGGCACGATGGCATAAAGATCGATCTTGAAACCGGCCGGGAGCTGAACGCGCTCGAGATTGCGCCGGATCGCATCGGCGCGGCGCCCTTCCTGGGCGATGGGCCTCGGCTCGGCCGTTCCGGTGCCCTGGAACGACGAGAGCTTGTCGAGATTGCTGGTCGGAGGCTGGGCTGAGGGCTGAGCAAGGCTCGATGACGCGAATGCAACAATCGACGCGGTGGCAAGCAGGACGAACTTCATCGTTTCCTCCCTTACATTGCCCCCTGGTTTGCTGCGCCGATCGGCTCGGCGTTCCTATGTTTTATTGATTTTCCGCATAATACCCAAGCTTGTGATTCTGAGGAAGAACCAAAACGAGTCAAAGAAAAGGGGCCGCGAAGCGGCCCCTTTTCTTGCCTTCCGCGGCAGAAATCAGCTCAGGTTGACCTTCGCCTGATCGCCCGGCTTCGGCGACTCTCCCGTCACCACGGCTTTGGCATATCCATACAGATGCACCAGGGTGGAGGATGGGCTGTCCCAATACTCGCCTTTCGCCGGATGGACGCGGATCAGAGCAATCTGGGGATCGTCCACGCCCTTGGGGAACCAGGCCCGCAGGGGCTCCGACCACTTCTCCTCGATCTTGGCCTTATCGCGCACGATCTCGGCCTTGCCGGAAACGGACACATAGGTCTGGCTGCCGGGGTCGCTGTAGGCCAGGTTGACCTCGTTGTCGCGCGAGATTTCCGTCATTTTAGGGGATTGGATCTGGGTGAAGAACCAGAGATCCCCATGCTCGTCGGCCTCTTGGCTGTGCATGGGACGGCTGTGGAGGGTCCCATCCGCCTCGACGGTGGTCATCATGGCGATCTTCACATCCTTGATCAGCTCGAAGAGCTTCCCGGCGTTCGGATCGTTGTGGCCGTGTTGGTGCATCGTCGTCTCCTCGATTGTATGACAGGCTCTCGGGATGTGATCGGCGAAGGCAGCCACTCGGCCGGTTGAACCGGCTCCCGAGGGATCGGTTGAACAACGGGTAAGGTCGTTTTTGGTTCGCAATCTTGCGCCGCCCTGAAAGGACCGCCTTAACGAACGCCCCCTCAGCCTATAGATGAGGGGAAAGACAGCGCCTCGATCCAGGAGAGTTGAAAAGTGGCCATCACCCGTGAGCATGTGTTGCAGGCCCTAGCCGCTGTGCCGGTCGATGCGAGCGGGACCAACCTCGTCGCGTCGGGGCGCCTTTCGGATGTGGTGGTGGACGATGCCGGCCGGGTCATGTTCTCGATCACCATAACCCCCTCCGAGGCCGCCGCCATGGAGAGCGTGCGTCAAGCCGCGGTCACGGCCGTCCAGGGCCTGCCGGCCGTCAAGGGTGTCTTTGCGAGCCTGACGGCCGACCGTCCCGGCGGTTCGGGAGCCTCAAGCCCCTCACAGGCTGCGCCCCAGCGCCCCCGATCGGCGGCTCAGCCGAAGAACCAGCGGATTCCCGGCGTGCAGCACGTGATCGCCGTCGCGTCCGGCAAGGGCGGCGTGGGCAAGTCGACGACGGCCTGCAACCTTGCCCTCGGCCTGAAGGCTCTCGGGCTGAAGGTCGGCCTTCTCGATGCCGACATCTATGGGCCCTCCGTTCCCAAGCTCCTCGGCATCCAAGGCAAGCCGCGGCTGCTCGAGAACCGGATCCTGGAGCCGATGGAGGCTTACGGTCTCAAGGTCATGTCCATCGGCTTCCTCGTGGAGGAGGAGGCCGCCATGATCTGGCGCGGCCCCATGGTGATGTCGGCGATCACCCAGATGCTGCGCGAGGTTGCCTGGAGCGACCTCGACGTGCTCGTGGTCGACATGCCGCCGGGCACCGGCGACGCGCAGCTCACCATGGCGCAGGCCACCCCCCTCGCAGGCGCCATCATCGTCTCGACCCCGCAGGATCTCGCCCTCATCGACGCCCGGCGCGGCGTGTCCATGTTCAAGCGGGTGGAGATTCCGATCCTCGGAATCATCGAGAACATGGCGACCTTCGTCTGCCCCCATTGCGGGCAGAGCTCGCACATCTTCGGGCATGGCGGGGCGCGTGACGAGGCCACGCGCCTGGAGGTTCCGTTCCTCGGCGAGGTTCCGCTCACCATGACGATCCGCGAATTGTCCGATGCGGGTCGTCCCGTCGTCGTTGCAAACCCGGAAGGGCCGCATGCCAAGATCTACAAGAATATGGCGCAGCAGGTCTGGAGCTCGCTCACGGGTGGAGCTGTCGCACGGCCGGCGCCGCGCATCGTGATCGAGTGAGCGGCATCGCCATGAGGCCGCCTGCCCTTGGGGTCATCCTGGCGGGAGGGCTCTCCCGGCGCATGGGAGGGGCCGACAAGCCCCTCTTGACCCTCGGCGGCCTCACGCTCCTGGAGCATGTGGCGCAGCGTCTTGCACCCCAGTGCCATGGCCTGATCCTCAACGCCAATGGAGATCCCTCCAGGTTCGAGCGTACAAGCATTCCCATTGTGCCGGATTCGCTGTCAGGGAGGCCGGGTCCCCTGGCCGGCATCTTGGCCGGCCTCGAATGGGCCGCCACACACTGCCGAGGAATTGAATGGATCGTCAGCGTTCCGGCGGATACGCCGTTCATCCCGGAGGACCTTGTTTTGAGGCTGCAGGACGCACGCCGGGAGGCAGGCCTGCCCCTCGCCTGCGCGGTATCGGGCGCCCAAGTTCATCATGCCATCGGCCTGTGGCCCATTCGCCTGCAGCAGGATCTGCGCAGGGCTATCGCAAAGGAAGGGATGCGACGTCTCGGAGGCTGGGCGGCGCTTCATGGCTATGCCGAGGCAGCTTGGAGCGCCGAACCGGTCGATCCATTCTTCAACATCAACACCCCTGAGGAGCTGGCTCAGGCGAAAGCCTTGTTGCGGCAGGAGAAGGTTCAGTGACCGAGCTTGATCTATCGGGGTTGAAATGCCCACTTCCGGTGCTGCGCACGCGTAAGGCGCTTCTCGCGATGACGCCGGGCCAAAGGCTGCGCGTGATCTGCACGGACCCCCTTGCCGGGATCGACGTGCCCAATCTGATCCGGGAAACCGGCGATGTCCTTGAAGAGCAGAACCAGGACCAGACCCGGATCAGCTTCCTTATCCGCAAGGCAGACCAAACGGCATGAAAAAGGCCCGGCGGTCTGCCGGGCCTGCTCTGACCAATCCGGCCGAGCTTAGGTGCTTTTGCGAAGGGAATCCTTGAGGCCGCCGATGGTGTTCTGGATCTTACCCTCGGTCTTATCCACCTTGCCTTCGCTCTCCATCTTCGTGTCGCCTAGGGCCTTGCCGAGGCCCTCTTTCACGCGACCCTTGATGTTCTTCATGCTGCCTTCGCTGCGATCATGATCCATAGCCGCTCTCCTGATTTCAAACATCGATTGCAAGGAAAACGCCCGCCGAGGAAAGAGGTTTCAGGTTAAATGTCCAATTTATTCAAGCCAAGGCATAACTCCGACCACTCTCGCTGAAAAGCCAGATCATAAAGATTATATTCTTCAGAGATCATTGCTACACTCATCCAGCAAACACCAGGATGATTTACTGCTTTTATCATAACCACTGTTATTGGCTTCATGCCTGCTATTCTTCGACATCTTCTGCCATGATTTGTGAACCTGAGATGCTGGAATACAGGTTTTTATCGAACAGCGCATGGACATACCGCTCAGCTGCGCTAGTTCGGAGCATTCCGGAATATAAATGTTATATAGTATTAGAGCGAACGAGCCTCCAGTGTCCGCCGCCACCCGTCCTCCTCAGCGTCCCCCAAAGGGCCCCAGCCGCAGGCCCCCTCATTCACCGGCCGGACACTCGGCGCTCCCGCTGGATCGCATGGCGCTTCTGGCGCACCAGCTCAAGACTCCACTGTCGACGATCAATGCCTTGGCACAAGGCCTGATGCGGCGAGCGGACCGGTTGAGCACCAACGACATACGAGGAAGGGCCGAAAAGATCTGGCGCGCCAGCCTTCGTCTCGACGAGCTGATCGAAACGATCATGTCCTACACCCGGGCCAGCGCCGGCGGGATCGTGCTCAACCCCAGCGAGTTCAATCCGGACGACCTCATCCGTCGGATCTGCCGCGAACAGGGCAATCAGGAACCTGAACGCCCTTTCCATCTCGATATTCAGGATCTTCCGGATTTCATCGTAGGGGATCCCATCCTTCTGGAGCAGGCTTTCGTCATCATCCTGTCGAACGCCATGAAATATTCGCCTCCCGATCAACCGATCGGCATTGCTGCCCGGACGGAGGAGGACATGATCCGAATTACGGTCGTGGATAAAGGGATCGGCGTTTCGGAACGCGACCTGCCCTTCCTGATGCAGCCCTTCTTCCGAGGGCAGAACGCCAAGAATCTGCCTGGGACTGGCCTGGGCCTGAGCCTCGCCTGGCACATCCTCAAGCTCCACGGGGGAGGCCTGGATATCGAAAGCGAAGAGGGCCGCGGAACCAGCGTGACGATCACCCTGCCGGAAACCAACATCACGGGCTTCAGCTACACCATCTGAACGAAGCCCCGGCTGACCCGCTCAAGGGCGAATGAGGATGCAGCGAAAATCGTTCACATTGGTGAGCGTCGGGCCGGTGACGACGAGCCGGCCGAGATGCGCGAAGGCCGTATAGGCATCGTTCCCATCGAGATGGGCCTCCAGGTCGATGCCCTTCGCGCGGGCGCTCTCGAACAGGGTGCCGTCAAACCAGGCGCCCGCATTGTCCTCCGATCCGTCGATCCCATCCGTATCGCAGGCAATGGCGGCGACCCTGCCTTGATCCTTCAGCGCAAGGGCGAGGGACAACAGGAACTCCGCATTGCGGCCGCCACGTCCCTGACCGCGCACCGTCACTGTCGTCTCGCCACCGGACAGCAGGACGCAGGGCGCCTGTGCAGGCTCCCCATGCATGAGGACGGAGCGGGCGATGCCGGCCATCACGCGCCCTACCTCCCGCGCCTCACCCTCAAGGGCATCCCCGAGAATGAGCGGAGTGAGCCCCAGTTCACGAGCCTTCGCGGCCGCGGCGTCCAGCGCCATCTTGGGCGTCGCCAGCATGTGAACCGCTCCGCCGGCCGGCACCTCCCTCACCGCGTTGGACCTGATCGCCTCGACGATAGGGGCCGGCACGGCGATGCCGTATTTCCGCAAGATCGCAAGAGCGGCATCCGGATCGACCGGCTCGGGGATCGTGGGACCGGAGCCGATGCTGGAAGGATCGTCGCCCGGCACATCGGAGATCAGGTAGGTCACGAGCTGCGCCTGGCCTATGCTTGCCGCCAACCGGCCTCCCTTGATGGCGGAGAGCGATTTGCGCACGAGGTTCATCTCGCCGATCGGCGCGCCGGATTTCAGCAGGGCGCGATTGATGGCCTGCTTGTCGGCCAGCGTTACCCCCTCGGCAGGCAGCGACAGGAGCGCCGAGGCTCCGCCGGAGATCAGGCAGACGACGAGATCGTCCGGACCTGCCGTCCGGGCCAGCGCCAGAATGCGCCCCGCCGCCTGCAATCCTGCCTCGTCGGGAACCGGATGCGATGCCTCGACGATCTCGATGGACCGCGCCGGCACCGCGTGCCCGTAACGGGTGACCACGAGGCCCTCGCACGTTCCGCCGTCACGGCCCCAGGCCTCCTCGAAGGCGGCCGCCATGCGGGCCGAGGCTTTGCCCGCGCCGAGGACGATCGTTCGGCCCTTCGGCTTGGGCGGCAGGCATCCGTTGAATTTTCCATCCGGAAGCGCGGCGTTCAGGGCCGTGTCGAACAACATGTGGAGGATTTCGGTGTCGTTTGGCATGGCGCCACTTTACGTGAGAAATCATGGCCGTGAAGACCGGCCTTTGAAGAATGCACACGGAGTCCGTCGAACGCCGGCAAAGCTCCTGGAAGCCGTTACGGGACTGTGCTTAAAGACGTGCCGTTAGCCGTCTCGCTTTATGCCTGCGAAGGATGATGCCCCGATGCTCCGCATAGTCTTGCCCTTACCTTGTCCTTATCCTGGGGACCGGGCATGAAGCCTCTCTCTCAGCTGTCGCTGGATCAGGCACGTGCCATTCGCGTGGTGCTGACCGATATCGATGACACCGTGACGACGGAAGGAATGCTGACGGCAAGCGCCTATGCGGCGCTCGAACGCCTTCACCAAGCCGGCTTTCTGGTCATTCCCGTAACCGGGCGACCGGCGGGCTGGTGCGATCACATCGCCCGCATGTGGCCGGTGGATGCGGTGGTCGGCGAGAACGGCGCCTTCTATTTCCGCTACGACCGCGAGCGGAAGACGATGCGGCAGCATTTCTGGGCCAAGCCCGACGAGCTGAAGCAGAACCGGGCCAAGCTCGATGCCATCGAGCGGGAAGTGCTCGCAACGGTGCCCGGATCGGCGCTTGCCAGCGATCAGGCCTATCGCATTGCGGATCTTGCCGTCGATTTTTGCGAGGATGTGCCTCCTTTGCCGGAAACGGACGTGGACAGGATCGTGGCGGTCTTCGAGCGCGCCGGTGCACAGGCCAAGGTCAGCTCCATCCACGTCAACGGCTGGTTCGGCGACTACAACAAGCTGAGCATGGCCAAGACCCTGCTGGCCGATGTGTTCGGGATCGGATGGGACGAGGCTAAAGCGAGCGTGGTTTATGCAGGCGACTCCCCGAACGACGAGCCGATGTTCGCGGCCTTTCCCTTGAGTGTCGGCGTTGCCAACATCCATGCCTTCGCCCATCGCCTGAAGAGCAAGCCGGCCTACATCACGCAAGGCCACTCCGGCGAGGGGTTCGCGGAGCTGGCAGCCCTGCTGCTGGAGGCGAAGAGCGGGCAGGCCCGCTAGAGCCGGCCGCCCCACTGAATTTTCAAGCATTGAAGCCCGGCAGTAGACCACTGCCGGGCTTCATTGTGGTTGGGTCTACATTCCTGCGAGGCAGACATACTTGATTTCGAGGAAGCCCTCGATGCCGTACTTGGAGCCCTCGCGACCCAGGCCCGACTGCTTCACGCCGCCAAACGGCGCCATCTCGTTGGCAAGGGCTGGGGTGTTCACTCCCACCATCCCGCTCTCCAGCGCCTCCGCCACGCGCCACACGCGAGCCATGTCCTTGGCGTAGAAGTACGAGGCCAGGCCGAATTCCGAGTCGTTGGCCATGGCAATCACCTCCGCCTCATCCTTGAAGGTGATGATGGGCGCCAAGGGCGCAAAGGTCTCTTCCTTCGTCACCTTCATCGCCTGCGTCACGCCCGCCATGACGGTGGGCTCGAAGAACGTGCTGCCCAAGCTGGAGCGCTTGCCGCCCACCAGGAGCCTGCCGCCCTTGGCAAGGGCGTCGGCCACATGCTCCTCCATCTTGGCCACGGCCCGGTCGTCGATCAGCGGCCCCATGGCCACGCCGGCTTCCGTGCCCCGTCCGAGCTTCAGGCTTCCGGCCTTGGCCGCGAGCTTCTCCGCAAAGGCCTCGGCGATGCTCTCCTGCACGTAGATGCGGTTGGCGCAGACGCAGGTCTGGCCGGCATTGCGGAACTTGGAGGCCATCGCCCCGTCCACCGCTGCATCGAGATCCGCATCGTCGAACACGATGAAGGGCGCATTGCCGCCAAGCTCCAGCGACAGGCGCTTGATGCCGTCGCCCGCTTCCTTCATGAGCCAGCGGCCCACATTGGTGGAGCCGGTGAAGGTGATCTTGGCCACCTTCGGGTTGCGGCAGAACTCCTCTCCGATGGGCTTGGCGTCATTGGTGGTGATCACCGAGAAGGCGCCTTTGGGCACCCCTGCCCGTTCGGCCAGCACCGCCAGCGCCAAGGCGGAGAGCGGTGTCTGGGCTGCGGGCTTGAGCACCATGGTGCAGCCCGCGGCGAGCGCAGGCCCCACTTTCCGGGTGATCATGCCATTGGGAAAGTTCCAGGGCGTGATGGCCGCGCACACGCCGACCGGCTGCTTGAGCACCACGATGCGCTGGCCAGGGTTGGCGCCGGGAATGACGTCGCCGTCGATGCGCTTGGCTTCCTCGGCGAACCACTCGATGTAGGCGGCATTCGAGATCACCTCGCCCTTGGCCTCAGCCAGCGGCTTGCCCTGCTCGGTGGTGAGGATGAGGGCGAGGTCGTCGGCGTTCTCGACGATGAGATCATACCAGCGTCGCAGGATCTGGCTGCGCTCCTTGGCGGTGCGCCGGGCCCATTCCTTCTGCACCTCATGGGCCTTGTCGATGGCCTGCCGGGCAATCTCGGGGCCGAGATCCGGCACCTCCAGAATGACGGCGCCGTCGAACGGATCGGTGACCGGGATCGTCTTGCCGTCAGGGGCATCGATCCACTCGCCCGCCGCATAGGCTTGCCCCACCAGCAGGGACGGATCCTTCAGATCGAGAACACGGCGGTCCAAGGGCTTGGCATGTGCAGTCATCGGGAGGCTCCAACCTAGACACTGTGAGGAGGAAAAGCTGGAGGAGATATAAGGGCTGGCTCCAGGCTTGTGAACCGCACCCTCTGCGGGGCAGGATTACCGGCAGAGCAGCCGGGCTTCTGAAAAACCTTAACGCACGATGCCTTAAAATGCGGCAGAATGTTAAGAATATCTGCGACTTAAGGATGACCCCCTTTCACATTGATAAGGGCGAAACTGTCTGTACCTTTCTTGACCATCGCCACGGGTGCTCAGACACTGCGGCTCAAGCAACGGCAGGGTCGATCTGCCTGGACAATAAGGGAAGAAAATCAATGCGAGTCCTCAACAAGCTTCTGTTTGCCCTCAGCTGCACGGTCATGGCGCAGTCAGCTATGGCTCAGCAGGCCTCGGACGGCGTGGTGAAGATCGGCATCCTGAACGACCAGTCCGGCGTCTATGCGGATTTCGGCGGCAAGTCCTCCGTCGAGGCGGCCCGCATGGCGGTGCAGGATTTCGGCGGCAAGGTTCTGGGCGTTCCGGTCGAGATCGTGAGCGCCGACCACCAGAACAAGCCTGACGTGGCGGCCAGCGTCGCCCGGCAGTGGTATGACACGGAAAAGGTCGACTCCATCATGGAGCTGACCACCTCGTCCGTGGCTCTCGCGGTCCAGGGCCTGTCCAAGGACAAGAAGAAGATCACCATGACCACCGGCGCGGCGACGACGGATCTCACGGGCAAGCAATGCTCGCCTTACGGGTTCCATTGGGCCTACGACACCCATGCGCTTGCGGTCGGCACCGGCGGCGCGCTGGTGGAGAACGGCGGCAACAAGTGGTTCTTCCTCACTGCCGACTATGCCTTCGGCTACTCCCTCGAGGAACAGACTTCGAAATTCGTGAAATCGAAGGGCGGCCAAGTTGTTGGCGCCGTTCGTCATCCTTTGTCGGCTTCCGACTACTCGTCCTTCCTGCTGCAGGCGCAAAGCTCCGGCGCCAATGTGGTCGGCATGGCCAATGCGGGCCTCGATACCGCAAACGCCATCAAGCAGGCGGCAGAGTTCGGCATCACCCAGGGCGGCACGCGCCTGGCGGCGCTGCTCTTCACGCTGGCCGAGGTGAAGGGCCTGGGCCTTCAGGCGGCGCAGGGCCTGACGCTCACCGAAGGCTGGTACTGGGATCAGAGCGACGAGAACCGCGCCTTTGCCAAGAAGTTCATGGACAAGACCGGCCGTATGCCGAACATGATCCATGTGGGCACCTATTCCGCCGTGACGCAGTATCTCAAGGCGATCCAGAAGGCCGGAACGGACGCGACCGAGCCGGTTGCCAAGGCCCTGCATGAAATGCCGGTTCAGGACGTCTTCGCCAAGAACGGCAAGGTGCTGCCCAACGGCCGCATGGTGTACGACATGTATCTCTTCCAGGTGAAGAAGCCGGGAGAAAGCAAGAGCGAATGGGACATGTACACCCAGCTCGCCAAGATCCCGGGCGACACCGCCTACATGAAGGCTGCGGACAGCGGCTGCCAGGTCACGCAGTAAGCTTGCGCGACAACAGGGTGGGGGCGGCATAAGCTGTCCCCACCATCCGTTTGCTTCCTGGCGATAGCAGGTGCGAGCACTTCGCGCTCACCTGCTATCGCCTCCTCATTGCAAGAGAGTGTCGGCCTTAAATATGGTCAGTACCCAACCAATTCTGAGCGCCACCGGGCTTACGATGGAGTTTCGCGGCTTCCTGGCCGTGAAGGATGTGACCCTTTCCGTCAACGAAGGAACGATCCACGCGCTGATCGGCCCGAACGGCGCCGGCAAGACGACCGTTTTCAACCTGCTCACGAAATTTCTCACCCCGACCCGTGGGCAGATCACGTTCAAGGGCTCGGACATCACGGGGCTGAAGCCCGCCGAAGTCGCCCGCCTGGGCCTGGTGCGCTCCTTCCAGATCTCGGCAGTGTTCCCCCATTTGACGGTGCTCGACAATGTGCGCGTGGCGCTGCAGCGCCCGTCCGGCCTTGCGACGCAGTTCTGGCGTTCCTCCAGCACGCTGTCTTCGCTGGATGAGCGGGCCCTGGAGCTGATCGATGCGGTCAATCTCTCGTCCTATAGGGATCTGCCGGCCACTGAACTGTCCTACGGCCGAAAGAGAGCGCTCGAGATTGCAACGACGCTCGCGCTCGACCCTGCCATGTTGCTCCTCGACGAGCCCATGGCCGGCATGGGGCACGAGGACATCGGCCGAATCTCCGATCTGATCCGGCGCATTGCCAAGAACCGCACGGTGCTGATGGTCGAGCACAATCTGAACGTCGTTTCCGACCTTTGCGACCGCGTCACCGTTCTGGCGCGCGGCGAGATTCTCTCCGACGGAACTTACGAAAAAGTCAGCCAGGATCCGCGCGTGCGTGAAGCCTATATGGGAACCGAGCATGAGTAGCGCTCCCCTTCTCGAAGTCCGCGGGCTCAATGCCTGGTACGGCGAGAGCCACGTCCTCCATGGTGTCGATCTCGACATCCGCGAGGGCGAAACCGTCACCTTGCTCGGCCGCAACGGCGCCGGCAAAACCACGACATTGAGGGCGATCATGGGCATCCTGCGCCGGCGCGAGGGTGTCATTCGCCTGCGCGGCAAGGACATTTTGGGCCTGCCGCTCCACAGGGTGGCCCAGGCCGGGATCGGCTATGTGCCCGAGGAGCGTGGAATCTTTGCCAGCCTGAACGTTTCCGAAAACCTGATGCTCCCGCCGACGGTGTCGGATGGGGGCATGAGCGTGGACGAGATCTACACCCTGTTTCCCAATCTCTACGAGCGGCGCTCCAGCCAAGGTACGAAGCTGTCGGGAGGCGAGCAGCAGATGCTGGCCATTGCCCGCGTGCTGCGCACCGGCGCCCGGTTCATTCTTCTCGACGAGCCCACCGAAGGCTTGGCTCCGGTGATCGTCCAACGCATCGGCGACGTGCTGGTGGCCCTGAAGAAGCGCGGCATGACCATTCTGCTCGTGGAGCAGAACTTCCGCTTTGCGAAAAAGGTTGCCGACCGCTTCTACCTGATGGAAGACGGGCGCATGGTGAACTCGTTCCCTGGGCATGAGCTCGACGCGCGCATGGACGAACTCCACGAAGTTCTTGGGGTGTAGAGGATCATGAGTACCATTTTCGGCGTTCCCGCCCCTGCCCTCTACGGCCAGATTCTCATCGGCCTCATCAACGGCTCCTTCTACGCCATGCTGAGCCTCGGGCTTGCGGTGATCTTCGGCCTTCTGCGGGTCATCAACTTCGCCCATGGCGCCCAGTACATGCTCGGCGCCTTCGCCGCCTATCTGCTGCTGACCTATACGGGCATAGGCTACTGGCCGGCTCTCGTTCTGGCGCCCCTCATCGTCGGCGCCATCGCCGTGCTGATCGAGCGTTTCATGCTGAGCCGTCTCTACGGCATAGACCCGCTTTACGGCCTCCTGCTGACCTTCGGCCTCGCCCTCATTCTGGAAGGTGCGTTCCGCCACTGGTTCGGCGCGGCAGGCCAACCCTATGCGGCCCCCCCGCAACTGACGGGAGCCCTCAACCTGGGCTTCATGTTCATGCCGATCTATCGCGGCTGGGTGGTTGTCGCCTCTCTTGTCGTGTGCATCGGCACCTGGCTTCTCATCGAGAAGACGCGCCTTGGTGCCTATCTCAGGTCGGCAACGGAAAACGCAACGCTTGTGCAAGCCTTCGGCGTGAACGTTCCGCTGCTCCTGACCCTCACCTACGGGTTGGGCGCAGCCCTTGCGGCACTTGCGGGCGTTCTGGCGGCGCCGATCTACCAGGTGAGCCCGCTCATGGGCACGAACCTGATCATCATCGTCTTTGCCGTGGTCGTCGTGGGCGGCATGGGCTCGATCCTAGGCGCCATCGTCACCGGCTACATGCTCGGCGTGCTCGAAGGATTGACGAAAGTGTTCTATCCGGAAGCGTCCAGCATTGTTATCTTCGTGGTCATGGCCATAGTTCTGCTCGTCAGGCCGGCCGGCCTCTTCGGGCGGGAGGAGTAATATCATGGCTGTCGGAACCCAATATCTCGCGGAACAGCCCAGGCTCCGCACGTCCTCCATGGTGCTGGGCCTCATCGCCATCGCGGCGCTGCTGGCGGCTCCCTTCTTTTTCTACCCCGTCATGCTGATGAGCGTGCTGTGCTTTGCGCTCTTTGCCTGCGCGTTCAATCTGCTCATCGGCTATGTCGGGCTTCTGTCGTTCGGCCATGCCGCCTTCTTCGGCGGAGCCGCCTATTTCACGGCCCACGCGGCCAAGGTGTGGGGCCTGGAGCCCCTCACCAGCATCCTGATCGGCGTTGCCGGGGCCGCCGTCATGGGCCTCATCATCGGCTTCGTGGCCATCCGGCGTCAGGGCATTTATTTTGCCATGATCACCTTGGCGCTGTCCCAGATGTTCGCCTTCATCTGCCTGCAGGTGCCCTTCACCCATGGCGAGGACGGCATCCAGGGCGTGCCGCGAGGGAATCTTCTCGGCTTGATCGACCTGAACCAGCCCTTGGCGATGTATTACGTCACGCTCGCCATCTTCCTGTTCGGCTTCTTCGCCATCTGGCGCATCGTGAACTCGCCGTTCGGCAACATCCTGAAGGCGATCCGCGAGAACGAAAGACGGGCGGTCTCGCTGGGCTACCGGGTGGACCGTTACAAGCTCGGCGCGTTCGTCATGTCGGCGGCCCTGGCGGGTCTTGCCGGCGGCACCAAGGCCATCGTGTTCCAGTTCGCGACGCTCACCGACGTGCAGTGGCAGATGTCCGGCGAGGTGATCCTGATGACGCTTCTCGGCGGCATCGGCACGATGATCGGACCCATCGTTGGAGCAGGCCTCGTCATCGCCCTGCAGAACTACCTGGCCGCCTCCGATTTCCCCGTGACGGTGCTGATCGGCATCATCTTCGTGATCTGCGTCCTGCTGTTCCGCCGCGGGATCGTCGGAGAAATCATTGAGCTCATGAGGCGTAAATCCAAAGACGCCTCGTAGGACGCAAGCACCGTAGACCCTGCTGGCGCTTATCACGTCGAGCGCCGGCTCATTTGATTGAGCCGCACCATGTCAGGCAGCAATACAGTCGATTACATCATCGTCGGTGCAGGTTCGGCAGGATGCGTTCTGGCGAACCGTCTTTCGCGGGATCCGCAGAATCAAGTCTGCCTTCTCGAGGCTGGCGGGAAGGACAACTGGATCTGGTTCCACATTCCGGTCGGCTATCTCTTCGCGATCGGGAACCCTCGCGCCGACTGGCTGTTCAAGACCGAGGCCGAAGAGGGCCTCAACGGTCGTGTGCTGAACTACCCTCGCGGGAAGGTTCTGGGCGGCTCCTCCGCGATCAACGCCATGATCTATATGCGCGGTCAGCGCGAGGACTACGACAACTGGCGCCAGTTGGGTCTCGAAGGCTGGGGCTGGGATGATGTGAAGCCCATCTTCCGCCAACACCTCGACCATTACCTCGGCGACGGCGAGCACCATGGTGCGGGCGGGGAATGGCGTGTCGAGGCGCCTCGTGTCCGCTGGGAGCTCTTGGATACCTTCATCGAGGCCGCCGTCGAGGCAGGCCTCCCCCGTGTCAGCGACTTCAACACGGGCAGCAACGAAGGCATCTCCTACTTCCACGTCAATCAGAAGAACGGGCGGCGCTGGTCGGCAGCGCGCGGTTTCCTCAGACCTGCTCTGTCGCGCGCCAACCTCAAGGTCGAGACCCACGCCCATGCCACGCGCATCCTCTTCGACGGCAAGCGCGCGACCGGCGTGGAATTTCTGCAGAACGGCACCTTGCATCGCATCACAGCCCGGAAGGAAGTGATCCTCTCCGCAGGGGCTGTTGTGTCGCCACAGCTCCTGCAGCTCTCCGGCATCGGAGATGCCGCTCTGCTGCAGCAACATGGCATCGATGTCGTCCACCACCTTCCCGGCGTGGGCGAGAACCTGCAGGATCATCTGCAGCTGCGCCCGATCTATCGGGTTCAGGGTGTCCGCACCCTCAACGAGGACTATCGCTCCCTGTTCAAGAAGGGCCGCATGGCGGTGGAATACGCCCTCTTCAGGCGCGGCCCTCTGACCATGGCACCGTCTCAGCTGGGAGCCTTCACCCGGTCCTCACCGGACTACGCTACCCCGAACCTCCAGTTCCACATTCAGCCCCTGTCCCTAGACAAGTTCGGTGAGGATCCGCACCCCTTCCCGGCATTCACGGCCAGCGTGTGCAATCTGCGGCCTGCCAGCCGCGGTACGGTCAGGATCCGCAGCCACAACGCGAGCGATCCTCCAGCCATCCGTCCGAATTATCTGTCGGCAGAGGAGGATCAGCGCGTCGCGGTTGATGCCCTGCGGATCGTTCGGCACATCGTCTCGATGCCCGCTCTACAGAAGTATCATCCCGAGGAATACAAGCCGGGTGCGCACCTGACGACGGATGAGGAGTTGCTCCACGGCGCTCGCGATATCGGCACCACGATCTTTCATCCGGTCGGCACGGCCAAGATGGGCCGCGACAGCGATCCCATGGCCGTGACGGATGCTCGCCTGCGCGTTCACGGCATCGAGGGTCTTCGCGTGATCGACGCCTCGGTCATGCCGGCGATCACGAGCGGCAACACCAATTCGCCGACCCTGATGATCGCCGAGAAGGGAGCGGCGATGATCCTTGAAGATCAGTTGCGGGCTCAGGCGCCTGCAGCGCGTTCGGCGTAAGTTTGGACGTGAGAGGGTTGCCGCAAGAAAGTAGGAGCCCACGGGCTCCTACAGATACCGGAATCGATCCTGGAAGGAAGAATTAGCCGGCAGGAGGCGTTTGCCGGCTAGCCGGCAAATGGCTCGAGGCCCATATAGCGGCCTGCGTCCGGTTCTTTGCTTGAATCTTCCGCAGAATGGCTTTGACATGCACTTTGACGGTCGCTTCCGTGATGTCGAACTTACGAGCAATGATCTTGTTCGAGTCCCCATCCATAAGGCAGCGAAGGATGACCGTCTCGCGAACGGACAGACCCTTGGTAGGCGCAGCCATCTCATGAGGCTCATCGGAGGCAGCCTCGTCCTTGCTCTCGCTGATCTGAGCCCTCTGATCCTGCAAAAGCTCGAGAATGGCACCTGGGAAGATTGCCTCTCCCAGCATGACGAGATCCAGCGATTTTACGAGAACCTCGCAGGAGATCGACTTCTTCAGGTAAGCATCCGCGCCGGCGTGAAAGGCTTCAAGCACTTGCTTGAGGTCGTATTGCTCCACCAGCATGATCACTTTCGCGGATGGGATCGTCTCTTTCAGCTTACGAGCCTGACAGCATGTCTCTTGGTGATCGCGTGTTGCATCGATGATCAGCACGACATTGCCGCCGCCATGGGCCTGCCTGGATATAGTCTCGTCGAGGGCGCCAGTGGCAGGTGATGGGGAATAAACCGTATCGGCCAGGATTCGTCTCAGGCCTTCTCTGAGCAGGGCATTCGGCTCAACCAGGAACGTCTTGATGGAAGCGGCGCTCGAAACCTCTCCTGAGAGCGGGTCGGTTGAGCGGGCGAGCTCCATGTATCGTGAATATGCGACGTCTTTAGACGAGGATGCACCTGGGTGAGGCAGACTATCAAGATCGTAGGTTTTCCGCATTGCAGATGCCTTTCTGGTCTTGATTCGATGATGCAGTTGGTAGAATTAACATAAAATTAGCTTATAGTCTTATCGAAGGCAATGATTACCCATTCAATTTGTTTTAATATTCTTTAACCGACGCATACACTACGTTATAAAGTTAAATACTGATCATCATTGAGCTTGCTGACTGACTATGGAGTCTTTCCGCGCCAGCCACTCTGCCACTCCCGCTCATGCGTTGCGAGAAAGCACGAGCGGCTCTGGAGGGGCCAGGTGGTCCTTGTCCGATCTATGAAGTGCGCCGATTTCGCCTGCGTGACGATGTCAGCCTATAAGGCTCTCATCAACGCATTCCCCTGGGCCGAAAGTTTCTCGCTCGACTGCGCCGAGGACATATCCGTGCCGCCCGCAGACAGGTGATTGACCGCCCACATTGCGGCTTGGGTTCGGTTGGCGACCCTGATCTTTCGAAGAATTGCCTTGATGTGCACTTTGACGGTTGCTTCAGCTACATCAAGTTTACGTGCAATGACTTTGTTCGGCGCACCTTGCATCAGGCAATGAAGAATCTCTGCTTCCCGTGTCGACAAGGTCCGAATAGGCGAGTCCTGTCCCTCCGCAGGCGGAGGTGTTGGCAGGGACGATACCTTGATTGCCGATGTCTCTTTGGATGGATCGACCTCCTCACTGAAGGTCGAGATTGCAGCGAGAAATGCTGCGGAAGGAAAAACAACCTCACCGAGCACGACAAGATCAAGATACTTGATCAAAGCCTCGCAGCCTGTTGTCGCGAGGCAGTATCCATCCGCGCCTGACTGGAAGGCCGACTTCATGTCTTCCAAGTCGAAACCGTCTGAGAGCACGACGATGCGAGCATGCGGATACTGCTGCTTCAGCGCCCAGACATTCTCCGCCAAACCATCGGGAAAAAGGTTGGTGTCGATGATGAGAAGCAGGGGAGACGTTACCTCCCATTGATCCTGCCTTACTCTCGTCAGGTCCTCGGGATGCAACTTGAAGCGTGTGCTCGAGAGAATGTGCTTCAATCCCTCCCTGAGCATAGCGTTCTTGCAGCCTAAGACTGTTGTGACCGGCAGGAGGTTTGACATCAGCGGGAACCTTTCGCAGAGGTTACCTCAAATTGTACAAATTAACGTCTTTTTCACCATCTCTAAAAAAGAGGTATGCACCTATGCTTAGGAGGTAGGCACGAGGCGCCTCGAGCTGGAGATCTCGCGGCCATAGCTTGGAGCCAAGGCCAGTAATCCAACGCCGTCTTACACATAGTACTATGTCATTGAGCGCAATATGATGTCGATCAGATAGCCGATGATTGTCTAAGAACCGCAAGCAAGATGCATCAGGGACACTCCCGAGCACCCGGCAATTCTGATATAAGCTGGCAAAGCTTGGGTTTAACTCTAATCCCTATGAGCGGGCATTCGCGCCTGTGATGACGCGATGCCATGCTGGGTTCTGCCGATCTTTTCTCGCGGAGCAGCGATTGTTCAGAGCCGAATGAACACAGCCTATGCGCAAACATAAGCATGGTTTTGAGGCTGCTTGGTCCGGCAGTTGAATCAGCGAGCGCACGCACTCAAGACTTCGCCCTGAACCCTCCTCGACCGGTCTAGAGCTGTTTCCCTTTCCATGGAATCAGCTCTCTTCTTGGCTGTGCCGCATTTTCAACGGTGAACCGGATCCACTTCACCTGAAAATGCTCTAGAAACCTCAAGGAGGGATCAGTTCTCCAACTTAGGGCAGCTTATTTGACGTTGGTTCCGGCAGCCGGCTGCTCCACCGTTTCAGCCACGGAGCTTGCGGCTGGCGCCGTCATGGAACTCAAGGCCACAGCGGCCAGAGGAAAGCCGCTCTCCTGCGCGCTGCTCATGAGTTCGATGGCTTTGTTCAGGTCGGCAGCAACACCGGTGCCGGACTTATACATGAGCCCCAGGCGGTACTTGGCCTCAGGAAGTCCTGCGCTCGCAGCCTGCTCCAGAAGGCTCACGGTTCGCTCCGGCGACGCAGCAACGCCAATGCCCTCCAAATAGGCATGCGCCAAACCGACCATCGCCTCGCTGTTGCCTGCAGCTGCAGCCTTCTCGAGCCCCGCGACGATCTCGGAGGTGAGTTCACCCGTGGGACGCAGAGCCAGGAAACGCGAGAGGCTCTGGCCGGCCGCGACATTGTCCTTGTCCTGCGCTGCGAGGCTGTACCACCGGACAGCCTGCCGCTGATCCTCTACTTTGTTGCTGCCGGCAAGCAGATTGGCGAGGTGAGTTGCAGCGCCGCTGTCGCCTCGCTCGGCAGCCACCTTGATTAGGTGGCTTGCCGCCTGGCGGTCTTGAATCCCACGCGTTCCGCGTTCCAGATCGAGCGCGACCTGGTATGCGATGCTCGGCTTGAG
The DNA here is from genome assembly GCF_016743775.1 of Microvirga aerilata. Lineage (GTDB taxonomy): Bacteria > Pseudomonadota > Alphaproteobacteria > Rhizobiales > Beijerinckiaceae > Microvirga > Microvirga aerilata. The sequence continues at coordinate 52,760 of NZ_JAEQMY010000011.1, read as the reverse complement.
CTGCGCGGCGCGCTCGAAAAACCGAAGGGCGGATGTCATGTCGGAGGAACCTTCTGTTCCCAGAGCAAGAGCCCAGCCGATGTCAAGGAGAGTGCTTCGCTGGCGGCCCTCGTTCACGCCCTCGATCCATTTCAGAGCGGCATTCTCGTCGCGCTCCAAGCCGCGGCCCGTACCAAAACCGTAGGCGACGTGAGCCATGGCGCGCTCATGGCCGACCCGCGCGGCCCAGAGATACCACTCCGCCGCCTTTTTCGTATCGACAGGCACACCATCGCCGCGGTCATACATTCCGGCGACTGCAAGCACCGAGCTCGAAGCGCCCCGAAGTGCCTCGAAGCGGAACCTGCGCTCGAGCTTGGCGCGATCGTCGGCGCCCAGGACGATCTGGTTACGTGCCATGATCTTGGCGATCAGGCGCGTCGCCTCGCGATCGCCGCGCGACGATGCGATCTTGGCAGCATCAAGCCCGGTGACAAAGGCCGGTGTATCCATCTCGGCTGTCAGAGCAGCCTGCCCTAACCGAAGAAGCCGAGCCGTCGACATGGCGCGAAGCTGCGCCTGCGTGGGAGGGGTGGGAGCTTGCGCGGCTGCAGGCGCTGGCCGCGCAGCGGCGCCCTGGCTTGGAGCAGCCATCACAGAAAACGATGTGCCCGTGACAAGGCAGCTCAGGAGCAGGATATGAAGTGTTTTGTTCATTTTGTATCTCCTATGCACCCAAGGCAGGCGGACATAGTCAGCACGTCACCTAAATCGATCACCGCAAGCATCACTTTCGAGCGGCCCCTTCGGCAGTCTTCAGCCATTCCTGCGCAGCGCTGGCATTGACCTCTGTTCCAAAGCCTAAAGTCATGGCGAGGCTGAGGTTGTACATGGCCTCCGCATCGCCGGCCTGTGCCGCGCGCTGCAGCCATTCCGTGCTGGCACGGGCCGAAAGCTCGACCCCATAACCCGAAGCATAAGCACGGGAGAGCTCCTTCATGGCTCCCGTATCCCCTGCATCCGCAGCTTTCCTCAACCAGGCAGCACCCGCTTCAGGCTGCGCAGGAACGCCGAAACCGAGCTGCAGGCTGCGGCCATATTCACGCATGCCGGGCGCGAACCCTCTTTCTGCACTCTCTTTGAGGATCGCAAGCGCTTCCGCTCCTTCATTGCCGGGAACTGCGGCAATCCGGGAAAGGTCGGCAGCCACGCTGGCATCGCCACTGCGCAAGGCCTTGGACAGCCATCCGATGGCAGCGCTGGTGTTATGCTCACCCACTTGCCCGGACACATACCCACGCCCGAGATAGCGCATAGCCTCAACCCGTCCCGCATCGGCAGAAAGCTTGATGTAATCGACAGCCTCCTGCTTGCTTGTCGTGCCACCCACGCCTTCGACCATCACCCGGCCGATCAGGAACAGGACCGCAGGATCCCGGGCACCGGACTGAACCTCATTCTGCGCCCGCTTCAGCCACGAGCTGGCGCGCTCGACGCCCGCTGTCTTGTGGTAGGCCTGCGAGAGGTCGATCATGTCCCTTGCCGTACACACCGGCAGCGCCTCTGCTCGAGCGAGCCAGCGTGCCGCTTCAGCATCGTCCTTTGTTGATGAGGCAAGGGTGATGGCCGCCCGGGTGTTGCCCGCATCGGCAGCAGCCTTTCTCCACTCCAGGGCAGTCTTGCCCGTCGGTTGAAGCTGCTCCCCTGACTGCTCAGCCAGAGCCAGCATGGCCACGGAGTTTCCTGAGGTTGCCACTTTGTGCAGAAGCTGGATCCCCCTTGCGGCCTCCGTGCTCTGGCCGCGCTTTCCGACCAGCAGACGACCGAGCTCGAGTTGAGCTGCAGCATCGTTTTCCTGGGCAGCCTCCTCGAGAAGCTTGCGAGCCGCGATCTCATCGCGCGCTTCGCCCTCGGCGTTCATCAGCTTGCGGGCCAGCAGCACCAGAGCACGAGAACGTCCTTCTCCCGGCATCAGCGCAGCCGCGCGCCAGCGCTCCGCTGCCTTCTCGTCGACTGCTACGCCGTGCCCTGCGCGATAGGCATCGGAGAGCAGGATCATGCTCTCACGGTCGCCGCGCTCCGCAGCCTGGAGCAAGGCCGCCGTCATCCGTTGAGCTGCAGCCGGATCGCTTGTCCCTTGTGATGCAAGAGCATTGATGCTGCGTGCATGGCCTGCCTCGGCCGCACGCTCCAGCCAGGCCTTGGCTTGGGCGGAATCCTGGGGCACCACCGCACTGCATGTATAAAGATCGGCGAGCAGGCCCATGGCTTCGGGATTGCTGCGTCCGGCAGCTTCCTTCAGAAGCCGCATGGGCTCCTCGGATTGGCTTGCGGCCTGCGGATGCGCAAGCAAGAGTTTCGCCATGTCCGTGAGGGATCCGATGTCGCCTCTATCGGCAGCCCGGCGATAGAAGGTCAGGGCAGCCTTGATGTCCGGCTGACCGTCGATCCCGGAGGCGTGCAACCGCGCAAGCCCGACAAGGATGCTGGTCGTATGGCCTGGCAGGGCACTGGCTCTGGTCAGCGCATCAGCCGCCTTGGAAAGGTTCTGAGCCTCACCGAACTCGCCGCGATAGTGTCTTGCGAGCAGCTTGTAGGCTTCAGGATCGGCATTGGCGCCAGCCCGTTCGAGCCACACCACAGCCTTTCCCACATCCTTCGGCGCGCGATCCCCGAGCAGCAGACGCTCGCCCAGCACGGCCATTGCGCGGGGCTCGCCTGCCTCCGCGGCCCGCGTAAGATGCCCGATGATGATGTCTGGAGCAGCTTTGGCCCGACCTTCCAGATAAATCTCTGCCAATGCCAGATCGGCCTTGGGATCGCCCTGGCGGGCCGCCGCCTCGAACCATTTCATGGCCTCCGTCAGGCCGCCGGGCACGAGAGAGTCATCGCTCAGGATCGAGGCGATTTCAAAGAGGGCACGGCATTTTCCCTGCCCCAACTCTCCATAAAGAGTCTGCAAACCTAAATTGACGAGATCGCTTGTCGCGGCTTGAGGCACGTCGCCGATCCGTCCGCTCCGCTGGAGCCGAGCCAAGCCGATGATGCCGTCCACGTTGCCGGCAGCGGAAGCCGCTCGAAGCAGGCGTTCGGCTTCCGCCACGTTCGCTGTGCTGATCTGGCCCTGCTCATGAAGCTTGGCGAGCAGAACCGATGCGTCCATGTTCAGCATCGATACGGCAGTGGCCAAGTGGTACGCGGCCCGTTCCGGATCGACGGGCCCGGCAACCGGCTCGAGCAGGAGCTTGCCGAGACGGAAATGAGCCCGGCCTCTCCCGGCCCAAGCCCGGTCGGCCAGATCCTCAAGGAGCCTGCGCGCCGCGACAGGATCCCGCGCGACACCGGACCCTCCTTCGGAGTAAAGCACCGCGGCGTCGTACATCTCGTCCGGATCGGGAACGGGTTGGGATTTGTCCCATTTGCTCCAATCGCGCGTCAACTTAGGCTGGGGCAGCGGCGTGCAAATCTTGCTGAAATCCGCGCTAGGCGCCAAAGACCGGGTCAGCGGCACCTGAGCGTGAACCGGAGCGGCAAACATCATAAGTGCTGTTGCTACGGCTGCAGCACATACTCCCGGCATCCGCGGTGCAGTCTTGTTCAAGTTCGTGCCATTGCTGCGGATGAGGGTCTTCATCATCAAGCTCCGATCTTCCTTCGTACGTCCTGCATCCTGCCGTCCCGTCTCGCTCATTGTGCTCAAGTCCGATCAGCCTGGGCCGGATGCCACGACGGCTTGCTTTCCAAGCGCTTTCACAGCCTGCGGATGACCGGCTTGCGCGGCCTTCTCGAGCCACTCACGAGCAGCCAGCTCGTCTTTTTCCGATCCTGCCTGCTTATGCCGGAGCGCCAAGCGATACATGGCGGCAGGATGGCCGCTTTGCGCTGCCTGCTTGAGCCAGCGATCGGATTCACGCGAGTTCGGCTTCGCGCCGAGATCGTGCAGACGATAGAGCTCGAACATCGCATCCCGTGAGCCGACATTGGCTGCCCGCTCGAGCCAGGTTCGGGCGAGGGCTGGATCCGTCTGAGTGCCGACACCCTTCATCAAGGCCCGTGCCACCTCGATCATCGCAGGAGGCGATCCGGCCTCCGCCGCGCGAAGATAGGAGGCGAACGCACCTTCTGCATCGACAGTCGCACCCAAACCGGACAGTTTCGCGCTGCCGAGATGAACGTTTGCCTCGATCAACCCGGTTTCACCGGCCTGCGAAAGCCAATGTTCGGACATCTTGCTGTCGCGGGGCAGTCCGCCACCATACAGGTAGGCCGTACCGAGGCGCACTTGACCTTCGGGATCTCCCTGGCGAGCGGCCTGGGCGTAGAATTCTGCAGCCATACGACGATCCCGCGTCACGCCCTCGCCGCGAGCATAAGCATCCCCGAGTGCGAGCTGAACCTTGGTGTCGCCCGGTTCATCGCTGTAGATCTCACGATAGAGCGCCACGGCCCGAGCAGGATCGCGCTCGAGGGCGGTGCCATCGCGATAGGCCTTCGCGAGGATGAAGCGGGCTCCGTCGTGCCCGAGTTGAACGGCGCGTCGAAGCAGGGCTTCAGCGCGCACTCCATCGCGTTTCACGCCCGTTCCTTCCAGAAGAGCGGTCGCAAATGCCGCCATGGCCTCCGCATTGTTCTTCCGAACCAGGGCTTCCAGCGTGGAGGAGCCGTGCTGGATGGAGCCGGCATCGGGCAGCTTCAGGTATGCCAGCGCGATCCGGCTGGCCTGCCCGTCATCGTTGGCCATCACCTTCTCGGCCGTTGCAAGCCAGCGGCGCGCTGCACTCTGCTGCTCGGCAGTCGGCTGAACGGAAAGATACAACTCCGCGAGATGGAGAGCTGCCTCTGCGCTGCCGCTTTCCGCAGCTTTCCGGAGCGCCGCCTCGGCCAGTGGGCGCTCGCCACGGGCGAGATAGAGTTTCGCAAGAGCAATCGGCGCGCGGGCATCACCGGCCCGTACAGCCTTCTCGAGCGCTTCCCGGGCCAGATTGAAATGCCCTGGCCCTCCGGCGCGTGAATAGAGATCGCTCAGTTCGACCATGGCAGCGCCGCTGCCCGCGGCAGCCGCTCGACTGAACCAAGTTGCGGCAAGCGCCTGATCCTGCGGGACTCCCCTGCCCTCGTTGAACATCTTGCCGAGCCGGACCATCGCAATGGCGCTGTTGGCTTCGGCCGCCTTGCGATACCACTCCAGGGAGCGTTGCGCCTCCATCCCGGAGGAATGGGCGGCATAAAGGTCGCCAAGGCGGATATAGGCGGTCGGAGATCCGCTCTCGGCTGCCTTCTGGTACCAGCGCATGGCGTCTGCTTGAGATTGAGCGATGCCATTGCCCAGGAACAGGGCGTCGCCCATAGCAACCGCGGCCTTGACATGACCCCGATCGGCCGCGCTCCGAAGCCGCTCAATCGCGGTCTTTCGCGTGTCATCCGTCGCTGCGTCTCGGTAGGTCAGGGCCGAGCGCGCAAATTCGTACAATGCTGCCGTGTTGTCGCTGGCCGCAGCCCTGTCAAAGAGTTTGAGCGCGACCGGCACGTCACGGTTGATGAGAACCCCGTCGCGAAGATGTCGGCCCAATGCGATGAGAGCGGTTGCGTCGTTGTCCACGTGCTGGAGCGCCTCGGTGAGCAGCCCCTTCGCCGCTTCGCGCCCGTCAAGGCCGTACTGACTGCGAATCTCCGCTGCGAGAACCAAGGCGCGCGGCGCCTTGGTTTCGATAGCCCGATCAAGCCAAAGGTCGGCCGATTTGGCCGGCACGCTCAGCGCAGCCCCATTGTACGGATCTTCCGCGAGGATCATGGCCGCCTCGATGGAGCCGCGTTGCGCCGCCTTTTCGAAGGCAGCCCGAGCCTCTTGCGGCTGGCGCAGGGCCGATCTCGGATCGAGGCGCAAACGTCCCAGACGAAGAGCTGCTTCGCCATCCCCCAGATCGGAAGCACGCTGATACCACTCGACGGCAACGCTCAGGCGCTCGGGCCCCTCGCTCGTCGCACGGTAATGATCGGCCAGGGTTCTTGCGGCCTCGGATGATCCCTGCCTTGCTTCTTGGAAGAGGATCCGCAAGCCCTGCGTTGCGAAGACGCTTGCTTTCGCGGGGTCGCTCTCGAGGCGGGCCAAAGCAAGACCGGCAGGGCCATGTTCCGACCGCAGGGCAATCTGGTAAAGATTCTTGGCGCCTTCGATATCCCGCTTGCCGCCAATGCCGGCCTCCATCAGGCCCGCCAGAACGAAAGCCGCCTCATGGTTCTGCATGGCGGCCGCACGCCGCAGCAATTCGGCAGCCCGCTCCACCGACGCAGGTCCTTTGTCGCGCGCCAACAGCAGCTTTGCCCGTCGAAGGGCGGCAGACGGCCAATGCGCGCCGGGAATCGCCAAAGCCTGCTCGTAAAGGCGTTCAGCCTCGTCCAGCTGTGGCCGCTTGAGCGGATTCGTCTCGCTCACGGGCAGCCCATCCTGGAGGAGCTGGGCTCTCTCGACGAGAGCGGCAGGATCATTGCGCTGCCGTAACTGCTCGACCTTCTCCACGGCAGCGCGGAAAACGCTCCTCTGATCGGCCTCCGCCGTGCTCTGCGACCAGGCCGTCGACGCCGTCAGGAGAGCCGCCGACGCGAGAGTGGAAGCGAGCCATAGACTGATCCGCATCATTAGCGTCCCCAAAAGCATGTGGCGTTGCCGCCGACGAATTCATCGATGAGCGGACGATCGGAGCGGAGATTGCGCACGAACAGCGCCTTGAGCCGCTTGGTCGCGAGGCCGGGTCGATCCCGCGCCACCACGGGCTCAGCCCAAGCCATGTAGTGACGGCCATGGCTGCGCTTTGCCAGGAAGCCCATATCCTGGCGGCGGAAGTCCTGCTCGCCGCCCGGAATGTAGTTCTCGGACGCGTAGGCCATGACGACATTAGGCTCGACGATGCCGTTCAGCAGATACGAGACGATGCGGTCGAAGTTCACCTCGTTTTCACGATGACCGTAGAGGTCCGCTCCACGGGTCGCGGCAACCTCCGCCATTACGGCGAGGCTCGTCAGCGACTGGCGCATGTACCACAGGGCGCGGGCGCCGCGTCGCGTCTCCAGAGAAAGACTTCCGTCCGGGCGCGCCTCCTTCAAGACGGTGCGATAGCGGTCGTAGCCCTTGGCATACAGGGATTCGTCCCCAGTGACCGCACCCCAGGTCATCAGCACGCTGTCGGCCAGGTAGCGGTGGTTGTTGCGATCGACGACGCCGTCGAAGGTTCGATCGATCTTGCGCACAAGAGGGTCGATCCAGCCCGTGATGAGGCGCCTCTGGCCCTCGTCCAGCCCACGCTGCAGCACCGAATAGCCCACTATGGTCGGCAGCAGCACACGCTTGAGGGCATAATATGCGTCGTTCTCAACCGCCGTGTTCTCGAACGCCTTGGCCTTGGCCCAAGCAAGCAGCAGATCCCGCAGAGACGTCTCCGACGCCGTGTCTCCGGCAAGCGTTCGGCCGGTCATCACCATCACGGCCCATGCGTAATCGTTGGCAGCGCCGTCCGTGCCGTATCCTTCTGTCGCCTTGAGGCCGTCAATCGGCTTCAGGCTGCCCCACGATGGGTCGCGAGGTATGGCCAAGCAGGCGGCCCGTACGCTGGTCAGCGCCGGTTGCGCCAGGGCGGCACGACGGAGCTCCACATCGAAGAGGCCATGCACCTTCGCCTGGGCATAAGCAGGACCTGCGGCGACAAGGTTCAGGAGCAGGAATGCGAGAACGTGTTTCATGCTGCCCCTATGTGCCCTGGGATGTGCTGGAGAACGCCCGCTGCTGCACACTTCCATCCGTTCCAGTGCAGTCGGAGCCGCCTTGGGAGTTGAAGACATGAAGATCGGCGCCGTCCTGGAAGAAGCCCTGTTCCCGCAGACGGCATGCAACGATTGGCTTGGTGGGTCGGCAGGTGCTGGCAATGAGGACATCTGAGCGAGATGTAAGGCGCAAAACCTGTCCTTCCAGCCCACGAACGTCTCCACCGAGCAGACGGCGCGACTGCTTGACGAACTGGTTGGAGAACATCGCAAGCCCTGACACGCCCTGCGTGTTGATGCCGACGCCATTGGCGGAGAACCGATTGTGCCGGAGGGAGAGGCTGGTCACCGGGGCATAGGACCCGGCATCGGCATCTCGCTGCTCGCCTGCTTTTGCGTCGGCAAGATTGGCGATGTAGGCGCTGACGCCGGAGTTTGCATTCTCCTCGATTCTGTTGCCGTAGGCTCCGACGTCGATGCTGTTGCGCACCTTCAAGCCATCGCGCCTGTTTCCGACGAGATGGTTGTCGGTCAGAATGTTACAGGAGCTCTCGAAGACCGTGATACCATCCTGCGCGTTGCCGAAAGAGCTGTTGAGGTGGAGAACGTTGTTGGTGCTGTAGCGATCCAGGACGATGCCGGAACCCGCGTTGTCGAACGACAGGTTACCGGCAACCCAGTGATCGTCCACCTCGCGGGATATGGTGATCCCATGCCTCAGCTGAGTGCCGTAGACCGTGTTGTAGGCAATCGTGAGGCCCTTCGAACGGTCATGGGAATCCACGGCATAGACGATGCTGTCCCGGTACTCGTTGCCGACGACCTGAACGTCTTTTGCCTCATAGGCATGAAAGCCGAGGTAGAAGTTACGGAAGACATTGTCGACGACGATCCCCGTGGGCTGAGCCTGATCGCGCAGATCCGCAACCCGATCCGGTCCCGACGAGTAGGTGAAGCCATAAGACTTCGCATTGTCATACCCCATGGCAGTGAGCACGGAGGATGCCACATTGGTACGGCCGTCGCCAAACGTCAGAAGGAATGGGCGGAACCGGTCCAATCTATCCTTGTCCGACCAGGAAGGTTGCCCAGCCTTCTCGTCATAACCCACGATCTCCGCATCCACGACGTGAAGCTCGCCCGCATTGACGATGAACGCACCGGCATCCGCGCTCAACCGATAGGCTGTTGCGTCCAGGCGAGAGAGAAGCAGTGTAGCGCCCGGAGCGACAAAGATTGGAGCTCGCACGGTGACGAGGCCACGATCATACGTGATCAGGTCACGCGCATCGCTGCCCTGGAGCTGGCGAGCAACCATGCCGAGGGTCGCGACGCCGCTCTGGACGACGACGATCCGTGGAGACGGCAGGCCTTGGTAGCGGATTGCTTGTTCAAGACGGGTTGCACCGTCCTCTCCGTCATCGAGGAATTTGGAAATGTAAGGGTTGTGATTGGCAAAAGTGCTCCCCACCACGGCGCCGCTCGGCCATGGTGCTTTCGCACGAACATCATCGGCTTTCGCGAAGGTCCGAGGTGCCCGGATGCGATCTCCTGCGGCTGGCCCCGATTCCAATCTGACCATCGTGAGCCCGCGGCGGGTCTGGATTTCCTGGGAGGACTCGCCTGTTTCGCTGGCGTTCTGCGCCGCGATCTCTGCCTCTGCATCGCTCGGCTCAACTTTCGACGGAGTCAGGAGATAGCCGGCGCGAGCCTGGGCTAAATTCCGGAAGGCCGCACCTCTGGATCGATCGTCCTGGATCGAACGAATGAGATCTGCGGCCGCGATAACTCCATTGGGAAGAGCAGCCAGTTCGGTTGATAAATCGGCCTTGTCCTGATCGTTCGTCAGCTTGCCGAAGCTGCGCTTCAGCAGTGCATCCGGCATATCGCCGCGCTTACTCTGCTCCACCGCGTCCTTTGCTTCGGCGCTGACGATGAGCTCCTCGGCACGGACACGCATCATCTCATCGGCAATGCGCTGCTTGACTTCATTGGCCTGAGCTTTATTGCCCGCCTCCGCCAGCAGCTTCACAATGCTCAGGAACGCCTTGTCTCGCAACGAGGGCTCTTGACCATCGGCGGTCCGGGCCAACTCACCGATCGCACGGTTGCCGATATCGCCATTCCGCTTTTGCCAAGCCAGGCGGGCGATTTCGGTCCATGCCTCAACCTTGAATTCAGGGTTCTCGATACGCTCGGCCACGGACACCGCCTGCGCAAAATCGCCCGACGTGGAGTGGCTTCGTACAACACCGGAAAGAACGCGGCCCAGATCTTCGGCATTCGTGAGTTCGGACGTGAGATGCATTGCGCTGGCGACGTCGCCAGCTTTTGCCTTCGTCCGTCCGATCCCGCTCAATGCGTGTGAGCGGTGGTCCTTCTCCTGGATCCGAGGCAACAGAGCCTCCGCATCGGCCAAGCGCTCCTTGTCCGCCAGGCGCTTTGCAAGATCGCTCAGAGCAGACGATGTTTCGGACCCGGCTTCCATACGTTCGGCAAAGCGCAATGCGTGATCAAAGCGTTCCGCCCGCGTCAGCGCCCGCACCACATCGGGAAGGAGCGCCTTCTGGACCGCCTCCTTGGACGACTCCACGCTTTTCAGGCTTGTCGAGAACAGTTGATCGGCCATGCCGCCATAGCCGGACCGCGCGAGCTCGGTGGCAAGCGCCAGCTGAACGGAAACGCGAGCAGGGCCGTCCTGCATACGCTCAACGATCTCGGCGGCCTGAAGCGGCGTTCCCCGGGATATATGCTCCTTCACTATACCCGCGATGGCCTTGTTCTGTTTGGAGGAGTCAAAGGATCCTTGTGCTGCCGCAAGGGCCACGTCGAAGGCCTGCTGCTTGCCGGCAGCCGTGACCAAGTCGGAGAGCAGTTCGTCCCGCTCGCCGCTGTCCGACAGGGCAAGTGCCAGCTGGATGCTTCCCGGCAGGTCAGCGGCAGCCAGACGCCGCCGAGCTTCCGCCTTCAACTTGGCATCGGCAACCTTCTCCCATGGCGTTCCCTTGAGTTGATCCCGCGCTAGATCGTGGCGCGCATAGGCCCGGTCACGGGTGCGGGGGATCAGACCGATGGACCTGTTGGCCAGAGCAACCCCGGTCGGGCCCAAGCCGGATGCCAGGCGAGCCACCGCATTGTAGGCGCCGGCCTGTTCGCCGATCTCCGGAATCGTTGCTGCAACATCGAGAGCCAGGGATGCATACCTCAAAGCCCGGTCCTGAACGCCAAGCTTGCCGTAAGCGTGCGCGAGTTCCAGATAGGCCGCCGCGCGGTAGGCGGGCGACCTCTGCTCGCTTGCGATCTGGTGCAGGTTGACGCCGGCCTCGATCCGTTCGGCGCCCGCCTGGGGGCCGGTGAAATCGCCGAGGGAGGACTGCAGGAGCATCGACCCCAACATGTCGTGGTCCAAGCCATCGTCGCTCAGCCGGCTCAGCTCTGCTCGTGCACCGTCCCGCAATTCAGAGGAGCCGGAGGTGCTCTGGTTTGCGAACTTCTCAATCAGTTTAACCCGGGCCCGCGCAGTCTGGTAGAACCCAGCCTTCTGCTTGGCGTTGAGTCCTCCCTGCTCAGCGGAAAGGAATGCCTGGCGTGCTTCGTCGGCAAGCCGGGAGACCTCGTTCGCCTCCTGTGCCATGGCGCTGGATCCCAGCGCCATGGACAGAAAGAGGGCCGCTATGCGCAAGCCGCGACGACCGTCAGATCGTGACGATACGGTCATACTGATCCTCCAGACGCACGATGTCGTCTTCGCCGAGATAGGTGCCGCACTGAACTTCGATCAGATGCAGTTCCTCATCGCCGATGTTCTCCAGCCGGTGGACGTCGCCCTTCGGGATATAGACGGACTGGTTCGCGGTCATGACGGAGACATTGTCACCGACCGTCACGCGCGCGGTTCCCGACACAACCGTCCAATGCTCGGAGCGATGGTGGTGATACTGCAGCGAGAGGCGGCCCGCCACATCAACGATGATGTGCTTGACCTGGAAGCTCTCTCCGACGCGCAGCGACTCGTAAGATCCCCACGGACGGCGGACCTTGCGGTGCAGGCTCGCCTCAGGCCGCTTTGCGGCAGCAAGCTCCGCAGCCAACCGGCCGACGTTCTGCGCCTGGTCCAGCGATCCCACAAGAACGGCGTCGGCAGTATCGATCACGACCACCTTCTCGACGCCCATGACGGCCACCAGTCGAGAGTTTCCATGGACGTAGCTGTCGCGAACGTCCTGGAGGATCGTGTCGCCGCGCAGAACGTTGCCGTTTCCGTCCTTGGCACCGACATCCCAGAGCGCCGACCACGATCCAAGGTCACGCCACTCAGGCGCGACAGGCACGCAGACGAGACGCTCGCTGCGCTCCATGACCGCATAGTCGATGGAGATCACGGGCGCCGTGTCGAACTCCGCCGCCAGTCGAATGGTATCATTGCCACGCTGTGAATTGGAAAGGGCGCGACGGGCGCAGGCGAGCACCTCAGGAGCATACCGCTCCAGCTCCTCGAGGATCGTGCGGGCGGTGAACATGAAGATCCCGCTGTTCCAGAGGTGCTTGCCGCCGGCGACCAGGGTCTCCGCATCGGCCCGCTTAGGCTTCTCGACGAAACCCGACACCTTGAAGCTCGACTCGTTGAAGGCTTCGCCCGTCTCGATGTAGCCGAACCCGGTCTCGGGGTGAGTGGGGCGAATGCCGAAGAGCACGATCTGGCCCTGCCGCGCTGCGGCCGCTGCCTGCGCCACAGCCTGGGAGAACACCTCGGACTGCTCGATCAGGTGATCGCTGGGAGCCACGAGCATCAGCCGGTCAGGATCTTCTTCGGCGATCAGAGCGGCCGCGGCTGCGATTGCCGGACCTGTGCTGCGAACGCAGGGCTCGACGAGCAGACGGGCCGTGCCCGCACTCAGCTGGCCGATTTCACGCAGCGCCAGATCGCGGTGGTTGGTGTTCACGATGATCAGCGGCTCAGCATAGAGATCCGTGCGGAACCGTTCGACCGTCTGCTGAAACAGGCTGGTATCGCCAGAAAGCGCATGGAATTGCTTCGGCTCACTGGAACGCGAGACTGGCCAGAGACGGGTGCCCGATCCACCGCACATCAAAACCGGAATGATGTTATCCATTGTCGATCTCCAAATTTGTTGATTGAATTTTCCGGATAATCCCCGGAATGGATCATTGCTCGGACGTGACTCCAGCCAGGCGGCTCCCAGTGGTGGTTCCAGGCTCTTTGGCCTTCTTGGGCGCGTTCGCCACATCACTGTTTCCGCCGAAAACGGAGGCAATCCGATTACCGGCCCAGTTCATCGCAGCCTGAAGCTTATTGGCTGCCGCTGCAATGGACGATCCCGAGAAGGTATCGAAAACAACGGACACGGGCTGGCCTATGGTCGATGTTTCCAAATCTCTCCCAGGAGCCAACTTCACGAAGAACCGGCCGACCGAAGCATTGTCGTCCGGCAGGGTTGGAAGACGCTCGATCTGAGAGCCGCGGACGCGGGTACCGTCCGCATACTCGATCGTGGCACTTGCTCCACGGTAGAACCGAAGAACCTGATCCTGGGGAATGCTGGCAGCCACGTAAGGCGTGCTGGTCTTCTCGCGGAGGGCAAGAACCGGCATGCCCTCGCGAACGAAGTTCGATGCGCGGCTGTAACGCGTCTGCACCAGGCAGTTGCATGGGCTGTCGATCACGACACTGCTGCCCTGCGGCCCCTGAATGGTCAGGAGCGGCTCGCCTGCCTTGACCTCATTGCCGGTCGCAACAAAGGTCAGCTGCCCGTTGGAAGGAGCCGGCACATTCACGAGATCGGCGGTGATCTGGGCGGTTTGCGCCGGGATGAGGTACATCCTTTCGAAAACACCCATGCCGACGAAGCCGAGGAGGAGCAACGTTGCCGCGCCGATTCCCACATAGCCTGCAACGCTGCGCCCATGATGCGCGACATTGGCCATGAACCCCACGGGCTGGGGACGTTGAGGAACCTCGCGGGTCTTTCCTTCATTCCGACGCGAGACGACGTCCAGAATGTCGCCGGCCTCCACCACTTCTCCGGAGAGATAGGCATCGAGAATGAAACGAAGAAGGTTGTGCTGGCGCGGAGAAACGTCAACGAACCGAAGCCCGATCCGGCTGTGCTCCTCAGCGATGTAGCGAACCTCGGCGTTGATCGGCAGCGTCAGCTCATAGCCGCTGAACGGGAAGACGAGGGTAAGATCGAGCACGCGCCCAGGCTGGACGGACAAGGAACCGGCTCGCAGGCCAAGCCCACCCACCGACACGTCGACCACCGAGATCTGCGTTCCGTTATGAATGCATCTTACCGGAAGCCGGTAGCGAGGGTGTTGCCTTTGAACTTCGGCTTCATGCGTGATCTTCGTCATCGAACGGTCTCCAGGTCGGCATCGCTAGTGTTATGGAAAAAAGAGAAAGGCTCGCGGTGTCGGAAGCACATTCATGCCCCAGGCCAGCACAGTGACGAACGCCGCAAGCGAAAGGCTGTGCATGTAGGCTGACATGAAGTTGCTCGCGATCAGAGGGCGCTTTGCAGCTTTCGTCGCAGAAGTCGTCTTCTGTCTTGTCCACTTCTGACGATCCAGGCGGAACGTCACGTGGACTTTGACGAGCGATCCGAAGATCTGATTGAAGTAGAGAAGGAAGGGATAGAAGACCGATACCCGTGGACGCGAGGCCAACAGAGAGAGTGTCAGCACATATCGCGATGTGAGGATCCACAAGGCATATAGAAGCAACGCATATCCACTGACAAAGATCCCGGCGAGCAACGCAACCACGAACCCGACGATGGACGTCCACATGGACATGCGCTGGTCCAGAATGGCCCACCAGGTGAACAGCCCGATCCGCCGCGGTCCGAGGGCCAGGGCCCGTGAGTTCGTGCGCAACATGTTGCCGAACCACCGAACCATCAGCATCGCAGCCGCCGATACGAAGTTCTCCGATGGCGGATCCTCGACGGTCAGCACGACGATGTCGGGCACGTAGAGCATCTTGTAGCCGTTGCGGAGAAGCCAGAACCAGCTCGACTTGTCGTCGCCGGTGAGAAACTTGAAGCGCCCGAGACGCCAGTGATCGATGTAGTCGAGCTCTACCTGTCTTATGAACTCCGGATTGCAGATGATGCTCGCCCGGAACATCGCCATACGGCCGGTCAGAGTGAGGACGCGCTCGGAATAGCCCATGGACGACATGAGGGTGTGACGCTGGGCAAAGCGCAGAGCATACCACTCCTGGAAGATGCGGCTGCCGCGCACTTCGCTCAGCTCGTCCGTCGTCAGTGCGCCCACGGCCGGGTCGAGCTGAAAGAATCCGGCGCATTTTTGAATGAGATCAGGCGGCACGATGCTGTCGCCGTCGATGACGGCAACCACGTCGTTGTCCGCCGGCGTGCGGCGCGCGATGGCTCTGAAGCCATAGGCGAGCGCATCGCGCTTCCCCGTTCCGGCGATCCTGACGACGACCAGGTCGACCTTGTCCTGATCGCCGCAGATTGCGTGAAACAGAGCCTTCACGAGCCGTTGGTCGCCGGCCTCGACAACGGACGCGACGATCGTGGCCTTGCCTGGCGCGGCAAGGGCAGCCTCGAAGGCGGCCTTGTAGACGCGCGTGGTGACGGCACTATCGATGCGGAACGTCGTCACCAGCAGGAAGGCGTTGGGCGGATCCTGCTTGATGACCGCGCTGGCGGCTTGGCGCATGCGCGGGAAGACCGACTTGCGAAAGATGAGCGCACGGATGAAGTGCAGAAGCCCCCATCCGTAGCGCCACATCGCAAGGAAGCCGATGGTCCCGACTACGCCGGCGCTGACGGAGGCATATGCCTCCGTCGGGAGTGCGGCAGCGAAAGCTGCCACAGCCACGACATAGAGGATATGAGCCCCAACCGACTCGGAGAGCCGGATGCTGCTGGAATTACCAGCAGATTCCTTGATAAAGGTCACCTGAGCACCTTGCCTGGTCGATACGGACGAGATCAATGAGAGGCCGGTCATCACTGACGACGTCCATGAGCCGCTTGGCTTCATCGCGATTGCCGAGCACGAAGACTTCCGCGTGATCAACGACCTCGTTGATGTCTGTCGTCAGCAGCGATGCGAGGTGAGGCAGGTGAGCCTTCACGAACTGGAGGTTCGCCCCGGTCAGCTTGGAGACCTGAATGTTCGGGTCATAGATGCGGATGTCGTATCCGCGGCCGAAAAGACGCTCGGCGAGTTCCACCAGCGGGCTCTCACGCAGGTCGTCCGTCTCCGGCTTGAAGCTCAAGCCGATGATGCCGATCCGGCGCTTGCCGGTCGCGGCGACCATGGAGTAGGCACGGCGCAGCTGCTCTTCGTTTGCCTGCATCGTGGCGTCCAGGATGGGCGTCGGCACATCCAGCTTACGGGCAGCGAAGCGCAGTGCACGGAGATCCTTGGGCAGGCAGGAGCCGCCGAAGGCAAATCCGGGCTTGAGGTAGGCCTTGGAAATGTTCAGGCGGTTGTCGGCGCAAAGGACGTCCATGACGGCGTGACCGTCGATGCCGGCCTCTTTGCAGATGTTGCCGATCTCGTTGGCGAAGCTGATCTTGAGCGCGTGCCAAGCGTTGTTGGTGTACTTCACCGCCTCCGCCGTGCGGATCGACACGACCCGGGGCTCGACCTTGAAGATCTTGTGGATCTCGAGAAGACGATCCACCGTCATCTGGTCATGACGTCCAAAGATGATTGCGCCCGGATCGTAGTAATCGGCAATTGCGGTGCTTTCCCGCAGGAACTCCGGATAGTATGCAACACCGAAGCCCACGCCGGCCTGCCGGCCCGAAGCACGCTCCAGCGCCGGCAGAACGATGCTTTCCATCGTGCCCGGCAGGATGGTCGAGCGCATGACCACGGAGTGGAAGGAGTTCTTCTCCCGGATTGCCGCGCCGATCTGCTCGGCGGCGGCCGTGACATAGGCCGTGTCGAGCGAGCCGTTGGAACGCGACGGAGTTCCGACGCAGACGAAGGAGATATCGGTCCCGTTTACGGCCTCGCGCACATCGCTGGTCGCGGTGAGGCGCTTGTTGCGGATCCCGCTCTGGATGAAGTCGCTCAGCCCAGGCTCGACAATCGGGCTGATGCCCGCATTGAGAGGCTCGACCTTTTGAGGGTTTGGATCGACTGCAATGACGTTATGGCCGTCATTGGCTAAGCATGCCGCCGAAACAGCTCCTACGTAGCCAATTCCAAAAACACTAATTTGCATTAGGCTGTTCCTGCTGAATGACAGTGAAATCGAGGCGCGAATGCTAAAAGGCGCCGGGTACAGCCCAATAAATACTACTGCTCCATTTAAAAGCTCGTCACTATTTCGGCTGGAGAGATACCCCCTAGGGATAAGCAAAGCATTACTCCTTCTAAAGGCCAGATTTAGCTCAAAAGAGCCCCTGTTCCCTCTTGAAGGCCCTCTTGTCCGAAGAGCCGGCACTGGACCGAGCAAGACGAGCAGCCGATCTGCGCGTGAAGAGTTCGCTTCCTGTTTAGCGTCCGATGCTCCAGCCATCCACCCGACACGCAACACAATCCAGGAACGGAAAACCGCGATCCGCTACGGCGTGTACGAGGGAGACACGATCACCCATGTGTTTGCAGCCAACAGGCGTGACCTTGATACATTTCTACCTCTTTCGGAGGCAGCTTAATCCAAGCGCTCCTAATCCTTTCGGTCCCGGGTTTGCAGGGCAGGCTCAGCCCCCCGCACGGCACCGAACATGCAACTTGGTTCATCGGTCATGGAGCAGCGGCGCTGGCGGCACTCACCTGAAGTGCAGGAGGTCGGATCGCGAGGTTCCTTTGCAGCAACGTCGTCGAGAGCGTCACTTGATATCATGACTCTTGCGCAGACAAGAGAATACAGTCCGGGAATTGCGTGTACTGCCCCTGAAGCGCGCCGCAAATTCAGGCTTATTTTCCATTTTTATGGAGAGCCGATCGGCGGCTGACACGATGTTGCCTTATTTTCCCAACACAGATCAAATCGCTCATGGGGCGATGCATAAGTGTTCGATTCAACACCATGAGACATTCGATATCTTGTTAAGCAAATAGATAAAAGCGTCATATAACTTTCTGGTCTGTCTCTTACGAGTAAAACAAGAGCGGCCAACACCAATCAAGAAGCCTCCATACTGAGGCTCGACTACTTTTGGGGCTTACATCGATGGCTTTGAATCCTGCGGCCGATCCAAGCGGCAATTTTGACTTGTCCAACTGGAAAATCACCCTTCCGGTGGATCAGAACGGCACCGTCATCGGCACGGCCTTTGAAATAAAAAGCCTCAGCGGCTATCAGGATTCAAAGTATTTCTACACTAGTTCCGATGGAGCCATGGTTTTCAGGGCGGCCGTTGATGGAGCAACAACAAGCGGCTCGAAATACGCTCGCTCCGAACTCCGTGAGATGAACGGCTCCGACCGTGCCGCTTGGAGCATCAAGCAGGGCGGCTCCATGTCGGCAACCCTGGAAATCGACGAAGCTCCCATCCGTCACGATGGCTCCAACGGTCGCATCGTGGTTGGGCAGATCCACGGTCAGGACGCGGAGCTGACCCGGCTGTACTGGGAGAACGGTACCGTCTACTTCGTGAACGACCATGGAGGTTCGACCGGACAGGAAACCGCCTTTCGGCTGAAGAACAGCGCCGGCAAGACACCGGACATTTCACTCAACGAGAAATTTTCCTATACCATTTCCGCTTCGGCCAATCGGCTGAAGGTCAGCGTTTACGCCGATGGCGAGGTCTATACGGCCACCGACACCATCAACAGTTTCTGGAACACCGACGCCTTCTACTTCAAGGCTGGTACTTATCTTGGCGTGAATGAAACGCAGGGCACCGGCTATGGCCAGACCTCGTTTTATGCCCTTAAGTTCGATCACGCCGGCACTGCTTCCGAGCAGAGCACGCTGCCGAAAACGGTCAAGACGGTTCTCGGCACCAACAGCAGCAATAAGCTGACGGGCTCAAGCCATAACGACAGGATCGACGGCAAAAGCGGCAACGACACGTTATGGGGCAAGGGCGGCAAGGACATTCTTGTCGGCGGGTCCGGCAGGGACGCTTTCACCTTCGACCTCAAACCCAGCGCGAAGAACGTCGATCTGATTCTGGATTTCAGCGTCAGGAACGACACGATCCGGCTCAACGATCTGGCGTTCGACACGCTTGATCACGGCAAGCTTGCGTCAAGCAGCTTCGTCATCGGCGACAGAGCTTTGGATGGCGACGACCGGATCATCTACAACAGAAAGACCGGCGCGCTGCTGTACGATGCCGATGGATCGGGCGACGGCAAGGCAATCAAGTTCGCCACCATCGATGAGAAACTGAAGATGACGGCAGCAGACTTCGTCGTCATCTAGCTCACTTCACGGCATCCTTGCCCAAAGAACTCCGCTCGGGCGAAAGGCGCAGACGCCTTCACCCGAGCGACGACTAAGGCACGTGGCGCTATAATTGCCCGTGCCTGGGATCCTCCGGCTAGCGCTTCCTCTGCGCGCGCCTTGACAGCATGTTCAACGCTTCGATCAGCGCCGAGAACGCCATCGCTGCATAGATGTAGCCCTTGGGCACATGGGCCCCGAAGCCTTCCGCGATCAGCGTCATGCCGATCATCATGAGGAAGCCGAGGGCCAGCATGACCACCGTCGGATTGGCCTGAATGAACCGCGCGAGAGGATCGGCCGCCAGCAACATGACCGCCACCGCAACGACGACGGCGATCACCATGATCGGCACGTGATCGGTCATGCCGACAGCCGTGATGATGCTGTCGATGGAGAAGACCAGATCCAGGAGCAGGATCTGCACGATTGCCGCCCCAAAGGTCATCCCTGCCTTTTGTCCCTCGAACATATCAGGTCCCGGGTCGGGGTCGACGTTGTGATGGATCTCCTTGGTAGCCTTCCAGACCAGGAAGAGGCCGCCTGCGATCAGGATCAGGTCCCTCCAGGAGAAACCATGGCCGAAGGCCGTAAAAAGCGGCTCGGTCAGCTGCACGATGATGGCAATCGTTCCAAGCAGGCCGAGGCGAAGAACGAGGGCAAGGCCAATGCCGATCCGGCGGGCCTTTGCCTGCTGATGAGCAGGCAGCTTGTTGGTCAGAATCGAAATGAAGATGAGGTTGTCGATGCCGAGTACAACTTCCATGATGACGAGGGTCGCCAATGCGACCCAAGCTGTAGGATCCGCAGCCAAGGCGTAGATCTGATCCATGAGGCTCCCCCTGTAAATTCACCCCTTATGTTTGCTTACGGTGAAGCTTCTGCAAGGAGCGTGCCGCATTCTCTGGGGAGAGGCACCTGAAAGCCACGGCATGGGAGTACGGTTCCTCTGCTTCGAGCCTGAGCCATTCGCTTGGGCAAAGCCTGTGCTTTCAAAGGCTTATTCCGTCTTCCCTGCCGCGACACTGAAACCATGGAACCAGGAACAGCGGGAGAAGCGTTCCCCTTTCAGGATGTTGTGGAGGCATGTCATGGCAGGAGGATCGGGACGGTGGCTGTTGACCGCCTCACTCTTGAGTATCCTTGCAAGCCCCTCTGCGAGCCTTGCACAGGCAGAGCGTGCCTGGGTCGACCCGCCGCCTGAGACAGGCTCTCAAACGCCGACCCCCGCCCCCTCCGCTGCGCCGCCGTCATCTCCGCCGCCTCCGCAGGCTGCTGCCCCCGATCCGGCTCCTGCCGCCCCCCAGCAGGCCTCGACGGCCCCCTCTGCAGAGGCGGGCGAGGAGAAGAAGGATGTAGCGCCCCCCTCCCCTGCGGCGGCGCGCAAGCCTGGCTCCGAGAACCCGGCGAAGCAAAAAGCTGCTGCCGAGCGCAAAGTTCGCAGCAGCCCGCCTCGCCAAGCCAGTTCGCCCGTACGGAGCCGGAGGGAGGAGCAAAGCGCGCGGCGGCGCGAACCTGCAACGGAAGCATCGCGGGAAGCATCGCGGGCAGAGCCCCGCAGCAGGATCGAGCGGCGCGCCAGGATCACGCGCAATGGCAGGATCCAGGAGGAAGGCGGATCAGACCTCCAGCTCATGAGGCTGCGAACCATTCAGCTCCCGGACGGTCGACGCATCGATATTCTGACCCGCCCTGATCAGGACATCGCATCCGAGCTGCCGGACGGATATTGACGGATCGGCTCCGCTCCTTGGATTCCACGACGATGCTTACTTGATCTGCTGCTCGATTGCGCCGCGATCCATTTGATGCAGCCCCTTCGCTCCATCTCCAACGCGCATGGCGGTGTCCGCGGCGTGGCGGCGGATATCCAGCCAAAGACGCTGCTCGCGCTGAGCATCTGCCAGGGCACGATGCACGGCAGGACCGAGCTCATCGTCCCTGCGCTGAGCCTGCGCAAGGATGTCCCGCATGAGATCCCTTTGGAGCTTAGCCGAAACATTACCGGCCTGCAGTGCTTCGCGCATAGCCCGCCGGTGGGCTGCGTCGGTGTCCTCAAGGCGCAGCGCATGGCGGGGCAGGCCCGCCGTACGCAGCAGCTTGCTCAGCCACTTGCCATCCCAGGACGGAGCCGTTGCGTAGAGTGCGGCCCCTGTCAGAACCAGGACCATCCGTTGAGCGACTTCCTCAAGCGGCGTCCCCTCCGCGACCAGTTGCTTGCGGGAAATGCCGTGCACGGCTTCGGCTTTGGCGTCCCAATCGTTCCATGACGCAGCAGGCCTGATGAGATGGCTCTCCTCCTCGCCGGTTGCGAAAACCCAGGCGACCTCGATGGGGTAGCCATGCTTTCCCAGGGAAGAAGCTTCGAAATCAAGAAAAGCGATATGCGGCAGATCGGTCATCGAGGATCGGCTCCACAGGTGAGCGTTCAGGGGCCTCTTGAGAACTCGTTCCATCCCTCGCAGCCTGTGGGCGAACAGACGTGCCGAAGCGTGGACTATGAAGGCGTCTCCTCCGAGAGCCGCGCGTGAACGGCCTCGAGCAGGACATCGTCGGACATGCTCTTCTCCCAGTCTCCGGGGAGTTCGAGCCGGACCGACTTTGCGCCGCCGCTTGGCGTGCAAACCACATGAACACGATCGGAGGAGCCCTCCACCCGCGCGGCCTCTGTCTTCTCGGGATCGTTGCCGAGGCCGGCGAAAGCCTGGATGCAGGACCAAACGACGCCTTCTGCGTCGGTGACTTCACGCGCCATGTCTCGTGCTCTCCATGCGGTGTACGTTTCCGATGCGGCGATCCTCGGGCCGCGTTGCACAGGTCTGATCCGAGCATCCCTGTGGTCACGGCGCAACGAGAACGGCGACATCACGGGCTTCATGTACGATCTTCAGCCCGGCCGTTAACGCTCGAGCCATCGGTAAGGCTCCGCAGCAGGACACCGGCGCGGCTGCCTGCAATCAGGATGGTGCCCAGCGGCATCCGAGGGCCCGCGAGCAGCCCCGGAGGAGGAGCCTGGACCCGATTGCCGATCCGGCTTCATGCCTTGCGTCTTGACAGGATCGCACGACGGGCGGAGCCTCTTCCGGTCCTGCAGAGACACTGCTCCACCTGGAGAGAACCATGGCCAAGAACGTCAAGGAACTGCTGGCGGAAGCGAACGCCGCCGTACCCAGGCTTTCCCCGGATGAGGCCGTCGAGAAGATGAGATCCGGCGATGTGCTCGTCGTGGACGTGCGCGACCCGACGGAGGTTCAGCAGACGGGCAGGCTCAAGGGTGCGGTGAACGTCTCGCGCGGCATGCTGGAGTTCCGGGCCGACCCTGAGAGCCAGTACCACAATCCGGCCTTTCAGAAGGACAAGGTCATCCTTCTGCATTGTGCATCGGGCGGCCGCTCCGCCCTGGCGGGCAAGACCCTTCAGGACATGGGCTACACGGCGGTCTTCAACATCGGAGGCTTCAAGGATTTGGCGGAAGCCGGAATCGATACGGAGCCTGCCTGACCTCGAGCCGTCACCGAGCGGTCTCGAGGGCCCTGTCTGAGATCGCTCGATGATGCAGGCAAGCCGCCTTGTCTGGCGCTGCCTATTGCGGGCTTGCCAAGGTGAAGACCGAAGTGCGCGATGGAGATACGGACCCCGTCGACACGGGATCGCTCACCCCGGTTCGAAGCGCCCGGAGCAGCCCTTTCCGCTTCGCTTCGTAGTAATAGCCCCCCGCATACAGGGATACGGCGCGGTCGGGATTGCCGCCTGCCACCCGGTAGGCATTCGCCAGATAAGGGACCGCATACGTCAGATTGGTGTTGGCATCGAGGAGGCCCGATGCCGGCCCCGCATACCCCATGCCTCTCGCCGTTGCGTAGCGGATCTGCATCAGGCCCAGATTTCCTCGGCTGGAAGCCCGTGGATTGTAGCCGCTCTCCCGCCGGATCACTCGGTGCACCAATGCCTCCGGAACCCCGTGAACCCGGGCATGCTGCACCACAAGCGCATCGATGGTGGCCCGGTCGGACGCGATGGCGGGCCCGGCACAGGCAGCCGCAACACAGGCCAGAGCAAAACGAGAAATCATTGGCATCCCCTTTGTTTGGAGGGGATGCTCACAAGCAATCGTGGCAAGAGGGCGTCAGCTTGGCCTTAAGGACCCTCGGAGGGGCCCGTTTGGGTCCATTCTCATGGGTTGCGGCGCATCGGGCCATAGATGCATTATCGATGAGCCGATGACCGCTTCCTCCATGCTGGCAAGACCTGAAGCGATGTGCTGCCTCATTACAGATTATCATAATGCGTCTTACTGGGTGAGGCATGACGCCGGCACCCTCACGTTCGATCTCGGGCGCCCATGCCTTCCTTTGGAAGGGCTGCTGCTGCGCCACGAGGCTCGATCCGCAGCCTTCATCACAGCCCATAATCCAGGCAGCAACATCATGCCTGAGAGCGTCAACCGGAGGGCTCAGGAGAGGCTTCGGCAGGAACTGGAGCCCCTAGGCCTCCTGTTCGAGGGGATCGGCGCCGGGGCGGATTGGCCGGACGAGCCTAGTTTTCTGGTTCTGGGGATTGGGCTGGAAGAAGCCAAATCCGTCGGTCTCCGCTACGGCCTGAACGCCATTATCTGGGTTGAGGGCAACACCCTGCAAATCGTGCGGCTCACCCAACCAGAGGCAGCGCGCGCCTGAACCTCGGAGCCATCCGTCCCCGGCGCGGGCCCTGGAACTAGTCCTGCGCATGCACGGCCTCCGCCGCAGTCCATAGCCCCAGAATCATGTCCGGATCGGTAATCCTCAAAAGCTCGTCGGAGGTGAGGCCTATGGATGCGCCATACCGGAGAATCTTCTCCCGATCGGCCTCGAAGGTGTCCTTGTCGGCCCATTCCGGTCGCGCATCGATCAAAGCGTTCATCATCCTCCAGATCCTATGAGAATGAGACTGGCCAACCATCATCGCCCTCCACGCCGGAAACCGTCTTCTGCATTGATGCCCGACAATATAGAACGAATGATGAACGGCAAAACAGGCCTGAAATTCCACCAGGGGTGGATTAACATACATTACGTAATGTTATCATCAAGAGAGCAGGAAAACTGCGCGAGAGATCTGCTCTCCACAGAACCATGACCGCTCGGCAGCCTAAGTTTCTCTACGTATTGTCTTGCTCTGCTTGCGTCGTCTATAGAAACAAGCTTGCCACCGAGCGTTGCGCGGCCGAATGAAACGTCTGTTCTCAGCAGTCCATCTAAACCTGATAGCAGGCATCATCGCCCTGGGCATCCTGGGGGTTTCGGCCCATACCCTGTGGGTGGACCACCAGGACACGTGGCAGTCGGCGGAAAAGTCTTCCCGGAACATCCTGACCGCCATCGGGCGCAGCCTCGACAGGGATTTCGATCTTTTGGACCTTTCCCTGAAGGGCGCCATCGAGGGTCTCGATCATCTCGCCTTCAGGCAGCTCCCGCCCGATCTCCAGTACAGGATGCTTTTCGATCGCTCCGTCTCGGCCTCCTTCATGGGGTCGCTGCTGGTTGTCGACAGAACCGGCAACCTCGTCGCCGATGCGGGCCCGATCATTGCCCAGCGCTCTCTCAATGTTGCCGATCAGGAGTACTTCAAGGCTCACAGGGAGAACCATCACCTCGGACTGCACGTGAGCCGCCCCTTCAAAAGCACGACCGGAGGCGGCGAGCTGAGCATCGGCATCAGCCGGAGGCTTTCCGATCCGGCGGGGCACTTCGCAGGCATCACGATGGGGTCGATCTCCCTGCCCAACCTGAACCAGCTGTTCAGGGATCTAAGCCTTGGCCAGCAGGGGGCGATCAACCTGTTTCGGACCGACGGCATCCTGCTGACGCGACACCCTTTCGACGAAAGCCAGGTCAATCAGGACTTTGCGGGCTCTCCCCATGTTCAACGCCTGCTGGGGGCAAAATCGGGCACCTTCGAGTCGGTGTCGCCCATCGACGGGGTCCGCCGCCTCATCTCCTTCGAGAAGCTGGACAGATACCCCCTGGTTCTCACCGTTGCGCTCTCGGTGGACGAAATCTTCGCCGGCTGGCAGCGAAAAGCCCTCGTCCTGAGCCTCATGACGGTTATCCTCTGCTTTGCCGTCGTCGGCCTGACGATCCTTTTCCAGCGCGAGCTCAACCGCCGCACGAAAGCCGAGACCAAGCTGAGACGGATCGCCAGAACCGATGATCTGACGGGCCTGCCCAACCGTCGCGCGTTTCGTGAAACGTTCGAGCGCGAATGGCGTCACGCGATCCGCTCGGGCTCGCCGCTCTCCCTGCTGTACATCGACGCGGATTTCTTCAAGAAGTTCAATGATCAGTACGGTCATGGCAGGGGCGACGAGGTGCTCCGCCAGATAGCCGCCACGTTGGATGCCAACATTCGCCGCCCGCGTGACATCGCAGCCCGATACGGCGGAGAAGAATTCGTCGTCGTCCTTCCCGAGACCGATCCCAATGGCGCTCAGATCATCGCGGAGAACATCCGGCAGGCGATCCTGGCGATGGGCATCGTGCATGACGGGAGCCCTCATCGGCGCGTGACGGTCAGCATCGGGATCGCTTCGGCCACACCGTCCCGCAGCAGCGAAAGAGCCATCCTGCAGGAGGTTGCGGACAAGGCCCTCTACCAAGCCAAGGCGGCAGGCCGCAACTGCGTTCGCGGCCCCAACGATGCCGCCGCACACTCGCACGGCCCCATCCTGCCGCATGCAGCAGCCTGATGAAGCCGGAGACGAGCCAAACACGTCACGGATAAGGGCGAGCGGTCCGAAAGAAGAGCGCCTCTCCTGGGCCTCTCATACGAAGCCTCAGGCGCCTTGCGATCGATCTGCGATGATTGATGAAGTCCTCAGGCCTCACAGGACTGGGATGGTAGCGGAGGTCCGATACAGCCTTTCCCCCATGACGAGAATCCCTTGATTCCTTTCAGATCGGACTGATGAAGGCATCAGTTGCAGTCCCATGCCAGCAAGCACCGATAACGTGCAGGCAACGAGTTGTGCCCACAATTCACAGGCAAAGATATTATGGTTAATGAGCGCCTAACTGCCTCTTTCTCAGCCGAATCGCTGCGTCCAATCGGGAGCGGCGGCAGGTTGGGAGGCGGCGATGGAGAGCGAGGTCGGCATTGGCAAGCGGCATCCGAGTGTCCCCGACGCAGAACTGTTGCGCCGAATAGCGCATGACATGCGTTCCCTCTATGCCGATGTGATCAGGCAACCCCTGCCCAGCAACATCGAGGACGCCCTGTCGCGCATTGACCGGGAGCAGCGCGGTGCCACGTGTCAGAGGCAGCAGGTTGGGGCCGAAAGCCTCGGCTGATGGCTCAGTCAGATACTGGCCAGAAGCGCGAGTGCCAGGAAAACAGACCCCACAAGGACCGCAGCACCGGTCCATGCAACCCCTCGCGGACGGCTGTGGAAGTTAACTGCCTGGGGTACTGCCATCCCCTGCATCCTATGGCTAAGGAATACTGTGGCCTCATGGCAATTTAATCAAAGAACCGAAGAGCGTATCGGGAGCAAAGGGAGTGCTACAAAAGAGTCGGATCAGGTTGGGTGACCTTCCGTGTCCTCGATCCCAGGCGACGGCTCGACCGGTATCTGCTGATCCGGCACCCTCGCACTCTGGGTTAGGTCGCGCTCCCCATTCTGGTGGGTGGGTTGCCGGTTTCATCAGGCGCTGTTCGTCTGCTGCTCTTTGGGCAACCCATTATCCCGATGGCGGTTGAGATCATCTTCCAGCATGTCTCGAAGTCGGATCAGGGTGTCGCGATGTCGGACCTCGATCTTTGGCGAGCTTACCCTCCCGTGGATCAACCTTAACAACGAAATAATGTCGGCCTCGGGCATGATCCAGCGGCGCGTCCTCTGTTGCATAAATGACCTCCAGATTGTTTTGACCGGGATGTGGGGTAGTGAGCTTGGGCGACTTGTGACCAATCCACGAACAAGATGACTGGCTTTCGCCAAGACAGCACCCTCTTACCACCCCATCGTTAGCTTCTGGTCACTTGCTCAACTGCAAAGCTCCGGTGCCTCTGCCCTGAGCCGGGGAGCAGATGGTTCAGCAGAGCCTTCTCGGGTGGTGGCCTGAAAGAGATAGAAGCCGTTGTAGCGCACACCAGCACGGGCTGCTCTGTCCTGAAAGCCAGATGGCGCAACATCTTGGCTACGGAGAACCCGCT
Source organism: Microvirga aerilata (assembly GCF_016743775.1). GTDB lineage: Bacteria > Pseudomonadota > Alphaproteobacteria > Rhizobiales > Beijerinckiaceae > Microvirga > Microvirga aerilata. Next base: position 25,423 of record NZ_JAEQMY010000011.1, on the reverse strand, counting down.
CGAAGGCCCATGCATCAACATCGATAAATCCGGGAACCGGACGGTCTTCAGGCACTGCACAGAAGAGCTTCGGTCGTTGCTTGTTGCGGAAGAGGTTGTATGCACACTCCCGCAGGATCGGGTCTGCTACTGCCAAGGCGTGGATCATTGTCATGGCATTTTCCCCTACCGGCCTCATGTGCTCCCTTCTTACAGAGAGACTCGCACGTCTGCGCCAGCACATGATCTGGACCTAAGCTCGATTCGGAGCACTACGTCAGTCGGGTTTCCAACACACGCTCAGAAAAGGTCGAGCTTCCGTGGGGCGTCCCTGTAAATTATCTAAGCTTTGCTTTGAAGATGCTACTGGAAATAGACGATGTGGGTGGTTCAGGAGGTCCTGGGCCTGTTGATCCACACCACGGCAGTAGATTATACTTTGGGAAAGTATTTTGCTGCTTTGGCTTATGGGGCGGACAGAGGCTATTGGGCTTCTGGGTTAGGATGCTGCGTTGATCCCGCTCCAGCTTTGAGGAGGGTGCCATGCAATCCACGTTCCATATTGGCCAGCTTGTTCGCCTTCAGGCACCTCATGCTCAGGGCGAGAGTCGGACCTACTGCATCACTGGGGTTCTCACCGTCGCCCATGAGGGCACCTCGGCTTACCTCATCAAAAACATCACCGGAGCGGAGCGCGTGGTGAAGCCGCAGGACATCAAAGCAGCTTCGGCTGATGCGGTGCCATAAGGAGGCCAACCAACCTGCCCGGTCAGCGATAACCTCATCCTACCCCTGATTTGCCTATAGCTCCGGTCGAAACTGAGCGTCATCCTCGGGGTCGGACGAAAGGATGCTCATCATGCGCAAGACAGCCATTGCCGCAGCGGGTGTGTTTTTGATCAGCGGGCTCGCGGTGCTGGCTCAGCAGGGTGACCCGATCACCCAGCGCCAGAACCTGATGAAGAACAATCAGGAGCAGTTGCGTTTGTTGACCGGGATGTCGCGAGGACAGGTGCCGTTCAACGCAGCAACCGCCCAAGCGGCTCTCCAACGGATCGAGCAGAACGCCCAGCAAACCCCTGCGCTGTTCCCGGCAGGATCGCAGCAGGGCAAGACCGCCGCTCTTCCGGTGATCTGGGAGCGCAAAGCCGACTTCGATGCTCGTGCGGCCAAGCTCCAACAGGATGCCAGGGCGGCTCAGACCGGGATCACGGATCAGGCCAGTCTGCAAGCTGTGGTCCAACGGGTGGGACAGAACTGCGGCGGCTGTCACGAGACCTACCGCAGGAAGGATAGCTGATAAAAAAGACCAGGGGCTTGAGGCGAACAGAACCCTTCTCTGGGAGGGGTCGCAATGTGGTATCCCAAGGTTCCGTGGCTACTCTCCGTTCTTGTGACCGGGCTCCTGACCGTTGCCCCTGCGTGGCATCGCGCGCCGACCGACGTTGATCTGGCCCTTGTTCTGGCGGTTGATGTCTCGACCTCCATGGACCCTGACGAGCAGAACCTGCAAAGACAGGGCTATGTGGAGGCGTTCCGCTCGCCCCTGGTTCATCATGCGATTTATACTGGCATGCTCGGGCGGATCGCGGTCACCTATGTGGAATGGGCCGGGGCTCATACTCCAGGCTACCAGAGTGTCATCATACCCTGGACCATCTTGGAAAGCCCTAAGGACGCTATCGCCTTTGCTAACGGGTTGGCCCGTGCTCCCAGTCACCGTGTACCGGGTACGTCCATCTCAAAAGCCATTGACTTCAGCATGGCTCTCCTCTCGTCCGGTGACTTCCGCGCAAGGCGGCGGGTGATCGACATCTCAGGTGATGGCTCGAACAACCAGGGAGGTTTGGTCACGGAGGCGCGCGACAAGGCCATTGCGCGGGGTGTGACCATCAACGGCCTCCCGATCATGCTCAAGGAGCCTGAGCGGGGAGAAAATGCGACCCTGGACGCGTATTACCGTGATTGTGTGATTGGAGGCTCAAACGCGTTCATGATCCCGGTGCGCGAGCGCAAACAGTTCCTGATGGAAACCAGGGCCAAGATCGTCCGCGAGATTGCAGATGCGGCTGGACCGGGTTCTCTGGCCCACTCTGTCGGAGGGCGACCGCTGACCGAGTGCGACACCAGTGAGAGCGTCTGGGACGATTTCGCGCCAGACCCTCATGCACCAGGGATCGGCTCTGGGCACGACCTGTAGGAGCTTATGCTTCAGTGCTGGCTCTCGTCGGAGGGTTGATCAGCAAGCCTCTTGATCTCGAACACCACCGCAGTGACAAAGGCTGAAACGACCAAGAAGGTCATAAGTGTCGTGAACGCCCCGTCCTGAACGCCTGGGTTCATCCCGACCAGTGGGATCAGGAGCAAGGCGGGGATGCCAAGGGTGATGGCGGCAAGGAGGTAGAGCGGGTTGGCGTCCTCCTCTGACGTGAGTGCCCGTTGTGAACGGCGGGTTGATTGCGCCTGGGTCCAGACCTTGATGCGGCCTGAGAGACCCTTCACCCACTCTGAGATGCCATGGAGGCGCGGGTTCACTGTCTCTATGGCTGGTAACGTCATGGTGCAATCCTCTGGTGAGCAAACCACAGGAGTCTGACAGCCAAGCCCACGCTTCGCAAGCAACGAGGCGCTCGATCCCAGCCATTAACCATCAGAATTCTGAAAAGCGGGTGAAGGAACCCGGACCCCACGCTGTGGTTGGCTCGAGAGACTCAGGCACTGACGGAGGCGGTCTATGATCTGTCCATTCTGCAAGCAAGAGGTCGATGAGCCCTGCCAGAACACAGTAGAGATGCAGCGGCGAGCCAACCAAATTGAGCGATGCAATTACGCTCTCAAAAGCTTAAAAGGCATCGTATTCGGCTAACCGTGGCGGTTGGTATAGCGGCGCTTTTTGGTGAGCTTCTTCTGCCCTTCGAGCGTCTTGGCTGGGGCAATCACCTCCTTGTGGCGGCGGGTGTGCTTCTTGAACGATGGCCTCACACGCGATTTACCAGCCATGGCCCGTATTCCTTGCATCAACGATCAAACAACAATGGGTGGGTACGTTTCCCGAGTAACCAATCAGACCCGGACGCTATTCTTGGAATTCTCGTGTCGGACGAGCCGTTCCACAAGCTCTGCCAGCCGAGCCGGAAGTGGAGCCTCGACCGGTCCGTAGGCTACCCGGAGCCGTTCCCCAAGCTGCTGAAGGTCATACGCATCCACTGGCTCGTTCGCAGGAGTGTCGGTGGGGAGACGAAACATGACTGTCTGCGCGTCAGTGGGAAGCAAGGCTTGTTGCATTGAGACACTCTCGCTGACGGCACGAATGGCCGCTGAATACCCCTATGACCTCGCCCTCGTTCAGGGTCTCGTATATGCAATGCAGCGGGAACTTTGTGGCAATTGTACGAACCGCGTATCAGGCTTCGACTCTGACAACACACTTCTACTACCTTTGAGTAGACTTCTGGTTGCTTGCTCAGTCGCAATGTTCCGCTGTGTCGGCCCCTTAAACTACAGTTCACACGCGGCTGATCGTCTGATGAAAGTTCGTGCTTTAAGAACTCGTTTAGTCGGGCACCCTATTGTTGACGACCAGCGACGATGATCGCTTAGCCTCTGGGACTGGAGCATGGCTCGGGAGTTCCCACGCATGAGCAAGACCGACAAGCGCCATTCCACCTCCCGAGCGGGCCTCCTGCATACAGACCCGCGTACCATCTCGGCTGTCCGAGACAAGCTCGGTGAGGAGCTTCGTGCGATGTACGGACGGCTTGCAGATGAGCCTCTTCCTGACCGCCTCCTCAAGCTCGTGTGGCAGTTAGATCAGCCTCATTCCAAGGGGAAGCCATGACACTGCCCCCAGACCTTCACGACGGCCTTCTCCAGTCTATTCCCTCGATGAGGGCTTTTGCCATCTCCCTCACCGGCAACATCGATCAGGCTGACGACTTGGTGCAGGAGGCGATGGTACGTGGGCTGACTTACATCAATCAGTTCCAACCCGGCACAAACATCCAAGCTTGGCTTTTCACCATCCTGCGCAACCAGTTTCACACATTTTATCGGAAGAGACGACGGGAAGTGGAAGACCCCGATGGCGGTATCGCAGCCCGCCTTGCCGTCCCTCCCGAGCAAGATGGACGCGTTGATGTGGAAGACCTCAAGGCTGCTTTAGCCCAACTGCCCGTCGTTCAACGGGAGGCTCTTCTGCTCGTGGGGCCACAGGGGTTCTCATACGAGGAGGCTGCTGCAATCTGCGGAGCACGGATTGGAACCATCAAGAGCCGGGTCAACCGTGCCCGGACCCGACTGGCTGAACTGCTCGGCATCGAAAGCCCGGACGACATAGGAGCAGATCGGGTTGTGAAAGCCACGATCTTCAACGAGACCTACACCCGGTAACAGCCTCCCGGCCCAGCACCTCATCATCTTCGTCGCGGATCGTAGTAGTTGATAAAATTTTGGACCATATGGTGCTGAATGGGAGCACCTCATCCTCAATAGGTATGCGAGGTCGTTCGAGGCTCAGATCAGAAGATGGTAAACTCCTGCTGCTCGTCTGAAGCGGCGAGCAGGGAGGGAAAGATGCCAACCTTCATCGGTTATGGACGGTTCACCCGTGAGGCCATGCAAGGCATGTTGCAGACCCCCGAAGATCGCACCGGGCCAGTCTCGAAACTGTTCGAGGCAATGGGTGGGCGGTTGATCTCGTGGCATATGACACCCGGCTGTGACTTCGATTGGCTGCTGTTTGCGGAAGCTCCTGACGAGGAAGTTGTGGTCGCAGCCGGTCTCGTGGCCACGGGAGGTGGCGGCGTACAGGATATCAAGGTAGCCCGTGCGCTGAGCGGCCCAGAGACGATGGCGCTGTTCCAGAAGGGTGGTGAGGCGGCTCGCAGCTTCAAGTCAGCGGGTCAACCCGCCCCATCAGAACGGCTGAGGGGCAATTAGTCAAAGCAGAGCCATTGATCAGGGTAGCTCCATTACTCGCACCAGACGGACTGCCCTGATCTGTTCTCAGAGGTGTTTGAACTCACATGAAGGGGTAATGACGGTCGGGTAGTCGTTAGTCGGAGCGGTGTTATGCTGATCTTGCCCGCTCATTGGAAGGAGGAAGATCATGCGAAGCCTCTGTTTGCTTACTGCTATCTGCCTGTGCGGAACGGTCCCTGCCTTGGCGCAAGACAAGGCCACCATTCAGAGCCTGAATGACAAGTTTGCTCAAGCCTTCAATGCAGGTGACGTAGCAGCCGTCGCGGCTCTCTACACGGATGATGCCGTCATCCTGCCGCCTGGAGGCGAGATGATGAGGGGCACCAGCGCCGTTCAGGCATTCTGGAAGGGTGCTGCGGAGCAGCTTGGCAATGGTAAGCTCACAACAGTTGAAGTAAAGCCGCTTGGGAGCGACAGAGCCCTTGAGATTGGTACCTTCTCGTTCCAGACAAAAGCATCGCAGCCACAGGACATCACTGGCAAATATGTAGTGGTCTGGGAAAAGGTCGGAAGTGATTGGAAGCTCGCAACCGATATCTGGAATACCAACAAGTAGCACAGACCCCCGTTCTGCCGTTCCCAGTGAAACTTAGCTTTTGAAGCATCGCGCATTGCGCTTCAGGCTGGACACCGCGTCCGCCCAGCGGCACAATCTGTCCTGAAATTGCACCGAGGGTCCCATGGATCGCCAGGAGCACAGGGTCGAGCGGCGGCTTGCGGCGATCTTCGCGGCGGATGTGGCAGGTTATGTGCGCCTGATGGGCCAAGACGAGGTCGGGACACTCCGCAGCCTGACCGCCCACCGGCAGATTATGGACCAGCTAATCGCCGAGCATGGCGGGCGGATTGCCAACACAGCCGGGGATAGTGTCTTGGCCGAGTTCCCCAGTGCCGTAGATGCGGTCCAGTGTGCCGTAGAGATACAACACGCCCTTTCGCAAGCTAACCACGACATCCCGGAGGGGCACCGTCTGGAATTTCGGATTGGCATTCATGTCGGTGATGTCATGGTTCAAGGTGGCGATCTGCTCGGAGACGGGGTGAATGTTGCCGCCCGGTTGGAGAGTCTCGCTGAACCAGGAACTGTTTACATCTCTGATGCCACCCACATGTATGTTCGCCGCCTACCAACCCTCGGCTTTGATGATCTCGGACCGCAGGAGATCAAGAGCATAGACGAACGAGTGCGCGTCTACCGTGTTGCGGCTTCACCTTCAGCCCCCTTGACCTCAGCACAAGCAGCAAGGCCAGCAAAGGTCCTTTCCCTTCCTGACAAGCCGTCCATTGCTGTGCTGCCTTTCATGAACATGAGCCCTGACCCTGAACAGGCGTTCTTCGCGGATGGCATGACCGAAGACATCATCACCGGTCTCTCGCGCTTGAAGTGGCTGTTCGTCATTGCTCGCAACTCTACGTTGGCTTACCAGTCCAGGGCAGTGGATGTTCGTCAGGTTGGTCAGGACCTCGGCGTTCGCTATGTGCTCGAAGGTGGTGTCAGGGTGTCAGGCCGCCGCATGCGCATCACCAGCCAGTTGGTCGAGGCGGCAAGTGGCAGACACATCTGGGCTGAACGCTACGACAGACAGCTTGACGATGTGTTTGCGGTTCAAGACGAGATCACATCAAGCGTCGTTGCTGCTATCGAGCCGCACTTGTATGCCGAGGAAGGTGCTCGTGTAGCAAGCCAATCTCCTGACCACATCAGCACATGGGGTCTCGTTGTCCGCTCGATTACGTTGATCAGCAAGCTCGGACGCAAGGAGAATGAGGAGGCGCAATCTCTTCTCGAACGAGCCATTACGATAGAGCCTACCTATGCGAAGGCTCCTGCAATCTTAAGCTGGGCTTTGTGGTGGGCAGGGTACAACTACTGGCTTCCGGACTGGGATCAAAGTGCTGCCGAGGCCCAACGCTATGCGGAACAGGCGCTGGCTCTTGACGCAAGCGAACCGTGGGCTCGCATGATGTTGGGCCTGTGTGTCAGCGCCGATGGTCAGCACGAACGCGCCCTGCCGGACCTTGAAGCTGCCCTGCGGGTCAACCCGAGTTTTGCGTTGGCCCACACGATCTATGGATGGGCACTGGCTCGGGCTGGACGGTTCGATGATGCCGTCTTGGGGACGCAGATGGCTCTTCGCCTCAGCCCTGCGGACACCTTCCTAAGCTTCTATGAATTCTTCCACGGCTTTACGCTCCTGGTCAGTGGCCGTTTTAAGGATGCGCTTCCCTACCTTCGCAGAGGCATTGTCGCCTTTCCGAACGTCCCGACCCATTTCGCTCCGTTGATTAGCTGCCACGGTCATCTTGGATTGTTAGACCAGACAGAGGCGCTTTTGGCACACCGGAACTCTTTTGCTGCACCGCCGCTCACGGTAAGCTTGGTCCGAAACATGCTGCGGAAATTTGCGTATGGCCCAATCATCGCGGAGGGTTTGATCAAGGCCGGTGTCCCTGAGAGTTGATCAATCAAGGCGTACCGAAATGGCGCAAAATTCGCGCCAGCAGCCTACCGCGCGCGAGGACGGCTGGCCTGAGTATCTGTCAGCAGGTTTCCGAACTCTCCGCCGAGCATGGTGGAAGTTCACTCGTTATAAAAGGGGTGAGTTGAGGTTCATGTTGACAGCGGGATTCCATGGTCGCGTTCATTGACTTGACGGTGCCCTAACGCTCTGGCAGCGTTCTGAGAAACAACGTCAGAACAAAGACCTACGCCAACCATGATCAAGTCCGAACTGGTCCAGAAGCTCGCTGAGCAGAACCCGCATCTGTATTCGCGTGACATAGAGAAGGTCGTGAACGCGATTCTCGGCACCATCGGCGATGCGCTCGCACAAGAGGATCGGGTTGAGCTTCGTGGCTTTGGCACGTTCACGGTGAAGAAGCGTGGTGCTCGCACGGGCCGCAACCCAAAGACCGGTGATCCCGTTGCGGTGGTCGAGAAATCTGTACCCGCCTTCAAAACGGGCAAGGAAATGCGCCGCCGACTTAATCCTACGTCACCGGGTCGGGCGAACAGGCGATCCGCTGCTGTGCTCTCGTGACCATTAAGGGCGAGAAGGACGATGTTACTGGACGTGATCAAACGGTTAGGGATTTCGGCTTTCTTCATGTGGGCTCATGTCGATCCGATATGAGCCCGCTCAGTGTACCGAACTTCAATAGAAGGCAGAAGGTGCTTCCTGCGGGAACGAATGCTCCCTTACAGGAACCTTAACCGCATTTCGAATGTCCCGGAATGGCTGGTTTAGCCGACCGAAGCTGGATCGGTCCGTTCGATGGGCTCTGCCGGGTGAATCGATGAGATCGCATGTTTGTAAACGACCTGGGTGCCACTCCCTCGCACGAGGAGGATGGTGAAGTTATCGAACTGTCTGATCTGGCCTTGCAGCTTGATCCCGTTGACGAGAAACATAGTCACATCAAGTTTGTTGTCGCGCAGATGCTTGAGAAACGCATCCTGAATCGTTGCAGCAGATTGTGCGGACACGCTGTACCCCTTCTGCCAGCATCCTTGGCGGGCCGCTTTTTTCAGTGCTCAGCAGCACCGGCATGATTGTCAATCAGGCGAACCGGCACGTCCTGTAGAATGCTCAGACACGACCTTGGACGATTGCGACTGGGGTAAACCGCTCAACTTCAACCATCCTTGTGCCTTGAGGGACCTCTTGATCCGCAGAGCCTCGTATTCCGCCTGTCTGCTCCTCCAGACGAAGGCTGAGCCGCTCGATTTCGATATCCGTTATTGGTGGCCCGTGCTCGGCGATCATCTCGGCAAGGTCCTCCGGGAGAGCATCAAGCTGCTCCTGGAGGAGGAAAAGCGCGGCACGGATGGTACTCAACTCCCGTTCGTCAACGACAAGGGCGAGTTTCTTCATGGGGTAGTATCGGCCTCTAAGCTTACCCTTTTATGCTATGACTATGTACGGCAGAAACAAGGCAGGTTTCCTGTGTATGGAGGCAAAGTTACGGCTCCCTAACGTGCCCAAGGAACTTCGTCCTGGACAGTCTCCTCTGTTATGGTTGGGTAACTTCCCCTGCGGAACCCGCCGAGTAACCCATCAATGCCCGAACCCCGCTCGGCCCGTCTTGCCGTTCTAATCGATGCTGACAACGCTTCTCCACGGATCGCTAATGGTCTCTTCGGGAAGATTGGCAAGCTCGGAGAGGCCAGTGTCCGCCGAATCTATGGTGACTTCTCAGGTTCCCGCTTGAAACCATGGGCGGATATCCTGGCAAAACATGCAGTCATCCCACAGCAGCAGTTCTCTTATACCACCGGCAAAAACGGGTCCGACATTGCCCTCGTAATCGACGCCATGGACCTTCTGTACTCTGGCCAATTCACTGGCTTCTGTCTTGTCTCGTCCGACAGCGACTTTACGCGTCTCGCCCTTCGCATCCGAGAACAGGGTGTTGATGTCTTCGATGGCAATGGTGCGCTCGGCTTTTCCTTTAGCCGGAATAATGACAACGGGCCGGTCTATGGGGAGCGGCTCGTGACCCTCATCTCGTCCTCCCTCTATGCCGAGGCGACGGGCGGACCATGGGTGGCCCCACCCAGCTACAGCCAGGAGGTTGCTGCCGTACCACCTTCCACTCGCCCAGCACCAACTCCCATCGCCCCTGCACCCAAGGCAGAGGAAGAAGACAAACTTTCCTCTGGAACCGGTTACTTCGTCACGAACTCCGGTCACATCGTGACCAACCATCATGTCGTGAAGAGTTGCTCAACCATTGCCGTCTTCTCAGGCGACCAACCTGCTGCCGAAGGTCGGCTGATTGGGAGCGATGAGACAAACGACCTTGCGGTTCTCAAGACTGACCTCAAGCTAACGAAGGTCGCCAACATCCGGATCGGAGCGCGGCTTGGCGATCCCATCGCTGTGTTCGGGTACCCTCTGTCCCAGGTGCTCGCAAGTTCCGGAAACTTCACCCTTGGCAATATCACGGCACTCGCCGGAATGCGCGACGACACGCGCCACCTTCAGATATCTGCGCCGGTCCAAGCTGGAAACAGCGGAGGTCCACTTCTTGACGCCAGCGGGAATCTTGTCGGGACTATTATCTCGAAGCTCAATGCCATGAGGGTCGTCCAGGCCACGGGTGATATGCCCCAGAACGTGAACTTCGCGATCAAGTCTTCGGTGGTCGCGAGCTTCCTTGAGAGCCGGGGCATTTCTTACGAGACGAACGCCACTTCGAATGCCCTTGCTCCAGCCGATCTGGCCGACCATGCGAAAGCTCTGAGTGTGATGATCCTCTGTAAGTAAAGCTCAGCCTACCAGGAGCGGCAAGCATGAGGTGCTATGATGGTGCTCGAACTGAGCAAGGAGCGGTTGGGTGTTCTCCGACGTGCTCTCGAAGCAAGAGCCCGTGACATGCAAATGCGCTTGGGGAGCGACCCTGGCGATGAGGGCTTCCGGCGAGAGGCTACACTCTCAATCCAGCTTCTGCGACAGGTTGAGGCTCTGGAACGGCAAGCTGGCCACCGCGTGTGGGGCATCGGGAACATCGAGTCAATGCCGGAAGACAACGAGAACTGAGCCGGATCAACTGGTGCGCCGACCTTCCTTTCGTCGGCTGTCTAAATTGATCTGCCCCACCAGGGATCACGTATGGGCGGGGTGTTCCTCGACAAGGGTTTCGATCAAGCGCAACAGTTCCTGCTGTTCTGGACCGGTGCCGCGACTCAGGAAGGCCGCGATGTCCTCATGCTCCACGTGCCCTCCAGACGCTACATTGGCTTCGTGGTGGATGAACACAGCCCCTGAAGGGTCGCCGATCAGGTACCAGCGGTCGCCGCTTGGGCTTTCGTAGAGCTTACGCGCTTTCTTCATGGGAGGCTCCTGTCGGATCGACGTTGTGCGTCCACTGTAGCGCATTTCAGCAAAAAGCAGGAGGCGTTCTCGGCGTTAGCCTAAGCTGCAAGAGATTGGCGACACTGCGTTCGCCAGCGTTCGTTGAGAAGCTCTACATAGGGTTGTCGCCTCTCATGATGCTCTAAGATGATGCTGAACTTTCTGCCTTGCCTCGGGTCGTGCGCAAGATTGCTATTATCGATTTTCAGCAGATCAACTTCGTGGGAGAAGTCAATTTTCCAGATGATATTGATGATCGCCCGAATCTCTTTGGTCAGAGTTCCGCAGTATGCAGCATCCCGAAACTCGCTGTCTCTATACGCCATTCGTCCTGCCTCGGAATCACTATCAAGGTCGAAGGATCGATGTACGTTACCAGAGCGAGTAATGCTGCAAAAAACAGTGCATACCTACCGGATTCATTGGAGGTATCCCTTTGGCTGTAAAGCACGAAGGAACTTCATATAAACTCTGATAACGCACGGAGTTGTTTGAACAAATGAGCCTTCCGCCGCTCGCAAGCAACCTCCTGCATGTGACTGGCAAGCCGAGGTGCGCGCTAAGGCTTCCCACCCATCCCCAGGACGAGCTTTCTCCTGGACGGCGGTAGATCAGGCGGTCTCGTCGGACGATGTCGCAAAATTAGTTGCTGGATTCCGAGCCTATGGGAGCTTCGATGGGTAACTTCTTATCGGAGACGCCTATGCCGCCGCGACTCGACAAGATCACGCTGAGGCCAAACCCTGTAACTGGGCCACTGCTGGTAACGTCCCTCGGACTGGATCGCGCGCATCCCGGATATCTCAGATACCTGACAACGGCGTCTACCTTGAAGAGGCAAGCTAACTTCGTCGCTCTCATGGTTCTTGAGGATATCGGACCTGACTATCTCGCCTCTCGGTTCAGAGCCGTTGGACTGGTTGACGACACTATTGCCTCAGACTGTTCGGCGCAGATCGCACAGGTGCTCATTACGGCGAGAGCACAGGACATCTGCGGATGTGATGTCCTATTCGGCACGGCATCCTCAACAGCCTTGCGTGTTCTACACCGCATCGGCAATGAACCGCTCTCGGCAAATGGGTATCGTGCCCTGATCGACTTGATCTTTAATCCTGAACACCGAGAACGAGGACGAATCTTCAGCCAAGAATGCCCAGTATCAGAGACCACCATCAAAGCCGCTTTACGGTTGCCCATACTCCTTGTACGACCCGAGGTTCTGACCCGCCTCAAGTCAGTTGAGCAAATCGACGAACTCAGCGCCGCCTTTGACCTGATCTTTCCGCTCTTACCAGGCGCAATCCAGAGCGACGCATGGCAATCGTTGGAGGCCCTCAGTCCGAGTACAAGTTTGAGGAGTTGGCTCCGAAAGCTCGTTGAGAAAATCCCCAGGTACCCGGTCTCGGGTCCAATCAGCGATGATGCAGAAATGACGTTCCTGAGTTCTCCGCGAGCAATGGCCGACACAGGAAGACGCCTCCAGAACTGTTTGGCTACGCTGCTCTCTCAGCCGCTCCTGAACCGGTACGTTTACTATCTTTGGCACAAACCTGAATGTGTAGTCGAGCTTCGATGCTTGAGCAGAGGCTACTTCGTTCTCAAAGGCGTTCACACCACGGGTCATGGGACCGTAGATGCCGTAACTCTGATGCACATCAGGAAGAAATTCGAAAGCACCGGAAAGGTCCTCGTCGGGGCTGAAAACGCTGAAGCCAGAAAGGCCAATCGAGCAGCCAAATTGCTCGATGTTTGGGGACGAGGGTTGCCCAATCTTGATGACGACGAAGTGTTCGATCTTATAGACATAGAAGATACGGTGGAGATCACGACGGCATCAACCACATCTACGGTCAGCTAATGTCATCACCTACCGTTCGTGGAGCCCTTATTGGCGGCATCGTAGGTATCGTCCTGCACCTGATCGTCCGGTTCATTCTGGGCAATCTGGTGTGGATCGCCGATGGCCGTGCTGCTCATTTGGGTTCTTGCTAAGTGTTCTCCTAACAACCCAAAGGAGGTCTCGAAGCGAGCGGTACTCAACAGCTTCGACCCCAGTTCGATCTTGGTCTTCGATGCACGGGGAGTAACACCCTCTTACTCGACCTACGTCGAGGCAATTTCCGCGACCGTCCGGAATACCGGCAAAGCTCGAATATACGATCTACGGCTGTACTGTTCCTTTAAGCCTTCGCCGCCGCGTAGCCCTTCCGTAGCGGAAGCGTCGTGGGACATCGACCGTGTCTACACGAGCTACCACTATGGCTACATCAATCCTGGCACCACGGTCACCATTCACCTCATTCCAGAACCTAATGGTTACCTGAACGAGGCTGATCCCAACTCCTTCAAATGTGAGAGTCGCTTCGAGGTCGAAAAGAGTGATCTCCTGAAGGAGCAACCGTAGCATGGCCGAGGCCGTTGGCATGCTCGCTGCCTTGGGATTGCTCCTGACGCTTATTGCCGTCCTTATCTACGGTGTGGGTTGGCTGGTCGTTGCAACGCCTTTCATGCGGTTGTGTTTGATTTCAGTCGTTGGCATCCTGGCTCTCCGGGTGGTGCTCCTTCCTTTCGACTTCCTGACGATCTGGTGGACTGGCGAATACCCGGAGGTGGTTCTTGCCGATGAGCTAAAAGCCAAGACTCACGTCACCCTCTCGACGAGAATTAGCCCAACACGACGCTCAGGTAAGTTCACGCTCCTGGCGCAAGGATCGCTCACGAACGACTCTGATCGGATGATTGAGAGTATCTCCATTTGGTGCCGAGTTCCGAAACTCGGCTTCGGAGACAGCGAGGTTGTGGCTCGTAGGGTCGCCGTTACGGTTTCCCCAAAGGAGACGAAGAGCTTCTCGGGTGAGATAACCTCCGATATCACGGGCATAGCTAAGACCGGGCATGTCGCGCTGCAAGTGCCCGATCAGCATTTCTGCTTGTTAGATCAGGTCTACGGAGGTACGTAGGTTATTCCCTCAGATCGGCTCCTCCGAGCAAACGATAAATACCTCGATAACAATACGAGGTAACAAGACGATGCTTATTCCTGAGTTCTTAGCGAAACTCGCTGCTCTTAAGGCGAAGACACAAATCCCCGCCAATATGCCAGTTCACATCGTCGATGCTGTTGGCCTTTCCGAAGAACGCCTGGGCTATCCTCGCTTCCCTCAGGAGCTTACTGCTCGTCGCGAATGGATTGCCGAGAACTGCTATGGAGCGGTCGAGATCGAACCTATCCGTGATGCCCAGATGCGCCTTGTTGGAAGACGCTTCATATTCGCCAACCTCAACGATGCCACATACTACAAGTTACGTTGGAGTGGAGAGGTTCGCTAAGAGCTACGAGGATGGTAGGTTTACGGAGAGTCGCCATATTGGCCAGTTCTGTCCTAAAGTGAAAAGCCCCGGATTGCTCCGGGGCTTGTTACCTTAGATGACGTAGAAGTCCTTGTAGGTCAGAGTTAGACCTTTGTTCACTGTCGCAATCTGGACCAGTTGGCTGGAACCAGTTCCATCCACATCATAGTAGATCGCGCCTGTCTTCTTGTTGTGGATGATGTGGTCATCCTTATCGTGGGCCTTGGTACCCGAGTAGAAGAAGCTGCTCTTCAAGAGTGCGGGTTTGGTTGAGGAACCCGCCTTTCCAAGCGCCTTGAAGATTGCGTTCTCCAGGTAGATCGAATCGTCCCTCACATTGAAGTCAACGATCTTGTCGATGTTAGTCGTCTTGTTTGGCTTGGAGTTGAAGACGAAGTAGTCCTTTCCTGCGCCACCGGTAAGCTGATCTTTTCCGGCATCGCCGTAAAGACGATCATTCCCTATGCCGCCTGAGACCTGATCGTTACCGATGCCGCCGTAGACCCAATCGTTTCCGGCCCCTCCCGAGACTTGATCATTGCCGCCGCCGCCGTAGAGCTTCTCAGCCGCGTCTAAGCCAAGGATCATGTCACTGCCAGAGGTAGTAGGAGCAACCACAGGAGGCTGAGGAGTGGGCGGCTGCGGATTTGGAGACTGGGTGACGGGGACGAGACTATCGAGCGTAACGAGGCCGTCCCGGAAGTGGAGTGCTTCTATCCCAGAAATTAGATCGATTCCATCGTCACCATCGTTGGCCCAAACGTCTGTGACATTTACCGTTCCATCTGCGTTCTTACTGATCATATAGTCGTGGCGACCGCCCAAGTAATCGGCGACATCATAGCCGGAACCACCATCCAGCGTATCGTTGCCCATGCTACCGGTTAGGAGGTCATTGTCTGCGTCTCCAGCAATAACATCATCACCGAAGCTGCCGTCGATGGTGTCATCACCCGCGCCGCCACTGATCGCATTATTCGCACCACCGCCCCAAATTTTGTTGGCAAGGCCGTTACCGGTGGCACTTTGATACGAAAGGGTAACCTCAAGCCCATCTGTAAGCCAAAGGTCCTCGACCTCAGCAGCAAGGAGGTAATAGGCCGCATGGGAGTAGACTTCGTCCATGCCGCCATTGCTTCCCTCGACAACAACATCACTCGCCTCATCGATACTATAGGCGTCGTTGCCTTTCCCTCCGACCAAGGTGTCGCGTCCTGCACCGCCACTAAGTTGGTCGTTACCGTTCCCCGTGGTGATGACGTTATTCAAATCATTACCAAGTATGTAAACGCCACCCTCGCCAATAAACTTAGCATTTTCTATGTTAGCTGCTACCACGAAATTGTAGCCGTATGGATTGCTAACATATTCGATGGTATCGATGCCTTCATTAGCATTCTCTACCACGACTTCAGAGCCTCTTATGCGATATACATCGTCGCCTTTTCCGCCCACAAGACGGTCAAACTGCTCCATGTCACCTTGGCCACCGTCGAGCGTATCGTTTCCTGCGCCACCAATGATGGTGTTATTCAAGTTGTTACCTGTGCCACTAAAGTTTCCATCACCTACGAATTCAAGCTTTTCAATTGCATTGTCGTAGAAAATTGGAAAGGAAATGCCTATGCCGCCGGGGATAGGCGAGGGCGTATAGACGAAGTCTGTGGAAGGCACAGGATTTGCTAAGGTATATGAATTCAGCACCGTTTGGACGGTGTCGGTGCCGCCCTGTTCCCTAATCATGTCTCCAACATCATCGACGACATGAATGTCGTCTCCAAAGCCACCAACGAGGATATCTATCGCCATCTTTTCTGCCCCACAATTGAGCCATTTTTGGCTCATTTACGCCACAACAGACGATAACCGGTCAGTAGAGTGCAATCAGATTATGGACTCGGTGGATACAAGTTTTCTGAGTGTTGTAGTTTAGAGACATGAGCAGAACGAATGACCTCTCCTATTAACCAATTCGATTTTACCGGGCGGTAAGCGTCTCTGATCAGCCTTCCGGAAACCTTCTTCCAAACTCTTTGACGAATTCCTGACCTGTTCGACCCTCAAATGACAGTTTGGGAGAGTTTGGATGGCGACCGTTTACTGACTTGGGAAACGAGGTGCCGAGACATACAAGATCAGGTCTGTTGCTTAGACGGGAGTTCAGACAGCCTACGCGTACCCTGTACAAGAGCGTCGCCCGATGAGCCACATCTCTCTAACTCGAAGTCAGACTCTTCAGTACCCGATACACGGATGCTCGTCCGATCCCGAGGCGCTGGGCGATAGCAGTAGCTCCATGACCCTCGTCCCGTAGCTGACGAATCTCGTCTGGTTTGATTGTCGGCGGACGGCCTTGGTAGGTCCGCTCATGCTTGGGTTTCGTGCTGTCGATTTCCTTGATGCGGCGGATGGCTTCGACCTGTCGCTCTCGTCGTAGGTTAGTCTCCAGTTCCGCAAACACGCCCAGGAGGTCCAGCATGCATTTTCCAAGAGGCGTTGACGTGTCGATAGGCTGCTCGGTCGCCTTCAAGGCGACGCCCTTTGACTTGAACACTCGCAGGATATCCTGGAGGTCCGCAATCGACCGTGCGATTCGATCTACACGCGTCACGTAGATCGTGTCGCCGTCTCTGACGAAATCGAGCAGGGTCTGTAACTCGACGCGACCTTCACGGGTCGTCGCACTTTTCTTCTCGGAGCGAATGACAGAGCAACCTGCTGCACGGAGTGCATCAATCTGAACATCGAGACTTTGAGATGCGTGAGATACTCTCGCGTAACCGTAGACTGCCATAACGACCTCAAGTGTCTTGTTTGGGTGTCATCACGGTAGATCGAGTCTCAAATCCCGCAACCAATTCATACGAGACGCTTTCGACAGGTCAGGAGCGTCTCGGAAGAGTGTCTTGCCAGAGGTTACTCACTTAAGACAGTGGGATAGCGTTCCGAGGTCTGAACCGAAGGCACCGCCACGTCACAGAGTACCGCAGTCAAATAGGACAATCGTTGCTATATTCGGAGTGTAAGAAAGGCGCTGCCTCGGTCTTGGAACCCGAGGCGTCGATAAAGGACCTCTGCTCGGTTCCCGGCAACCACCTCAAGGTGCATAGCAGCACAACCCGCATCCCGTGCGAAGCTGATCAACGCGTTCATGACGGAGCGCCCGAGACCATGACCTCGTTCAGAGGGGATGATGTAGAAATCATCCAAGAACACATCACGCCCACCTAACTCGACCGAATAGCCAAAGCACAGCACTGCATAGCCGATCACATCGGAAGTGCTCTCGATCTTGAACACGAGGCCATGAGTCTGGTCAGCGAAAAGGTGCCCAAGGGCGCGCTCGCCTTGATAGCTGAGGGGGTGACCATCCTCCGCATGGAAAGCACGTGCTAAGCTGAGGATGGCAGTCGCGTCCATTGCATCGGCGATGGAGAGACGATGACCGAGGGCATCCAGTGCCGGGGGATGTGACGGGCTCATGATGGTATCATCTTACAATCGATCTCGTAGTAGGATACAGACCTGAACTGCTACGTTCGCACGAACATGACATTGAGCAGGTGGGTTGCCCACCGCCGCCGATAGCAGCAGGACTTTCAGTCCGATCTGTGATATAGAAGGAGCTACTGGCCTAAGCTACAGATTGCGTGATCTTCCACAACTTCGGGAGGTTACAATGCTTCTCAAGCATGTCTTCCTGCTCGCTGTGAGCTACCTGCTTTCCTTGTCCCTGAGCCATGCTGCTGATTTGGTGAAGTTCGAGAGTGCCAAGGTGCCGGTTAGCGAGTTCCAGCAGAAACGGGCACAAGCCAGGGGCGAGGTTCTTCAGCCCCCACGCGGCGACGAGGTACAGGCACACATCGTCAAGCCAACTGCCAGTGGTCCCCATCCGGTCATCATCTACCTGCACGACTGTGGTGGGTTAGCTCCCGAGGTGAAATCGAGCGCTTTCGATGCTCGAAGCATTGTGGCTGAATCTTCGCGCGAGGCATTCTGGACCAAGCGCCTCCTGTCTTGGGGCTATGCGGTGGTGCTGGTGGATAGCCACACAACGCGCAGCATCAAGGACACCTGTGCCGATGGGAAGATGAGCACTAATCGTGTTGCTGATGCCTATGGGGCTCTCGCCTATGTTGCAAGACAACCTTGGGCGGACCCGCAGCGCATCGGCCTTCTGGGCTTCCAAACCGGTGACCACTGGCGGGTTCCTGCACTTGGAGACACCACCGCCTTTGTGATCGGGCCTGAGCGGTTCAAGGCGGCTGTGGCCTTCGTCTATTCTCCACTTTGTGGCCTGAAGTCAGGCATGGCGGCTCCAACCCTCGTTATCAATGGAATCTCTGTTCCAGAGAAGGCCGAGACATGCCCTCGCTCGACCGCACAGCAATCCGAGGGTGGAGCGCCAGCCGAAGAAAGAGTTGCGCCGAACCTCTTTAAGGAATTTTGAGCCCAACTCAGCCATGCCGGATAAGGCAACTTTTGCGGAATGGCTCAAGTCAGAACCCGAGAGTGCTGAGATGGCAGCGGTTCAGGTGAGGGATTTCTTTGCTCAGCATCTCAGGCCATAGATGACTGTTAGGGCAAAACGACTTCAGGGACGATGGCGTCGTGAACATAGCGGACTGTGGCGAACATAAGCCTTATGCGTCCTCGGTCACTACAACCTTCCAGGGATTATGAGTTCTCTCAGTCCCGCTCAAGCTTTTGGCCTATGTGCAAGTAACCGGGGCTGTATTGGGCTTGTTCCTGAAGGCGCTTCAAATCATTGATGATCAAGGTCTTGCCGCGCGAGGTGATCAGCCCATCGGCTCGAAGGTCTTGGAGTACCCTATTGATGTGGACGGTGCTCGTTCCGAACGCGTCCCCCAACTCCTCCTGCGTGATCGGCAATTCATAGCTGTCCTCATTCATCAGACCCGCTGGTTGAAGTCGATCCCGCAACTCGCAGAGAAAGTGTGCAAGGCGCTCGCGAGCCTCCATGTGCCCAAGCGTGGTCAGCCACGCCCGATGCACAGCACCATCAACAAGTGTGCTGAGCCACAGCACCCGTGTCAGGTATGGGTAGTTCTTCGTGATCTCCTTCAGATCACTGTGGGGGACCTGAGCCACGTGCAGGTGGTCATCGCAGCAACCCCATCGTCCATTGGCTTAAGCAGGAAGCAGTGTAGGTCCGCAAAGTCGCCGGGAACGTGAAAGGCGGTGATCTGTCGCCGTCCATCAGGCGAATGGTTGTGACGAATAGCGAAACCTTCAAGGATGAGGCTGCTGTGGGCGGGGCTGCTGCCCTCCTGCACGATGCTCTCGCGGGGCTGATAGATCACTGTCTGAGAGGTGATCTGCTGGATTACCTGCTTCTCCTCCTCAGAGAGAGGGCCGTGCTGTTCCAGCTTCTGAACCAAGGGATAGTACATGCTGCCTCCTGCCAAGCTCAGAGGTTGGGCACCGACTTAGAGGTCGAGTGGAACACATCAAGCAGGGCCTTGTACAGGCGGGGTGGCAGAGCCTCGATGAAGGGGATCGTCATCAACTCCCGACCGGCTTCATCTGTGATGACGATTGCATCATCCAGCGGATTGTCGGTTCCACGTTTGATGGCTTCGGCCAGAATGTCTCTGATACCCTGGATAGCCTCAGCCCGAGCCGCATCAAGATCGCGAAGCTCAACTCCTTCAGGGTCTTGGATAAGCCGGTCGCCTTGTCGAATATGGCGATAATATCGGGACATACGCCCCAACAATCGAGGCCATTCAATGTTCCTTGTTCAAGCCGCAGCAACCGCTTTCAAGGCTTCGCAGTGTCGTCAAATGCCAATATAAACATAAATCAATGACAGACAATCACTTGTGTGGGACAGTAATTTCATCATCAGCAACCGATCTCAGGCGCTGATGGCCGAGAGATACGTGCGCTTCCGCCTGTAACTCAGGGAAGCATGATCATGCGCTCGTCTATTCGTCCCGGCTACAATCCGCTCATCCGCAAGCTGGAGAGCATCTTCACACTGACTGACGACGAGCGACAGGCTCTCGAACATCTTCCGATGCAGACGACCGCCATCAAGGAGGGTCAGGACATCGTGCGCGAGGGGGATCGTCTCTCCCGGTCGTGCCTGATCCTGAGCGGTTTTGCCTGTACCTACAAGACAACAGCCCAAGGCAAGCGCCAGATCGTCTCTTTCGTCATCGCTGGTGACATTCCCGACCTACAAAGCCTGCATTTGAAGGTTCTCGACAATAGCTTCAGCACCATCAGCCCGTGCAGTGTAGGGTTCGTCACCCATGACGCCCTGCGTGACCTCTGCACATGCTATCCCCGGATTGCGAGCGCGTTCTGGCGCGAGACCCTCATCGATGCTGCTATCTTCCGGGAATGGGTGATGAATGTCGGACGGCGCGACGCTTACCACCGCATGGCCCATATTCTGTGCGAGTTGATGGTACGCATGAAGGCGGCGGGCCTCGCCGAGGGCCATGTCTGCGATCTGCCGATCACCCAGGTTGAGTTCGCGGATGCGCTCGGCCTAACAACAGTCCACGTTAACCGCGTGTTCCAGCAGCTACGGGGCGACGGCCTGATCGTAACCCAAGGAACAAGGCTGACCATTCCCGATTGGGACAAGCTGAGGGAAGTCGGTGAATTCGACCCGATGTACCTTCATTTAGAACACGCGGAGGCAGCGGCTTGAACTTCAATCGCCACCATTTCGTTGGAGGGGTGCAAAACCCTGCAATTGCTCCTGCGACACAATCTATAATCGCGGTCGGTGCAATGGGCGGCGGCTACTTCCCCCACGTCGAAGCCATCATGATGTAAACCGAGGAATCAATGATCTTCGTTGTCACTGGAGAAGGCGAGAACGGTCCGGTTTCCACCACCTGTGAGACGGCTGTTTCAGCACTTCAGTCGGCGCGTAGGCTGGCTGACGAGGGTATCCGGGATGTTCTGATCGACGCAGGTGGGCAGGAATTCGCAGTGGCTGATTTTAAACGTCTGTTTGTTGAGCCCGGTCCAACCGTATCGTAGGAGCAAGGGCTGGAGCCCAGTCCTATGCGGCAGTCACTGGGAAACAGACCTCGGCGCATGTTCCAGGGGAACCGGGCTCGATCTCGTGACGACCACCAAGCTGGGCAACAAACGATCTGATCAGGCGCTGACCCAGGCCGGTGGATGATGGCGAGGAGGCGCTTTCGCGACTGGCGGACAGACCTACACCATCATCTCTCACGGCAAGGCAGTATTCATCGCCCTTGCGCGTGAACGTCACTCCAACCCTCCCGTCCCGATCCTCCGGGAAGGCGTATTTGAGCGCGTTGACAAGAAGCTCGTTGATGATCAACCCAACCGAGACCGCCTGAGTGAGTGGGATCGGGTGACTTTCAGCTTCGATTTCGAGGCGAATAGGACGAAGGCCGATCAGTGCCGATTCCAGATCGCGACAGAGTTCCTCGATGAACGAGCGACTGTCGGCTAACACGGCACCCTCGAACCGTACCAGACGCCGCTGCACCTTGGCCATGACGCTGACGCGCTCGGCGGCGGTCATGAAATCTTCCCGCGTAGGTTCTTTGGCGCTACGGGCTTGGAGATGAAGCAGCGAGATCACCGTATGCAAGTTGTTCATGATCCGGTGGTTTGTCTCGATCAGAAGCTCAGCCTTATCGGACTCTGAGGCGCGGGTAACATCGTGTGCTCGCTTCAGTTGCCGATAGGCGGCATGCTGGGCCTCAATGATGATTGTGATGGCCACCCCGATCACCACAAACAAGCACCAGCCGAGAAACTGGCCAGGGTCCTTGATGGCGAAGCTGCCGAGGGGCTCCAGGAAGAAAAAGGCTGACAGAACGGCGCTTAGCACCGTCGCGACGAGGCCGCTGCCTTGGTTGAACAGTACAGCCGAGAGGATGATGGCAGGAAAGAACAGAAGAAAAGGAAAGTCCTTCAGTGCATCAGAGAAGGTTTGCCTGAGAGCAAATGCCAATAGAACCAGGATCGCTGTCGCGCTGTAGCGAGCAACCCACGGTAGATGCCGAAGAGACCACGTTTTCTCATACAACTCTCTCATCGTAGGGAGGCTAATTAACTGAGTATAGCTATGGTTCCCTGACTTGTAGCTTTAAGCTGGGTCCTCTGTAGGGCGAAATCTTAACACCTCGTGGTGACGCGTGATCAGACACCGGGCTCAACCCGACGCTTTGGCAATGACAAGCCTCCCACATCGTTGGCACAGTTTGTGGAGCACTGATCGTCGTCAGGAGTCGCCCTTAGCCTTCAACTCATCCTGTAATGCAATCAGGCGCTGAGCGAAGGGTTCGCGCTGTTCACTGTGCTGCACCCGCAGCTTTTCCAGCAAGTGGTACTGGAGGGTAGCACCTAAGTTGCTTTTGCTGAGTTCCTTGCACTTACGCTCATAGGCGAGATCGATGTCAATCAGCACATCGATCAGAGCTTGCGGTGTGAGTGGAAGTCCTGAAGGCTCTGGCTGGCCCTGTAGCTCCTCACTCGTCTCGTTAGCACAAAGCGCTGCCGAATCGGTCACCTTCATCCCCTGAGCCGTCACGTCGAGCAAAGTCCCGTTAGAGGAGGCACAGGGTCGGTGTCTGTCTGATACCCGACTCAAGCGGAAGCGTTCATCCCGCAGGTGATGAGCCTTCCGTCAGTTCATGGACCAGTCTTATGACCGCTGCCATCCGGTTGGGCTTTTTGACAAATCGAGCATCTGGAGCCACCCCGGTGAACCCGGATGGCAACGCCCCAGAAGTGACGATCACCGAAATGTTCGGGTGTAACGTCTGGGCGATCTGAGCAAGATCGAAGCCATTGAGGAGACCCGGCATGGTCACGTCCGTGAACACGACACCGATGTCATCCTTGGCTTGAAGGATGGTCACGGCGTAATCGGCGGAAGGAGCCTCGATAACCTCGAAGCCTTCATGCTCCCGGAATTCCACCGCTACGGTTCTCCCAGCCGGTTGATCCCCGACCACGAGGATCAGTTTTCGTTCAGAGGATACCCTGCGCTCGGTCATAGGTCGGGGCATAGGGTAGCCCCTCCTAAAGGTCAAAGCTGACCATCGGGTGCGACCAACGAAAAGAGGCAGGAGACCATGAGTGATCTCCTGCCAGTCAGAGGGAACCAATGCAATGAAGCTTCAAGAGAACTCTCGCCACTCTGTCCGCTGTCAAACAATGATCAACCTCGAAGACTGTTCCGATCCCAAGGTATAATCTTGTTGAATTTCTCCATCGCTTTAAATCTGTGTTTATGTTAAGAGTATTTACATAGGCACAGATCAGACTTTTGAAGCAAAAATAGACTTAAACTGGCTTTTTACTTTGACGACAGCGGAAAAGTCCCGAATTCTCTTGGGCTGACCGGACGAGGGAGGCCAGCAGGATGGGACAGGGCTCGGAAGGCACTCGCGTTGCGTTGATCGTCGAGGACGACAAGGAGCTTAGGGCTCTGGCAGTTGCGCTGTTGGAGGAGACAGACCTCCAGGTTGTCGAAGCTTCCAGCGCCGAGGAGGCGTTGCAGTACCTGCGCTACAACGCAGGGGACGTTGCCTTTCTTTTCTCTGACGTGCGGCTACCATCCCTCATGGATGGCGTGGACCTTGCACGGACGGTTCGGCTGAAGTGGCCCTGGATCAAAACGGTCCTGACTTCGGGTGCGCCGCTTGAGGAGGACCTCGATAAAGCTCTGAGACAGGTCCGGTTCATGCCAAAGCCATGGAGGGCTTTGGAGGTCCTGATGGAGGCCGAGAAGGCGGTCAAATCGAGCGATTTCGAGGAGACTGCTCTTCGTAGTCACGCCGAAGTGTTTGGAGCACTACGCGCCTGAACTCATCAAACAGGCGACGTAAGTGTATGGAATCCGCCTCGCATAATCGTGTCGGGGCACCATGATGCTTGTGTCACCTCAAGTCGGTCTCCAGCAATGACACACCTATCTATGACAGAGATAGGCAGCAAACCTATGGCTATGTGTGATTTTTCGAATGGTGGACTCGCAATGTGAGCATGATTACTGCAAGTCTAATCAAGTAATTTATACTGGCGGGAGGCAAGGATCGGAACCAGCCTTAGCGGTTCTCGTTGAAAGGCAAACGAGAGATGCCAGGATGACCACTCCCTCCATCACCGCTGACGAGTTTCGTGCCGCTACCCCAAGCCTTCGGGCGTTTGCCATGTCTTTGTGCGGCAACAGGGATGAGGCTGATGATCTGGTTCAAGACACGCTTCTTAGAGCGTGGGCGAAGATGGACCGGTTTGAGCGCGGTACCAACCTCAACGCGTGGCTTTTCACGATCCTGCGCAATATCTTCTTTTCTGCCCGTCGCAAGAGGGGCAAAGAGGTGGAGGATGCAGACGGCTCCTACGCAAGTCGTCTCACCTCGATCCCAGAGCAGGAAGCGCGCCTTGACCTGGAGGACCTCCAGGGGGCGCTGATGATGTTGTCGGCAGATCAACGTGAAGCGTTGCTCCTGGTTGGGGTTGAAGGGTTCTCATACGAGCAAGCCGCAGCGATTTGCGGGTGCGTGGTTGGCACGATCAAGAGCCGGGTCAATCGTGCTCGCACCCGGTTGGCTGCTCTTTTGTATGTCGAGAGCGAGAGTGACCTTGGAGCCGACAAGATCGTGCTGGCTGTGTTGCCGATGGCCGCAGAGCCTATCCCACAGTCTGCACCGTAGTACCCCTATGCTGGTGGAGATCGAGCGCGAGTTCTTGGTCGCCAAGGGTGGACCAAGCGTGAATCAGAGGACGAAGGAGGGCTACTTTAGGTTCAATATGGGTCAGGAGCGTATCGGGCTAATCGTGAGCTACCCGCACTAAGGCTTGCCGCCTTTCGTCGTCAAATGTTCCGTAGCCCAAAGCGCGGCTTGGGTTCGATTGGCAGCGCCGACCTTGCGCAAGATTGCTTTCACGTGAACCTTGATCGTCGCCTCAGCAACATCAAGCCTCTTTGCAATGACCTTGTTAGGCTCACCACGCATCAGGCTGCGCAGTATCTCGGCCTCTCGGGGAGAGAGTCTGTGTATCCCCGCATCGTGTAGCAATGGCGCTGCCATGGGGCTGTCCTGATCCGGCTTAGTGTTCGAAGTCATTTCGCTGAGCATTGAGAGGACCAGCGCCATCGGCACAATCTTCTCGCCGGTCATCACCAACTCAAGCGATTTGATCAGAACCTCACGGTTGCCCGTGGTCAGACAGAAGCCATCGGCTCCCACTTCAATCCCGAGCCGAACAAAGCT
>NZ_JAEQMY010000119.1 GCF_016743775.1 Microvirga aerilata | reverse complement strand
CAGTTGGCGCTGATCGAGGAGGCTCGTGCTGCTCGCCGTACCATGCAGCAGGTAGCAGAGGCTGCGGACGCGAGGGTATTGACGATGGAGCCTGATCGGGAATGGGCCTACGGCAACGGTTGGGGGTGATGCTGAGCAGCCGTTGTGTTGGTTGAGCGTGTAACAGGATATTATGTTCTTCTGGCTTGCAGGGAGCGAGAGGGATATGATCATCCCAAGTTTGGGCTGTCGAACGTTGCTGAACGGAGCGTCCCATGAGGCACAAGTTCAATGTCGGCCAGTCGGTTCTTCCTGCCCATCCCAGGAGAGCTGACCCCGATACATATGTGATTGTCCGAGTGCTGCCCGAAACATCGCACGAGCGTCAGTACCGGATCAGGGCTTTGTCGAGCGGAGCCGAATGCGTGGTTCGAGAGACACAGATCAAGGGCATGAAAGCAACGCCGAACCCCTCGCGGAATGCTCTATCCCGACAGGAGAATGAGGCCGAGGCGCACCTCGTGTGGTGTTAGAGCCGTTCGCTCGTAAAGGTTCGAGCAAGTCTTAGTTCCAACCGGTATAACTCCCACCAGTCGATTTGCCTGGAACAGGAACAGGCTCATACCATCGAAATCGACAGAGGCTCATTCCACCCAGTTAGAGCACGAGGTTAGCATTAACCTCTCTTCGTTAGTGCGTCATCGCCTGCCTGCTGAATGGACTGATCCTGCATAGCTCTTTTACAGGAATGCTAATGGAGTACCGTAAAGAAGTATCTTCTCCCGGTCAGCCTCAAACGTATCTTTGCCTGTCCTTTCAGGTCGGATATCGATGAAGGCACCGATCACTTCGCCAGAACCTGAGAAGCCATGCCTCGCTATTATTTTCATGTTCAGGACGGTGACGGTCGCGACCAAGACCGTGTAGGAACTGAGTTGCCCAGCATTCATGAGGCTCGTAGCGAGGCGGTGAATGTCGCGCGCGAGCTTTGCGACCTATGGGACGACCTTCCGCCTGGAGCCCTCAACACCATGGCCATCGGGGTCGCCGATGAAACCGGCCACATCGTGCTCACTGTCCCCTTCTCTGTGGTCATTAAATAGGTGGGCGATACGCGGTCCAAAATGGCTACGTTTGCCTGACCCATTCGGCAAAGCTTGGCTGAATAGTTTCAGCCGTTCCCGGTTCCAGACTGGACACCTCACTCAGTCAGCAGCACAATTCCCTCTGGAACTGCACCGAGGGTCCCATGGGTCCACAGGAGCATAGGGTCGAGCGGCGGCTTGCCGCGATCTTCGCCGCCGATGTGGCAGGCTATGCGCGCCTGATGAGCCAGGATGAGGTTGGGACACTCCGCAGCCTGACCGCTTATCGCGAAATCATGGACCGGTTGATCGCTGAGCATGGCGGACGGATTGCCAATACGGCTGGTGATAGTGTGCTGGCTGAGTTCCCCAGTGCTGTGGATGCCGTCCAATGTGCCGCTGCTGTGCAGGAGGCGCTCGCGCAAGCGAACCAAGATACGCCCGAAGAGCGCCGAATCCAGTTCCGCATCGGAGTGCATGTCGGCGATGTCATGGTCCGTGGTGGCGATCTGCTCGGGGACGGGGTGAATATTGCAGCGCGGCTGGAGAACCTTGCTGAACCAGGGCGCGTCTACATCTCTGACGCCACCCACATGTATGTTCGGCGCTCGCCAACCCTCGGCTTTGATGATCTTGGCCCACAGAAAATCAAGAACTTCGACGAACCAGTGCGCGTCTACCGTGTCGCAGCTTCACCTTCGCCGTCCACAGGCTTGGCGCAGGCAGCAAGTCCAGCAAAGGTCCTCCCCCTTCCTGACAAGCCGTCCATTGCTGTGCTGCCGTTCACGAACATGAGTGGTGATCCCGAGCAGGAGTATTTCGCAGATGGCATGACCGAAGATATCATCACAGGTCTGTCGCGCTTGAAGTGGCTGTTCGTCATCGCTCGCAATTCCACGTTCGCTTACAAAGCGAGGATGGTGGATGTTCGTCAGGTCGGTCAAGACCTCGGTGTTCGGTATGTGCTTGAAGGCAGCGTCAGGGTGTTAGGAAGTCGCATGCGGATCACCAGCCAATTGGTCGAGGCTGCAAGCGGCAGGCACATCTGGGCAGAACTTTACGACAGACAGCTTGACGATGTGTTCGCGGTTCAGGACGAGATCACAGCAAGCGTCGTCGCTGCCATTGAGCCGCACTTGTATGCCGAAGAGGGTGCTCGGATCGCCAGCCAACCCCCTGATCACATTAGCACGTGGGGCCTCGTTGTCCGCGCTATCGGGTTGATCAGCAAACTCGGACGCCAAGAGAGTGACGAGGCGCGATCTCTTCTCAAACGGGCAATTTCGATAGAGCCGACCTATGCGAAGGCTCATGCAATTTTAGGCTGGGCCGTGTGGTGGGCCGCGTACAACTACTGGGCTCCTGATGAGCAAGAAGGTAGAGCCGAGGCTCAGAAACATGCAGAGCAGGCGCTTGCTCTCGACGCAAGCGAGCCATGGGCGCGTATGATATTGGGCCTGTGTCTCAGCGCAGATGGGCAGCATGAACGTGCTTTGTCGGAACTTGAAGCCGCCCTGCGGGTCAACCCGAGTTTTGCGTTGGCCCACACGATCCACGATGGGCGCTGGCTCGCATTGGAAGGTTTGATGATGCCGTGGGGGAGACTCAGATGGCTCTTCGCCTGAGCCCTGCGGACACATTCCTGAGCTTTTCTGAGTTTGTCCACGGCTTTACGCTTCTCGCCGCTCGCTGTTTTGAGGATGCTCTTCCCTATGTTCGCAGGGCTATTGTAGCCTTTCCCAACTTCCCTTCTCATTACGCTTTACTAATTAGCTGCTATGGCCACCTTGGACTCCAAGACCAGACGAAGATGCTTTTGGCGCACCGGAATTCGCTTCCGGGACCACCGCTCACGGTCAGCTTAGTCCGAAACCAACTGCGGAAGTATGCGACCGGTCCGATCATCGCGGAAGGGTTGATCAAGGCGGGTGTCCCTGAGAGTTGATCTCCCATGGTAAGCCTGCCTGGGTAGAAAAGTTACTCTCGACATAGGGAGCCCATAGTAGGGCTCGTCACGATGTTGCTCGAACTGGATAAAGAGCAGTTGAGCGTTCTCAGGCGAGCCCTTGAGGCGAGAGCCCGTGACATGCAAATGCGTTTGGGGAGCGATCCTGGCGACGAGGGCTTCCGGCGCGAAGCAACACTTACCACACAGCTTCTTCGGCGGGTCGAAGCTCTGGAAAGGCAAGCCGGTCACCGCGCCTGGGGCATTGGGAACATCGAGTCGATGCCGGATGATGACGAGAACTGAGCCGGATCAACCCGAAGGCTGACCCTCCTTTTGTCGGCTTTCTGAATTGATCTGTTTCACCAGGATCACGCATGAGCAGGGTGTTCCTCGGCGAGGGTTTCGATCAAGCGCAACAGTTCCTGCTGTTCTGGACCGGTGCCGCGACTCAGGAACGCCGCAATGTCCTCATGCTCCACGCTCCCTCCAGACGCCACATTTGCTTCGTGACGGATGAACACAGCCCCTGAGGGATCGCCAATGAGGTACCAACGGTCGCCGCTTGGGCTTTCGTAGAGCTTGCGCGCCTTCTTCATCGGAGGCTCCTGTCAAATCGACGTGGTGCGTCCACTGTAACGTATTTCAGCAGGAAGCAGACAGTGCCTTCTGTGTGTCTGGCTATTTCCAAGCATGAACCTGAGCCGCATCCTCAACCGGGTCTGAGAAGGGCTGGCTCACCCGAACGAAGATGGGTCCATCAATTGGACTGGCTCCGCTGGGTTGATTGCAGAAATCGCATGCTTGAAAATGATTTGTGAGCTACTGCCTCTGACAAGCTGGACTGTGAAGTTGTCAAACGATCCGATCTCGCCTTGAAGCTTGATCCCGTTCACAAGAAACATCATCACGTCGATCCGGCCATCCCGGAGATGACTGAGGAAAATGTCCTGGAGGGCTGAGGTGCTTTGTGGGGCCAATGGTCTGTTCCTGACGGACGATCACTGCACCAGAGCCGACCGAGTCTGTCAAAGGCATCCAGGGCGGTGATCTATAACGGCTCCTCGCGCGGAGGATCAATGCTCCTGTTGGACCATGTCAGAGTTCACAGCCGGGAGTCCTCCGCGCTCGCGAAGTTCCTCAAGCCGCCTCACATAAGGTCTGCGCCGTTCCTGGTGTGTTGTCTTTAGCTTCTCCACGGCACCTTCTTGAGCTTTGCCATCCAATGCATGGTGCTGAAGCTCGTCAAGTTCCAGGTTATGCTGAGCGTCCAGATCGCTCAGGATGCGTATAATCTCCTGAATCTTGTACTGTGCGGCATTGGAACACCGGCCCCACCAGACAATCTCCTCAGTTGAAGGACTTTTGTAGCGGTTCATGGTCTGCATAGCGCTCTCTGCCATTCGCTATTGAGCTTGCGAGAGACAAGCGGGAGTTGGGCTGGGTACAACGCGCAGACGGTCACTCGGCCTAAGCTGCAAAAGGGATTGGCGACACTGCTTCTGCCAGCGTTCGTTGAGAAGCTCGACATAGGGCTGTCGTGCCTCATGATGCTCTAAGATAATGTTGATCTTTCTGGCTTGCTTCGTCTCATTCATAAGAGTGCTATTATCGATGTTCAGCAAGTCAATCTCATGAGTGAAGTCTATTGTCCAAATTATGTTTATGAGGCTTCTGATTTCGTCATCCAATACTCGATGAAATGCATCATTTTTTGGCTTCTGGCTGTAATATGACATCTTTCCTTCCTTGTTGTTCTTGTTGTTCTTGTTGTTCTTGTTGTCATTTAACCGCAGAATCAATATACGCGCAGAAGACGAGACAGGCCGCAGAAATCAGGGCATGCTGGCCCGATTCATTAGGGGTATCTCTTTGGATGTAGTGTCAGCGTAGTCTCTGTTGAGAATGACGCACCACATGATTGCTTTAGCTCAAGCTACGTCAGACCCAGCAGAGCCTACCCTTAACACCCATCCCCTTTGTTGGCGGCTCGCGTTCGGGTCTGCGCGTCGTGGACGCACATCGTCAGCACTCTCCCGAGAAGAAACTACGGTGCTATAAGGGTTGAAATGTAGGAGCATAGGAAGACCGCAGCATGTGGCCAGACCGTCGCATTCAAGACCTGCTCGGCATCGAGTTGCCGATCATCCAGGCTCCGATGGCAGGGTCGGTCGGATCTGAGATAGTGATCGCAGTCTCGGAGGCGGGAGGGCTGGGTTCTCTGCCTTGTGCGATGCTCAGCCCCGAGCAGATGCGGAACGAGCTTGGGATCATCCGTCAGAGGACTTCCCGGCCCATTAACCTCAACTTCTTCTGCCACCAGCCGGCACAGGCTGACCCGGCGCGCGAGACCACTTGGAAGCAGCGGCTGGAGAGCTACTACCTCGAACTCGGACTTGATCCGCAAGCTCCCGTTCCTGCTGTGGCACGTGCCCCCTTCGACAGCGCCATGTGCGATCTTGTTCAGGAGTTTAGGCCCGAGGTCGTCAGCTTCCACTTCGGCCTACCCGAGCGAGCCTTATTGGAGAGGGTCAAGGCGACTGGCGCAAAGATCATTTCGTCCGCCACCACAGTGGATGAGGCGCGATGGCTGGAGGATCAGGGATGCAATGCCATCATCGCTCAGGGCTATGAGGCCGGTGGGCATCGCGGCGTCTTCCTGACGGATGATATTTCCACGCAGGCAGGCACGATGGCATTGGTGCCGCAGGTTGTGGATGCCGTGAGGGTGCCCGTGATCGCTGCTGGTGGCATCGCCGATGCGCGGGGCATTGTTGCGGCCTTCGTCCTTGGAGCCTCAGCGGTTCAGATCGGAACGGCTTATCTGTTCTGCCCTGAAGCCAAGGTTAGTGCAGTCCACCGTGAGGCTCTCAAGAGGGCAAAGGACAACGATACGGTTCTTACGAACGTGTTCACCGGTCGGCCAGCCCGTGGGATTGTCAACCGCATCGTCCGGGAGGTTGGTCCCATGTCGGAGCTTGCACCGCAATTCCCACTGGCCTCCGGTGCGGTTAGTCCGCTCCGGACGAGAGCGGAAGCAGCCGGGTCAGGTGACTTCTCACCCCTGTGGTCTGGACAGGCTGCTGCCCTTGGCCAAAACCTTCCGGCTGACGAACTCACACGGCAACTTGGTTCTGACGCCCTTGCGATCCTATCCCGGTTCGCCCTTGCTGATGGCTCAATACCGACGTGATCGAGCACTCGCGCCGAACGCCTTGTAGGGAACGGGATTCTGCCTGACTCAATTTTCCTTCGGTCCTCACTGCCTTTCAGTAATTCAGCGCCTCACGAATCCTGTGAGCCCGTCGAATCTGCTCGATATTGGTTGCGCGTTTCCGGTCCCATGAGAGCCTTGCTATGTCGAGGCAGCGAAGAGGTGCCGCGTCGAGATCGGTCAAGCAAAACAAACATCAGAGTTCCGTCCCTTCCAGGGCTGGGCACTCGAAGCCATCGCTGAGGCTGACAAAGCTCACAACAGTATCCTTCGCATCGCTCTCTCGGCGAGTTCGCTTCGCCGCCAAACCATGTTCCTGGTGCTCGCCTCTCTCGATTGGGTCACACCAGAGGCAATGGCGATGAACCTCTGCAATCTGAACATCGAGGGAGGTCCCTCGAATGCCACTCCTCTCCAGGTGATCAGCCACGCTCTTGTCGCATGTCGGCGCGTCCGTGATCTGCTCGACGCGGCCTACGGACCTGTAGACGGTCTTATTGGTGCTCTCAAACGTCTGGGAGACGATCCGCTGCCAAGAGGGTCCTACCGAGACCTGATGAGTGTGCTGACCGAGCCAGAGCATCGCGTGAGGGCAAAGCTCCTGATGCACATGCCCAATATCACAACCAAGAAGTTAACCACGCTTTTGTGGCTTGAAGAACCTTTCATCCTTAAGGAGTTGGTCGAGCGCCTCGCTCCCGATGATGTCGCCCGGTTCTGGACCGCCGTTCGGATAGTCAATCACCTGTCGCCACAGATGACCACTGACGACCTCATCGGCTCGATCAAGTCTCTTGAACCCGGTTCCAGCCTACGCACGTGGTTACAAAATCAGGTCAGACGAGCGACCGAGTTCCCCGTCGCCCTGCCTGGACTGGATAAGGCGTTTGTCCCACTCACCACGGCAGAGGCAATTCGCGGCAAGGCTCTGGAGTACCGCAACTGCCTCAAGAGCCAGTTCGGGGAAATGGCATTGGGGCGCAAGTGCTTTGTGGAATACCAGCCGTGCCCCGTAATTATCGAACTCACCGCGCTGAGCGAAGATCGCTGGGCTTGCTTCGACAAAATGTACGGACCGCGAAATGCCCGTCCTAACTCTGCTACACGATGCGCCATCCTTCAGAAGCTCCGAGCATCCGGCATCCTGATCTACGCTCACCACGCAGGGGCCAGCCGATGGAACTCCGTCGCGCGATGGCTCGGCGTTTGCGACTATGACGAGGAGGCTCTTGACGACATCATTGACATATTGGGCGTCGAAGACCTTGCCGACATTGACGCCGCACCGTCCTCAGTGTTGCCGTGAGATGTTCAATGTCCTCACCTACCGTTCGTGGAGCCGTCTAATCTCAGTAGCACAGCAGAGACGGGCAATTTGGCCCATCAAGCCCCGTGCGAGCGTTTTTGCCGTCAAGACCGGTTATACTATGGTGACAACTTCTAACGCATGACATTGGCTTTCAACTGTTGCGAACCACATAGATTATCGATGGATAAATACCTCGACACTCCACGAGGTTTCCAATGTTTTACCACGAACTCCCCATACCCAAACATCCGGCCAAGCGTAGTAGGCCACGAGACATCACGAACCTCTTTGTTCACAAGGCAGAGTAGGCAGACATGGAGGCGCTCCTGTCGGCGCATGGTTCGAATGAAATCATTGACGGTGAAAAGTTCCCCGTGATCAATGCTTACATTGTGAAGGCACTTTGCGCCAACCCTTCTGCTGCTTTTGTTCTTCTCGAAGCGTGGCTCACCTACTGCGAAACGAGCCCACATCGATAGGCTAAGATCACACAGCCTATCAACATGGTGTATCTGGTCGCGCCAAGGAGCCGTTTAGTTCGAGAACCTTTCGCTCTCGCCCGACAGCCACCGATCCGCTGCCGCTCGTCGTGAACGCGATCTTCAGCGCCGACGAAGTGGCCATCTTCAAAGCGAAACTGTGGGAGTTTCTCCAGCCGAAAGCTTCCCGCAATTCATGAGCCTTTAGAAGGAAGCAGAATAGTGGACGGCAGGTTTGGCGAGAGCCGGGTTCACTGCCCTCCGCAACACCCCCTCTGCTGGGCTACGGCTGGACACGGATTACCCCGGCCACCACCTTCGTTTGTTTGTAAGTTGTATTCCTTGAACCAGTTGCGCCTACGTGTTCTGGCCAGTCTTCTGCTCGTTCGGTTGGCCTGTTGTCTGTGGGGTGGCTCCAGTGGTCTGTGGGGGCTTCGTGACCCCTGTCGGGCTCGTTGGGCTGATCGAGCTTGAGGCAGCAGAGGTCCCAGTCGTTGAGGCCGGGCCGCTGGCAGCAGGCTTCTCAGGACCGCCTGACTTGTCGCCCAAGTTGGTGACTTTCTCGTTCATGCCCTGGACGGTGCTCCGCACGGTCTCAGCGACTTGTTCGGCAGCGTCGGCGACGTTATCAGCCCACTGGTCCACGGGGAGATCGCGGATCGTGCGTGGAAGCTCGGTCAGGGACTGCACGGCCTGCTTCCGCCCTTTTGTAACATAGGTGTAGAGGGCATACCCGGCGAGAGCCATTGCCCCCACACTCAACAGGGGTTTCGAGGCCATCGTGGCTCGGACGCCGGTCGCCGTGGTGCGAAGCGCATAGAGCGGGGCGGAGGCGTGGATCAGCCGTTCAACCATCGGAAGACGGTCCGGGGTGGTGTGGACGTGGATATCAAACTGATTATCGGCCCGCTGGGTGACCTTGATATTGTTGCGCGGAAAACCACTCTGGGTGAGGCGATGAATGGTCTGATCGACTGCCTTTTGGTTCGGCAGAATAGACCATGCTGCGGTCTTAGAATGGGGCATTGGAAACCTCCTGTTGAAGTCAACGAAGAATCACCAGATGCCCAGGAAGGTTCCGGTCAAGTTGCTGGCATCGTGCCATCGTAGAGGTAGACAATCGGCTGGAAGTTCGTGCTCTCTTCTTCAATAATCCCAGAAAATACCTTCCAAGACCCATTAGCGAGCCCGGTTCCGATCAGTGATCGCGGCGCACGATTTTGATCGGCAGCCGACCCGCAGAGACCTATCCCGACTGTCTAAAAGGTTGTTGAGAACGTGCTTGCGGAGCTTCAACGTACACGTGGAATGACAATCAAGCTCACACTGGAGATTGAGGCGGCGTCGGGCTTCGATGAGGGGATGCCTCTGTGATCCAAGACAACACAAGGGTCCTCAAATTCAAGGACGGACCTACCGGGTTCTTCGACGAATAATCCAGATCATTGAGGTGCTGAAGAGGCGCTCGTTCGGATAAACACCTCAAGAGAAGAAGCCAGCTTCACGGCCACAAGTGCGGACCTGAGCTAACAGTCTCATGCACTGAGTGCCCGATGATCTGAGCCCTTATTAGGGTCAAGGCGCTTGGCGATCTTAGCAATGGTGGCGCGGCTGCAACCAGTCGCCGCTTGGATTTGCGACCAGGATGTGCCTGCGCGCAGCATTGACGCGATACCACTGTTGCGAGCGAGGTTCTCTTTGCGACCTGTGTAGCGGCCTTCCGCTTTGGCTTTCATTTGCCCCTGTGCCTGTCGGCGACGGCGATCCTCGTAGTCTTTGCGAGCCACAGCCGCGAGCACGTCCAGCATCATGCCGTTTACGGCCTCAAACATTCTCAAGGTGAAGTTATCGACCTTCGCGGTCGCTATCATCCAGGAAGTCGGCAGATCAAGGGCGACAACACGAACACGACGAGCAGCAAGCTCGGACTTCAACCGCTCCCAGTCGGGAGAAGTGAGACGACTTAGCCGGTCTACTTGCTCGCAAAGTAAAATGTCTCCCTCTGAGGCATCGGCCAGAAGCCGGAAAAGCTCGGGACGATCAAGTTTCGTACCAGTTTCATTTTCAATGTAGGTGGCTGCGATGCGTAGCCCATGCTCGTTCGCAAAGGTTTCAATCTGCTCACGGGCGCGGGTAGCGTCCTGGCTCTTGTCAGACGCACGGAGGTAAGCTCGAACGAACATCGAAACCTCAAGCAGTTCAGTTAGGATGGTTCACAGCGTATCGGTTCATTTGAAATGGTCAAGCTTATATTTCTGAACCAGTTTTCAGCCGGTGGCCTTGGCCTCTGCAGCGGTCTCGGTGTTGCGTAGGGTCTGGCTTGCAATGAACTGCACGCTGGCCAGGGTATTCTTCACCCTGTGGTTCAGTTCGTTAATGAGCAGGTCGCGGCGCTCCTCCGCCACCTGATCATCAAGAGCGGAAAGTCTCTTCGTGGCACGGGGCTGACCTCATCCGATTTCCGTATTGGCGGCGTGAACGGGCCTCTACACGGCTATGCTGAACGGCAACGTTTGACCCTCAATGAACCTTCGTAACTGTATTAAGCATCAGACAGAGTTTTGGGCGAGTGCGGAACTCATTCAAGGCAGAATGGCTGGTGTGCAAATCCATGCATTGCAAAGGGAGCTAATTCATCTACTTAGGGCACCGGAACTGCAAAGCTCGTACGCATCACCTTGGCGAGCGGCCTACCCATCGGTCTTTGAATTGCACGGAGCACCCATGTCTGTTCTTAAACGTAACAATGTCAAAATCCTGGGTCGCGGCGAGCAGCCCATCCTCTTCGC
>NZ_JAEQMY010000118.1 GCF_016743775.1 Microvirga aerilata | reverse complement strand
GGGTTCCTTGCGGCGTGCCATGCGATGTCTCCTTCCAGATCATCGTAATGGCCCCACACGAAATTCCCGACAGTTCCTTCAAGGTTTCGAGCGGCGAGGGACGAGCCCTGCGCCAGAAAGCCTCGCAGGCGCTCGACGAGCGGGCCGAGGCCAATGCCAAGGCTCTCGAACAGAAGAAAACCGACGCTGCCGATCTCGCGTCCTTTACCTCGACACAGCTGATTACTGCCTCGGTCGTCGGCCTGACGATCGCCATCGGGCTGCTCGGCGCGATCATGGTCTACGGCGTCACGCGTCCCCTGAACACGATGACCGGGGCCATGGGACAGCTCGCCAACGGCGATCTCACCGTCAGTGTCGTCGGCGCCGACCGCAAGGACGAGGTCGGGCACCTGGCGCGCTCCCTGGAGGTCTTCAAGGAAAACGCCATCGAGGCACGTCGCCTGGCGGCGGAACAGGAAGTCGAGAACCAGGCCAAGATGCGTCGGGCTGAGGTGCTGGACGGCCTGACCCGCCGGTTCGAGACCAATGTGTCGTCCCTGACGCAAGGCCTGTCCTCGGCCGCAACGGAGATGGAAGCCACCGCCCAGACCATGACGACGGTGGCCGGCCAGACCACCCAGCAATCGGTGGGCGTGGCGTCTGCCGCCCAGCAGACCTCGGCGAACGTGCAGACGGTGGCAGCCGCGACGGAGGAGCTGTCCATCTCCATCCGCGAGATCGCCTCTCAGGTGACGCAGTCCTCGCAGATCGCCGAGCGGGCGGTGGAAGGCGCCCAGCGCACCAACGGCACCGTGCAGGAGCTTGCCGCCATGGCCGACAAGATCGGCAACGTGGTTCAGCTGATCAGCACCATCGCGGGCCAGACCAACCTGCTGGCCCTAAACGCCACCATCGAGGCGGCGCGCGCCGGAGAGGCCGGCAAGGGCTTTGCGGTCGTGGCCTCTGAGGTGAAGGACTTGGCCAACCAGACCGCCAAGGCGACCGACGAAATTTCGGCCCAGATCGGCTCGGTGCAGCAGGCGACGCAGCAGACCGTGCTGGCAATCCAGGAGATCGCCCGCACGATCACCGAGATGTCGCAGATCTCGGTGTCGATTGCAGCGGCCATGGAGGAGCAGGGGGCGGCGACCGCCGAGATCGCCCGCAACGTGCAGGAGGCCGCACGGGGCACGGAAGCCGTGACGGGCACCATCGTGGACGTGCAGCACGGGGCCGGCGAAACGGGTGCTGCGGCCAGCCAGGTGCTGGGCGCAGCCCAGGAGCTCGCCCGCCACTCCAACGACCTCAGCCACGAGGTGAACGCATTCCTCTCAGGGGTGAAAGCCGCCTGACGAGCCGGGTCCGGGCAAGGATCCTATCGGGTATGACACGAAAGGCCCGGCCATGCGCCGGGCCTTTTTCTTTCCCGCTACGCTGAAACAACTAGCCGACGAACGACTTGGCATGATGACGGGCCAGATTTTCAGTCCTCGAGGATTGCTCGTCGCAACAGACGGATCGGCGTGGCTCTTCAAGCGGGTTCCCGACAGAAGGCCGTTTCCGCCAGTCGATGAGCCGGGCACCCGCCCCGGTCTGAACGGATGGAGGCTCACATAGGAATGTCGCCTGGGCTGAATACTCCCTCCACATGGCACGGTTGAGCATTGGAGGCATTCTTCAGCTCGACAATCAGGATTGAAACGCCGGTTTAGCCGGATAAACGTCAATGACGTGTGGCCCTCGGGCCACCGCGGGCCCTTCCATCTTTGGAATGGGCCCGTTTGCTTGTTGGGAAACCAAAAAGCGAAAGGCGCCCGAGGGCGCCTTGTCGTTAAAATCATGAAGGAAATGGAGCGGGCGAAGGGATTCGAACCCTCGACCCCAACCTTGGCAAGGTTGTGCTCTACCCCTGAGCTACACCCGCACGCTCCGTCTCTTTCAGATTGGTGGAGCCAGGCGGGATCGAACCGCCGACCTCTTGCATGCCATGCAAGCGCTCTCCCAGCTGAGCTATGGCCCCTAATCTGATCGGGCAGCACGTTTGATCCGTGCTTCCCTCATCCCATAATCGCAACCTGCCATGACGGCAAGCCATCTCTAACCCCTTGGCATTCAAGGAAGAAGATGGTGCCGCAAGAGGGATTCGAACCCCCGACCCCCTCATTACGAATGAGGTGCTCTACCAGCTGAGCTATTGCGGCCTCGCAATCGTGCGATCCGAGAGGCCGCCCTCTTACCCCCTCGCCTCTCGCTTGGCAAGGGAGGCAAAGGCCGGAATGGCCTTACCGGACCGAAAAAACGCTGCGCCGGCCGGCTTCCTTCGGCTTGGGCACATCCGGCGGCGTCACCGGGAAGACGACCGGGCCGGGAGGCGGCAGAGGGGCCTCGTCCTTCACCGGCTCCTCTGCGGCAACGTCCGCCTTGACCTCGGTTTCCACCGGTGCAGGTTCGGGTGCAACCACGGGTTCGACGGGCGTTGCAGGCTCGCTCGCCGACGGGGCTGCCGGCTCCGCGCCTGCGG
This sequence comes from Microvirga aerilata, assembly GCF_016743775.1. Taxonomy (GTDB): domain Bacteria; phylum Pseudomonadota; class Alphaproteobacteria; order Rhizobiales; family Beijerinckiaceae; genus Microvirga; species Microvirga aerilata. The sequence goes on along the minus strand of NZ_JAEQMY010000118.1, from coordinate 8,400 downwards.
CAATCGGCAGCGCTCTCACTTCGTCGTCGAGATCGGACGTCACATCGTCGTGCAGGGTGAGTTCGGGCGCGACCAGCACGTCGGGCGGGGCCTGCCACACGAAGGCATCGAGGCGGCCGGTGACGGGCGAGATCGGAGCCCATTTGTCGGACACGACCCCATCGGCGATCCAGGCAGGATCCCGCGGGGCGCGGGTTGCGCGGGCGAGCCACTCGCGCCCCTTGCCGGTGGAGCCGTGCTCGGCCTGTTCGAGATCGGACATGAGCAGGCATACCCGCATGCTCGGCCGGTTGGAGAGAAGCGGCTCCAGGGCGGCACGGGCTCGGTCGAATTCGCGCGCCTCGAGAGCGGAGCGCGCCACGGCAAGCCGGCCTTCCGGCGCGCTGCCGGAGAGCCGCAGCAGGGTCTCGGCGCGCTTGAGCCGGTCCAATCCCGAATCGCCGGGGCGCAGATTGAGATAGACCTCGGCCAGATCCGGGTGAGGCAGGCTGCGCCAAGCGGCCTCCACCACCTTGGCGGCCCGGCGCAGATCGCCCCGGCGCGACAGAAGCCTGCCGGCGAGTGCCGCCGCGGGCACCAGATCGGGAGCGAGCCTGGCCGCATCCTGGGCGCTCCTGAGCGCCCCGTCCGGATCGTGCTCGGCGCGCTCCAGGGCATCGGCCGTGAGGAGAACGGCCCGGTGGCGCTTGGCGGTTTTCTTGTCGAGAAGGCCGAGCGACGTGCGCCGCTCGACGGCCTCCAGAGCCCCGCGCCAATCCCGGTCGGCGCAGCGCGCTTCCAGAACCGCGTCGCTGGCCCAGGCCGCCGCAGGCGCAAGGCGAACGGCCTCGGAAGCGTATTGATGGGCAGCCCCGGCATCGCCCCGGCGCCGCGCCTCGACAAAGAGGCCGCGCAGGCCGAGAACCCGGGTCTCGTCCTCGTCCATCATCTGCGAGAACGCTGCCTCTGCGGCTTCACGGTTCCCCGATACCTGGGCGGCCTGCGCTTTGAGAAGCAGCGTCAGCGGCTCTTTGCCCAAAAGGCGCTCGGCCTCGTTGGCATAGCGGCGGGCCGCGATGGTATCGCCCGCGCCCACGGCCACCATGCCGCGCGACACCGCCTGATAGCCCCGGGAGCGCCGGCGCGCACGGGACGCGAAGGTGAGGCGGGAGGGAAGCTGCAGGATCCCCGAGACCAGGGACCAGAGCAGGGCCAGGGCCAGGGCAATGCCCACGAGAGCGATGGCGGCCACCGACACCGAGGTTTGAACCTCATAGCCGGCGAAGGTGACCAGAACCGTGCCGGGCCGGTCGGCCAGCCAGACCGCGCCGAAAGCCGCGACGCAGAGAAGACCAATGAAAACAAGAGCGCGCCACATGCTGGGCTGATCCTTTATTGCGTCGTACGGTTGAGGGTGGCGAGAGCGTCGGACCCGATGGCCTGCGCCGCCTGATGCGCCTGCGCGACGGCCTTGACCTGCCGGCCCCATTCCTCGGAAATCCGGCGCGAGGGCTCGGGCAGGGCGTCCCAGGCCGCGGCGGCATCCGCCACGTCGCCTGCTTCCAGGGCTTGCCTGATGCGGGCCACAAGACCTGAAACGCCGGTGGAATCCTGTTCGTTCACGGGCCTCACCGTCACGACCCGATCCGCCATGCGCAGGATCCGGTCCGTCCAGTCATTGGCTGGGCCGCGGCTCTCGCGCAGGATCTTGGTTTCGAGCGGTTCGAAGTCTTCCGCCAGCTTGGCCGGTGTCGGCGCCCCTTGCCCGGCGAAGGGTTCGAGGGGAGCGATGCGGGCCGCATCGGCTCCGGCTTTCCTCACGCCCTCCAGCACCTCGGCATAGGGCTCTCCGCTGCTCAGGGCCTCGTTCAGGCGCCCGGCCAGGACAACCTTGGCTCCGGTCTGGCCTGCCGCTTCCGCGGCCTTGCCGTTCTCGGCGACCTGCCGGGACAGGGCGGCGAGGCGCTGCTCCTGCTCGGAGAAGCGGCGGTCGGTTTCGCCGAACCGGCGTTCGGATTCCGTGAAACGGCGCTCCACCTCCGCAAAGCGGCCGTCCAGCTGCGTGAACCGCTGCGCCTGCTCACCGAGGCGACGGTCCTGGTCCGCAAGGCGGCGGTCGAGGTCTTGCGTGGCATTTGCCATGGTGGCTGCGTTCTGCGTGCTGGTACGAACCTGCTCTTCCAGTGCGGCCAAACGGGTGGAGAGGTCGTTCAGGGCAGCCTCGTTCTGAGGAGCGGCCGCGCCGGGAGCGGCCTCCGGAGCAGGCCGGTTCAGGGCCTCCTGGGCCTGGCTTGCGGCCTGCTCGGCGGTGCCTTGCACGGCCTGGAGGCGACCGTCGAGGGATCCTCTTGCAGCTTCAAGGGCCTGAAGGCGCTCTTCAAGCGCCTGCGTGTTGCCCTGAGGCTGCCCTGGCGAAGGCTGACGGAGCGCGCTCACGCGCTGCTCCAGCTGGACGAGCCGCTGGTCATCCTGCGCCGGAGGGGCCTGCCAGGTTTGCAGGCCGTATACGAGCCCCGCTCCGACAAGACCGCCGAGCAAGCCGGAGCCGATGAGGGCACCCGCCGAGCTGCGCCGTTCAGGAGGGGGCTGGGGCGGGACGGTGCCCGACGGCGGATCCTGCAGGGAGGCATCCTGGGAAGGGGGCTCCTGGGAGGCTGATTCCTGGAAGGAGCCCCCCTGAAAGGAGCCCCCTTGGGAAACCGTGTCGTGCGTCAGCGGCTCCACCGAGGGATCGCCTGTGGGAAGCGTATCGGTTCCCGTGCCGGAATCGAGGGTGGCTTCGGGAGAGGCAACCACATCCTCGGCCGTCGGGTAGACGCTGCCGGCAATCGTCTCCTCGGGCCTGGCCTCCTGCGAGGTCTCCGCAAGAGGAGCGCCTTGCGGGGTTTCCGCGAGAGGGCTCTCCTGAGAGGCCGCTTCTTGGGCAACGACATCCTGGGCTGCGGCGTCATGGACATGAACATCCTTGGCCGCGTCCTCCCCGGTGCTCCCTTGAGCGCTGTCCTGGATGGTGCCGTCATCGATCACGGTCGCCTTCAGGTCGATGGTTGCCGGCTCCCGCGAGTGCCTCTTGCGGGAAGATTTCGAGCGTCTGGGATCAGATGAATCGGTCACGGTGCACTCTTGGTGAGGTCTTCAAACTTGGCGAGGTCTTCGAAAGGTCAGTGTGAAATGCAATTGAGGCAAGCTTGGGCGCAGTGTTTCGTTCCCTGGCTGGAGCATGATCTCCAAAATTGGTAGGCCGACTGGACCATGATCCTCTCCTTACTCCCAAAGATCCCAGGCGTCAGGATCGCCGGCGAAACGGCGGCAGGGTCAGGGAGGAGGATCGAGGAGCTTCAAGAGAGCGTCCTCGGACGGATCCTCCGCCACAAGAGCTGCGGCGCCGGCCGCTGTCAGGGGCGCGGCCACATCGGCCGACAGGCAGAGATGGGAAATAGCCCGGAGATTGGCCGCCAGGCCCGCCGCCTCTGCCAGCCGGACGACAAGATCCGCGCTGCGTCGGGAATAATGGAGCGCGGCGGCGATTTGGCCAGTGCGCAGGGCCTCGGCGGCCGCGACGGGCAAGGTGTCCAGGGCCTGCGCCTCATAGGCCTCCCACTGGATCACGACGAATCCGGCCGCATGCAGGGAGGCTGCCGGCTCCTCCTTGCGATGGCGGGCCGTCACGTGGAGAAGCGTGAGGCCGGGCGGGATGCTGGCTCGAATCAGCCGCGACAGGGCGGCCGCGTCCCCGTCCGCCACCGCCACATGCGAAAACCCTGCCGCCCGGACCGCATCGGCCGTGCGCTCGCCGACGGCAAAAACCGCCCTCTGCCGATCCGGGAGGCGGGCCAACGCCTCCACGCTGCGGGCGCTGGTCACGATCAAGGCAATGTAGGGGCCGTCGGGCACGGGAGCGCCTGTCGGCACGATCCGGGTCACCGGGGCAAGGCAGGCCTCATGGCCGCGAACGGCAAGCTTCCTGGCCGTGCGCGCGGCAGCATCGGGCGAGCGGGTGACGAGAACCCGCATCAGGGATTGAGGAAGCCTGCCGGCATACGGGTGCGAAGCTCGCTGCCGGCCTCACGCCCGAGCGCCACCGCATCGTCGGGCAGGCCGCGCCGGACAGCCTCCAGGCACTCCGATCCGTCCGGGCGCAGCACGAGGCCGCGGATTTCAAGCTGATCCCCGACCAGCCGGGCATGTCCGGCGATGGGCGTGCGGCACGATCCGTCGAGGATGGTGAGAAAGGCCCGCTCGGCCGTAAGCGCCTGGCCGGTCGGCACATCGAGAATCGGCCCAAGGGCGTTGCGGACCCGCGCGTCCTCGGCGCGGACCGCGATGGCGATGGCGCCCTGCCCCACGGCCGGTAGAAAATCGTCCGTCTCGAGGGTGGTGGTCACGTGATCGGTGAGACCGAGACGGCGCAGGCCCGCCATGGCGAGGAGCGTCGCATCGACCTCGCCGCGCGCGAGCTTCGCAAGGCGCGTCTGCACGTTGCCCCGCAGCAGGGTGACCTGAAGGTCCGGCCGAAGGCGGCGCACTTGCGCCTGGCGCCGCAGCGAGGCCGAGCCCACCACGGCACCCTGCGGCAGATCGTTCAAGCTCTTGAACCGGTGGCTGATGAAGGCGTCGCGCACGTCCTCGCGGGGCAGGAAGCCTGCAATCACGATGCCTTCGGGCAGGGTTGTCGGCAGGTCCTTGGCGGAATGGACGGCCAGATCGATGGAGCCTTCCAGCAGGGCGATATCGAGTTCCTTGGTAAAAAGCCCCTTGCCGCCCGCCTCCGAGAGAGGCCGGTCCTGAATGGCATCGCCCGTGGTCTTGATGATCGACAGGGGCAGGTGCTCCACGGTCCAGCCATGGGCTGCGACAAGCCTGTCTTGCGTCTCGTGAGCCTGGGCGAGCGCCAGGGGGCTGCCTCGCGTGCCGATGACCAGGGTGGGTGAAGAGACCATTCTGCCTGAGTGCTCCTGCCAGATGCGATCCGCGTTTGATCTTGTGCGGTGCGGCGGACTATAGGGGGAGGCGAGCCGGGCCGAAAGCCCGGACAACAGGTTTAAAAAGACAGCCAACGATCATGCGCATTCTAGGCATCGAGACCACCTGCGACGAAACCGCGGCCGCCGTTGTGGGCGTCGGCTTCGACGGACGGGGCGAAATTCTCTCCAACGAGGTGCTGAGCCAGATCGCCGAACATGCCCGCTACGGCGGCGTCGTGCCGGAAATCGCCGCCCGCGCCCATGTGGAAGTGATCGACCGCCTGATCGCCCGCGCCCTCAAGAGCGCAGGCTGCTCCGTGAAGGATCTCGACGGCATCGCGGTGGCAGCGGGACCGGGCCTCATCGGCGGCGTTCTGGTGGGGCTCACCACCGCAAAGGCCATGGCGCTCGTGACCCGCAAGCCCCTGATGGCGGTGAACCATCTGGAAGCCCATGCTTTGACCGCGCGGCTGACCGACGGCATCGGCTTTCCCTATCTCCTGCTGCTGGCTTCCGGCGGCCACACCCAGCTCGTGGCCGTGAAGGGCGTGGGCGACTATGTGCGCATCGGCACCACCATCGACGATGCGATCGGCGAGGCCTTCGACAAGGTGGCCAAGATGCTGGGGCTCCCCTATCCGGGCGGACCGCATGTGGAGCGGGAAGCCGCCAAGGGCAATCCGGAGCGATTCGCCTTCCCCCGGCCCATGCAGGGGCGCAAGGAGCCGAACTTTTCCCTGTCGGGCCTCAAGACCGCCGTGCGGATCGAGGCCGAGCGGATCGCGCCGCTCACGGGAAGCGACATCGCCGACCTCTGCGCCAGCTTCCAGGCCGCTATCGTCGACGTGGTGGTCGACCGCACCCGGGTGGGCCTGCGCGCCTTCCGCGACATCGCGGGCCATCCGACCGCGCTCGTCGTGGCAGGCGGCGTTGCGGCGAACCAGGGCATGCGCCAGGCCCTTCAGCGGCTGGCGGTCGAGTCCGGCCTCAAGCTCGTGGCGCCACCGCTGGCCCTGTGCGGCGACAACGGGGCGATGATCGCCTGGGCCGGCCTCGAGCGCATGCGGCTTGGCCTCATCGACGACATCGCGGCCCCGGCGCGCGCCCGCTGGCCCCTCGACACCAGCCGGGACGAGGCGGGAGCGAAGGCGTGATGCTGCCCTGCCCGGACGAGATCAGGACCGAGCGGCTGATCCTCCGCCGCTGGCGCGAGGAGGATCTGCCCCTCTATGCCCGCCTCAACGCGGACGAGCATGTGATGCGTTTCTTTTTCAAGACGCGAAACCATGAGGAAAGCGACACGGAAGCGCGCTGGCTCAATGAGCGATTCTCCCTCGATGGCTTCGGTCCCTGGGCCGTGGAGGCTCCTGGCTTGGCGTCCTTCATCGGCTTCGTCGGGTGCTGGCGCATCGTGCGCGAGCTGCCCTTCACGCCGGCTGTCGAAATCGGCTGGCGGCTCGACCAACCCTATTGGGGCAAGGGCTATGCGGTGGAAGCCGCCAGAGTCGCCTTACGGGACGTGTTCGACCGGACGGATCTTGCCGAGATCGTAGCCTATACGGCCCAGCAGAACGAACCCTCCCGCCGGGTGATGGAGAAACTTGGCATGACCCATGACGGGGCAGCCGATTTCGATCATCCGGCCGTTCCGGAGGGCCACCCTCTGCGCAGGAGCGTGCTCTACCGGATCTCGCGGCAGGCCTTTGCGGCTACCGATCCATCATGAACGGGGCTTTCCATCGTATGGGAACGATCGGCATCGCCGGAGCCGGAGCCTGGGGAACGGCGCTTGCCAATGCGGCGGCCGCGGCCGGCAACGACGTGATCCTCTGGATGCGCTCTCCCGAACAGGCGACAGCGCTGGCGGCCACCCGCGCCAACGAGCGCTGCCTTCCGGGCGTGAAGCTTCACGCCCGCATCCGTCCCACCTCCGATCTGGCCGAGTTGGCCTCAACCCAGGCCGTTCTCCTCGTCACGCCTGCGCAGACCACGCGAGAGATGACGGTGGCCCTGTCCCACGTTCTGCCCCCTGAAACGCCCATGGTGCTCTGCGCCAAGGGAATCGAGCGGGAGAGCCAGGCCTTCCTCTGCGATGTGGCGGAAGCGGTGCGGCCCGGCTCAGCCATCGCCGTCCTGTCGGGCCCGAGCTTTGCCCATGACGTGGCGCGCGGACTGCCGACCGCCGTGACGCTGGCCTGCCGCGATGCGGCTCTCGCCGAGGAGCTTGCGAACGCCCTCTCCGGGCCGACGCTTCGCGTCTATCACCGGGGCGACGTGCGCGGCGTCGAGATCGGGGGAGCTGCCAAGAACGTGCTGGCCATTGCCTGCGGGGCCGTTGTGGGGCACGGCCTGGGCGAGAGCGCGAAAGCCGCCCTCATCGCGCGCGGCTTCGCGGAGCTCCTGCGCTTTGCCCGCGCCTACGGCGGCGAGGCCGAAACACTGATGGGTTTGTCCGGCCTCGGGGACCTGGTGCTCACCTGCTCCTCGGCGCAATCGCGCAACTTCGCCTTCGGCCAGCGGCTCGGGCAGGGCATGAGCGTCGAGGAGGCCGCCGGCGGCAAGCTGGTGGAGGGGGCTGCCACCGCCAGCGCCCTCGTGGCGCTCGCCCGCGCCAAGAACATCGACATGCCGATCTCCGAGGCCGTCGATCAGATTTTGAGCGGCGCATGGACCCTCGATCAGGCGGTCGATGCGCTCATGAACCGCCCCATCAAGTCCGAACACTGAGCAGAAGCAGCATGGCCTACTGGCTCTACAAATCCGAACCCTCCGTCTGGTCCTGGAATCAGCAGGTTGCGCAAGGCGACAAGGGAACCCACTGGAACGGCGTGCGCAACCACGTGGCCAAGCAGAACCTGATGGCCATGAAAACGGGCCAGCAGGGCTTCTTCTACCATTCCAACGAGGGCAAGGCGGTTGTGGGCATCGTCGAGGTGATCCGGGAATACTACCCCGACCACACGGACGAGACGGGCAAGTTCGGCATGGTGGACATCAAGGCCGTGAAGACTTTTCCGAAGCCCGTGACGCTGGACGACATCAAGAAAGAGCCCGGTCTCGAAAAGATGATCCTCGTCAACAACTCCCGCCTGTCGGTGCAGCCGGTGACGGACGAGGAATGGGCGATCGTGTGCCGGATGGGCGGGCTTTAGGGTCGTTTGTCCCGGGAAGGTGCGTTGCAGGCTATCCCTATGCTCGGGGATATGGATCCCCTTCCCGGTCTCATGGCCACCGGGGATGACGCGGCGTCTTCCGGCCCTCGAAAGTAGCAAAGACCAAAGTCCGATCTCAGGCCGCTTGCCCGACCCCTCTCTCTTTCCGTAAATCTAGCGCTAAATCCATCAGGCAAGCGTCTGGGAGAAGCGCCATGGAAGAGAAGATCTACGACGTGCCGTCCGAGTGGACCCACCGCGCCTATTTGGATGAGGCAGGCTACCAGGCCAAGTACGAGGCTTCC
>NZ_JAEQMY010000117.1 GCF_016743775.1 Microvirga aerilata | reverse complement strand
CTCAAGGGCTACGATGAACCAGAGACTCTCCCTTCTTCAACTCGCTCGGTCTGTCTCATGAGTGCTGACGGCGGACAGATCGGATACGACCTGTGACCTGCTAGCTCAGCTTGCCAGAGGAGCGCAAGGCAAGAGTAACAAGCACGCTCCAGATCCTGCAACTGACGTGTCCACCCTGGCAGGGCAGCATGCTAGGGTGCACAGGAACCTGCCTGGTTAGGCAGCGTTCACTGATGAGGCCAGCTTAGCAATAGCTCCGGCTGGCTGTGCTGGGCCTCCTCAACCGGAGACGCAATCATGAGCAAGCTCCCAGTACTGACGGGCTTTACCTTTCTGGCTGTTTCGTCTGCATGGGCCCAGACCCCGCCTGCTACGCCCAGCTCGCCCCCTGCCGGGGATGCCGCCGCTGCTGGTGGCGGAGTTGCGGATTACTGGTGGATCATCCTGCTGGTCATCGTCATCGCCGCAGCCATCTGGTACTTCTCGCGCGGCCGCAACCGCAATCAGCTGTAGGAAGCCGATCCCCAAGCGTGACAACTCAGGAACGGCTGCATGGGCGTGAGCGTTGGTGAGCAGACGTGTTGTTGCTCATGACCGTCCCTGAGACGGGAACCCAGCCTTGTGCCGGGTTCTTTTTACGTCAGTTCCGGCTCAGGGCCTTAAGCTTCATCGGGCTCCACTGGCTCAATGGCTGGTTTCGGTCAGATGATCCGTGATGTTCCGCTCAAGCTCAGCCATGCTATTGGTCATGGTAGCCCAGTCCCCGATCATCAGCACTGTGGCCGACACATTCACAAGGGCCAAGATCGCGATCAGCACCACCACAAAGCGCGGGGTATCCTGTGGCAGTTGGCTATCATCCGTTACCCAATGAGCCCGCACGCTTAGCTTAGGTGCAATCATCGGAACATTCCTCAGAGAGATCCTGAAGATGATGCCTATGATGAGCTTGAAGCCGCACCGGTGAGGTGTGCCAGGGCACCTGTAGGCATCATGTGGGTTGGCCGCGCAGCGACGAGCGCCCCGGAGAGTTAGCATGCAGCGGTTCTCGCCCGCATCTGGAGCACGTAGTCTTGGCAACCGGCTGGGAGAACCAACGACTCCAGAGGTGTCCAACGCCAAAGTTGACCGTGAGCTGGGATGAGAACGGACCTCTGCTGCAGACGGCGGAGGTCGAGAACCCTATGTTGGATCGGCGGCAACTGTTGCCCAACTACTCAGGAAGGCCAGCTCCTCGAAGTTCGTCACAGAAATGTTCAAGCACGGGCCACCGTTTGAGGATCCGGTATCCTGGGTAGATGTTCATATACTCATGAGCCATCGCCTGTGCCTCAGTTGCCCTGTCAAGGCGCATGAGGCTGGCGATTGCAATCAGGAACGAGGGCGTGTGGTTTGGATAGATCTGGAGCCCTTTCCGAGCACTGCTCAGAGCTTCGTTGTATTGCCCCTGCATCAAGAAGGCTCCTGCCTTGGCTGCAAACGCCATGACGCTAAGCGGATCGAACGGCGATAGTCTCAGTGCCCTATCTGCAAGCGCATGGGCTCTGTCATACCTACCAGCCCAAGTGCTGATCACCGCTCCATGATCATGTGCATGGACAGAGTTAGGACTGAGTGCGAGTGCTCTGTCGATCAGTTCAAGGGCAGCTTCGAGATCTCGCGTTGCAAGTGCCAGCGCGATCGCAGCATGCGCCAAAGTAGTAGCATCCTCGCTCTGGAGCGCCTGTACGGCACGCGCGTGCAGAAGCGCACTCTCGCGGTGATCGCTGGATAGTCCACCTTCCCAGAGCGTCTTCGCAAGATAGCACCAGGCTGCGACACCGTGCGCTTCAGCGTAGTTAGGGTCGATCGCCAATGCCCGTTCAACAAACGCGAGCGCTGCTTCTCGGCCCTGTGGTGTCGTCTCGTACATGTGAGCCACAGCCCGCAGGTAAAGATCGTAGGCATCAAGATCGTCAGGGCGCTTTCTCTTGGCGCGTGCAATCTCCGCTTTGCGCAGCGTCGGTTCAAGCGCGAACACCACTCCCTCAGTAATCTGGTCCTGTAACTCGAACACGTCCGCGAGAGAGCCTTCGAAGCGGTTCGCCCAGAGGTGCCCGCCTGTCTCGGCCTCAACCAATTGGCTGCTGATCCGAAGCCGATCTCCTGCTCTCCGGATACTGCCCTCCAGCACGTAGCGTACCCCTAGCTCTCGTGCGATCTGGCGAATGTCCGAGGTTCGGCCTTTGAAGGCGAAGCTGGAGTTTCGTGCAATCACCGTCAGCCAGTGAATGTGAGCAAGGCCGGTGATAATTTCATCGACCATGCCGTCCGCAAAATACTCTTGCCCTTGATCACCTCCAAGATTTGCGAAGGGTAGGACCGCAATCGTGGGCCTCGCGCGTGAGGCTGGAAGACTTGATCCTTGAAGAGCGGATGGTTGCTCGGGTGAATCAGCCGGCAGAAGCATTGCCACGAATGCTCTGACAGGCTCATCAATGTTCTTTACCTGCTGCTCTCCTAAGTCTTTGAACGTGGGAGAGGTGACCTTTCTAACGTGCCGGTGAACCTCGTGCGACACGCATCCGCCGCCAGGGTCCGCCAATGCCTGAAGACGAACTGCGATGTTCACCCCGTCACCCAGGAGGTCGCTACCCTGGACCATCACGTCACCAACATGGATCCCTATGCGAAAGTGGAGCGGGAGCTTGTTGTCCGCACCCTCGTTCAGGTCGCCCAAGGTCTTCTGAACCTCCCCAGCGCACATGACAGCGTCAACAGCGCTGGGGAACTCAGCTAGAACACTGTCACCTGCCGTGTTTGCAATGCGACCACCATGGTCCTCGATAAGCCGATCCATGACCTCACGGTGGGCTGTGAGAGCTCGCATGGTGCCCACCTCGTCCTGACCCATAAGGCGGGAGTATCCTGCGACATCGGCCGCAAAGATCGCCGCCAGCCGTCTCTCCACCCGCTTCGACCTGGTCTCCATGGGTTCAAACGCCTCCTCTGGACGATGGTGTGCATGGGTGCCAGACGACAAGGGTACTCCAAAGCAATGACGTAGCACAGCGCCTGGGTTGAAGCTTTGTATCGTTATGGAAGCTGGAGCTAGGCAGGGGCGAGGAATGCCGCTTACATGTGGCGATGTCAGCTCATGGCACGCGGTCAAACTTAGCCAGAGTTCCAAACTAAAGCCGTTAGCAATCCTCCATACGGTCACGCTTGAAGGTTGTGTTGACTTGACTCTACCATCGCCGGTGCCGAAGCGCTTAGCCCATCTGGAATCCTAGCGTTGACCGCGATAATGCGATCTCCTCCTCGGTCATCTCCTCGGCAATTCCTTCGAAGAGCAGCGTCGAGAGGTAGCGCTCGCCGGTGTCGGGCAGCATGGCCAGGATCACCGATCCCTCGGACGCCCTCTCGGCCACTTGCATGGCGACCGCGAATGTGGAGCCCCCTGAGACGCCGGTGAAAATGCCCTCCTTCTGGGCCAGCATCCTGGCCCACTTGGTGCCCTCGGCGCCGGTGATTGGGATCAACTCGTCAAAGAACTGGCGGTCGATCGCCTCCTGGAGCACGAGTGGAATGAAGTCGGGGGTCCAGCCCTGGATCGGGTGCGGCTCGAAAGCGGGGTGGCTCTCGGCCGGAGCGCCTTTCTCATTGCGGCCCTGCGCGCGACCACTACCGATGAGTTGCGCGTTCGCTGGCTCGCTCAGGATGATCTTAGTCTCGGGCCGCTCGCGGCGCAGCACCCGCCCGACCCCGGTGACGGTTCCACCCGTTCCGTACCCGGTCACAAAGTAATCAAGCCTCTGGCCCCTGAAGTCGCCAAGGATCTCGCGGGCCGTCGTTGCCTCATGGATGTCAGCGTTTGCCTCTGTCTCGAACTGCCGGGCGAGGAACCAACCGTTCGCCTCCGCAAGCTCCACGGCCTTCTGATACATCCCGAAACCCTTGGCGGCGCGGGGCGTTAGCACGACCCTGGCGCCGAGCATTCGCATCAGCTTCCGCCGCTCGACCGAGAAGCTGTCGGCCATTGTCACGACCAGCGGATATCCTTTCTGGGCACAGACCATTGCCAGCCCGATCCCCGTATTGCCACTGGTCGCCTCGACAACCGTTTGGCCGGGCTTCAGCGCACCCGAGCGCTCGGCCGCCTCGATGATGCCAATGGCGAGCCGGTCCTTGACCGAGGCCGCAGGGTTGAAAGCTTCGGCCTTGACGTAGATCGTGGCATGCTTGGGTGCGAGATTGTTGACCTGGATGCAGGGGGTATCGCCAATCGTGTCGACGATGCTGTCGAAGAGCCTGCCGCGGCCCTCTGTGGTTCGGGTCGGAGGCTTCGGGTTGTCCATGGCTGGCCCTCCTCGTGGCTCTCTTAAGCGTAGAGAATCGGGCGGAAACCGTCCAGAGGGTTCGGAGCGCCGCATCCTATAGCGATTGTCAGTGCCGCATCGGCGAACTACTCTGGCGTCTTGAGGTGAGGCGAGCGAGGCGGGCAAGGTGTCACACGCGGCTACACCGGGAGGTGGTAGGGTACAGAGGCGCCTCGCAGCGGTGCTGGCTGCCGATGTTGTGGGCTTCTCGCGCCTGATGGGCATCAACGAGACCCGGACACTCCGCGACCTGATTGAGGTTAGGCGAACCATCTTTTCGCCCATCGTCGCCGACAATCGGGGGCGAGTCGTTAAGCTGATGGGCGACGGAGCGCTCGTCGAGTTCTCAAGTGTCGTTGATGCTGTAAATGCTGCCGTCGAAATCCAGAAGGCACTGACAGCCCGGAACGGGGGATTGCCGTTGGAGCGCCGGATTGAACTCAGGGTTGGCGTGAACCTGGGCGACGTCATCATCGAAGGCAGTGACATCTATGGCGACGGCGTCAACCTCGCCGCCCGCCTGCAAGAGGTGGCCGGCCCGGGAGAGGTCGTCCTCACCGCAACAGCCCATGAGCATGCCGCCACCCGTGTGGACGTTCAGTTCATTGACGCTGGTGAGCAGAGCCTCAAGAACATTGCTGCTGCGGTGCGGGTTTTCCGCTGGTCGGCTGCAGGAGGTGGGCCTCGGACGGGTGCAACCGGGGAGCAGGCACGTGAGGTGCCGGAGCGGCCCTCGATTGCGGTGCTGCCTTTCGACAACATGTCTGGCAACCCCGAGCAGGAGTATCTTGCAGATGGCGTCGTCGAGTCGATCACGGCGGCGCTTTCCCGTATTCGCAGCTTTTTTGTCATCGCTCGCAACTCGGCGTTCACTTACAAGGACATGCACAAGAACGTGCGCGAAATCGGGCGTGAGCTGGGCGTCGGCTATATCCTTGAGGGATCGGTGCAACGGGCCGGCGGTCGCGTGCGCATCACGGTCCAGCTGATCGAGACGGTGGGCGGTGCGCACATCTGGGCCGAGAAATACGATGGCGCCCTCGACGACATCTTCGAACTGCAGGATCGTATCACCGAGCAGGTTGCCGGTGCGCTGCAGCCATCGATTCGGCTGGCCGAAGTGGAGCGGGTCCGGCGCAAGCGGCCGCAGGATCTGGGCGCCTACGGCTACACCATGCAGGCGATGCCGCGTGTCTGGGCCTTGGAAAAGCAGGAAGCGGAGAGGGCGCTCGCGCTGCTGGACAAGGCTCTGGAGATCGATCCTGACTACCCACTGGCGCTTGCCCTGGCCGCTTGGTGCTGGGCACAGCGCTCGGTCTATTCCTGGGTCACGAATGTGAGCGACGCCAAGGCGCGGGCGCTGTCGCTCGGTGAGCGCGCCGCGACACTGTCAAATGACGAGCCGTTGATCCTGGCGGTTCTCGGTGCCGTCCACACATTCGCGCGCAACTTTGGCACCGCACGCGTGCTGCTGGAGCGCGCCATCGCACTGGACCCGAACGCGGCCTGGGCCTTGAGCCGTCTCGGCTGGCTGGAGGTATATTCCGGCCGGCCGGAGGCAGCGCACGCTTATTTCGAGCGTGCCCTGCGTTTGAGCCCGCTTGATCCGATGAACTTCAACAACCATGTCGGCATTGCGTCTGCCTTCCAAGTCGCGGGACAGCCCGCGAGAGCGGCCGATGAGTTCCTGCGCGCGCTCCACGAGCGGCCGAACGCGCTTTGGATCCACCGCAATCTCGCCCCCGCGTTGCTGGCTGCCGGGCGGGAGGAGGAGGCGAAGGCATCGCGCGATGCACTGGCGGCAGCCTACCCCGAATTCACGATTGCCCGTTTCAAAGAAGCGATGGTTTTCGACCCGGGCACGCTAGAGCGGATTGCTGACGACCTGCGCAAGCTGGGTGTGCCAGAGGCCTGAGCCGGCAAAACCATGTGACTGGGTCTCCGCAATCGCCAGCAAAGCGCTGAATGACCGGAGTTGGCAGGATCCGGAAGTACGTCGAACTCCCGCAAAGGCGTGACAAGCGGACCTCCATTCAGCTCGCCGAAGGTTAAACTTTGACCCAAGAAGCGGCCTTGCACTGTTCCGGCTAGAGTTCCCTCAACCCGCAGCCAAGACGGACATCTTTATTAGAGCGTAGCAGGCTCATCTCCGCAGTTCCTGAGGTAGTTCTGGCACCTTTCGGACGAGACCTATCGAGCAGTGCTCCGATGGTGCTCCAGAGCGCCTTGTGCTTGGCCAGGAGTTCCACATTCGGGCTGAGACCCGGGCTGTATGACGGCAGATCCATCAGGCTCGCACTGACTAGGCTACCAGTTAAGCTTCAAAAGCAGCCAGAAAGATGCCATTCTGCAAGCCAATGGGACCGATCTGTCATCTTGTCTCAGGACCACTGAAGGAGACGAGCCATGCGTGACGTTGAAAGTGGCGTTTCAAAGCATTATGCGTCCTACGATGTCCTTTCTCGTATCCGCACCGCGCTTGCGGAGATGGGGCACGACCCTGACAGAGTTTCACCCGAAGTCCTGAAACCTGTCGATGAATTCCACATCGGCGGCGCAGAGGCGACATCTGCGCTTCTGGAGAAGCTCTCCATCCGGCCTGATATGCAGGTGCTCGATATTGGCTCAGGCATTGGCGGTCCCGCCCGGATGATCGCGGCGCGCTACGGTTGCCATGTGACTGGTGTAGACCTGACGCCGCATTTTGTCGAAACGGCCCGCGCGCTCTCCACCATGTGCGGGATGGCGGATTGCGTGCACTTTGAGGTTGGGAGCGCGGTCGCGCTGCCACTGGGCGACGCGAGCTTCGACCTTGCGCTCCTCCTGCACGTCGGCATGAATGTACCCGACAAGGTGGCGCTTTTTCGCGAAGCACGCCGTGTGCTACGCGATGGGGGAACTTTCGCGATCTACGAGGTGATGCGAACGGGCGACGGCGAACTCAGCTTCCCGGTGCCTTGGGCGGAAACGCCGGACCTCTCGGCGCTCGAAACACCGGAGACTTATCACGATGCAGCCAAAGCGGCAGGTTTCGCCCTTCAAGCGGAGGAGAACCGGCGGGAAGTCGCGCTCGACTTCTTCGCCCGCCTCCAAGCGCAGGCTGCAAGCGGGGCGCCACCGCCACTGGGACTGCACAATCTGATGGGGCCCACCGTCAAGGAGAAGGTAGCCAACATGATCGCCGCGGTTCGGGCTGGTACAATCGCGCCCATTCAAATGATCTTTTCAGCCGCGCACCACTGACGTGGTAGGGTCGTGGCCCAAGCGGCCCGCTCCAGGATTCGGGCAATTGAGCAGGCTGCTATGCTCTACTGCGTGGCGTTTGGACCTTACGAGCGTTCAGGGCATCGTCAATCCTCAGGCTCTTTGGTTCAGGTTGGGTGTCTCTTGCCTTTCCCGATCCTTAGCTGGTTCACTACAGGCGTGCTGCTGATCCAAGCCGCGCTGCACCTGCAAGACCAGCTAAGACGATCTGATGCAGCATGGTCCTCAGCCTGACCGTGAGACCGACCGATGCAGGAGTAGCGAAAGTCCGTGTTCTGGCACATCTGCAAAGTAGGTCGAGTGTCCGCTTGAGCAGGAAGTAGCAGGCATTCCCAAGGCACCTGCAATTCCCTCAGATGACCCAGCCTGTGTAAAAACGCGATCAGGTCCGGTCTCGACGAACTATCTGTACAATTTCAGCTCCATATACCGAGGAATCGCCGGTCAATTCCGACTTGCAAGACATAAAATTGCTCGACCGGGCGACGCGTCGGCGTTTTTACACAACCAAGACCATTTCCAGACGTAGCCCAAGAGGAGCGTTTCTTGATTTTGACCAAGGGTAGCGCCGTTGATTTGATGAGTATCAAATGGAGGAGGTTGGGCGTCGGCTTCTGAAGAGGAAACCCCAGATCAGCAGCAGGGCAACCGCTCCGAAGACGGCTGCTACCAATCCAGTACTGTCCTCCGCCTGATACCACCCTGCCTCTTGTCCCAGATACGAGGCCGCAAAGGCGCCGATGATACCAAGGACACCGGTCAGTATGAACCCGAAGGGTCCCTTTCTGCCGGGCGTAACAAGCCTAGCAATCACACCAACGACCGAGCCCAGTACCACAATCCACATGATGCTCATGAAAGCTCCTGCCGAGGGAAATGATCTAGGGAGGCAACCCCAGTGTCCCGCACGGGTTGCAGCCCAGCAAGGGGTTTTGACGGGATAGACGCTTCCCTCAAGTCGTGCTCAGGGTGGCGTAGCATTCCTAGAAAACATCACCGGCTTTGCAGGCTCATCCACCTTCGTGCTCGACGATCGTGTAATGAACATAGGCCATAACTGTCGTCCAGGGAGCCTCAATGCTGGCGAACAACCAGGTAGGAGAGGCAGTTTCAGATTGAGGCGCTTGGGCGCTCTGGACTCCAGACAAACACCTCATCGCCATTGTGATCCATGATCCGCAGGGCATCCGGCTTTTGCGGCATCTCCAAGGTCTCGAAGAGGGACAGGGCTCTCACTTTCGCGTCGTCCAGATCCGTTGCGTCATGTTCAACCCGATCCAGGATCGCATGAGCCTCGTCTGTTCCACGCACGCGAAAGAACTCAATAATAAACATTAGTGAGGCTCCGTCTCGCACAGAACCGCAACATCAGCATCGTTTCGCGCGAGAAGGGCCTGCAAGACTGCGAGTGTGGCTTCATCGGCTGCTGCGGCCGCAAGCTCAAAGATCGCAAGGGCGTACTCCTCCGCATCATCGGCGCGGGCCTCCAGCAGATGAGTCTTATGGCGCACTGTCCAGCGGTCCTCGCCTGCGACAGAGCCTGCCTTTTTCTCTGCGAGCCACGTCTTAACCCTGACATTGGCTGCTTCAACGGTCACGCGGTTGTCGTAGATACGCTGCTCGACCCAGTCGAGTTGGCTTTCAAGGACCTCCTGAGACTGGTCAAAGGTGGCCATGCCATTCGATTTGAGCACTTCGAGGCGACGGTCCATGCCGTGAAGCTTGATCCGCAGCTCGTCACAAAGGCGACCGATCCGCTCACTCATTCGCGTCTCCTGTAAGATCCCATCGGGCGATGATCATAGCGGGAGTGAGTTGACGCCGTCCTTCGACGGCCACTCGGCGCTGAACTGACTGACAATCCCCGTGCTGAAGACCTTGGCTCCTGGTCCGGCAGACTCGGCCTCCGTCATGGCGGCATTGATGGCCGAAACACGGGAGTTATACTCCCCACGGTGTTTGCCATTCACCCGGATGCGCCAGGCGCCATGATGTCGGACGACGTAAAATTCGGTGGTCATTGACTGATCTCCACGGGCCAAAAGCCTCGCCAATCGATTCAAATCGACCAACGAGGTTAGAACTGCTTGCCCGACATCCAGCTTTGAACGTCGGCTCTGGCCTTGTCATAGGTCAAGCTACAGCGGACCTTTACCACTTCAACCAACTGCTCTTCGTTTCTGATCTCTGACAGATCCGCGGTAGTGAGGCCTCTCCACTGCCGCTTTGCATCGATGCGGTAACATGTCTTGCGGGTGACGGTCTCATCGCTTTCGCCGCCTCTAAAGCCAAACATCATAGCCTCCATTGTTGGGACTGGTCCCGTCGCGCAGTGACCGGCTCAAGTCATGTGCATCAGCACCAACCAGTGGATGTGTTGGTGCTGATGGCCCTCCTTGAGAGAGTTCAGCTGACAATGCGGTTCTCCGCACGAGCGGTTGATCGGGGCCTCAGGCGGACGGCCTCCCCTGGTGAGCTGCCGCCAGTTCCAGGGGATCGACCCTGACCGCCTGCACCGATCCGTGACTGCCTTGATGAAGTGGCAGGTAGATGGTGGTCGCTACGCGCCGGTAGGCGAGAAACGACAGCCCCTCAATCAGTTCCTCGTCAACGTCGACCGCGTACGTGCCGGCTGGTTGTATCTTGTCCACGGCCGTCAGTGAAAACGGGTGGTCGAAGGTCAGGGTTTCTCGGGTCGTGCGCATGAGGTGCTCCTAAGTGGCGATCTTGTCGGCGCAATCTTTGGCAACCTGGCTGTTGCCTTCCGCGCTGCCCGGCATGGTCGCCCATCCATTCTTCAGGACGAGGTCGCCCCTGTTCCAGGACGAGGCTGTCTTGAGGGCAGCAGCACGCTCGGCAAGCTGCGGATCGCGCTTAGATTGATCGACGCAGATCAGGGATAAAGCCGTGACCACCTCGGCTTTCGATTGATCAGCGGCCATTGTGCGAGCTGTGCCGCCGGTGACCCAGCCGCCCCAGGAAAACCCGATAATGGCAAGCGCGACAGCGCCACAAGCGGCGCCGTAAAGGCCAGGCTTCAGCCATTCTGGGGTTTGCATAATGATTTCCTATGGATGACGAAGGAAACGCCGTGTTTCCTCAAAGTTAACCATAAGACAGTCTAAGATTTTAACTCTATTTAATATTTGATTCGTGGTCTATTTATTTAGGTTGCGCATACCCACATCTTTCATCAAGTCGATGCAAGCTTCCGGCCTGCGGGATCAGGTCATTGTTGACCAGGCGACACGACTTGGGTTGCCCAGAGCCTAAGAGTCGGTCCGAGCGATTCATGAGCTTTGACAAAGCCTTGCGATCCTGCGGGTCATGAGCCGGATCATGGCGA
>NZ_JAEQMY010000116.1 GCF_016743775.1 Microvirga aerilata | reverse complement strand
ATCGATGCCCAGGGTGGCGATCACAGCAGAGAAAGAAGACCGTGACATGGAACGTGCTCCTTGCGTGGCTCGAAGCCCCACAGCTTGCGAACAAGCGGGGCAGAAGCACGGCCGGACCATCCCATTAGGCGACCTTCCGGGTTCTCAAGCGAATTCCATCCCTTTAGCCTCTCAGGAGAAGAGATGCTGCCCAAGGCCCCGGTTGACCATTTCCAACTGTTCAACCGGTTTGACCTCGGCTTGGTAGTCTTCGGCTAGTGACCCTGCCCGACCAACAATGGCCGGCGAATATCCCCGTAAGCGATAGCGGGAAATGCCTGACTTCTTGTGCAGCACCTATGCAATCCTCAACCTGAAATTCTGCTGTCTCTTCTGAAAGAGCCGTCAAAACCCATTAGAATAAGATCTTGAAATCTTCCTGGAAACGTTTAGCATACCGATCAGTATGATATACTGCCGCGCTGTCCGCGATCTATCCGTCGTACTGGCAGAAGGATGTGGAGAATTATGGGCCGCCATCGTGAATTCGATCCTGACGAGGCGTTGCACATCGCGCTTCACGTCTTTCGACGTCGAGGCTATGAGGGCACCTCCATCTCCGACCTGACGGAAGCAATGGGCATCACGCGCCCTAGCCTCTATGCAGCGTTCGGCAACAAGGAAGATCTCTTCCGGCGGACCCTTGATCTCTATGAGCGCCAGCACCTGTGCTTCGCGCACGCGGCCCTTCAAGCGCCGACGGTTCGTGAAGCGGTTGAACGGCTCCTGCGCGGCTATATCGATGTCCTGACCGATCCCACGAGCCCCCCCGGCTGTCTTGGCGTGAATGGGGCTGTGGCCTGCAGCGAGGCGAGTGAGCCCATCCGCGAAGAGCTCATCGCCCGTCGGATGGTCAACGAGAACAATCTGCGTGACCGCTTGGAGACAGCTCGCGCCGGCGGCGATTTCCCCAGCGATGAAGATCCCGCCGACTGGGCCCGCTACGTCGTGTCGATCGGCCTTGGGATGGCGGTCAGGGCGGCATCCGGCGCTTCGCGCGAGGAACTTCAACGGGTGGTTGATGTCGCCCTGCGGGGTTGGCCAACTTTGCCTCGCTGAAACCTGGATCGCTCCCCGTTCCGCAGTTCGAAAGTTTATTGACCTCTTCGACTGTTAGGCTGATCGGAATGACGGCAGTTCCAAGGTTCACCGTCGCCTCGGTTGTTCCATCCGGTGGAAGGCCCCCGGCGAGTCCATCAACCTCGATCCAAAGCGCCGCTCCGTCCATTGAGAGGACCTCACCTGGGGCCACAGGGATTGTGTCCAAGGTCGTGGTCGTCCCGTTACCGAGCGATGCAACAATCCGAGAACGACCGGCATCAGCGACCATCATCCCTTCGAACGAAATTCATTCAGTGCTCCGATTTCCCAGCTGGAACATAATCTGCGCCCGATTTTCCCTCTTAGCGGGCGAGACGCGCAAGTCTATCAGAACTACCTCGTTCGTGACCTGGTAGCCCTCCTCCGCCCTCACATCTTCTGAAAGAAAGCCAATGGCGAGAGATGGTGCGCAAGCGGCAACCAGTCGGAGACTTTTACAAAACCGACTCATGGAATGCGCCTCATTCGTTTGACTGGAGTGATCAAGGGGCTGCTTGAGACAGCGCCCTCGCATTCGTTCAGCTCACCAAGCCCTTCACAGGATGCAGATTTGTGACAGCATCCGAGGCCGTCTGATCGGGCTGATGTTGAAGGCGGCGATTCCCCGCCAATCGACGGACCAGGACATAGAAGACCGGTGTGAAGAACAGACCGAATGCCGTCACGCCGATCATGCCCGAGAACACGGCCACACCCATGGCGGCCCGCATTTCTGCCCCCGCCCCCGTCGATACCACCAGCGGCACGACGCCCATGATGAAGGCAAGCGATGTCATGAGGATCGGTCGCAGACGCAGACGGCTCGCCTCGATCGCCGCCTCAACGGGAGTGCGCCCCTCGAACTCGAGTTCACGGGCGAACTCTACGATCAGGATCGCGTTCTTCGCAGAGAGGCCGACCAGGACGATGAGCCCGATCTGAGTGAACACGTTGTTATCGCCCCCGGTCAGCCATACGCCGGCCAGAGCCGCAAACAGCGCCAGCGGCACGATCAGGATGATCGACACCGGAAGCGTCAGGCTCTCGTACTGCGCCGCCAGGACGAGGAAGACGAGCAGAATGGCGATCGGAAAGACCAGAATGCCGGAATTTCCTGCCAGAATTTCTTGATAGGTCAGCTCGGTCCACTCGGCCCTGAAACCTTTCGGCAAGGTCTCGGCCGCAATCCGCTCGACTGCTGCTTGCGCCTGCCCCGATGAGTATCCCGGAGCCGCCTGTCCGTTGACGTCGGCCGAGAGGAACCCGTTGTATCGCATCGCGCGCTCCGGCCCTACGCTCGACTGGATGTTCAACAGAGCCTTCAGTGGGACCATCTCACCCGAACTGGAACGCACCTTCAGAAAGCCGATATCGTCAGCGCGGGACCGGAAGGAAGCATCTGCCTGCACACGCACCGAGTAAGTCCGCCCGAACTTGTTGAAGTCATTCACGTAGACCGAGCCGAAATAGATCTGGAGGGTGCTGAACACATCCGATACCGCAACCCCGAGCTGGCGCGCCTTGGCCCTGTCGATATCAGCGTAGAGCTGAGGGACGTTGATCGAATAACCCGAGAACAATCCAGCAAGCTCGGGCGCCATTGCGGCCTTGGCCAAGAAGTCTTTCGTGGCCCGGTCGAGCGCTTCATAGCCGAGGCCAGCTGTATCCTCGATCTGAAGCTTGAAGCCGCCGATCGTACCCAGCCCCTGCACCGGCGGAGGAGGAAAGATCGCGGTCACAGCCTCCGTAATGGAGGCGAACTTCTGGTTCAGTTGACCTGCAATCGCTCCGGCGCTGAGACTCGGATTCCGACGATCCTCGAATGGCGCAAGGGTCAGGAACACAATGCCGGCGTTCGAGCTGTTGGTGAAGCCGTTGATCGACAGGCCAGGGAACGCGACCGCGTGCTCCACGCCCGGCTGTTTTAGGGCGATGTCGGTCATCTGCCGGATGACGCTCTCCGTCCGGTCGAGAGTCGCAGCATCCGGCAGCTGGGCAAAGCCGACCAGATACTGCTTGTCCTGCCCTGGAACGAAGCCGCTCGGCACCAGCTTGAATAAAAAGCCCGTCGCGCCCAGCAGAGCCACATACACGAACAGCATCAAGGCCTTCGTCGCGATCGCCCGCTTCACGCCAGTGCCATAGGCACCCGATCCCCGATGGAAGATCGTGTTGAAGCGGCGGAATAGCCAGCCGAACAGCGTGTCCATGATCCGGGTGAGCGGATCCTTGGGCGCTTGGTGATCGCGAAGGAGAAGGGCCGCCAAGGCAGGTGACAGGGTCAGCGAATTGATCGCCGAGATCACTGTTGAGATGGCAATGGTGACGGCAAACTGCTTGTAGAACTGCCCTGTCAGGCCGCTGATGAACGCAAGCGGGATGAACACTGCCACCAGCACCAGTGCGATGGCGATGATCGGTCCGGAGACTTCCTGCATAGCACGGTAGGTCGCCTGACGGGGGCTCAGCCCCTTCTCGATGTTCCGCTCCACGTTCTCGACCACCACGATGGCGTCGTCGACCACGATGCCGATGGCGAGAACGAGCCCGAACAAGCTTAGGGCGTTGATGGAGAAGCCAAGGACCTGCAGGACCGCAAACGTGCCGACGATCGAAACCGGAACAGCAGCAAGAGGAATGATGGACGCCCGCCAGGTTTGCAGGAACAGGATCACCACGAGTACCACTAGGAGCACAGCTTCGAGCAGCGTATGGACCACTGCGTTGATCGAGGCGCGCACGAACTGGGTCGTGTCGTAGACGATCTGGAAGTCGATGCCTTCCGGCATGTTGGCCTTGATGTCCGCCATCTCGGCGCGAACCTTGTCGGCGATCTCGATAGCGTTCGACCCCGGCGCCTGGAGGACCGGAATGGCGACTGCCGGCTTGTTGTTCAGGAGAGACCTCAAGGCGTAGTCGGCCGCGCCGAGTTCGATGCGGGCGATGTCGCGCAGGCGTGTAATCTGCCCGTTGCCCCCAGTCTTGACAATGATGTCGCCGAACTGTTCGTCATCATGAAGACGCCCCTGGGCATTGATCGACAGCTGAAGATCGACCCCCGGCAGGCCGGGCGAAGCGCCGACCACGCCGGCAGCCGCCTGCACGTTCTGTGCGCGGATCTCGTTGACGACGTCGTCCGCAGAGAGACCGTGCTCGGCGATCTTCTGAGGGTCCAACCAGACGCGCATTGAATAATCACCCGATCCGAACAACTGGACCTGACCTACGCCCTGGATCCGAGCAAGACGATCCTTGACATTGAGCGCCGCGTAGTTGCGCAGATAAGTGACGTCGTAGCGGCTGTCGGGCGAGAGCAGGTGAACCACCATCATCAGGTCCGGCGAGCTCTTGACGGTGGTAACGCCCAGACGACGCACTTCCTCGGGCAACCGGGGTTCGGCCTGCGAGACTCGGTTCTGCACGAGTTGCTGCGCCTTGTCCGGATCAGTACCGAGGGCGAAGGTCACGGTGAGCGTCAGTACGCCGTCGGTTGTCGCTTGGCTGCTCATGTAGAGCATGTCCTCGACCCCGTTGACGGCCTCCTCGATCGGAGCAGCCACAGTCTCGGAGATGACCTTGGGATTCGCACCCGGATACTGCGCGCGAACGACTACCTGGGGCGGCACGACTTCAGGATATTCCGAGATTGGCAGAACGCGAAGGGCAAGCAATCCGACCACGAAGATGAGCAAGGACAGAACCCCGGCAAAGACTGGACGGTCGATGAAGAAGCGGGAGATGTTCATAGCAGTGGCCTTCAACCCTTTGGATTGCAATCAATTCGCCGCGGAAGCAGAAGAACTCCGCGTTTCGAGCGCGGCAGATGCTTCGGGCCCTTCGCTTTGCGGAGCGATCAGGGCGCCCGGGCGGACCTTCTGAAGACCGCCGATGATGATCCGTTCGCCGGGGTTGAGGCCACTGGTGACGATACGCCCTCCATCCACGGCTGCCCCGAGCTTGATTTCGCGGTAATTTGCCTTTTGAGCCGGATCGACGACGAGAACGTATTTCTTGTCCTGATCGACCCCAATGGCCCGCTCGGGCACCACCAGCGCGGGCGTTGTCTTGGCTTGGCCGAGCCGAAGGCGCGCGAACTGGCCCGGCATCAACCGGTCGTTGCTGTTGTCGAACACCGCACGCACGCGAACCGTGCCGCTAGCGCCATTGACAGTATGGTCGATGAGCTGAAGCTTGCCGCGCTCGACCTTGGTGTCCGGTCCTGAGCGCATCTCGACGGGAACGCGGGCGATATGGTCGCGCCGGTCACCCTTAGCCGGCAGAGTCTCGAGCACCCGCTGCACCGCGTGTTCATCCGCATCGAAGCTCACATAGATTGGGTTGGTCGAGACGATCGTGGTCAGGACCGGCGCACTGGATCCGCCATTGACGAGATTGCCTGCGGTCACCTCGATCCTCCCCACGCGTCCGTCGATCGGCGCACGCACCTCGGTGTAGGACATGTTGAGGCGCGCGGCCTTGGCGACTGCTTGTGCGGCACTGACATTGGCCTCGGCCTCGCGAACGTTGTTCATCCGTGTGTCGAGGTCGCGTTGTGCGATGGTCTGGTTGGCGGTCATCCTCAAGCCTCGCTCCAGCTCACTGCGGGCAAAGGCAAGATTGGTCTCGGCTGCGCGGACCTGAGCGTCAGCTTTCTCGACCTCTGCAATGTATGGCGCAGCATCAATTGTGAAGAGCAGGTCGCCCTTCCTGACCAGTGATCCCTCGCGAAAATGAAAAGCCTCGATAGCGCCGGGAACCCTAGGCCGAAGATCTACCCGCTCGATCGCCTCAAGGCGGCCCGAGTACTCCTCCCACAGCGAAACGTCGCGACTGTCGACGGCGGCGACTGTTGCTGGCGTAGCAGACGGCGCTGGCCCCGTGTCACTGCCGTGGGTGGCCGTGCTGCCGAGGGTAGACCCGAGAGAGACCCCGCCCAGAATCACGCTCACGGTACCGAGGGCGGTCAGGAGTTGGGTTTTGGAAATACTTGACATGGTGAAGCCGCTCATTCGGAGATTAGCCGACACATGAAGTGCGCCGGTTTCGTACCACTCGGTATAATACTGATCGGTACGTATTGGAAGAGGCGGTCTAGCTTTTTTTGTATCGATTGGTACGTAAAGGAACAGTTAGAGCCTGCCGTAGCGACATCAATGTGCTCTGGCGCACACGGCCTCACCTTCTGCACTCCTCAGACGCGAAGTCTTCATGATGGGTAGCGCTGCCAGCTCAAAGCTCAGCGGTGTACGCTGGGACCTCTCGCCTTATTCCAACACGTGGGAAATTCCCCATCCTGCGCATCAGGGACCTGGTTCGTTGGCTCATGCTGAACGTACGAGGAAGAGATGCTGGCTTTTCAGCGCGAGTTCTCCGGTCAGAGCAAAAGTTCCGAACGTGATCGCTCTGTCGACATGAGGGTGATGATACAATTGGCTTGTGCGGGAACAGGCCTGACCTTTGGGATGGAAGAGACTTTCCGCCCCTATATTGCCCGTGCTGAACTTATGCCGCTTCTGGAAGAGTTCTGCCCACCGTTCCCCGGCTACTACCTCTACTATCCGACCCGCAGGAATGTGCCGCTCAAATTGCGTGTCCTCATCGACTACCTGAGACAAAGGCGGCGGGAGACTTGAATCGCATATGGGATGAGCTGAGCCAGACTTGGAGCCTCCTGCTTTCACGGATGCATTCTGAAGATCAGCAAGCAGACCAAAACGTTACCTCTGCAACCTGCCCAGAAGTAGAAACAACCAATCTTAGGTTTCATCCTAGACCCAGGGAATTCGATTTTATCGAACTTATTGATCCATTTTATTCGCCTTTTCCGTTATGCTTGACGATGGCATCTTTCCTTCTGTCCACGGCGCCGTTCACAAACCACGCCCTTTCAGAAGGATTTATCGCCATGTCAAACGCAGCAGCTGTCCCTCACACTCATGCTCAGAGCCGTTCAGCTTTCGCCCTTGCCGATGCGGCTTCCCTCGTAGGCCGGGTGTTCTTGAGCGCCATCTTTGTCATCTCGGGCGTATCGAAGATTGCCGCCCCGGCCGCAACGATCGGCTATATCGAATCCGCAGGCCTGCCGCTGGCCCCTATCGGGTTCGCCCTTGCTGTCATCGTTGAGATCCTGGGCGGCCTTGCATTGATCGCCGGCTATCGCACGCGGCTCGTTGCGGCAGGGCTGGCAGGCTTCACTCTTGCAACGGCGCTTGCGTTCCACGGCAATGTTGCGGATCAGAACCAGTTCATCCACTTCTTCAAGAACATCGCTATGGTCGGCGGATTGCTTCAGGTTGCGGCCTTCGGAGCAGGCCGCTTCAGCCTGGATGCCCGCCGCTGATGACTTGCCTGAAGATCATTCGAAATCACGACGAAGGGCCGCGCTCATTCCGCGGCCTTTATCGTTTGCGGTCTGCCGCCGGCAAGGAAGCGGACAGCATTTTCATCGGCCCTTGCAGTCGGGCTCTCGGCTTGCTCCTGAAAGCGCTTGATCAGCCATGAACCGGCAGGGCCAGGCGGTGTATCCGTTCGATAAATCGCCTGCAGCCGGTAGGATCCTCCCCGGCAGTCAGGCATATCGAGGTGGACGAGCCGGCCGGCAGCCAGATCCTCGCGCACCATCGGCTCCGGCATGTTGCCCCAGCCGATGCCCTCCCTCAGCAGCATGTGCTTGGAGCCAAGATCCGCCAGACGCCACGTCTGTGTTGCCACAACGGCCATATCTTGGCCTTGCGTGAAAGGCGAGCGGTCTGTCAGCACAAGCTGGATGTGGTCACGCCCTGCGCCAGGGGCATTCTGACCCGCACGGGCCAGCGGATGATTGGGCGCGGCAACGGGTACCAGCTCGACAATGCCCACGCCGATCCGCTCGATCCCGGGGATTTCCGCATCGAGCGGCCAGCCCACGCCGATCGTGGCGGAACGGTTGAGAACCATCTGGGTGACGGCCCCGAGCGCCTCGACGTTCAACCGCAGATGAACTGTCGGAAACTCGGCACGGAATTCCTTGAGTGCATCCACCACGCGCCAAGCCGGCAGCATCACGTCGAGCACGAGGTGGATCTCGGCCTCCAAGCCCTGCAGCAGCCCCCTGACTTTGGCGCGCAGCCCATCGACTCCGTTGGAGACGGTCCTGGCTTCGGCCAAGACCATCCGGCCGGCTTCTGTCAGCTGAGGCTTGCGGGTGGATTCACGGTCGAAGAGCGACACCCCGAGCTGCGCCTCCAAGTTGGCAATCGAGTAGCTGATGACGGATGTCGCCCGACCCAGCTTGCGGGCTGCACCGGCAAAACTGCCCACATCCACAATGGTGAGAAAGATCCGCAGCTGATCAAGCGTCGGGATCCCTGGACCGGATGGCATTTCGATTTCCTCGAACGTTACGGTTCATATTATGCCAGTTTTCGGGATACGGGAAATAGCCTTCAATGTCCTCACACAGCGCACCGTTGCTGGAAAGGGCAATGCCATGACCGTTCAGTCCTATGCCGCCGAAGTCGAACAGATCATTCTGCCGGCCGTTCGCGACCTCGGCGATGGCTTCCAAGTGCGCCGCGCCTTGCCGTCCATGCATCGCCGCATGGTCGGACCGTTCATCTTTCTCGACAGCTTCGGCCCCGTTGCTTTTCAGGCGGGTGAAGGTCTCGATACACGTCCACACCCTCACATCGGGCTTGCGACCCTGACCTACCTCATCGATGGCGAGATCCTGCACCGCGACAGCGAGGGCTATGTGCAACCGATCCGCCCTGGTGAAGTCAACGTCATGACGGCTGGACGCGGTATCGTGCACTCGGAGCGGAGCAGCGATACAACACGTGCCAGCGGAGAGACGGTGTTCGGTTTCCAGAGCTGGGTGGCGTTGCCCACGGACCAGGAAGAGACGTCTCCGGGCTTCCAGCACGCCAACGCCGGCGAACTTCCCAAGATGGAAGGGGAAGGCATCAACCTCAGATTGATCGCCGGCTCATTGCATGGGCGCACCGCACCGACGCGCACCTATTCCGATCTGTTCAACGCCGATGTGTCTATGAACGATGGAGCGCGCCTTCGCATCGATGCGGAGCATGTCGAGCGCGCGGTTTACGTCATCAGCGGAGAGATCGAGGTCGCCGGGCAGACCGGAAGCTTCGGCAAGGACCGGCTCGTCGTGTTCAAGCCCGGGGCGGAGATCGTGCTGCGTGCGGTCGGTGCCGCTCGCCTGATGCTGCTCGGCGGTGAGCCACTGCCTGAGAAGCGCTTTATCTACTGGAACTTCGTGTCGAGCCGCCGCGAGCGTATCGAGCAGGCTGCGCAGGACTGGCGCGATCGTCAGTTCCCCGGTGTTCCCGGCGAGACCGAGTTCATCCCCCTGCCTGACACCCCGCCTTTCCGGCTGAAGTGACATCGGCGCGTCACGCTCTGTCCCGCAAAACTCACTGCCTTCCCAACCTTCCAGAAGGATCTCTGTGCCATGACCCATGCCATTATCGGCTCGGGCGCGATCGGCAGCGCTCTCGCCCGCCAGTTCGCCCGCAGCAACATCGACGTTCTGATCGCCAACAGCCGGGGGCCGGATTCCCTTGCGGGTCTGGCTGCAGAGCTCGGATCGTACGTAATTCCAACAACCCTGCCCGAGGCTTTGAAAGCAGATACGGTGATCCTCGCCGTTCCCTTTACGGCCGTCGCTGACGCTGTTCAGGGGGCTGGGCAATGGAACGGCCGGATCGTTGTGGACGCGACGAACGCCATCGACTTCCCAGCCTTCACACCCAAGGATCTTGGAGGCCGCCCCTCGACGGACGTTACTGCAGAGATGGTTCCAGGAGCCCGGGTGGTCAAAGCCTTCAACACCCTGCCGGCGGCCGTGCTGGCCAGTGATCCGGCGCAGGATGGCGGCCGCCGCATTCTGTTCGTCTCAGGAAATGACGCTAGTGCCAATTCTAACATAGCCGGGCTGATCGAGCGTCTCGGTTTCGCGCCGATCACGTTAGGCGAACTGAATCAGGGCGGGCTGCTCCAGCAGTTCGGCGCATCGCTGGTCGCCCAGAACTTGACGAAGCACGGGTGACATCGTCTTCCGCCTGGTAACAACCCTCCCGAAGAACTTCTCTTGAAAGGATGCTCCAATGATTTCGTCAAAACCTGTGAGAGTCGGCCTTGATGCGATGCTGACGCCGGACAACTGCGCCCTGGTGCTCATCGACCATCAGCCGTTCCAGGTGAGCGGCGTCAAGAACATTGATGCGGCCCTCATGATCAACAACGTGGTGATGCTCGCAAAGGCCGCCAAGGCGTTCAACGTGCCCACACTGCTGACCACTGTCCTCAAGGACCGCGGCGGGAATCTCATCAAGCCGCTCCAGGATGTCTTTCCCGAGCAGACGCCTATCGACCGGACGACGATCAACACCTGGGAAGATGAAAGCTGCGTCCGATGGGTGGAGGGCACGGGCCGCAGGAAGATCGTGATTGCAGCCCTGTGGACCGAGATCTGCCTCGCCTTTCCGGTCATTCACGCTCTCGGCGAAGGATACGAGGTGTATTTCGTCACCGACGCCTCCGGCGGAACCAGCGTGGAGGCGCACGAGATGGGAATTCAGCGGATGATCCAGGCCGGTGCCATTCCGCTCACGGCCGGTGTGTTCATGGCAGAGCTTCAACGGGATTGGGCTCGCGAGGAAACAGCCGGCAAGGTGGCGGAGATCATGCTCGAGCACGGCGGCGCCAGCGCAACCAATCTGGCCTGGGAACTCCAGCTTCTCGCCGGACGCCCCGGCTCTGGCGCCTGACTGCCCGAGAGCGAAGATAGCTCACGGAACGTCTAGGCACTGCGCGGAGATCGGAAATTCCGGTCTTCGCTCGAACGAGATTGGTGCAAGGCCGCAGTTTGCTCTCCGGCTATAGCGTCTTGTTCAAATGGATTGGCACGGATGTCCAATGTCCGGAATGGGTCAAACTGAGTAGTAGCGGATGCTGGTCCGAAGGTCCGCTCATCGTAGCACCGCGGAAGTATGGCTAAGGTCAGCCTCGTGCGATAAAGCGACATTCCGGGTTAGCGATGTCGGAACTCGTTAGACAAGTCACTGATTGCCCCCTTTAGAAATGTCACCCTAACCGGCTGGTCAGGTTCGACCG
>NZ_JAEQMY010000115.1 GCF_016743775.1 Microvirga aerilata | reverse complement strand
CCTGCTCCCACACTGCGACGCCTCGCGAGCGCGCCCCTCGTCAGGACCAGGCTGTGCAACGATATAGCTAAGGTTGCAGCAGATGTCAAGAACAAAGGTGGAACATTGTACCGGCTCAGCCCTGTCGTGCCTGGGCAGACACGGAGCCGGAACCATGGCGCTGGCGCTTGAGATGGTGCTGGGCCGCTGTGCTCGTCCTGCGCCGTCAGCGGCTATGGATCCCCTTCTCTCGCCTGCGGCTCGCCGGGGATGACAGCGGGGCGCTGACCTCGCGGTTCTGCCCCCGCTGCTGCGCCCTCAGTGTCATTCCCGGCCGGAGCGCAGCGGAGGGGAAGGGAATCCATGGCGCTCGGGGTGTGGGTGGAATCCCCTCCCGGCCTTGCCGCCGGGGAGAACAGCCTCACACCCGCCTTACGCCGCTCAGGAGCCAGAAGCCCGTGAGCAGGAACAGGATCAGCACCGCAGGTCCTGCGGCCTGCGTCTGAAAGATCTCCGTGGCGACGGCCACCGCCAGCGGGGCCAGGAAGGACGTGACTTTTCCCGAAAGCGCCAGCAGCCCGAAGTAGCGTCCGGCCTCATGCGCCGGGACGAGACGGGCAAGCAGGCTGCGCGAGGACGCCTGGAGCGGCCCCGCCACCGAGCCGATGACGAGCCCGAGCCCCAGAAACACCTGTTCCGGCGCGCTGCCGTAAAGGCCGTCATCAGGTGCCGGAGGCGCGGTCGGCACCACGAAGAAAACGTACTCGCGCCCCAGCGACAGCACGCCCACGCACACGAGCGCGAGAATGACGATCGATCCGAGGATGACGGGTTTGGCGCCGATGCGGTCGTCGAGCCGCCCGCCGATCAGCGCTCCGATGGTGCCGGTGACGGTGAGCATGATGCCGAAGATGCCGAGCTCGACGGCCTGCCAGCCGAACACGCCGGCCCCGTAGATGCCCCCGAAGGCGAAGAGCGCCACGAGGGCATCCTGATAGACCATGTTGGCCAGAAGAAAGCGCCCGACGCTCCCGTGCCGCCTTGCATCCGCAATGGTGCTTTTCACCTGGAGCACGCCTTTTCGGGCAGCCTCCCTCAAGCCGACCGGGGAGCGGGGAACGTCGGGCGTGAGCAGGAAGAGCGGCAGCACGAAGACGATAAACCACAGGGCCGAGAACGGGCCCGTGATCCGGTCTCCCTCGCGGGAGGCGGGGTCGAGCCCCAACAGCGGCTCAAGGCCGAAGAAGGTTCGCCCCGAGGCCGGGTCGGCGGCCAGAAAGCCCAGCACGATCACGAGCGAGACGAGGCCGCCGAGATAGCCCATGGCCCAGCTGGAGCCGGAGAGGCGGCCATAGCGCTCGGGCGGCACGAGATGCGGGATCATGGCATTGTTGAACACGCCCGCGACCTCCACCGCCACCGTGCCGAGCGCAAAGCCGACGAGCGCGACGGCGATGGCATGGGGCTCTCCCGGTGCCGCGTACCACAGGGCGAAGGAGGCGATCACCAGCACGAGCCCGCAGGCCGCGATCCAGGGCTTCTTCGGCCCGGTCGCATCGGCGATGGAGCCGAGAACTGGCGACAGGACGGCGAGCACGAGGCCCGCCCCGGCTGTCGCATAGCCCCAGAGGCTCTGCCCGCTGACGGCGTCAGGCGCCAAGGCCGACGCGAAATAGGGTGCGAAGACGAAGGTGGTGACAAGGGTGAAGAAGGGCTGGCAGGCCCAGTCGAACAGGAGCCAACCCAGGATCGCGGGCCGTGAAGCGTTACGCGGGAGGGAGTCGATGTCTCTCACTGGGCTTTGCTTCCCGCGCTGCTGCCGAATGTTCCGGTGCGTCTCGCGCATCGGACGGCAAGATGATCCCCGGCTGTTTGCCTCCCCCTTGCGGGGAGGGCAAGGGCTGGGGTGTGAGCCATAGCCTATGAGCGTGTGGCGCCGGCACCCCCACCTCCTCCCCGCAAGGGGGAGGAGAGAAGGTCTCGGGCGAGCCCGAGGCCTGTGGGGAGGAGGGCTCGCGCTGGATCAGCTCGTCCGGGCAAGATCGCCGAGGAGGCTTGCGGCCACCATGATCTTCGACAGGGTCAGGCCGGACGACACGATGCTGTCCACGGCGCTTCGGATCCGGTTGACGTCCGCACCCCGCTTGTCGCCCCAGGCTCGCACGGCGTCGATTCCCGACAGGTCCTGGGAGGAAACCTCCGCCGTCAGGCCGCGATGGGCGTAGGCGATGCTGTCGATGGCACGGTCGAGCGCCAGGCGGTCGAAGTAGTCGCTGACGCTGATCTCCTGGGCCGCGCCGATGAGGGCGCCGAGGCTGAACGAAGCCTCGAGAGCAAAGTGCGTGCTGGCGATGTCGCCAACGGGCTTGTCCGTCTTCTGCGCGGTCTGCACGATATCGGGCGCGGCCACCAGATCGGGCAGCGCCGCGATCCGGCATGCCAGGTCCCGAGGCACACCCTGATCGGCCAGCACTTTCGCCCGCGCGTCCCATGCGGTTCGGGCCGCGGCCGAAAGCGTGTCGGGAAGGGTGCGCTCGACCTCGGCGATGCCGGCCCGGTAGGTGCCGATGATCTCGTCGAGGGAGTGGTTGGTGAAGTCCACGTTGCGGATGAACCAGACGATCCGGTTCATGAGCAGGTCCTGCAGGTCGCCGTAAAGCCGCAACTGCACGTGGCCCGGCACGACGCCGTCGAGCGCATCGATGGCGGCGTTCGTCTCGACCAGCCCGAAGGAGTCGCGGGTGGCCGCGTAGGCCGCCGCAATGGTGGGCGCATCCGCGCCGGTCTGATCCACCAGGCGGGCCACCATGGTCGGCCCGCCCCGGTTGATGATGGCGTTGGCAAGCTGCGTCGCGATGATCTCGCGGCGCAGGCGGTGGCCGGCAATCGCATCGGGGAAGCGCTCGCGCATCGCGGCCGGGAAATACCGCTCCAGCTCCTTGGCGAGATACGGATCGTCCGGAACGGTGCTTTCGAGCAGCTCGTCGTGCAGGGAGAGCTTGGCGTAGGCGAGAAGCACCGCAAGCTCGGGCCGCGTCAGCGCCTCGCCCCGGCGAGCGCGCTCCGCGAGCGTGCTGTCGTCGGGCAGATATTCCACCGCCCGGTTGAGACGCCCTTGCGCTTCCAGCATGTGCATGAGCCGGCGCGCGAAGCCCAGATCGGCAGGCCCGCGCTGCTCGGAAAGCGAGAGCGCCAGGGTCTGCAGGTAGTTGTTGCGCAGGACGAGCCCCGCCACATCCTCCGTCATGTCGGCGAGCAGCTCATTGCGCTGCTCCTCGGTGAGACGCCCGTCGCGCTCCGGGGCGGTCAGGGCGATCTTGATGTTCACCTCCACGTCGGAGGTGTTGACGCCGGCCGAATTGTCGATGGCGTCGGTGTTGAGGCGAACGCCTCTCTGCGCCGCCTCGATGCGCCCGCGCTGGGTCACGCCCAGATTGGCGCCCTCGCCGATCACCTTGGCGCGGACCTCGGGCCCTGCGATGCGGATCGGATCGTTGGCGCGGTCGCCCACCTGCTCGTCGGTCTCCGAGGCGGCGCGGATGTAGGTGCCGATGCCG
The DNA here is from genome assembly GCF_016743775.1 of Microvirga aerilata. Lineage (GTDB taxonomy): Bacteria > Pseudomonadota > Alphaproteobacteria > Rhizobiales > Beijerinckiaceae > Microvirga > Microvirga aerilata. Next base: position 7,811 of record NZ_JAEQMY010000115.1, on the reverse strand, counting down.
CCGAACCAGAGCAGATCGACGCGGCTTTTAAGGATCGCGTTCATCACCTCGGCCGGCGTGGCTTCCGGCTTGTCGAGATCGAGCAGGGCGCGAACCTCGTCCGAGAGCGGTATCGACTTCGCGGCGCGCGGGAAGATGCCGCCGCCCCTGGAGATCAGCGCCTTGTCGTAATCCTGCCAGCTGGACCGGGCTAAGTTGAACAGGCGCTCGCGCTCGTTGAACGACGTCTCGGGATCCGGGTTCGGGTCGAGGAAGATGTCGCGGTGGTCGAAGGCCGCCACCAGCTTCAAGGCCCGCGACAGGAGCATGCCGTTGCCGAACACGTCGCCCGACATGTCGCCGACGCCGGCCACCGTCACCGGAGTGGTCTGGATGTCGATGTCGATCTCGCGGAAGTGGCGCTTCACCGCCTCCCAGCCCCCGCGAGCCGTGATGCCCATCTTCTTGTGGTCGTAGCCCTGGCTGCCGCCGGACGCGAAGGCGTCGCCGAGCCAATGGCCCTTCTCGATGGAAAGCGCATTCGCCGTATCGGAGAAGGTGGCCGTGCCCTTGTCGGCGGCAACCACCAGATAGGGATCGTTCGGGTCGTAGCGCACCGTGTCGGCGGGCGGGACCACGCTGTCGCCGACGATGTTGTCGGTCAACTGCAGGAGCGTGCGCACGAAGATGCGGTAGCTCTCGGTTCCTTCCGCGAGCCAGGCCTGCCGGTCGCTTGCCGGGGGCAGCCGCTTGGGCACGAAACCGCCCTTGGCGCCCACCGGCACGATCACGGCGTTCTTGACCTGCTGCGCCTTGACGAGGCCGAGCACTTCCGTGCGGAAATCCTGCGGACGGTCGGACCAGCGCAAGCCGCCGCGCGCCACCTTGCCGAAGCGCAGGTGCACGCCCTCGACGCGGGGCGAATAGACGAAGATCTCGTAGAGGGGCCTGGGCAGCGGCAGACCTTCCACCTTCGCGCACTCGAACTTGAACGCGATGGTCTGGCGCGGCAGGCCGTTGTCCTCGAGCTGGAAGAAATTGGTGCGGATGGCGGCGTCGATCAGGTTGATGAAGCGGCGCAGGATGCGGTCGTCGTCGAGGCTCGTGACCTCTTTCAGCTGATCCTCGATGGCCTCGCGGATGCCGGCCTCCGCCGCAGCCCGGCCTTCCTCCTTGCGCGGATCGAACCGGGCATAGAAGAGCCTCACGAGATCGGCCGCGATCGCCCCATGACGGGCGAGCGTTCCGGCAAGGTAATCCTGGGCATAGGTGACCTGGATCTGGCGCAGGTAGCGGCCGAGCGCCCGCACCATGGCCACGTCGCGCCAGCCGAGTCCCGCTTCGAGCACCAGACGGTTGAAACCGTCCGATTCGGCCAATCCGCGGAAAAGGGCCAGCAGGGCCGCCTCGATGAGATCCTGGATCTCGTCGATCCTGATCACGCCGCCGGTGGCGCGCTCCAGGGTCATGTCGTGCAGCCAGACCCGGTCCGAGCCGGGGAAGGCCACCCGATAGGTGCGCTCGTTCACGACGCGGAAGCCGAGATTTTCGAGCAGCGGCACCCGGTCCGACAGGGGCAGCGCCATGTTGAGCGAGAACACCTTCAGGTTCACGCGGGTCTCGTCGTCGCCCTCGCGCCGGTAGAGGTCCACCGCGCGGGGACGAGCCTCCGAGAGCTGCTCCAGCAGGGCGATGTCGGCAATCGCCTGCTCGGCTCCGAAGGCCTCGCGATAGGCGGCGCTGAAGGCCTCGGCGTAGCGGGTCGACAGGGAGCGCGCCCGTGCGCCGCCGACGGATTCCTCGAGCTGGTTGCGCAGGGCATCGCTCCAGGTGCGGACGATGGCCGAGATGCCCTTCTCGACGGTCTCGCGCGAGACCTGGGGCGTACGCCCCTCGTCGCGGCCGATGATGTAGTGCGTGCGGGCGAGCGGTCCTTCCGGGTAATCCGGGTAGGAGGCGGACACGCGGCCCTCGTAGATGCTGGCGAGGAACTGCCCGATGCGCATGCGCGCGCTGGTGTCGTAGCGGTCCTTGGGCACGAATACCAGAACGGACACGAAGCGGTCGAACTCGTCGGCCCGGGCGAGCGCCCTCACCCGCGGGCGCTCCGACAGGTTCATGATCTCGATGGCGAAGCGGTAGAGCGTGTCCTCGTCGATCTGGAACAGCTCGTCGCGCGGATAGTTCTCGAGCACGTTGAGAAGCGCGCGGCCCGCATAGCTCGACGGATCGAAGCCTCCGCGGGCGATGACCTTCGCCACCTTGTGGCGCAGATAGGGCACCTCGCCCGTGGTGTTGGTGTAGGCGCTGGCCGTGAACAGGCCGACGATGCGCAGCTCGCCCTGCAGGTGCCCGTTGCCGTCGAACAGCTTGACGCCGATGTAGTCGAGATGGGCGCGCCGGTGAACGCGGGACTTGACGTTCGCCTTGGTGATGATGAGCGCCTGCGGGCGCGCCAGGAAGGCGCGGATCTCCGGCGACATGGAAACCAGTTCCTGTCCGCGCCGCAGCACGCGCACGCTCGGGTCGCGCAGCAGGCCCAGGCCGGAGCCATCCACCGGATCGGCGGCCGCGTCGCCGGTCGGCAGGCGGTACTCGCGAAGCCCCAGGAACGTGAAGTTGTCCCGCGCGATCCAGTCGAGGAACGCGATGGCTTCCTTCACCTCGTCGTCCGGCAGCGGCGGGGGGTTGAGGCGGTAGTTGTGGACGATCTCGGTGATCCGGGCGCGCATGCCCGGCCAGTCATGGACGGCCAGCGCCACATCCTTGTGAACCCGCCGCATGCCTTCCATGAGGCGGCTGCGGGTTTCCGCATCGTCGATGCGGGGCAGATGGATATGGATGAAGCTTTCGCGCTTCACGCCGAGCCGGGTCGATGCGGTGGCCTCGCCCACGAGGCGGACCAGGGCGCCGCCCGCATCGCGCTCCACGGCAAGGATCGGATGCGCCACGAGCAGCGGATCGTAGCCCTGGTCCACGATCTCGGCGAGCGTCGAGTCGAGCAGGAAGGGCATGTTGTCGTTGACGACCTCGAGCACCGTCACGTCCCGGCGGCGGCCCTCGCGCTCGATCTCAAGGTCGAGGAGGCGGATGTCCTCCCCGCCCCCGACCCGGGGGGCCTTGAGATGCTCGAAGGCTTCCGCGGCCAGATCCGCCAGCGTTTGCGGTGAATAGGACGCCAGATCCTCGGACGGAACACGCCCGTACAGATCGCGCACGAAGGTCGGCGGAATGGCTTTGTGCCCGGCTTCGAGCACGGCGACGGCCTCGGCCGTCAGTTCGCTTCCGCTGGTCGGGGTTTCCAGCTTCATGCGCGCATCCTCTGCTATCGTTGTTGCGGGAGCGTTGCCACAGAGCAGCATGTTGCGCAACAAAACCGTGCCATTCTGCACATCGAAGCACGAACTTGCTGCACTGCACAGACACTTTACGCTGCCTTGGCCTCGGAGGACGACAGGTTTGCGTCGCCCCAGTGTTTCAGCGCCAGGATCACCGGCTCCAGGCTCCACCCCCGCGGCGACAAGGCATACTCGACCCGGGGCGGCACCTGCGCGTAGACCGTGCGGGTGATGAGCCCGTCGGCTTCCAGCTCACGAAGCTGATGGGTCAGCATGCGCTGCGTGACGGCAGGAATGAGGCGGCGCAGCTCGTTGAAGCGCAAGGTGCCCCTGAGCAGCTTGTAGAGCACGACGATCTTCCACTTGCCGTCGATGAGGCTGAGCGTCCGCTCGACGGAGCATCCGGTGCCCTCCATCGCCCTGTGAGACATCACGGTATCCTTTTTGACACTATGGGCTGTTTTTGTGCGTTCTTGCGGAGCCTGACACCTTGCTCAACTATGCCTCCAGCAACAGGAGACAAGCCATGCGCGCCGTCGGATACCAGCAATCCCTTCCCATCGATCAGGACGCCTCCCTCGTCGATGTGGATCTGCCCCGCCCCGATCCGGGTCCGCGGGACCTCCTGGTGGAGATCAAGGCGGTGTCGCTGAATCCGGTCGACACGAAGGTGCGCATGCGGGCTCAGCCGGAGCCGGGCGGCGTGAAGGTGCTGGGGTTCGATGCCGCCGGGATCGTCCGGGCGGTGGGCGGAGAGGTCTCCCGCTTCAAGCCGGGCGATGAGGTTTACTATGCGGGAGCCATCACCCGCCCGGGGACGAATGCGGAATTTCACGCGGTAGACGAGCGCCTCGTGGGATCGAAACCCACATCCATCGGATTCGAGGAAGCGGCCGCCCTTCCGCTGACCACGCTGACCGCCTGGGAGACCCTGTTCGACCGGCTGGAGATCAACCGTCCCGTGAAGGGCGCAGCCAACGCCATCCTGATCGTCGGCGGCGCAGGCGGTGTCGGATCGGTGGCGATCCAGCTGGCGCGCCAGCTGACCGACCTGACGGTGATCGCCACCGCCTCGCGCCCGGAAACGCAAGCCTGGTGCCGGGAGCTCGGCGCCCATCATGTGATCGATCATGGCCAGCCGCTTGCCGCGCAGGTGGAGGCGCTGGGCATCGGCGCGCCGGCCTTCGCCTTCTCGATCACCCACACGGACACCCATTTTCCGGAGATCGCCAAGGTGATGGCGCCGCAAGGCCGCTTCGCCCTGATCGACGATCCGAAGGCACCCCTCGACATCACTTTGCTGAAGGGCAAGAGCGTCTCGATCCACTGGGAATCCATGTTCACCCGCTCCACCTTCCAGACCGCCGACATGGAGCGGCAGCACGATATCCTGAACGAGGCCGCGCGCCTGGTGGATGCGGGCACGATCAGGACGACCCTGGCCAAGGTGATCGGGCCGATCAACGCCGCCAATCTCAAGCGCGCTCACGCCTTCATCGAGAGCGGACGGGCGCGGGGCAAGATCGTGCTGTCGGGGTTCTGAGCGTCGGATAAGGAAGGGTCCGGAGGGCGTCACGGCCCTCTGGACAAAAGAAAAGGCTGCCTCGTGAGGCAGCCCTGTGTCTCGACTGTTGTGGCCCGGCTCTCCAAACGACCTGGAGGGCTGGGGGGCTGACGTATCCGAGCCGTTCGATGAGCCGGGCCGTCGAGGCAACTTGAGCATTAACGGCATCCAGTGAGGCTCCTTCACGGCGCGAATGAGGCAGGAATAAGATTTGCGCGGGAACCCGTGATTCGTTGTGTCCTGATGGGTTGAACCCTTAGCCGCCGAAGCCCATCATGGGGATATGTTGTTCATCACTCACGGGAGGCTTCATGAGCGAAGGTGACATCGCAGAGCCGCTGCGCGGCGGCTCGATGCAGGGCTCGGCCCACATCGTTCCTTTTCCCGCCGCGCCGAAACAGGTGTCCTTCGACCGTGCCGAGTTGCAGGCCATTCTCAATCTCTACGGCCGCATGGTGGCAGCCGGCGAGTGGCGCGACTACGCCATCGACTTCATGCCCGACAAGGCCGTCTTCTCCATCTTCAGGCGCACGTCGGAAATGCCCCTCTACCGGATCGAGAAGGATCCCAAGCTCGCCAAGAAGCAGGGAGCTTATTCGGTGGTGGTCTCGACCGGCCTGATCCTCAAGCGCGGGCATGAGCTCGACCGGGTCCTGCGCGTCCTCGACAAGCCCAAGGTGGTGTCGAACTAGCCCTTGACGATGGAGCGCGAGGGAGGCTCCTGCGTGCCGCGCCCGAGGGGGCGCTGCATCAGCACGGTGGAGAGCCAGCGCCCGTGCTTGTAGCCGACGCCTTTCAGCACCCCGACGGGCTGGAAGCCCAGGCTGCCGTGCAGGCGGATCGAGCCGCGCGATTCCTCGTCGCCGATGACCGCTACCATGAGGCGGAAATCCTGCGCCTCGCAGGCCTCGATCAAGGCCGCCAGGAGAGCGCGCCCGACGCCCTGCCCCTGCGCGGACGGCGCGACGTAGATCGAATCCTCCACCGTCGACCGATAGGCCGGACGGGTGCGGTAAGGGCCCGCATAGGCGTAGCCCAGGAGCGCCCCGTCGCGCTCCGCCACGAGGTAGGGATAGCCGCCCTCCAGGACCGCTGCCCGGCGACGGGCCATCTCCGCCCTGTCCGGCGGATCAAGCTCGAACGAAGCCGTGCCGTTGACGACCGCATGGGCGTAGATCGCAGCGATGCTATCGAGGTCGGACTCGGCGGAAGGACGCAGAAGAATGCTCATGCGGGTTTTCTAAAGCAAGTTCGAGCCCTGGGGGAATAGAACGCGGGTTTGGCAGGGCTGTCTTTTTTCCTCGCTCCGGCATTAGCATGAGGCGTCATGAGAAAGGCTTGCGCGTGAACCAGCTCAGCCCAGGCGGGACGCAGCCGCCCTCCGTGTCCAAAGCGCAAACCTATGTGGTCTGGACCGCGATCCTGGCCTCCAGCATGGTCTTTGCCGACGGCGCCATCGTTACCGTCGCCATTCCGCAGATGCGCGAGAGCCTGCAGGCGTCCCTGTCCGAGATGCAATGGGTCACCAATGCCTATGCGCTCACCCTGTCCGCCTTCCTGCTCCTGGGGGGCGCCGCCGGCGACGCGTATGGGCTCAGGCGGATCTTCATGATCGGCATTGCCTGCTTCGGACTGACTTCCCTGTGGTGCGGCCTGTCTGGTTCGGCCGGGATGCTGATCGCGGCCCGTGCCTTCCAGGGCGTCAGCGGCGCCCTGCTGGTGCCGGGTTCGCTCGCATTGATCAGTGCCCACTTCTCGGCCGAGACCCGGGGCAAAGCCATCGGCACCTGGGCCGCAGCCTCCGCCATCGCTGCGGCCCTCGGGCCGATTCTCGGCGGCTGGCTCATCGACATCGGCCCATGGCAGACGATCTTCTGGATCAACGGCCCGGTCGCCCTGGTGGCGCTGTGGCTGTGCTGGCGGCATGTTCCGGAGGGTCCGGTGGCGCAGGACACCGCCATGGATTGGCTGGGGGCTGTCCTCGCCGTAGCCTCCCTTGGCCTCCTGGCCTATGGGTTGACGGCTCTGGGCGAGAGGGGGAGCCATCGCGGGCTGTCCACCCTCCTGACCGTCATGGGTGTGGTGGTTCTGGGCGTCTTCATCCTCCATGAGAAGCGGGCCGCTACGGCGATGATGCCGCTCGGCTTGTTTCGTTCATCCGCCTTTGCCAACGTCAACGCCCTGACATTGCTGCTCTATTTTGCGCTCAGCGGGGCGCTGTTCTTCCTGCCGATGGTGCTGATCGAGGCTCATGGCTATTCCGCCGCCAAGGCAGGCTCCGTATTTCTGCCGTTCACGATCATGATGGCCCTGCTCTCAGGGCTCGGCGGCGCGATGGCCGACCGGATCGGCGTGCGCATGCTGCTGACGGCAGGGCCCGTCGTTACGGGCGTGAGCTTCGCACTCCTCGTCCCGGCCGTCTCCCATGGCAACTACTGGCTTGCGGTTGCGCCGGTCATGGCCCTCATGGGACTGGGCATGGGGATCACGGTCGCGCCGCTCTCGACGACGGTCATGAACGCCGTGTCCAACGACCGTATCGGGGTAGCCTCCGGCGTCAACAACGCGATCTCACGGGTCGCAGGGCTCATGGCCGTCGCTGGGCTTGGCGCCGTGGCCACGTTCGGCTTCCGGCAGGCTGCCGCACGGGCTGACCCTGGGACTGCGGATCTCTTCGCGCAGGCGACCTTCGGCGCTCTGCCCCAAGCGTCAGGCCCGGCGCCCGAGTCCCTGCAGGATCTCTATGCAACGGCGATGACGGGAGGGTTCGGGCTGGTGGCTCTGGTCTGCGCCGTAGCGGCTGTGTCCAGCGCTTATTTCGGCTACCGTTCGGCGCAAGGCTGACGCCAAACAAAAAAGCCCCGGCCTTTCGGCCGGGGCTTGGGGAGCATCTGCTCCGCTCGTCCTTACTCGTTGCGGTTGCCCACGAG
>NZ_JAEQMY010000114.1 GCF_016743775.1 Microvirga aerilata | reverse complement strand
GAGGGTACGACCAAGCCCAAGCTCACCATCGAGTACACCACCAGCACCACGCCTCCGCCCAGCAACACCGCCCCGGTTGCGGCTAATGACAGCGCCACGACAGCGGAGAACACTCCTGTCACCATTGCTGTGCTGAGCAATGACACCGACGCGGATGGTGACACACTCAACATCAGCGGCATCGGGACCTCTCCCGGGCATGGGACCGCGACCATCAACTCAAACGGCACCATCACCTACACGCCCAGCAGCGGCTACAGCGGAAGCGATAGCTTTACCTACAAGGTCAGTGATGGCGCGACTACTAGCAATACCGCCACTGTGAACCTGACAGTCAATGCTGCAACGTCGGACCGGCCCTTCAGCGAGTCCTACATTGCCACCACCTTCCCCGGCGGGCGCCAACGGGTTCTGGAGCACGATAACGCCACCAAGAGCTTCTACGTTGACGGAGACTGGTACGCCGTGCTGCCCGATGGGGCGAAATGGTACGTCGAGCGCTTTGACGGACCAACTCCAGCTGCAGGCCAGCAGGGTGGCTGGACCAAGGCCAGTACGGACAAATTCCTCGACAACAACCGCGCCTCCGACATTGCCTGGGACAGCGCCACGCAAAAGCTCTACGTCCTGCAGTACTGGGAGACGTCCAGCAAGCCGGCCATGTTTAAGCTGGACTATGATCCTGCCACCCACACTTTCGCTTCCGAAGCGGAGGCTCAGATCGCAGGAGACGGAGGCAAGCTCTCATCCACGCACTGGGGCACAAACAAGGAACTGGTGATCGGGATGGACCAGTTCGGCACCCCGCTGGTTGCTAACGTTGGCACGGCAACCAGCGGCGCCAGTCAAGGCATTCATCTGGCGTGGGCGAGCAAGGATCTCACCACCTGGGCCGAGGCAACTATCGATCCGGTTCCCACTGCTGCCGGCGACAACAGCAAGGTTGATATCGTTTCCTTCGAGAATGGCGGTCAAAAGTACATCGGGCTCGCCTACAGCGCGGACTCTCCGAGCACGTCCGGGGTCACAGGCGATGTCTGGAAGTTTGCCTGGCACGTTGCTTCCAGCAATCCGGCGGACTATGCCACCGGCTGGCAGATCGAGACCGTCACCAGCACGGTGGCGATCGACAATCACCTGAGCGTCGCCTGGGATGGCTCCAACATCTTCATCGCGATGAAGGACGACAAGAACGCAGTCTGGTTGGCCAAGGGCTTGCCTGGCTCAATGGGTTCCTGGGAAACGGTCAAGGCGGTCAATGGCGACAGTGGCTCCGTCTCTGGGCCGAGCAGGCCGACCCTGGTCGTAGATCATACGAACGACAGCCTGCACCTATTTTATCAGCAGTTCACGAATGCTCCTTATGGCGACATCTACACAAAGGCAGTGAGCCTTGATGGTGCATTCACGTTTGACCCGACCAACCGGGGCACTGCTGTGATGAGGACGAACAACGGTACAGCTCTCACCGATCCCCAGCCGCCGGTGCATGCGGTCGATGCCAGCATGGATGGTGGCTTCTACATGGTCGCCTCCAATGTGAACGCCCGCGAGATCTGGTACAATCAAATCAATTTGGGTGCGCCTGAGCTGTTCGTCTGAGGTGGTCTATATGTCAACAGAGGCGTCAGGGCAGCCGTTTCACTTGGTGGTGGTCGCAGCCTTACGCCGTCATGCGCTCCAGCACCCGCCGTACCTGCTCTTTGCTCCACGTGCCACTGCGGGCGGCCCTGATCCCGCGGGCGTTCAGCTCAGCCGCAATCTGTCGGAGAGAGTCAGCGCCGGACGCCTTCAACTCCTCAATGATGGGAGCTAAGTCCGCAGCGCGGCTCTGGGCCTTGGCCTGACGGGCGGCGAGGCTGGCAACACGGCCCTTGTCGCTGATCATGGCAAGGTTTCCACGGTTGCCTCCCAGCTTCTTGCCTCTGGCCTTGGCCGCCGCGAGGGCGTCCTTGGTCCGCTTCGAGATCATACGCCGTTCTTCATCGGCCACCATGGCCATGATCCCCACCGTCAGCCGGTTGGCGCTCGGCATGTCGGCGGCCACAAAATCCACGCCCGCCTTCTCCAGCCCAAGCAGGAAGTGGGCATCACGGCTCAACCGATCCAGCTTGGCGATGACAAGGGTGGCGTTGTGCAGGCGGCACAGGCGCAGCGCCTCGGCCAGCTTGAGCCGGTCGGAGCGCTTGCCGCTCTCGATCTCCACCACCTCGGCCACGAGCTGCCATTGACCGCCGTTCAGGAAGTCTGCCACCGCCTGGCGCTGGGCCTCCAGCCCAAGGCCGCTGCGACCCTGCTGGGCCGTCGACACCCGCAGATACGACACGAACTGGCCCGCAGCCATGGCATCCTCCTGCTCGTCACATCTGAAGCAACGGTCGTTGCTGTTAAAGTTACGGGCAAGGTTGAGGCCAAGCAAGCCTTCTCTTCTGATACAATGCTACGATTTTTTATTGCGACCTACCCCCACCCTTGGCAGACGGGCCGACTTTCGCGAGCAGCAAAAGGGCCTTGTTTCAAAGCGTGGTCGGACTCTTGAACATATCGTGAACAACTCCCATCTAACGCCCAAGACGCACAAAATACCCCAATCACTTCTCCGCCCTCCAGCAAGCCGAAATCTCCTATTAGAGTCAGCCACTTGGACGCATCCTCCTTCGACGCCCTCCAGACGCCCTATACTTCTCTTGTAAATGTCGAGGGTATCAACGCGACCGAGGAGGCCAGATCATCCAGGGCCAGGAGGAAGCGGAAGCGCAGCCCCAAGCCCAAGCGGGACAAGCGACGCAAGACATGGTCGAAGGGCATCACGGCCCAAGAGCGGAAGAACCTGCGTCGGGCTGATGGCTTCGCGACGGTGATCCGCTACCCGCTCAGGGCCACGTTGGATTTCCATCCGGTCCACCTCGACGCCTATCCTGAGGGCGAGCTGGATGACTTCTTCGCCGGCCTGAGAACCTGCATCTCCACTTGGTGCGGTCGCAGGAAGATCGGCTGCTTCTGGGTCTGGACCCGCGAGAACTACATCGGTGATCGGCGAGAGCACCTGCACATGGTCATGCACCTGCCGCCGCGCTTCCATAACCAACTTGAGGATCATATTCGCCGCCTCTACCCCGGAGGCGAAAAGCTTGTGCAAATCGGCAATCGCACCTCCCACCGCTGCCCGGACACAACGCGTTGGGTTGACGGGCTGGACTACCGCACGAAGCAGCTCCGCGGCGACGCGGTTGGAGCGCCCGGACCGACACGCCTGCCCCGTGAGACCAAGAGCCGCCATGACGGCGCCCCTGTGGCCCCTGTTTACGGCAAGCGGTGCGGGATCTCGGACAGCCTGACCGTCAGGGTCGAGAAGGCATGGGAAGCATCACGCTCGTAATGCAGCTGTCGGCCTCGAAGGCACCTACTAAAAGGGCTTTTTCAAACAATCATCGTGGATGGCTGAACGCCTTGAGCCACAAGGGTCTTCGGCCAGTTACAATTCACAAATATTCATGTAAAATATCAAGATCGGCACAGAATTTCGTATAATCAGGAGACCACATGGGCGGCACGGGCAGCGGCAACTACGGCGGGAGACCCACGGTCGAGGCGGCCCTGAAGCTCGATCTCTACCACCTCATCCGAAGCGGCTCCTTCCGGCCTGGTGCAACGGTGACAGGCTCCTTGGCGTGGACCAATACCGACACTGGAGAGCAGAGGGCCAGCATCGGCTACAAGGCTCACATGGGCGATGAATGCGGCTGGGTCCGCCTGACCTACGCCACAACAAACAACTGGACCGGTCAGACCACCCAGCATGACCACACGGTGGAACTGGCATCCACCTCCCAGACCTTTGGAGGCCGCCGTTGGTGGTGGGTCTGCCCCCGGCGCGGGGATCTGGTCGCCAAGCTCTACATGCCAGCCGGTGGCGGGATCTTCGCCTCGCGTAAGGCTCATCGCCTCGCCTGCCGCTCCCAGCGGCAAAGCCCCTATGATCGCGCCATCAGTCAGGCATTCAAGCGCCGCCATCGCCTCGGAGCGGACGGCGGCCTTGGTGATCCCATCGACAAGCCCAAGGGAATGCGCTGGAGAACATTCGACCGTGTGATCGAGCAAATCGAGGCCGCAGAGGCCGTCTGCAATAACCACCTCATCCGCTTTATCCAACAGTTTGGATGATCAGCCAAACTTGGATGCACGAGTAGGAGAACCAACACAAACCTCTGGCCAGTTCTGGTGGGAAACGGCCCCAGCTGCCTACAATCTGAACTGGACCGAAAACCAAATTGGTCCGTCTGCCCCGGAATGCCGCTACCCCGTCAGGGTGATCGAAGGAGGCAGATGCCTCGATGTATGCTGATCAGGCAAATCACGGGGAAATCATGGTCCTGCAACTGCTCTAGTCGATTGGTCATATGCTGTTTGACGGTGATAAAACAGATCAAGCCGACGATCAGCAGGGCGAGGCGTGAGGAACTAGGCCGAACGCTCCTTCCATTAAGGAAAAGTGGGCAGCCTATTTAGGTATGGAGAGTTCGGATGGAGAGGCAGAGTATTGTAGGGTTACATCAATGCAACTAATATATGATGTTGGAGTACATGATGGAACAGACACTGCCTACTATTTGCGCTGTGGGTATAAAGTCATTGGTATCGAAGCAAACCCAGAAATATGTTCAGATTTGAATAGTAAATTCTTGACAGAGATCAAAGATGGTAGACTTAAAATCCTCAACATTGGTATTGCAGCCACTCAGGGCACAATGGATTTCTGGATATGTGACTCTAATTCAGAATGGAGTTCTTTTAAGCGAGAAACAGCAAGTCGCAATGGCTCCAGACATCATTCTATACCCATTCAATGCACGACATTAGCAGAGGTTATAAATACCCACGGGGTACCTTTCTACTGCAAGATAGATATTGAAGGAAATGATGGCATAGCTCTCAATTCCTTAAGCAGTGTAAAAAAACTTCCGGAGTATATCTCTGTTGAGATGTCATACTCTCGAGGGGGCAATTATATACAAAATTTACTAGAACTTGGGTATAATCGGTTTAAGATTATTGACCAACAATCTCGATCACAGCCTTTTCTCCCCGTAGATTACCTCAAAGCAATGCTACCGCGACCTGCTCCACGTATCATTAGACGAATGGATACTGCCTTCAGAGGAGTTGACCGCGATGGTGATTGGCGGTTTTCACACGGCTCGTCTGGCCCATTTGCCGAAAAAACACCAGGAAACTGGAAAACTGCGAAGCAGGTGCTTGTGGACTGGAAGCGGCTCCAAAACATCAATGAACGCTTCAAAAGAAGAGGGCTTGGCGATTGGTATGACATTCATGCCGCTCAATGAGCTGAACAGAGAGATGGGAGTGGGTATGGAGCGCCACTCATCCGTGTCTCCGGCCGCTCCTTCCTCACCGCTGCCAGCGCCAAAGCCCGTATGATCGCGCCATAAGCCAAGCGTTCAAGCGCCGGCAGCGTCTTGGAGCGGACAGCGGCATCGGAGATCCCATCGATAAGCCCAAGGGCATGCGCTGGGCCACCTTCGACCGCAAGATGGAGCAGATCGAGGCCGCAGAGGCGGTCTGCAATGCCCGTCTCCTCCAGTTCGTTCAGAAGCTTTCCTAGTCTTGAGGGCAAAGGCCTTGAGCTTCTGGAAACCATTCGGGTTTTCGTCAGGAACGAAGCGGGCAGGTCGCGTTAACCCAGCACGAAGGCCCCTGTTGCCCCTATGGCCTTCGCCCCTTCCGAGCCCCTCACACCCCAACGTGAGGGGCTTTTTCATGGGCGGTGCCGAAACCGTCCGTAGCGTCATCGGTTATAACCGCGAAGGCTGTTACACATCCGGCCTTCTTCATGGACCAGGAGGCCTCCTCACCCACTGGCAATGGTGGGCGGGGAGGCCTTTCTTTTGCCTAGGTCCGGCACAGCATTCGCGAGTATTCGCAGCCCTGCCGCGCTATCAGACAGCGGGGGTTAGCAGCTAAAGGATGAAATCTGCCCGTGTGAAGGTGATCAAACCCGTGCATTCGACATGCATCTCGGCATCTGGGTCATTACCAATATTGCCTTCGATTACCGTGATGCCCTTTGCCTCATCCTGGTAAGCGCGGAGCTGACCAGCCTTGGTGAAGGCCTGTTCGCCGATGAAGCTAAAGTCCTGCCAACCCTTCTCCCTGGTGTTGGCATCGCGTTCGCCAAGATCGATCCGGTCCTGACCTTGGGTGAAATCGAGGATCACTTCATTCATCGCCTGCGAACTGCCGATGATGAAGACATCATCACCGTTACCGCCGTGCAGGACATCGTCGCCGACGTTTCCTTCAACCCGATCATTTCCAGCGCCGCCGTAGATCGTATCATTGCCCTCACGTCCAAAGATCGTGTTATCGAAGGCATTGCCGACGATAAGCTCGCTCGCACCGGTGCCCGTGAACGATGCTGTTGAGAAGGTGGGCGTCGTCGGAACGGCAGGGTCCGTTGGCGAGGTTGGAGGCTGGTCATTTGGTGGCGTCACCTCTCCAATCTGCTTCTGGATGCTGTCCCACGCCACATACTTGTAGTTCGAGGTGATGCCTCCGGCGAACTCGTCGTGCACCACCAGCATGCCCTGGCCAAAGGCCCCCCCAAGATTAGCCGAGGAAATCTCCATGCCATCGGTGTTCTGGACCCCATCGACCTTGAAGGTGCCAAGATAGGTGTCGGTCTGGCGGTCGTAGACCTTGAACTCACTGCTGCCCTGGCTTGAGACCACGAAGTAGCCCTTGCCGCCTCCGGCATCATAGATCGCGTTGCCCTCAAGATCCGCTACAATGCCGTGGCTGCCTACGGTATCCACTGTCTTGGCGGTCTGTCCGCTGGCCGGGCTGAGGCCGTACTTGTAGACGCCTTCATCCTCTTCCGCGATGTAGACAGTACCGTTGGCGTCATCCACCGTCATACCCTCGGTGATCGCGCCGCGCTTGATATCACGCACGGCGGTTGCCGAGACCCCGCCGTCGACCTTGACATCAAACTGGCGCACAAGGCCTGTCTGGCTCGAGACGAACGCATAGAGGTTGCCATCAGCCTTGCCGAGGGCAAAGCCGTAGACGTCGGGCATGCCGGTACCGAACGAGCCGATCTTGGTCAGCTTGCCTGTGGCGTCGATCTTGAACACGTCGACCCCGTTGGTGCCGCGGTTGACCCCTGCCACGATGTCGCCGCGCAGGTCGATGTTGCCGATCGGAGCGTTGGTGGCATAGCGCGAGATCTCCTTACCCGAGAGATCGAACATATGAAGGCCGCCGCTGGAGGCTTTGCTCTCGCCGATGACGAAGCTCTTAGTTGGATCATTAGGGTTGACCCAGATCGCCGCATCATCAGCGACATCGCCTGCGCCGAAAACGCTGCCAGTTTCAACTACCGATTGGACTGTGCCGGTGAAAGTCATTGTGCGGCTCCGATTAGAAGGACGATTTCAGTCCAAGTTGCGGGAGAGTGGGCCCGAGCTTCCGTTGCTGAGCCTGGGTGTGGTCTGTGCAAGGGAATTTTCTACCAAAGGTAAGAAGATCCCTTCGTTGCAAAAGAGCTTCAATGTAGATACGAGATGGTATCGAACGCTCTAACCCCAGTATTAAAGTGGTAATACTGCAGATTACGAGCGCCGTACTTCGAGGTCGCCTCAAGATATTTATGAATATGTCTCCAATAAGACCGAAAAGCTGATGCTTCAGCTGATCAATCAGAGCCCGCAGGAATGATCCGCAGTCTGCAGAAGATATCGCAGTACATGGTCTCAGATTTGGCCGTCACCAGCGGATATGCTGAAATAACATTGATCCGCCTCTATAAGCGACTTCTGCGAAGTGCCCCAAGCCATTCCATACTGCGGGTTATGCGAAATTGGCTGGCTCTTTTAGAAGGCGCTTGAACTGAGCCTATCGACCTGCCAAGAGGCAAACGAACGATCACTCTTGGGGAGAATACAAGGGCGACCGATCTTCTCATCGGGATTGCAGGCATCGTTATCGGCCTTGCTTTGATCTTCGTGATCCGCGGCAAAGACGGCAGCCCCCGTTTTCTGCGGACCAGCAGTTGACTGGTTGTCTACCCGGTTCTCCCGCTGCTCTCCCTCACAATCGGAGGCGCTTGGCTGATCCGCGCACTGTCTTAAGCGTTCTGGACCGGGAGCAAGCCCGGTTCCACATGGGACGCTATGCGAAATCGCGCGGCGATTTCCGCGCGCACGTAACGCACGGTCATAGACCGTCTGGTTGATGTTCACGATCGATACCCATCTCGGCAAGCTGGTTGAGAACGTCCTCGATCTGCTCCGGGGAGAACTCGTCGGCCGGCAAGACCTGATCGAGCTCATCATAGGTGACATAGCCCCGCTTCTTGGCGAGCCTGATGATCTGTTGGACAGCAGCATGTGACAGATCCAGCCGAGGTCCGTCCTCGGAGCTCCATTTGAATGCCCCTGCGTCTTGGTTCAATTCGAATACTCTCGCCTTCCGATCGTCCCGGGGCTGTGGGCGAGGGTAGAGCAGGAGTGGCCTGCCCGGTTCTCGTGGCGCAGTGGCAATAGGTTTCCAGCCTCCCATTGAACCCTCCTGTGGCCAATCTCGTTGCTCGCGACCTTCCCTCACCCGCCTCGGCCTTACTGGATGCCTCTGCACTGGCAGCCAGTGTTCCACGACCTGTCCTTTCGCGGCTCCAGAATCTGGCTCTGTCCTTCCGTCAACCGTCTCGGCTTTGCCGAAAACCCTCTTTGGGATCCGCTTGGTTCTGTCTTGGCCGGAAAAGATGCCCTGAATCGATGTTCTCGCGCCTTTGCGCGAGGCCGTTCTTAGACTCTTGTAGTCGTGGGATGTGCGAATTTGCACCCGTGCGTAACCGCAGCCACGACGCCCACTCTTTTGACAGGATCTGGATTTCGTTTGGGTAGTTGATCCAAGGGCTTCGCCGCCTTCGATCGATGCTGACCAATCCGAGCGCCTCGCACTCCCTCAAGGCGTTTCGGACAGTGCTCTCGGAGACGCCGGCGAGGGCGGCGAGGTGGGCAACGGTCAGGCTGCATCGCCCCCGTTTGCTCACCTCGACCGCGACCACGGCCAGCACGGCCTGCTCTGCCAGGGTGAACCGGGCGGCCAGAGCCGGCGGCAAACGCCCTGCGGCGGCCCAGGAGCGGCGTCTTTCCATCGAGGCAGAGGAACGGGGCCGAGAACCAATACGGCGCTGGGTAGGCTTCTCTGGGGCTGGAATCGCTGCTTTGGCATTGATGAGGGCATCAAGCTCCTCAGTCTCAGCCTCAGTGATCTGCCCAGCCGTGAAGGCCTTGTACATGACAGAGCGGATCTCGGGCAGCTTCATGCGTGGCGATGCCATCACGGCACGCCGGATCTCTCCCGCAAATGACATGCGAGCTCCTCGGGTTAGACCCGACAGGAGGGACGGCACACACCAAGCCGAGCACCATCGTTTGCACAAATGCTAATTTGCGCATTGACGGCGGCATGAGGATTTGGTGAAATCAGCGTCGCCAAACAGTTGATTTCACCGGCCTCGCCGGATGATGCACCCGCCCTCCAAGGCGGGTGTTGTCGTTTCTGCCATGCGATTCAATCGCACGACACGGCAGCATGACTCGACGTGGACTCGCCGGTCAATGCCGCACACTACCCTCGCCGGAACTCGTTAACCGATCCTTAACCAAACATCGGCACGGTGACCGCCATGGGTTCGCGTGACGGTGATGGTCACCGATCTGTCAACCGTAACCCTCAGGGGTTTAGGAATGGTGATGGACACGGTGATGGATCACGACGACTCTGACGAATGGTGCTCCATCAATGAGGCTGCACGTCGTTTAGGCGTGACACCGACAGCGATCCGAAACCGGATTAAGCGCGGCACCCTCAAGACCAAGCCAAACGGCAATCATGGGCGGCTTGTCCACGTGCCCCGACCGTTACCGGCACCCGTTACCCTCCCGGTGACCGATACCGTGCCGGAAACCATGATGGACACCATTCCCCTCACGGTGATCGAACCCTATCAGGCCAGGATTGCGGACCTTGAGGCACGAGCTGATGAGCTTCGCGCCGATGTCGAACGGGAACGCGGCGAACGCTTCCAAGAGCGGGAAAGAGCTGACCAAGAGCGAGCCAGGGCGGACCGACTCACAGATGAGGTGGCGAGTCTTGCTCGCGAGCTCGCGAGCACCATCAATCAGGCAAAGGAAGAGGCTGTAGTCAGCACCGCCCGCATGGAGGCGATGAAGGCCGAGCTGGAGGCCATCAGATCACGGTCGTGGTGGAAACGCTTGGTTGGATGAGCCGCGGCTCATCCGTCTCATCCATGATCGCGGCGTCTGACTGGCTGATGTTTATACCGTCATCCTCGTAGGGTCTCCTCGACGATCCGTGGGTTGCGGTCCAGCATCGCCAACAGCACTCGGGCTGGTCCTGTTGGAGAGCGATGCCTCTGCTCCCAGTTGCGCAGGGTGGCGACAGGAACCCCGACCCGGCTGGCAAAAGCCGCTTGGGTCAGGCCGGTCTTCTTCCTAATGGCTTGTACGTCAATGACGTACAAAAGGGGACCGTACGTACATTCGGCTTTGCCCACCGCACCTGCTTGCAGCTCCATGCGCCACCTTGATTGACCGAATACCCAGTCCATCAGCAAGATGCTGCGGCGCTTGTTACAGTATAAACTTGTTGTTGGCCCGCAATCTTCAGCAGATCGCTATCTCTTAGCTCACCGATACTGCTTCTAATACATTGTATCTAACCACTTATAGCTGGTTTCCTGCCCAAATATAAACATCCTTAGTCCTGTTTCATGACCTAATTCATGGAATGGCAGCCCAGTGCCACGACTTTCAGGGATCCGGGGTAAAGCCAAGGGAAGATCACCAATGCCAACAATCAGCTTTCAGCAGGGGGTAAACAGCTACACGGGCACCGTCGACACGATGCTGCGCCAGTCGGTACCCACTACCAGCTCTGCGGGCGCGACCACAATTGGCATCGACAGTGACACACCCTCCGGCACGGGCCAGGATGATCAGGTGCTGCTGCAGTTCAGCGCTTTGTTCGGCTCAGCCACCAACCAGATCCCTTTGGGCGCCACAATCACCAAGGCGACCCTGACCCTGCAGACCACCAATGCCTCGGCTCAGGGCGGAACCTTGCACCGCATGCTCAAATCCTGGGCGGCCACCGATACCTGGAACTCGCATACCAACGGCATCCAGACCACCAGCGGCGAGGCTGTGGCCACTGCCGACCGGGTCACCGGCCTGACAGCCGTAGGCGTCACCAACCTCGACGTCACCAACAGCGTGCAAGCCTGGGCGGGCGGGGCGGCCAACAACGGCTGGGCCTTCCTGCCCTCCGGCAGCGATGGCTGGGACTTCCTCTCCTCGGAGGGTACGACCAAGCCCAAGCTCACCATCGAGTACACCACCAGCACCACG
>NZ_JAEQMY010000113.1 GCF_016743775.1 Microvirga aerilata | reverse complement strand
CGTGAATGGGGCCGTATTGGTCGACCTGGGCAACGAAGAGTCGAGCTCTACGAAAACCAGTCATGTGCAGTGGAAGCCCTTGAAACCTGGCTCCAGCGAAAGCGGAAACGCGGCTATCTGCTGAGCAAGCGGATAGTGCAGGGATACAGGGTAACCTGGATTGGCCTCAGCGTAGGATCTTGAGCAGCTCTTCGACAGCTTCAGCCTCCTTGAGGCTGCCTCTCTCACACTGGCGCAGCACATCCCTGATCTGGGCTCCCTTTGAACGGGAGATGCCAACCGCCTCAACAGGGGCGGCTGCTTGCGGCCGGATTGCTGGCGAAAACTCAGGCTTGCGGAAGTATGACTGAACCCTTTGCAGCAGTCTCATGTTCTTTATCTGATAGATCACTCGAGTGGCCGATGTGGGAGCTCTTGAGGCAGGCTCATTGCCTCCTATCCTTAGCAGACAGCAGAATTGAGGAAGACAGACTTTGGTAGGAGGGTTAGGAACGGGAAAGCTGCCCTTCGATCAGGGGCGAGGTGTGAGCAGAGCTTCACCAGTGAATACGGCTGACAGTATCGAGCGGGCGCTGAGAGGATGACACTGAATGGACGAGAGTTTCTCTCCGACCATTTTCCTTTATGGCATGGCCCTCGTGCTCGCCGTGGGAAAGGCGTTCACGTTGACGATCTGGCGGACCCTTCCAAAACCCAGACCAGGGCTGAGGCAAGAGATGTTGCAGGCCTGGAGGAACCGTAGGCTCCAGAGACAAGCTGCAATGAGCCCAGTCGAGCATCCTCGAAGCGAGCAGACGATGGACGATCCCTTGAGGGATGCTGACAGGGCTAAGGCGGAGCCACACACTGCAGCTCCAAGTCCAGAACAGAGTTCACCAACACGCCCAGGGTCCAACCGAGCTCCTGAAAACTAGCTTTGGAGCTTGCTGGCAGTACAAGCTGCCTCGGGTTGGTCCGATCTTGCACCTTCGGCCACGATCTCGAGCATGTCATCGGGCAGCGGCCGCTGCAGTTCAAGTGCGACTTCCGCCGGCGCAGTGAGCCAGGTCTCGTACTCCTCCGGGGTCGTCAGGATCACTGGCATGGCTTTAGGGTGGTTCGGCCAGACGACTCCATTCGGCTCGGATGTGAGGAACGAGTAGAGCAGGTGCTCGCCCTCGACAGGCTCGGCTTTGGTGCCGCGCACTCCAGTCCATGGTCGCCAGATACCCGCGAAGGCTGCCAGCGGTCGCTCCTGGTTGAGCGCGAACCAGACCGGCGTCTTGCGCGGCTTGGTGTCCTTGTACTCACTGAAGCTGGTGAGCGGCACGAGGCAGCGGTACTGGGGCTTGAGCCAGGCGCGCCAGAAGGGTGATGCCACGTTGCGCACATTGGTGACCGGCTGCGTGCCGACCGTCGGCGGGGGCGGAAAGCCCCAGCGCATCCGGATCAGCTCGCGCTCGCCGTCAGCCATTCGCACTACCGGCGCCATCTGGTCCGGAAAGATCGCAGGCAGGGGAGGGACGTTGCCAGCGCTGTCGCGGCCGACCTCGAAGGCCCGGCGCATCGCCTCCTGGGTGGTGTAGATGGAGTAAAGATTGCACACGGGTGGGATCCTCCGGCGGGGCATTGCGTCTCGTACAGTCGCGGTAGTTTTCAAATCGTGCAGAGGCTGGCATAGCCAGGGGATGATGGACAAGCCGATTACCGTGATTTCCGAGTTTGTGAACGGCCAAGGGCTGCCGGACCTCAGCCTGCCGGACGACCACATGCCGGAGGCCGAAGTGGCCCTGCGGCTGGCCGAGTTCATCCTGTCGCTTCCAGGCTCGGGAACGATGGCCAGCGTCGCGATCGACGGGGCGAGCATCAAAGTCGGGGACGCCGTCATCTTCGACCTCGGGCGCTTCATGGCCGGCACGGGATGGGGGCAGATCAAGGAGCCGCAGGTCGGCCGGAACGCCTGGACCGGCGCTTACCGGCGCGGCGACAAAACCATTCGGGTGCACTCGCGGCCCGGCGAAGGCGACGTGCTCGCCACGGTCGACGGCCGCCGCATCGTCGCCGAATGCAAGAAGGGCCCGCTCATCCGAAAGCCCGGCAGCCCAGAGTATCCGCTCCTCACGACGGCCCTCGGCCAAGCGCTTCTGTTCCAGGTCTCCGCCGACGACATCGTGGTCGCGGCCGTGCCGGATACGCCAGTCTTCCGCAAGCTGGCGGAGATATGGCGGTACCGCCCTCTCGTCAGACGGGCCGGCATCCGGATCGCCCTCGTGGCCCGTGACGGCGCGGTCTCGGGGTTCGACCTATAACCCGCACAGGATGCGGTGGTGCACGATAGAATGGGCTCTCCACCACCCTTGGGAGTTGCGGAATGCGAAGGCCGTTCTTGGGTGTGCGCATAATGGAGATCTTGCGTGCCAGGCCAAGTTTCGGAGGGCTCGTTGTGAACTGCAAGCCTACGACGCCAGTGCGTCACGCCGGATCTTGACGGGTTGCGCTGGGACATACACGAGCCTCCGGTGCCAGTCGCACCAGCTCGACCCCTCCGGTGTTGGAGCTCCGCAGCAGATGGCGTGACGCAGATCGTCGGAGACGATGTAGCGGCATTGCCGCGTTCCGATCTTGAGCAGTTTCGTACGTTGTCTGGGGTCTGGCTCTTGCATGACGGACACCTTTGCACGTTCGGTTGGATCAACGGAAGTCGCGTGTTGCGACACGGATGGCAGGCGGTTCGACCCGTCGCTCGGGAATCCCAATAGGCGACGCGTCGGCGCTCTCCTTCGGGCCCTGGCGCAGGCGGTCGCGCGTGCCGATCTTCGCCTCGTCGCCGCGCCCGTGACGCATGCTGAAAGGATCGTCCCGGTCGCCGACGCTGCGCAGCAGGTCCGACAGGTCGATGAGGTGCTCGGCAATGAGATGGCTCACGCCGCCCTCGCGCTGATAGCGCCCGCGGATCGCCATCATGCTGGACGAAAGGATCAGACGGCGCTGCTTCTCGTAAAGGGACGGCCACACGATGATGTTGACGACGTCGGTCTCGTCTTCGATCGTCATGAACATCACGCCTTTAGCCGAGCCCGGCTTCTGGCGCACGAGCACCAGACCGGCGACCATTACCCGCTGGCCGTCGCGGACGCGGTGGAGGTCGGCGCAGCTGCGAATCCGGCGCTCGCGCAGCTCGGTTCGCAGAAAGGCGAGGGGGTGCTGGCGCAGCGTCAGCCCCTTCGAGCGGTAGTCCTCGACGACCTCCCGCCCCTCCGTCATAGGCGTGAGCGCGACGGCAGGCTCCTGGGCCTCGGAGCGGATCACGCGGTCGCGCTCGTCGGCTGCCGCGAACAACGGCATCACCTCGTCCGACAGGCCTTTGATCGTCCAGAGCGCGTCGCGCCGGTTGACACTAAGGGAGCCGAAGGCGTCGCCATCGGCCAAGCGCTCGAGGGCCGACACGGGGATCCCGGCGCGCCGCCAGAGGTCCTCGATCGACGTGTAGGGATCGTCACCCCGCGCGATCGGGATCATGCCGCCGTCGGCGTTGGCGAGGCCGCGCACCAGGCGCAGGCCGAGGCGCACGGCAAAGCGATAGCGGTTGCGCGTCGGCTCCAGCGTGCAGTCCCAGCGGGAGTGGTTCACGTCGACAGGACGGATCTCGACCCCGTGCGCCCTGGCGTCCCGCACGAGCTGCGCCGGAGCGTAGAAGCCCATTGGCTGCGCGTTCAGGATGGCGCAGCAGAACACGTCGGGATGGTGCCGCTTCATCCAGGACGAGGCGTAGGCGATCTTGGCGAACGAGGCCGCGTGGCTCTCCGGGAAGCCATAGGAGCCGAAACCCTCGAGCTGCTTGAAGGTTCGCTCGGCGAAGGCTTGGTCATAGCCTCGTGCGGTCATGCCGCGCACGAGCTTGTCGCGGAACCTGGTGACGCCGGCGGTCAGCTTGAAGGTCGCCATGGCTCGCCGGAGCTGGTCGGCCTCGGAGGGCGTGAAGCCGGCGCACTCGATGGCCACTCGCATCGCCTGCTCCTGGAAGAGCGGCACGCCGAGGGTCTTCTCCAGCACTCGCTTGAGCTCCGGTCGTGGGTATTCAGGCGTTTCACGTCCTTCCCGTCGACGCAGGTAAGGGTGCACCATGTCACCCTGAATCGGGCCGGGCCGGACGATCGCGACCTGGATCACGATGTCATAGAACTTGTCCGGCTTGATGCGCGGCAGCATCGCCATCTGGGCCCGGCTCTCGATCTGGAACACGCCCACCGTGTCGGCCTTCTGGATCATCGCGTAGGTCTTGGGATCGTCGAGGGGGATCGTCGAAAGGTCGCGATCCTCACCCTTGTGCTCGCGCAGCAGGTCGAAGGCGCGGCGCATGCAGCCGAGCATGCCGAGACCCAGCACGTCGACCTTCATGAACTTCAGGGTGTCGATGTCGTTCTTGTCCCACTCGATCACCTGCCGGTTCTCCATCGCCGCCGGTTCGATCGGCACGAGGTCGTCGAGACGCTCCTGGGTCAGCACGAAGCCGCCCGGGTGCTGTGAGAGATGGCGCGGGGCCCCGATGAGTTCTGAGGCGAGCTCCAGCGTCATGCGCAGGCGGGGATCGTTGAGATTGAGGTTGAGCTCCTTGGCCTCGGCCGCGGTCACGCCGCCGTTACCCCAGCCCCAGACGAGACCGGACAGGCCCGCCGTCACATCCTCTGGCACGCCAAGCACCTTGCCGACCTCGCGGACGGCGCCTCGCGCTCGGTAGCAGGTCACGACAGCCGTCAGCGCCGCCCGGTGGCGGCCATAGGTGTCGTAGATCCACTGGATCACCTCCTCGCGATGCTCGTGCTCGAAGTCGACATCGATGTCTGGTGGCTCCCGCCGCTCCTGGGATACAAAGCGTTCGAACAGAAGGTCGTGCTCAGTCGGATTAATCGAGGTGATGCCGAGCACGTAGCAGACGGCGGAGTTCGCCGCCGAGCCGCGTCCTTGGCAGAGAATTCCGCGCGATTTTGCGAACGACACGATGGCATGCACCGTGAGGAAGTAAGGCGCGTAGCCGAGCTCCTCGATCAGGTGCAGCTCATGCCGGCAGGTGGTCGCGACGACATCGGACACGCCGTCAGGGTAGCGGTGCCGGGCACCCTCCCAGGTCAGCCGTTCGAGCTTCTCCTGTGCGGTCTCGTCAGGCTCTGTCTCCGACGGATACTGATAGCGCAGCTCATCAAGGCTGAACGTGCAGCGGTCGAGGATCTCGCCAATCCGGCGGAAAGCCTCGGGGTGGCGCTCGAACAGGCGGGCTATCTCGACTGGGTCTTTCAAATACCGGTCAGCATGACGATCAAGCCGGAAACCTGCCTCGTCGATGGTGCAACGCTGGCGGATGCAGGAGACCACGTCCTGCAAGCGACGGCGCGAGGGGTGATGGTAGAGCACGTCACCCATAGCCACTGTCGGCACCTTTGCGGCTTGGGCCGCCTGCTCGACGGAGTAGAGGCGCAAATGTTCATTGGGCGCAAAGCGCCGGATCAGCGCCATGTAGGCGCGATCGTCGAAGGTCGCCTTGAGGCGCGCCAGATTGCGCTTGAGCTCGTCATCGGCCTCGTCGCCGAGAAGAATCGCGAGCAGGCCCTCATTCCACGCGACGACGTCCTCCCACTGCAACAGGCATTTGCCCTTGCCGCCGCGGCTTTTGCCGATGCTGAGCAGCCGACACAGGCGCGAGTATGCGGCGCGGTCGGTCGGATAGACGAGCAGGGATGTTCCGTCGGTGAGATCGAGGCGGCAACCGACGATCAGCCGCACACCGGTACCCTTCGACGCCTCGTAGGCGCGCACGATTCCGGCGAGCGAGTTGCGGTCGACAATCCCGAGCGCCGCGATGCCAAGGAGCTTCGCCTGCTCGAACAGCTCGGCGGGGCTCGACGCGCCGCGCAGGAAGCTGAAATGCGTCGTGACCTGAAGCTCCGCGTAGTCTGTCATGCGAACAGCCCATGCAGCCACCAGCGCCCGCCCTCGGCCGCCGGCGCGTCGCGGTAGACCCAGAAGCGGCCGCCGCGGTCGGTCTCGAGGCGATAGTAGTCCCGCGACGGCCTGTCAGGATCGCCGGCCCACCACTCGGGCGCGATGCGCTCTGGCCCATCCGCGTGCGTGACCTTGTGCCGGACCTTGCGCCAAACAATCAGCGCCGGCGGGTGGTCGGGCAGGAGCGCCGTCGCGACCACGGGCTCAGGCGGGTCGAGCAGGCGCGTCGGCCGGGGCAGGTTCTCCGGCCAAGTGACCTGAGTCACTGGTGCGAGAGCGGGCACCTTGCGCACCATCCGCTCCGGCACAAGCGTCTGCACCGGCTCAAGCCGGTACACGCGATGCGCACCGACCTTCGCGCCGAGCCGGTCGACGAGGCGGCTCATGTCCACATCCGGCGCGGACACGCCGGCGATGCCGCGCGCCTCAACCTGAGTCTCGGACAGCGGCTCGGTCTTGCTGGCGATGAGGACCATCTCCTCAATGCCGAAGCCTGGATCGACGGTTTGCAGGCGCTCGTCGAAGAGCTTCGCTAGGTGCTGCGCGTCCCGCGTGGCCTTCGCGGTGCCGACGCGGAGGTTGGCGCCTTTCTGGTCGACGCGGCGGAGGATCAGGTCGAGCCTGTGCACGCCCAGGCCTCTCCTGAGGAGTTGCGCACAAACATCCTCGGCAAGGCGGCGTACCACGTCCTTCAGCGCCTCGAGCCTGCCGATCGGCTCGGCGAAGGCGGCCGTCGAGAGAGGCGTCTCCTCTGGAATCAGCGGGTTGATCGGCTCGAAGGCATGGCCCATCGCCTGGTCCAACCGCAGCGCCACGTCCTTGCCGAAGCGGCGTACCATGGGTGCGCGCGGCATGGCAGCGAGTTGTCCGACCCGCTCCACGCCGAGACGTTGCATGACGCTGATCGCCTGGGGCGGGATCCGCAACGCGGCGACGGGGAGGGTGGCCACGGCCTCGACGGATCGACCGACCGGGATGACCCCGCCGCCGCGGAAGCGGGCGACGGCCCACGCCGTGCCAGGCGCGTCGGCGACCGCGGCCCGGGCAGTCACGCCCTGGTTGTTCAGTCGGCCCAGCAGGTGCGCAAGGAGAGCCTCCTCGCTGCCAAAGAGGTGCGCGCAACCGGCGATGTCGATCCAAACGCCGTCGGGCGGATCGGACGCGACCACGGGCGAGTAGCCGATCGCCCAGCGCGCCAGTTTGCGCAGCGCTGCGTTGTCATCCTCGGGCGTGGCGTCCCAGACGTGGAGCCCCGGGACCATCGCCTGGGCATGTGCGACGGCCATGCCGGCGTGGAGGCCAAGCCGCTGCGCGGTCGGGCAGGCTGCGGCAACCCTGCGGCGCGACCCTACTGTCTGCACGGTCACGAGTGGCTCATCGCGCGGTGGCTCGCCGTGCCGCCGCTGGATCCTGTCGACCGGCCAGTGCGGCAGGTAAAGCGAGACGACCCTTCGCATCGCAGGCCTCCAGGATCCAGGAACGGGGTTCGCTGCCGCGACAGCGCACAAGATTAACCTGCCACTGAGCGCGACCGAGGCCCGGGGCAGGGACTGGCTCAGACGGGGCGGGCGCGATCCGCCATCGGGTGACAGCGGCAGAGGGCAGGGCAACTAGATCCTTCTCGGCGACGGTCCACCAGCGTCGCAGGATCAGCGCGGTGACGCCGGACCCTTCCGCCGCCAGCTGCAAGCGACGTGAGGCTGTCAGCGTCAGGCGGGTCACCTCGCCGATGACGACAGCCAAGCCGCGCTCGCGCAAACCCTCTTCGACAAGGGGAAGCACGTCCCGCTCACGGCCCGCCTCCGCATAGGTGACGCGGCTCGGAAGAAGGCCGGCGTTGGCGAGACCTGGCGCGAACAGATCGCGCCTCGTCAGGCACCAGAGGACAGGTCCCTTGAGGCGCGCAGCGATCCCGGCAGTGAAGAGGGTGGCCGAGCCAGCAAACTCGGCCACAGGCCCAGCCTCAATCACCTCGTGCAGGGCGCCGCGCGCCAAGCCGCCACCGGGCAGGTGATTGTCAACCGCCTCGATGCCGAAGGGCAGCGTCTCGTGAATGCGTGAGCCGCGCTCCAGGCGTTCGATCTGCTGGCGCAGGTCTGCCACGGCCGCAGAAGCGGTCGGCCGAGAGGAGGCGGAATTGAACAGGTGACGCGTCATCGGGTCCTGGTGCGACAAAGTGAACAAATCAAGAACATGAGCAACGCGATGCGGTCAACGAGGGTTGCTCTCTCAGCCCTGTGGATATCGGGGAGGAACAACCCAGAAGCGGCTCCAGGCTGTCACGCGTTCGTCCTGACAGAACCATCGCTCGGGGCCAGTACTGGCCGCGCCTGCGCAATGTCGCGCTCCGGAGCCCCGGCTGCTGAGAACCCAGAAGGGCAAACCCCGGTCGCGACGAATGTCCACAGACGTTAGAAGATGCTACTCGCTTCGGCTGACGACTTTGAGCCGTTGCGCCCGTATGGCCTGGGCGAGGGTTGTGAGAACGACGCGCATGAACGCCGGACTGAAAACCCCATAGTGAAACCTGACCGGGTTCAAGGCGACAGGCTCGAGATGGTACGAGCCCGGCAGCTCGTCACGGTTACCTTCGTCGAGGATGATCCAGGCTGGACCGTCACCTTTGAGGCGGAGGCGACGGCGCTCGGTCTCCGGAACCTGCACGGCTAAGCGATCAGGCCCGGGCGGCTGCGTTGTTAGCGGGAACAGCACTACGTCCGTGCCTGTAGCGCCGACGGGAATGACCACACAGACCGGCCGGACCTTTCGGCCTGTCTCCTCGCCTGCGAGGGCTTGTCGCTGCCAGAGGTAGTGGTAGCGGATGACAAGGCCGGTTTCCGGCTCAAACGTCGTCATCGCGGCCCTCGCGCTCGTATTGGTCAGCGAGAGCGAGAAGGCCGTCGGCGACGTCGTCCGGCATGGCCTCCAGGGTGAAGCCGGTACGCTTGTCAGCGGCTTTGGCCTGCGTCAGGCTTTCGTAAGTCTCGACTGACATCAGGACGAAGCGGGGCTTGCGATGGTGGGTCAGCAGGACAGGCTCCCGGCGGGCGGCGTCGGTGATGTCCCCGACCTTCTTGTTAAGGTCGGCCGTGGTGAACGTGCGCATGGGCGGATCTCCTGCGCCTCACCTTATCAAGAATATCCAGAATTTCTAGATATTTTATGGAGCGGGATGCTCTAAAGTAACGAAGTGTCCCTTGCTTGATCATCTTGGCCAACCAGCCAAGACGCATAGGATACTAGTACCATCTGATATTCGTCAGGAGCGAGGCTTTTTCCGTCAGCATCTTCGAAGAAGGCTGAATACTCCCCAATCCGAGGATCGTCCGGCCCATCAAAATAGATCACAATGAGACCGGGATCTCCCTCCAGCCAGCCACGTGGCGCAGCCAACTCGTAACGCAGCCCTCTCGAGCCGAACCATTCAAGGTGTCGCTGCCGAGACGGGTTAGGTGGTGCGCTCCTCCGGGACAGCAGTCTGAACCGAACAAACAACATATCTCGTTTTTCGCGGGCCATGATCTCGCCGGTGGTACGCATGGTGACAGGCACAGGTTTCCTCCCAAAGTATATTTAAGTTTGGATATATTTATGTTTGGCGCAGGCAGCCTTGTGCACCCCGATCGACCGGACCAAACTTTGGGTAGAGTAAATGCAAATGCCGATCACACTGCTCGGGTTAACGGCTCGCCATTCCTGCGCTTGCCTTCTGACTGGCCTGATTATGATGGCCGCTCCCGACGTCTACGCCCAAGCCGTTCCAAAAGTTGGCACCTGTCCGTCTGGCTACCACTCGAGCGGTGGCGCCTGTTTGCCGTACTCGAAAACTCCGCGGCCGGCTCTGCCGAAAACTGGCACATGCCCGTCCGGCTATCACAGCTCGGGCGATTACTGCCTCGGCTATGAGAATGCGAAACACGCGATCCCAAAAACTGGATCCTGTCCGGGCGGGTATCACTCGAGCGGAAACTACTGTCTGTCCTACCGCTGAGGCGACAAGCCCAGAACGATAAGTGCGTTATCGATACATTGCGCACGTTGGTGACCGATTGGTTGGCGATCTTCGGTGGCAGAGGAGGGCGCCAATGCATCTGTGTCAGCCCGCGCTGCCATCCACGTTCCACATGACAAGGTTCATCTGATCCGGACCGGTCGCCAGTAGGGAAGGGACCACAGCCATCGCTGTCACGGTAGCTCCCGAATGCCCGGCGCATAGCCCCTTGCGTGGTGTGTATAGAGTAGAGATTACACAGGGGTGAAATCCACCGGCAGGGCTGGGTGCCTTCTGCAGTATCATCTGCTCTCTCATCGTACGATGGGGAGTCTGGCTTGGGCTCAGTTCCTCGACGTAATCCATTCAGCCTGAGCAGTCCCGATAGACTTACCTGTGGCTCCGCCAGAAGCGCTTCACGAGCAAGAACCCACAGACAAAGCCAATCAGTAAGGCACACACGTGGATGATCATTCGGGCTGCAGCCTTGATTACTGATACTGCAAACCAAAGAGACGCTTGAACAAACAACACAATGCTCTTCCGCCAGTCCCATGCTGCCAAAAGCCTCGCTACAATGGATCGGTTAGTCATCTGCTATTTTCTCCTTTCATACGTGCGATGTCGCTCGATGCGGTCAAACGTAGCCTGGACCGCCTGAAAGCGCTCCGTTGCGTATGACTTCTGGGCTGAAGGCCAACGATCAGGATGCCAGTATGCTAATAGCGCTTTTCTTGAAGCGGCTAAAACAACCGTAGAGCAGTCGGAGGACAGTCCGACTGCGCGGTAATCGTCTTCATCAGGTGAGGTGATCGAGAGAATATCCGCTTCAAGATCGTGGATGTGTTCCCGTGCCTCGGCAAGCTCCCTCTTGGGAGTCCCGATCTGCGAAAGGGCTGCCGCGTATCGCCAATCCGTCATTTGACTTACACCTCAAGTCCCTGAAGATCCAAGTCGCTGATATCGTCGAGGTCAAAGAATCCATTTGGGATTCTTTCAACTGCCTTCCACGGACAATCTACTGGCCATGTGCTGAGCGAAGGAACGCCTGCTGCCTCAAACTCCTTCTCGATCTCGAGGCGCAGCCGGCGCATGACGGGACCATTCTTCTTCGTGTGGACACCAGCAAGAATGAGGAAGCGCTGCAACCCGATCGATTGAACCTCCGCAATGACACCATGGCGGGAGCTCTCGAAATAAAACTTCCTGCCTTTTAATACATCAACAATCCGATCGGTATTCCGGAGACAGTTCTGAAAGCGGAGGCCAGCCTCAGCGAGAAAATGGCCGGTGTTTAATGCAGTCCAATCACTGCCCAGATTGAGCTTTGGATAGGCAATGTACTTCGCCCGTGCAAGCCAACCAGCGACCCATTGGCAGACAGACGTGTTCTCCCCGATGTTGCGGATCGAGTTGATCAAAGCATCGTTGCTGGCCTCCTCACCGACAACCTGTCGAATCAGCTCCAGAGCAGTGGAAAGATCTTCGGCCTGCTGAACACTTGATACTTTTTTGCTAAGAGCCTGTCCGAGTGAAATTTGAATCCGAGCAATGACTTGTGATTCACTGGTTGGCGCCGATTTGCGGAGGCG
>NZ_JAEQMY010000112.1 GCF_016743775.1 Microvirga aerilata | reverse complement strand
CGGGTATCGTTCACCGCGTGAGTTCATT
The DNA here is from genome assembly GCF_016743775.1 of Microvirga aerilata. Classification (GTDB taxonomy): domain Bacteria; phylum Pseudomonadota; class Alphaproteobacteria; order Rhizobiales; family Beijerinckiaceae; genus Microvirga; species Microvirga aerilata. The sequence continues at coordinate 11,659 of NZ_JAEQMY010000112.1, read as the reverse complement.
GCCTCACGCCAACCGGGATGATCTGTCCGATCTTTCAGGGGCAACAACACTGCTTAAGATTGGTGATGTGCGCGTCCTCCACAGCCTTCCAGGCGTTCATGGGCAGGAGCAGACCATCGAAGGGATTGTCGGGACTCTTGGAAGACGATCCGGACATCGGGCTCACCTCCTGGTCGGGAGTAGTGTCAGTCCATTGATGGCTAGAGATGAGCCTCTTCCTATGAACTCTCAATGAACATGAAAGCATCCAAGCTCAGGTACATAGGGGCCGCCTCCCGCGTTAGTCTAGGGCGTAGCCATGGAGGCCCGCTATGGACACTCACCACCTCAAGTCCCTCGTAATCCCGCTGATAGCAGTTCTTAGCTTCACCATCCTTGGGGTGTTGGTGGCTGTCTATTTGGGATTCGCTTGGGGCTAAGATGCCGCGAAGTGGCTCATTCTCTGAGCAGGGGATATAAACCTCTCGGGTCAGCATAGAGTTATCTCGAAGCAACACTTGTTAGTTTTTAATGTTAGTCCAGAGTCTTAGTCAAGCATCATACTAGCATACTAGTATGGCTATGAGGGAATGCGTCCGATAATTTTGTTTAGGTAAACTTTGGCTGATTGTAGGCTCAAATTCGACCACTATAAAAAACCTTCCTATTCACTCATTTGTATTTTGGTCATGAAGTACTGGGACAATGGCTGTGCACCTCGTCACCTAAGGGGCACACATGAGAACCTGCTATGTCTTCCAATCTGATGCCAACTCCAATCTATGGGGTTTCACTGATGATCCTTCGGGGGACAAGCTGCCCACCGAGAGTGGCCCTTGGATACCTGTGAAACAGGTCAGTCCCGAGGAGCGGTGGACCTATGGCGCTGGTCGCGCCATCGTTTCAGCGGGGATACTTGAGAACGGCTACCTTCTGTGGGAGGCAAGCAACGAAACGGGCATCAAGGAGCCCGCCGAGTTTCATCCGGTCATTGAGAGTGATCGTGTGGAGGGCACGGCTGTGTTCAACCAACAGGGCAGACAGATCGGCACGATCAAGCGGCTGCTGATCGAGAAGGTGAGTGGGCGCGTCCTCTATGTGGACGTGACGTTTGGCGGCTTCCTCGGCATCGGTGTTCACCACCGCACCGTCCCGTGGGATAAGCTCACCTATGCCAAAGACCTTGAAGGCTACCGGACTGACGTGAGCGAGGAGCAGGTGCAAAGGGCTCCGGTCTTCTACGGCGATGATGAAGTCTGGCCCGACCGCAAACGCCAGCAGGAGATGAGAGATTACTGGCACGACTACCCAAGAGGACCAGTCTAAAGCGCTGCAGGAGCCGCCTCGGCTGAGAAGAAAGGAACTGCACTCCTTCGTTGCTATCGCTCCGATAATCCTTAGGAGTGTGGTACAGGATAGGCACTCTTGGCTACACTATCGTGGCCATGCCGACCTATGACGTTTACGTCTTGGACAACTTTCGCCGGTTGAAATATCCGCGGGGCTTGAATGTTCCGAGCCTAGACGCGGCGCACGATATTGCGCTGAGGATGGCCCGAGTGTTCATCGGACTCAGATCGCCCAAAGGCTACCTACCAGCAGCAGAGCGCGACTTCCTGATTGAGGTTGTTAACGAAGAGGGTCGAGCCGTTCTTCTGGTTCCAGGACGGTGGATATGTCCATGCCTTAAACGAGTCTGGTAAGTCGAGCCGACGATCTTCTAAAATCTAGATTGGGTTCAGCCATGGCTTTCCACACTCTGCCTCACCCAGTCTCGCCACTGACGATACCGCATCCCCCAAAATGACAACCGCTCACGACGGCTTTTTTTGATCCATGTGAAAGACATCACGACGAAAGCGGCAGAGTATGACTGTCAGCTCGTCAGGAGAACAATCATGGGGATATGACCAGCCTTGTCTGCCTTGATGCTCTTCACGAAGCTTACGATGAGCTTGAACGAGTGCGGCTCAGGTGGCCTGAAGCCGCTGGTGCTCTGGCAACGATCCGCCAGACGTTAGGACAAGCTGTAGACCTTGCTTACCAGCAGCAGTCATTTGGCCCACTCGGAACTCTGTTTGATGAGGAAGAGGCTGCGCTGGCGGTTTACGAGCGAGCAGTTTCCAGGCTTGCCGAGGCTGAGGAGCGGTGGTTCGCTCTAAGTGCCGCTCTGGCCTACGAGAAGGCGACGATGCTGGTGGGGCAGATGCCTCGCAATCGGCTAAACTGACCTGCGGGTGTTCTTGGAACCTATACCTATGAGCGAGTTGCGGGGTGATCCTTCTTGGCTGATATTCCTGCCACCATGCCCCGTTACAACCTGTTCATCTACAATCAGTACAAGCGTATCAGGTATCCCAAGAGCTTTGACCTACCTGATGTTGACAGTGCCCGAAAGGGTGCACTGAAACTGGCGCGGGTCTTCATGGAAGTCGTTCCCTACTGGAGTGACCTGCCTCCCGTTCGACAAGACAAGTTCCTTGTCGAGATTGTTGATGATGCGGGTGAGTTGGTGCTGACAGTGCCGTTTAGCGAGGCAAAGGAAACGAAGGTTGATCCAGCCGAAGCACCACCAGACCAAAGTAAAGAAGCCCCACCAGAAGCACTCGGCTGATGAGGCTAACTAGTTAAAAGAGGACCAGCCTCAGCTTAACAGAGTCCTTAGACAGGGTTGTGCGGAAAAGCACCTACGCCTGATGGCAGAACTGGGATTAACCTACGTAAATTGACCTTACATCACGGGGCATAAGCTCTGTGTCGGCGATCTTTGCACGTTTGGGTCCGCGTCAATGCAAGACCTGAAGACGGAGCAAGGCACCCTCGATTCCAGAAGCAACCAATACACAACCGAAGCGCATACCTTTAGCATTGGCGGGGCCTAACAAAGGTCTGGCTCTTGCCCTTCTCTCGCCCAGATTGTCCTTAGCCATATGGGACAAGCAAGCGTTGCGGGAGGGTTCATGAACTTAGACGATCCATTTCCTCTTGAGGCAGTTTCATCGCGAGTGAGAGCAGCCGTCCTTTGCGAGTTTGAGGGCCGTTGCCCCAGCATCCGCGAGATGACGCATATTCCCGACAAGCACTGGTTGGCGACCCCTGGGATTGGTAGGACTGCCCTTGGCGAAATTCGCAGTGTCGCTGATGACCAGCGTTCCAGTCCTTCAGTCTCATCCTCAGCCCAAATGACAGATGCTGAGTTGTTGGAATGCCTTGAGTTTCTTCAGAAGGAACTTCAGGGCATCTACACAATGATCAAGGACAGAATGGTCGAAGCAACGAGGTTCGACGCCTAGTCATCGAGGGTACCCTCCTCAACCACAAGCGACAGGGCGGCCTCAGCCCAACCTCATCGGGCAACATCCGGTATCAAAGCACTCGGGGCTCTGTAAGGCTACAAGGAGTAGCAGCGGGAGGCGCGATCCACATGAACAGCAATATCCCTGGCCTATTCGCCTTTGTGCTTCTGGCGCTCGTTTGCATCGCGCTGCTCATGTCTCCGTCCATCGTGGCGCTCATTCCACACTAAGGCTTTGAGGCAATCATGGAGATGGTGGGTCAGCCCTAGTCGCTAACAAGGCCATACCTCTTTCATGGCTTGATGCGCTAGGATAAGAAAGGATTGGTGTAGTTCTTCTGGATGCCTATCCATATAGTGGGGTACTCATTCTATGGTCCCTGTCCGCAATCGTTGATTGGTGTGGTCGAGGGCTAGGCTGGGTTACCCAACATCACGCTGCCATTCGTCCTGACGCAAGACCACGGATGTGCCGCCCCCAGAGTTCGAGCGCATCCTTGCGCTCGCTTAGGAACTCGTGCCGTTGGTACACGGCCGCTACGCCCGATATTGTCCCAGTCTGGTGGTTGAGGATCTTGTCTGCAATGTGTGGCGCCACCCCAAGGCGAGCCATGCCGGATGCCACAGTCCTCCTCAGATCGTGCAAGGTCCAACCGGTTACCCCCGAGAGTTGATCAAGGCGCCTCTTAGCTTTCGAGTGCCCTTGGAAAAGCGTTCTGCCATCACCCGAGAACACCAACTCTCCTGTACGGGGCATCGCCGTTAACAACGAGAGGGCTGGTCCGCTCAAATGTACGATGTGTGGCTTGCCGTTTTTGGAATGCTCCTCTGGAACAATCCAAATTTGGCGATCCAAGTCGAGATCCGCCCAAGCCATCCGTCCGACCTCATCCCGGCGCTGCCCTGTCACGACGAGGACTTCGACGATTGAGCCAAATGGAAACCCGATCTTCCGAGCAGTTTGCAGGATCTCGGCTAGTTCCTCATCCGTTAGCACGCGATGTCGCGCCTGCTCTCGGGCAGGCATGGCAACGCCGGAACAGGGCGAGATCTCAAGGATCCCTCGTCCGATGCACCAGTTGAAAAACTTGCGAACTGCGGCCAATACCCTGTTGGCCATGATAGGCGCTCCACGCTCTCGCACCCGATCGAGCAAGGCAATGACATCGCGCTTCCGCACCTCGTCAACCGTCCAGGAGCCCCAGTACGGCAGGACCTCCCGGTGTAGGATGCGGGCGGTCTCAGCAGCCGTCCGGTTCTGTGACACGTGCCTGGCGATGAACTCCGCCGCAAGGTCCGACACCTGCTCGGAAGCGATCCGGCGCTTCGCGGTCTGCTTCTCCGCCTGAGGGTCACGCCCAGCCGCCCGCTCGGCCAAGACCCGTTGAGCCTCGACGCGGGCCTGATGCGGTGTCGTTGGGCCGTACTCGCCGATCGTGTACTTGCGAGGATTGCGCCGGTCGCCAGCAGGCCGGTACTGGACGAGGAAGACTCTGCGCCCTGTGGGAGTGATCTTCAGGCCAAGACCCTTGAGGTCTTCATCCCACCAGATCTCGTCACGGTCGGCAGGGGCGGGCAAGGTATCGATGATGCGCTTGGTGAGCTTGCAATTGGGCATGACGGGTGGGCTCGTGCGTGGCTACCTGCGTGGCGAATAGGTAGCCAGAAATTTGCAAGCGGAGTCATTGTCAGGAATGATCAACCCACAGAAATTTGGGGATATCAATTATTTATGCTCTATAGGCTATCATCATCAATTGCCAGGAACGTGCTGCTACCTGACTTTTAATCAGAGGGTCTTGGGTTCGAGTCCCAGCGCGCTCACCATATCTTTCAGGAACTTAACCCTTGTATGGCCATCCGGCAGGCCACAACCCTGGATATTAGTAATCACATAGTAAGCACGAAAAACCGTTTCGGCACATGATGGGTCCGCTGTGGCCATCTCGCAGCCTGACATTTGGAGGTGCAGAAAAATACACAGGGCAGTTATAGAATTATAGACTAATAACCCAAGCGTCTGATAGGTGAGGGGCTGAAGGGTCCGTGGCCCACCGCCCCAATCACCCGTAGCTCAGCTGGATAGAGCGTTGCCCTCCGAAGGCAAAGGTCACACGTTCGAATCGTGTCGGGTGCGCCAATTTTTCCCTTAAGCTCAATCAGTTAGGCTGGAGCAATCAATGCGCTCCTCCGAGCATGCTCGTCTGGTGTGCCAAGAGTGTGCCAAAGTTGTTGCTGACGAACTCCCAGTTATAGTCTGCGGAAGTCGCCGTTCGAAGCGTTTGAACGCTCGCCGCTTGGTCGAATCAGGGCGTCTTTGGGCTTCGTAAGAAAGCGGACCGCTACGTGAACCTTAGCGTTGCAGTCAACCGCCCGTCACCTCCAAGTCTATCATAATGATGAGCATTGCTTCATTAGGTCAGATGCCTCTCGGTATCCTCTATCCGTGGCGATTGCTCGACCGGAACTTGCTGATCCGGCACCTTCGCATGACACCGCTGACGAGGTGGCGCGTCTTTGCTCTCATCCACTCTGCCTAAGGCCACGAGCACCAACTTCGAGGTCGGCTCTCAGCAAGCTGGAAGGGAGCGGCAGGAGGTCAAAGCGTGACTTGACGCTGATATATGTTCTGTGTTTGTTCTTTTAGAAACATAGATCATGAGGTCACCAGATTATGATTCCCACAGGATCAGACCGGACGCTCATCGAGATGAGCGAAGCCGAGCAGCAAGCAAAGGACATGAGGCGGCTGCTCGCAAAAGCTGAGCAGCAGATCAGGAAGCTGCAAGAAAAGGTTGCGGATCAGAAGCAGCAGATTCGTGAGCTACAGTCTCACGTCAAACATGACGATAGCCTTGCTGCCGAGCGTGAGGAACTCAAAGCTGAGATCGTTGACCTGAAGGGCGAGGTCAAGGAACTGACCCGCGCCAACCGGGAGCATGTAGAGAAGGTGGATGCACTCCGGGACGAGAACACGAGGCTGAAGGCTGGAGCAAAGGTCCAGTCGCCGAGCAAAAGGGCCACACAAGCAGAGGTCCGGGGATTGCCGCAGCCCTTGCTGTCCTGATGATGGCAGAGGCAGGCTCGTCTACGGTTCTCCCAGCCTGCCTCCTGGATAGTTTCTCCATGACCATCCATATCGAAGCCATGGCCAAGACATCAAAGCCCAACCCAGGCAAATCGCAACGCAGGCGCAAAGCACCTGAGCCAACCAGCGCTCGGTTGCCGATCCGCATCAGCGTGGATCGGGAGGCCCTGAACGCTCTGGATAAGCGAGCCATTGCGGCCCAGGCCGGAATCGGGATCGTGGCAGGATGGCTGGCAAGCTGGCTTGTGGGCGGCTCCGGTCTGCTCCACTACGTGGTCACCGGCCTTGCTGGATCGCTCGTCGGCGGGTTCCTTCTGGAGCGGTTTGGAATCGACCTCGGCATCCGCAATCAGACCGCCAGCCGGATTGCCACGGCAACGATAGGAGCCGTTGTGGTCGTGCTGATCGCTCGCCTTGTAAGCTGAAGTCCTCTGATGAGTTCAGCCTATTGATCCCGTAAGCCTTGTGTAACAAGCGCCATAGGCTTGTACATTTTGAACCAACTCCGTTCTGCTCCCTGACATTCCAATGAGTATCGCCCCACGACCGGCTCTTCCCGCCGACTACCCCTTTGCTCTTAAACTTTACATCGAAGCGATCAAACCTTTCGCATCCACCTGGATCGAGTGGGTTGATGAGGATCAGAAGGCTCTTTTTGCAAGCCTTTGGCGTCCTGACGATACCTGGATTATCACTCTCAATGGCGAGGATGTTGGCTGGGTGGAGTTTCGCCGAACAGGCGACGAAATCTTCCTGAAGCAACTCTTTATCTCGTCTGAGCATCAGCGGCGTGGCGTCGGCTCACGGGTCATGCGGCTGCTTCTGGAAGAAAGGCACGGGGCGGCAAAGTCGATGGCGCTGTTTGTGCTGAAGAACAACCCTGCACTTGGGTTCTATGAGCGCCATGGCTTTGGGGTCGTTCAAGAGACGCCAACCAGATTCGTGATGCGCCGAGAGACGGGTGACGCAGCCTGACCCACCAGAAAACCGAATATGCTTGACGAGGGTGGTGAAGCGCGATTGACTGAATGGATGCGGGACAAACTTCGCTATGCCCATATAGCATTCGACGAGGATGTCGAGGCAGTGGAGGCAGACCTAATAAGGTCGTTGGAGCCACTCCTGAACCCCAAGGGCTGGGAGAACCCTCAGAAGCCGCTCGTCCAGGAACTTCGCCGCACTTGTGTGAGGGAGGCAAGGGGACAAACCACCAACGCTCGTTCATAGGAGCATCAATTATGGGCTTTGCTCTGAGCACCATAAGTTTGCTCAGACCTTTTAGGAACTACCGTGTCTCAGAGGGTGTGAACACTGAAGAGATCAACGAGGCGAGCGATGAAGAGGGAGCCGAGACAGAACCTGTTGTGACCGGCTCGGCGGGACCGGTGCGAAGCTCCCGCAGCACACCTTTGCGCTTGGCCGCATAGTAGTAGCCGCCCGAATACAGCAACACGGCGCGATCCGGATTGCCCTCAGCTACCTTGTAGGCGTTGGCCAGATACGGGACTGCATAGGCCAGATTGGTGTTGGCATCGAGCAGGCCCGAGGCAGGACCCGTGTAGCCCATGGCTCGCGCGGTCCCATAGCGGATTTGCATCAGGCCGAGATTGCCCCGGTTGGACGCACGAGGGTTATAGCCGCTCTCGCGCTGGATGATCCGATGCACCAAGGCTTCAGGAACCCCATTGGCTTGAGCATGCTGTGCGACGAGCGCGTGAATGGTGGCACGGTCAGACGCAGCAGCCGGTACGGCACAGCCCAGCAGAGCACAGCCCAGAACGAGACGAGAAATCATGAGAGCCCCTTGTTTGGGATCAATCCTCCGGTCAATCCTGGCAACAGAGGGTTAACTTGGTTGGAAGGGCACCTGTTCAGTGCTTTATGGTGAAGGCGCGGTAAACGAGCACAAGGAGGATGGTTCAGTCCGATACCCGACTGATGCAGGATTGTTGTCCCGCTATAGCTATGTTGTCCCTACAGCAAGGCAGGGCAAAGAGGGTGTCCGATCCTGTGTCGCGTCCCGCTCATCCAGAAGCCGAACCGCTCAAGTCCCGTCCAGACAGGGCTGATTCAAAGGCTCTGCTCCTGGCACTGATCGACACCTTGATCGACATCGACGTGGTTTATGAGCGCGAGTGCAAAGCCGACAGTCAAAGATCATTGAACGCTCTAGCGAAGTCACAGAGCCTGAAGCGGTTGCGTGAGCAGCACCAGCAGCGGCGACAGCCCTTTGTTCAGCAACTCGCCGCCCTGCAAGAGCGGGTGTGACCTGAGGGCTAAGACGCTTATGCCCCGGTACTTCTTCAATTTGCGCTGAGGTCATTTGTCAGTCTGTGATGCTCGCGGTGGGATTGCGCCGGTTCTACCGAAGCTGTCCAACCGCTCTGGGCCTCATGAGCGAGAAAGGTAATCCTCGCCGCTGGGCGGCTTGGTCAGTGGCCATCGAGGACGAGGCCAGTAATCACGTAGTGACAGTGCCCTTCAATTTTTGCCGTGCGAACCACTGTGCGTCGCGGCCACGGGTGTTTCAAAAGGAGGGTACTTTCGTCTCAATCATCTGCGTCTTTAGCTTCAGCCGCCGTCCATAATCCAAGGATTACGTCTGGGTCAGTGAGCTTGAACAGCTCCTCCAGAGACATGCCGGTTGTAAGGCCATACTGAAGTATCTTTTCGCGAGCCTGCTCGAACACCTCAACATCGGCCCATTCAGGCTGAGCATCGATTAGAGCGTTCATCATCCGCCAAACCCGATGAGAATGGGATGAGCCGAACACGGACTCACCCGGAATGGGAGTGCTCTCAGCCAGAGCAATTGTATCAAATCGCGTCTCGGTGACACGCAGGATGGCTGCGGAGCCGGTGCCGCTGCGTCCTAAAATCAGTTCTGGATGATGTTGATCCATTTTTGCTCCTGCTCGCCGACTGATTAGATAGATCGGCGTTGCTGGATTGATCGCGCAATCCCGTTAACAAGAGCTAAGGCGACACCGGACTTGTGAGTGCCGTATGTATGCTTGAGATATAGTGGGGGTGGCCGCACGAGTCGTGGGAGCCACCCCGATGATGAGCCAGTTCGGACGATTCCGAGTTGGCGGTGTAGGCTGAGGGCTCAAGCAGCCTTCTTCGTGCGGCGAGCCTTTACCGGCGCAGTCACTTCGTCGGAGGTCGCAGCCGCCTTGGCAGCAGCGCGCTTGGGCTTAGCGGGAGCACCATCATTGGCCACAGCTTCGGTCAGAGCCGCGCCTTTCCTGCGCATCTGGCCGAGGCCAAAGTTCTTCGCAAGTTCAGAGCGCGCCTTGGCATAGTTCGGTGCAACCATCGGGTAATCGGCTGGCAGGCTCCACTTCAGCCGGTACTGCTCGGGCGTCATGTCGTAGGTCGTGCGCAGATGGCGCTTGAGCGACTTGAACGACTTGCCATCCTCCAAACAGATGATGGCGTCCGGGGTCACGGACCTCCGCACCGACACGGCAGGCACCAACTCAGCCTTGGATTCCTCCTGCTGACCCTGTCCGGTGTTCGTCAGGGCGGCATAGACAGATTGGAGCAGCACCGGCAAATCTGTGGTGGGAACGGAGTTGTTGCTGACGTAAGCTGAGACGATGTCAGCAGCGAGTTCAATGTAGTTCGGAGAGGTTTTGCTCTCGCTCATAAGGTTCTTGTCCTGGGCTGTACGGGAACTGGTTTGGGACGTGTGTAGAGCAGGTTGATGTTCTAACAGGATCAGCAGGAACGACCCGTACAACAAAATAGATGCCTGTGATCTTGGTCTCACCTACGGCCAACTCCGTATTTTAGCAATACACATCGCCTGGTACCTTCGGGATTGAGGGAAATTACTGCCTTTGTGTCAGCGAGTTTTTAGGTCGGAGTTAGCTTACTTAGCAGCCCTTTTAAGCCAAGAAAGTGCCAAGCTGAAACGCTCGTGTAACACAGCCGTTTACTTGGCAGATCGCAAGTCGCGATTGGTTCGTGTGGAGAAACAGTCATGCGTGTAGACCTGAAATCCGCCCTTGTTGCAACCACCCTCCTGTTCCCGACCCTCGCGGTAGCCGATCCAGGTGGTGCCGCAGGCGGTGCCGCCGCAGGCGGCGTAACAGGCGCTATCGTTGGCGGACCAGTGGGTGCAGCCGTTGGTGCTGGTGTGGGCGCTGTGGCTGGTGATGCCGCTTCAGGACCAGACCAGAAGAACGTGGTGATTGAGAACCGGGACGTTGGCACAACCGGCAGCACTGGTTGCTCGACAACAACAAAACAGACCTCAGACGCGACGGGCACCACCACAAAGCAGAAAACCGAGTGCTAAGGATGATTTGTCAGGCGGTGCGTGTGCTGTGCCGCCTGACCACGTGGGTTCTGGCCTTACCTCATCAAAGCCATGAAGCTCCCTTGTCGGATTGGAGTGTCGAAGGGGAGCCTCGTGACTTGTGCTTCAGTGCTGGCCCTCATCGGACGGTTGATCAGCGAGCCTCTTGATCTCGAACACCATCGCAGTGACAAAGGCTGAGACGACAAGGAAGGTCATAACGGTCGTGAACGTCCCGTTCTGTACTCCTGGATTCATGCCGACCAGCGGTATCAGCAGCAAGGCGGGGATGCCAAGGGTAATGGCGGCAAGGAGGTAGAGCGGGTTGGCTTCCTCCTCTGACGTGAGTGCCCGTTGTGACTGGCGCGTTGATTGCTCCTGGGTCCAGACCTTGATGCGGCCTGAGAGACCCTTCACCTGATCTGAGATGCCCTGGAGGCGCGGGTTCACTGTCCCGGTGGCTGGTAACGTCATGGTGCAATCCTCTGGTGAGCAAACCACAGGAGTCTGACAGCCAAGGCCACGCTTCGCAAGCAACGTGGCACTCGGTCCCAACCATCAACCATCGGAATTAGGAGGAGCGGGTAAAGGAACCCCTACCCCGCACTTTGGTTGGCTTCATGCACTGACGGAGGTGATTCATGATCTGTCCATTCTGCAAGCAAGAGGTCGATGAGCCTTGCCAGAATACAGTAGAGATGCAGCGGCGAGCCAACCAGATTGAGCGCTGCAATTATGCTCTCAAAAGCCTGAAAGGAGTCGTATTCGGCTAACCGTGGCGGTTGGCATAGCGCCGCTTTTTGGTGAGCTTCTTCTGACCTTCGAGCACCTTGGCTGGGGCAACTACCTCCTTGTAGCGGCGGGTGTTCTTCTTAATGATCTTCACGGGATGCCGGTAACGGAGAGGCCTGCATGGCGGAAGAAGCGCAGGGCTTGGATGACACAGCGGCTCGAGATGGAGGTGCGGAAATGACGGGCATACAGCCGCCCG
>NZ_JAEQMY010000111.1 GCF_016743775.1 Microvirga aerilata | reverse complement strand
GCCGGCACGGCCGAAGGCCAGGAGGACGGTGGCCCGATCACCGGCACGGTGACGGCCACGGACAAGGACGGTGATAAGCTGACCTACGCCATTGATGGCGACAAGCCTGCGGGTCTGACCTTTAACGCGGACGGCAGCTACAGCTACACCCCGGCCAAGGACTTCGCCGGCGAGGTGACGTTCCAGTTCGTCGCCTACGACGGCAAGGTCAACAGCGCGCCTCAGACCGTGACGCTGACCGTGGTCGATGTGCCAGAAGCTCCCGTCAATGTCGCGCCCGTGGCTGAAGCCGGCACGGCCGAAGGCCAGGAGGACGGTGGCCCGATCACCGGCACGGTGACGGCCACGGACAAGGACGGTGATAAGCTGACCTACAGCCTGGTCCAGGGCCCGACGGCCGAGCAGGGCACGCTCACCTTCAACAAGGACGGCAGCTACAGCTTCACGCCGGCTGCCAACTTCGCTGGCCCGGTCGAGTTCACCTACAAGGCGACCGACGGGACGGCGGACTCCAACGACACCACTGTGACTATCACGGTCGCGGCGATGGCCGAGCCTGCTCTTCCGGAGATCAACTTGACTTCCGGCCCTGCCGAAGTCATCGAAGGCGGCGAGGCCACCTATACGTTCACCCGCACGGGCGACACGTCCACTGCTCTGGAAATCAACGTCAACGTGACCGGCACGGCAATTGGCCAGGACCACAATGGCGCGGCTGGCAAGGTCACATTCGCGCCTAACTCGGCCACGGCAACCTACTCCATTAAGATCATGGATGACGACACGGCTGAGGCAGCCGAAACCATCGTCGTGGGTATGGCTCAGGGCGATGGTTACATGGTCGGGACGCCTTTCGAGGTGACCACGAACATCATCGACAATGACGAGGAAGCTCCTCCTGCTGGCATAACGGTCACCCCAAGCAATGGTGATACGGTCGTGGCCGAAGGTGGCGCGACTGACACCGTGTCGATTGTCCTGAACTCGAAGCCCACCGCCACTGTCTACGTGTTCGGTTATGGTGACGAGCAGATCGATACCGGTGGTCGGGTGCTGGAGTTCACCCCGGAGAATTGGGACGTACCCCAGGACTTTGTGATTGGGGCCCATGACGACGCCGGGACAGAGGACTCGTACACAGGCAACATCACCTTCACCACAGATAGCGACGATCTTGCCTACCTTATCGCACCGCCGACTCTGGTGCCCGTCACGGTCAACGACAATGACGCGCCCAGCACCAGCGGAGCGCCCGTGGTCATGAAGCCGGAAGCGCCAACCTCAGTGGACGAAGATACCGTCGAAACGGACGGCATCGCGATCTACCCGCTTGGCACCGATCCGAACAGCGATTCGCTGACTTACGAGCTTTATGGTGATCAGCCGGAGAAGGGCACCGTCACTTGGAATCCAACTGACGGAAATATGTACTTTAAGGCTCACTCTGGTGCGTTCCAGCATTTGGAGGACGGCCAAGATGAGACAGTCACGTTCCAGTACGTCGCCAACGACGGCACAGTTGACAGCGCCCCGGCGCAAATGTCGGTCCTTGTCAGGGGCGTGAGCGATGCGCCGACGCGAACCCTGTCGGTCAGCGATGTCACTGTCTCGGAGGCACTGCCGGAGAGTGGCGCTCCTCGATATGCCCTGGTCACAATTACCCTGTCGGAACCCGCACCTCACGACGTCCGGGTGAACTACAAGACCACGGATGGAGCCGGCGTAGCCGGGGAGGATTACACTGCTCAGTCCGGCGTAGCTCTCGTTCCATATGGCCAGACAGAGTACGCCATCTCCATTCCGATCTCGCAGGATACCGCTGTCGAGCCGAACGAAGTTTTCAAGGTCGTCCTCTCGAACCCGGTGAACGCGATCATCCTCGATAGCGAGGCCTCCGTCACGATCACTGACGACGACGAGCAACTCCCCGTAGACTCGCCTGTGGTGAACATTGGTGACGCGGAGGCTTCGGAGGCAAAAGGTGAAATCACCTTCGCGATCACCCTAAGCGCCCCTGCCGTCCAGGACGTGACGCTGACCTATGAGGCGACCGCGTCCGGCAAGGTCATCGGCTTTGACGGCACGGGTGCCATTCACAGCGCTATTCCCGCTGGTTACGAGGGCCTGCGCTGGACCGGTGTCTCTTCGAGCGGCGACGGTGCGGCGCTGACGGCCACGACCGGCGGTGGCCAGATCCAGGCCATTACTCCCGGCGAGTTGTCCCTCACCGGCATGACCGTCTCAACGGCCTCGACCAACCAAGTCATCACCATCGAAGCTATCAGGGGCGGCGTGGTGGTCGGCTCGCAGCAGGTGACCCTCGGCAACGGCGGGCCGCAGACCGCTACCGTCGCCCTCGGCCCGAACTTCTCCGCCGTCGACGCGGTGCGTATCGACGGCAGTGCCGACTCCTACGGCAATGACTATCCGATCAAGATCGACAATGTCGTTCTCGGCGGCGGCATCATCACCGATACGGTTACGATCCCCGCCGCGTCGTCCTCCGGGGTTATCACGGTTCCGGTCACCAACGACAGCGCCTATGAGGTCGGCGAGACCATCTCGGTGCGCCTGACCGGTGCCACCGGGGCCACGCTCGGCACGGAGGTCGAGGCCACAGGCACGATCATCAACGACGATGCCGAGCCGGTGGGCGAGAATGCGCCGCTGCCGGTGGTCACAATCCTCGCCAACACCCAGTTGTATGGTGATGTCAGGGAAGGCCAGGGCGGGGTACAGGAGTTCGAAATCACCCGCGACGCGCGCCTCGATCAGGAACTGACTGTCAACTTCGAGAGCGATACCTTCGGACCGTTCACGGCAACGTTCAGGCCCGACGAGTCGAAGACGTGGGCAACCGTCGCGATCCCCGAAGACAATAAGGTCAACCCGAGCACCTACGAGATCAAGCTCGCCGCGAGCGAAAACTATCTCCCCGGCGCGGTGACTGGCGTCTCGGGGCGCTTCATCGACAACGATGGAGCCCCCGTGAACACGGCTCCCAAGGCGTGGGCCTCTGATACAGGCACCAGCGAATCGATGTTCGCCCAATACGGCGGGTACTACTCCCTCGGTGCTTATGGGCAGGACGCCGAGACGCCGAACGTCGAGCTGACCTATACCCTTGTCAGCCAGCAGCCGGAATTTGGAACGATCAGCCAGGACCCGGACTACGGCGGGCTCCGGTTCAAACCCACCCAGGAGTTCCTTGACTCGATCTACAAGGGGAAAGACGCAACCTTCAGCTACGATTTCACGGTGAGCGACGGCCAATACACCACGGACGTAAAGACCGCCACGTTCACCGTGTACGGGGAGGGAAACCCGGCGGGCTTCGTGCCAGAAATCAGCATCACGGGTCCCACCGAGGTCACCGAAGGTGGCATGGCGAGCTATGTCTTCACCCGCACCGGGGCGAGCAATTCGGAGCTTCGGGTGCCGGTGACGGTGACCGGCACAGCGGATGGCACGGACTACACCGCCTACCAGACGACCGCCTACTTCGGGTGGAACTCATCCACGGCGGTTATCAACATCAACGCCACCGACGACAAGGCGGTGGAGACCACCGAAACCCTTGTGGTGACGGCGGGCTCCGGCTCCGGCCACACAGTCAGCCCGACCGCTGGCAGTGTCACGACCAACCTCCTCGACAACGATACGGTGACGACGCCGCCGCCAGTTGGCACGCCGGGTAGCCCGCCCAAGACGCCGGGCCTGACCGTCACCCCGAGCGGGACCGGTACCGTCGTGGCGGAAGACGGCAAGCTGACGGATACCTTTACCGTGGTTCTGAACACCGCGCCGGCCAGCGACGTGAACGTGTACATCGACTCCTCCACCTATGAAGCGACAGTTATTCCGGGTTACCTCACGTTCGGGCCTACCAACTGGCACATGCCGCAAACGGTCACGGTCAAGGCGTATGCGGAGGGCGAGCCCGGCGGCACCGACTCGCTGATGATCTACGGCTGGAGCGACGAAGACCCTGACTATGGTTGGGTGTCGGCTCCTGATCTGCCGGTCACCGTTCTAGAAACGGCCCCGGCTGTTGTGGAGCCGCCGGTCGAGGAGCCGCCGGTCGAGGAGCCGCCTCCGGTGGACGAGCCTCCGGCTGAGGAGCCGCCCCCGGTTGCGGCCACGCCGGGCATCACGGTCACCCCGAGCGGCACCGGCACCAGCGTGACGGAAGACGGCACGACCGATACCTTCACCGTGGTGCTGAATACCCAGCCGATCAGCGATGTGACCGTCGACATCTTCCCGTCGAATGAACAAGTGACGTTGAGTCGGTATAGCTTCACGTTCACGCCGGAGGACTGGTACAAGCCGCAAACGGTCACGGTTGCGGGCTATGCGGATGGCCTGGACGAGCCCGGCGGAAACGCGGACTCGCTGATGATCCTCGTCAGCAGCGATGATCCTAATTACCTGATATCAGTGCCTGATTTGGCGGTCACCGTCACGGATACGGCTCCGGTCGTGGTGCCACCGCCCGTGGAGGAGCCCCCTCCGGTTGACGAGCCGCCGGTCGAGGAGCCGCTGGGCACCGTACTGACCATCGCCAACCCCACGGGGCTGAACGAGAAAAGCACGATCTCGTGGAACGGGATTGCCCGAGCGGCGAGCTACGAACTCATCGGGGTCGAACCGGATGAGCCGAACTTCCCCGCGCACACACTCGGCTTCACAGTCGCGCCGAAAACCTCCTATGCCATCGACGGCAGCGACGAGTTCGTGGGCATGGTGGTCCACGTCGTGGCCAAGGACGCGACCGGCGCGGAGATCGCCCGATCCGACCTCACGGAGGTGATCGCGAACATCAACGACGATCCGACCGGTCGCCCGGTGCTCAGCGACAACACCCCTGATGTGGGCCAGTTGCTGACGATCTCGATGGGCGATCTCGAAGACGGCGACGGCATGCGCGCGGATCGTCCGGACGAGTTCGGCTACATCATCGAGCGGTCCAAGGATGGCGGCCCCTGGGAGGTGGTGAGCACCACCGATTCCTATGCGGTCACGGCGGCGGATAGCGGCTATGCCTTCCGGGGCGCAGCGGTCTACTTGGACCGGGCGGAAACTCAGGAGACGGTCTACTCGCTGACCACCGCTCCGGTGAACGACCCGAACCCGAACACCCCGCCTGTGGCCTTCGACGACACGGCCACGGGGCTGATGGGCTCGTCCATCACCATCGACGTGCGCAAGAACGACTTCGACTTTGAGAGCGACGAGACCACCATCGACGCGCATACCCAGGGTCGGAACGGGACGGTGACGGTTGTGGACGGCCAACTCGTCTACACCCCGAACACGGGCTTCGTCGGGATCGATACCTTCGACTACACCCTGAACGGGGGCGACACCGCGCGGGTGACGGTGACGGTCACACAGCCGGTGGCGGAACCGTTCATGATCAAAACGGTGGATAACCTGACCGAGAACAGCACCCTGTCATGGACGGCTGTTCCCGGCGCGGTGTCCTACGTCTTCATCGGAACGGAGCCGGATGCGCCCGGCGTGGACCCGCATGAACTCGGGTATGCGCTCGCCCCGAACACCTCGTATGTCCTCGCGGGCAACGACGAGTTCGCCGGGATGGTGCTCGAAATCGAGGCCAGGGATGCGCTGGGCAACGTGATCGCCCGGTCGCAGAACCAGACCGGCGTGATCGAGAACATCAACGATGACCCGACCGGCAATCTGGCCTTCGACGACATGACGCCGGAGGTGGGCCAGATCCTGACGCTGGGCTACGGCACCTTCAACGACGATGACGGCTACCGGGATCGTGGTCGGGCCGAGGAGTTCGAGTGGGCCGTGGAGCGGTCTCGCGACGACGGCAAGACCTGGGAGACCGTCACCACAGGGGTCTCCCCGGAGGACGGCCCCTTCGGCTTCTCCTACACGGTCACCCAGGCCGACTATGGCTACCTTCTGCGCGGCAGGGCGATCTACGAGGATCGTGCGGGTGACAACGTCGAGACCGTGTACTCCCTGAACACGGGCCGGGTCGGCGTGGCTGGGTCGGGCGGTGGTGAGGAACCAAGCGGCGAGGAACCGGGTGGAGAGCCCGGCACCGACGTGCCCAACCCCGGCAGCGTCGCCATCGACGCCGGAACCGGCGTCACCGCGACCGAACTGGGGGCGAACGGTTCGTTCACCCTCGTGTTGAACGATGCTCCGACCGCTCCCGTCACCATCACGGTCTCGGGCGACGAACAGGTCTATGCGCAGGGTCCGGATGGCTCCTCGCAGGTGGTGTTCGACGACACCAACTGGTTCATCCCACAGACCGTGACCGTGGTGGCGTCCGAAGACGGGAGCCTGGAAAACGCCCACTCCGGCAATCTCTTCTTCATGAGCGAGAGCGCTGACCCGCGCTACAACATGCTGATGATGGACGAGGTTCTGCCGGTGGCGATCACCGATGCCCCGCGTGAGCGGGTCATGCCCACCGTGACCGTGGACAATCTCGGTGAGCCGACTGTCACCGAGGGAGGGACGGTCACCTTCACCTTCCATCGCTCGGAAGCAGACGGTGATCTCCCCATCGACTATGCCCTGACCGGGGTCGACCTAGCGGACATCGCGTCGATCCAGTGGAACGGCGCTGATGGGGGTGTGCCGGGCTTCCGGGGCCTGTCGCAGTGGGCTACCTTGGCGATCACGCTGGCCGACAACGACACGGTGGACCCGGACCGCGCCTTGACGCTCACCCTGAAGGAGAACGGCTACATCTTTGACGTGCCCTTCGTTGCGTCCGCCACGGTCCTCGACAATGACGGCACGGGGGATACGGCTGGCACGGAACCGCTGCCGGTTGTCACGCCGCCGCCGGTCGTGGAGCCGCCCCCGGCGCCGCTGCCGGTGATCAACGCGACCACGGGCACAGGCGAGGTCACCGAGGGCGGAATCGCCTCGTTCGTCCTCACCCGGACCGGCGATACGGCGCAGCCGCTGACCGTCACTGTCGACCTCGACGTCGGGACCGCGAAGTCCGGATCGGACTTCACCGGTCCGACCACGGTGACCTTCGCGGCGGGTTTGGCCACGGCCACCCTCGACCTCCAGACCATCAATGATGGTGTGGTGGAACAACCCGAAACCATCGAGTTCCGGATCAGCGCAGGCATGGGCTACACGGTCGGTGCGGCGGACGGCAATGTCACGGATCTCATGGACGTTCCGGTTGTCGCGCCTCCGCCCCCGCTGACTGATCCGGAACCGGCCCAGTTCGCTGACCCGTACAACTACGACCAGGGTAACGGCGGTGTTGCGGGGCGGCCAACAGCTGGTAATGACATCTTCAATGATGGTGCTGGTCTCGCCTCGACCATCCAGGGGCTTGGGGGCAACGACACGATCTATGGCAAGGACGGAAACGACATCAACCTCGTTGGTGGCACAGGCAGCGACACCATCTACGGGGGCACCGGGAACGACCAGATCACAGGTGACGGCGGACCCACCGACACGACCACCACGGCCGGGGCAAACAACGTCGGAGCACCTGGAGCAGACTCCCTCTACGGTGGTGACGGCAACGACACCATCAACGGCCAGGACGGGAACGACATCCTCGTCGGCAGTCATGGGGCTGACGACCTGACCGGCGGCCTTGGAGACGACACGTTCGTGTTCAACGACATCTTCGATCGGGGCGACACCGTCAGGATGCAGGGGCAAGGGGCTGCCAACGATGTGTTCGACTTCCGCAACTTCGACTTCGACCCGAACACGGTCGGCACCCAAGGCGCGGCCAACGGCCTCCAGTTGTTCAACCAAGCTCCCGTTGAGGGCCAGATGCTGGAGGACACGTTCTACTACAACAGCGCAACCGGCAGGCTAAGCCTCAACACTGGCACGGACGGCCTGGAGGACTTCCATGTCACGCTGTTGATAGGCGGCACGACACCGACCCCGCTGCCGCGGCTCAATGCCGATGACATCCTGATCTAAACGCGAAAGCCCCGGAGAGATCCGGGGCTTTCTATTTGCAGGGGCGCGCCGCAGTGCGGCCGCGCGGACGGTGTTCACGGAGGTTAGAGGCGATAATGAGGTGCCTCGCCGCCTCTCGGGACCAGTAGGTAACGAGCCCCGAAGGCGCGTCATCGCGAGCGTCTGTACGATCCATCGTAGGGGTTGCTGTCCCGAGTTCGACCCGCACGGTAAAGGATGGAACTGCGGTCATCTTGGGGCAGTGCCTCAGCCAGGTCCAAGCTGAAGGCGACAGGCCGGCGCGTCGCTTGTCCGAAGCCGCATCATGGCCGGGTTAAGGCGTCCTATAAACCCGATTTCGACGGGTCGTCCTTACATTGGAACGGCCGCTTCGGGTCAAACTGAGAAATCCCATACCTTTCATGAATTTCCGCTCACGACATGTAAGCAGCCCTTGTGGCAAGGACAGTATTCTGACAACTCGCCCTCTCCGCGGTCAATCAGCTCACGGGCGATCGCCTGTGAGCTGCGTCGGGCAGGCCTGAAGGTTTCGTCCTGGGACGAACTCTCGATGACAGTTCGCGCAGAGATGGCCGAGCCCATCCTGGCAGCTCTGGCGCCGCCGTCCCGATGGCAGCACGGCCTGACATTCCGGACGACCTTGACGACGCGCTCAAGTTCAGTGCCTGCCTTCCTGAAGCCTGGGTCGAGTGAATCCTGCTTGCATGCCTCAGTGATAGAGAATCTGTGATTGGGCTGTTGGGTCGCCCGCGTCGTGTCGTCAATCTCGCCATTGACGATGTTTAGACTTGGACCAAGTCCAATCGAAAAATCAATGAGACCTGCTCTTGAGGGACGCTCATCGCATTTCTGGACAAGCATGGTGCTCTGGTGACCTATGCGGGCGAGTGGCTAATCACGCTCGCTGACGATGGGTCTACCCATGCCAGCACGAGGCCTTGATCACCCTATACGAGGCCGCGCCTGCATGAGATGGACACGCTGCCACTCCTGCCCGACCTGCGAGCGCTGGATAACCTCGTGGCCGGATAGCACCATCGGCCCTCAACGAGAGACCTCCGTTGATCTTATAGTCAAGGCAAGTTCCGCCACCCAATGACAATGCTATTAGCCACAGCCGTAGGGCTCTTAGCGTTGAAGTGAGCGCATGATATGAGCTGCCTCAGACCCATCTTCTTATCTGCAGGTCTATCGGCAGGTGCCGAATAGACTCCTGCAATCTGCACCCCCTGCCGAATAAAAGGGTATTTGAAATCATATGCTTATAAAAACAAGCAGTAAGAAAATCGGGAATCGGCACCCTGCAGAATCGGCTGAAAGTTTGCCTGCGAGGCATGCAGCGCCTGCCAGAGCCCAGCGCGATCGTGCTATTGCCCGCAGAGAGCAGTCTGCCATCTCATGCGTCATCATCGCTCATGACCGAGCTGGACAATGAATTGAAGTCAGCCGACAAGGCGGCGAGTGAGTACATAAATATCTTTATTGACGAGAGCATTCACGACCGAGGCAACCTCATAGTTATCGCAGCGGTGTTCCGCGCGGATAATCTCCAAGAGCTAGTCGGCGATGCTCTGCTCGAGTGTGGATTTGACTCTGCACGCGACGAGTTCAAGAGCAGCGTGAAGATGGCGGGCAACCCTGCCGCGCAGCGTCTTCGCGACCGTCTCAAGCACATCCTTGGCACGTGCAAGATCGCAGTTGCGATTTGTCCTGTATCGGAGCGAGCCGCCGTCGTGGAGCATGCTGGAAGGCTTCTTTCCGGTCTTAACGGCGAGGCGCTAGAGCCGCCTGCAACCGTCTATTTCGATGGTGGGATGAAGCGCGCACTTCTTGAGCTGCCCGAAGGTATCACCCCTATCCATGGCTGCGACTCGAAGTGGATTGCAGGAATTCAGGTGGCAGACTGCGCGGCCTACCTGGTGTCAATGATGCTGCTCGCCGAGTTAGGCATCGTCACTAAGACCGTACCTGCAAGTACTGTCTATCCAGGCGACGAAGGTGAGATCGAACTTGCATGGACGCTATGGGCGGCGGTTAGATACGCACTGTCCAGCGGCAATCCCGTC
Organism: Microvirga aerilata; assembly: GCF_016743775.1. GTDB lineage: Bacteria > Pseudomonadota > Alphaproteobacteria > Rhizobiales > Beijerinckiaceae > Microvirga > Microvirga aerilata. Next base: position 1,831 of record NZ_JAEQMY010000111.1, on the reverse strand, counting down.
GGAGGCTACGATGAAGACGGCTGGTGCGAACCGCTGATGCACCCTTTCGGCCTGCTTGTGTCTGATGGGTGCTAGAACGCTGTGAAGGATGCGGTCAAGAAGCGACTCTCGTCAGTTTGGGTGGGCTGCGTCCACTAGTCCGCTGTCTCTGGTCACGACGGTGTATTCATAAACCGAGGATGTGGCGATCCGAAAGATCAGCCCCTGGCATGAAGCTGCCGTTGCCTAACCCATATTTTGGATTGGGACCAGGCATCGCTGTTCGGGTGTCAAAGGTCAGATTCTAACCACAAGCAGGACGGGAATGGCTCCTGCAAAATTAGCTTCTTGTTAGGGCCAAGCTCGTGACACATATCCAAGTGAAGTAGGCGACTGCACTGCGAGTGCAGCAAAATTCGGATTGGAGAGTTCATGGTATGCAAGAGGGACTGTACAGGGTCCGTTACCGAGCGAATAGCGAATGCGGTCGCGTTAGGTCGCGCCCCGGACGAAGCAGATCTGGCAATTTTGAAGGCCCAGGCTTTTGAACTCTCGTTCGATCGAGGGGAGTTCTGGACACACGTGCTGCCAAAGGACAGCAGCATTCTATTTCAGCCACAAGATAGAGAAGATTGGTCCTCGCTCGATGAGGTCCTTCCGGAGGAGCGGCTGGAGCAACTCAGCGCAGGTGCAGAGCCGTCTCCAGACGAGACCGAACTACTCCGTGCGGTATCGGCTGCAAACCTTCTGGCCAGGCCAGACGACGATATCACCCCTGGCCTATGGACCATAGGTCTTGATGAAGGCCCGAACCCTGCAATTGCGGTAGTTGCCTGCCAAGGCCATAGCTTCTCGGGCGTGAACAGATGGCTACTGGGGGTTTATGGAAGCCGCACAGAGGCCCGCTCGCTTCTGGAGAACGAATATATCTTCCCCGTTTAGCGTCACATTACAGACGATGATCTATTGAGTCCTGTGACTGTTGTGCACGTGACTGACCTGGGGGCGGACATACTCTTGAATATTAAACGCACGACGGTGGCATTCGGGTCAAGGAGACTCAGAGCCGCCACGTCCTCTATATGACATTGACAGATTTCTTGACTGCCGACTTCTGGGAGTGGACCAAGTTCTTTGCGCTCGCGCCCGATTACCCCTCAGCTGTTGATTCAGGCCTGATGAAGCGCAGCTCATCCTAACGGCTGGCCTGCCCCATGTGGGTGATCCGGGTGTGATGTTAATTCAGCGTTGGTCTGGGCGCCAGCGTTGACGCATGGACCACGACCTCTGGTGCGGGCGGCCGGTAGCCCAGGGATGAGTGTGGGCGCACCGTGTTGTAGTGCCGGCGCCAGCTCTCGATGATCACCTTTGCCTCCTCGAGCGTGTAGAAGATCTCTCCTTTCAGCAGTTCATCCCGAAGCTTCGAGTTGAAGCTCTCACAATAGCCATTCTCCCAAGGGCTGCCTGGCTCAATGTAAGCCGCCTTGGCTCCCACGGCCGTGATCCATTCACGGACCGCTTTGGCCACGAATTCGCTGCCGTTATCGGACCGTATGTGACCTGGGATGCCACGCAGGATGAACAGGTCCGAGAGCACGTCGATCACATCGACCGCTTTCAGCTTCCGGCTCACTCGGATGGCCAAGCACTCGCGCGTGAACTCGTCGATGATGTTGAGCATGCGGAACTTGCGTCCGTCATAGGTGCGATCCTCGACGAAGTCATACGACCAGACGTGGTTGGCATACTCCGGCCGCAGCCGGATGCAGGATCCGTCGTTGAGCCAGAGCCTTCCTGTCTTCGGTTGTTTCTGTGGTACTTTCAGCCCCTCCCGCCGCCAGATCCGCTCGAC
>NZ_JAEQMY010000110.1 GCF_016743775.1 Microvirga aerilata | reverse complement strand
TTATGTCAGTCCGGTTCAGTTCGAAAGGCTGGCCGGATAGCTGCCAAACCGCTCTCCACAAATGCGGAGCAAGACCACGCGGCCTACAGGCAGGCCATGGCCGATGGCCGGGTTGCGAAGGACGAGCGTGCCGTCCTATTCAATTGCGCGACCGGCCTGAAGTACCCCATGCCGCCAGTTCATGCATCACTGGATCGGACCAAGTCCATCAACTTCGCGGAGCTGGTCTGAGGTCGATCGAGCGCGGCGGTCGAAGTACAATTCCTTTGGCGTGGATCGACGAGCTCCTCCGACCACAGGGAAACCGCCAGCCGATCCTGCGGCTACACTGATTGTCGGCAGGGACTGGTAGGCGCGTTCGCTAGCTCCCAGTCTCCGAGTGCTGTCTTGCGAACCAGGATTAGCCTCTGCCGCAAGAATTCAGGTTCCATAGAAGTTGTTCAAAGAAAGCTCCTGAACAAAATGCTGCCTCGGTCCACAGCATCGACGGCCGGCGGTTCGGGTCCTATAATCTGAGACAGTGATGCTTCAGGGCTTGATCGCTCATTGGCGAATTCCGCCCATCAGCATCTCCTGTTATCCGTAGATCACGGACGGAGCGCATTGGCTTCTCGGATCGTTCTCAGCCCGAGATGCAGTGCAGCTCTGATGGTAGCAGCAAGCACCTCCTTCGGAAGCCCGAAGAAGTGGTGCTCCTCCACGTGTGGGTCGTGCCCTCGGAGGGCTGCGCCGATGTACACGAGCCCCGGCGGCTTACCCTCATGCGGACCTGGTCCGCCGACTCCCGTAACTGCTAGCGCAAGGGAGGCGCACGGTGCCCGATCCAAGGCGCCAGTTGCCATTTGGCGCGCCACTTCAGGATGGTAGGGCGTCTTCTCCTCAATGAGCTCAGCCGGGACACCAAGGGCATCACTCTTGAGCGAGCTGCAGTAGGTGACGAAGCTGCCCTCCAGGACGCCGGAGCTGCCGGGTGCTCCGGCCACGCAGGCGGCGAGAAGCCCAGCGGTGCAGGACTCTGCCGTCACGAGGCGTCGCTCCGACGCCTTCAAGGCATCGGCAAGCTGATTGGCAAGGTCCTGCAGTTCGCCCGAGAACCGCGAGAGGGCCTCGTCCGCCCGCAGCACCGCCGGTCTGAAAAGGCGGGCGTCTAACGCGTCGAGCGCCTCGTAGCGCTCAGCTACGGGATGATCGAGGCGGATCGGGTTGCTGCGCTTGTGCCATGTGCTGCGCAGCCGACGCAGGACCGTGCCGAGGGCAGTTCGAGCATGCATGTCTCCGCCGATCTTGAGCGCCTCTGCCAGTTCCTGAGCTGAGAGGCCCGGATTGCAGGCAAGCCCCTCCAGGAGCGCAAAGACCATCACATCCCATTCCAGATAGCTTACCCCGATCTGTGCCTCGTCCCCACCACCGATCCCAAGCCCATCTGTGGGGTTGGCCCGCCACGTACGCTCTGGAACCCCAAAGGCGCGGGCCAGCCAGGGCACCTCCCAGGACTTGATAAGCGATTGGACAGGAGCGAGATCGCCCACGTCGCCATGCAGCGTCCAGAACCCAGCACCAAGTTCGGAGAAGTTGTCGGTACTCGCTACCAGGCCGCTGAAGCGATGGGCCTGATCGTAAAGAGTGATCATGCGCAGACGGGCTCGGACGTTACCACGCCTTGTGCGCAGCCGCTCTTCGTCTTTGGAAGCGATGCGGATATCGAGCTCTCCCAATTCGCTGACGATGTGCCGGTACAGCCCTGAGAGATCGAGATGCATGTGCTCAAGACCAAGCGTATGACAAGCCTCCACCCCGCGCTCTGTCTCCTCCGGGTTCTGCTCAATAGGCAGGGTAAAGCCGAGCACCCTCCAACCAGCCCGTTTCAGGAGGGCTGCGGTGAGCGCACTGTCCACGCCGCCTGACATGCCCAACACTGCGGTCGAGATACCCGCCTGCTGGCGATAACCAATCAACTCATCAACGAGCGCGTCACCAACCCGTTGCAGCTCCGTCTCCGGCAGGAACAACCCGTTACCGATTGGTCGCGGAGCCTGCGCTCGAACCAGGAAGACACTGGCCCGCGCTGCGCTTGGCGGGAAAGGTTAAGAATATCACCGTAGAACGCCATGTCGGTTTATCTCCTGCTTTCGTAGACTCTATGGAGCAGGCACAGACCCTGGCAAGGCCGCCAAGTTCTCGGGAGGGCCGAACAGATAGCCAGCTACGCACAGGCCGCAGCCCCACCACCTGACAGGTATCAGGTCGTGGAAGGATCTAAATTAGACGGTTTTGCTGTACCTGTGTGCAGCAGGTCATCCATGGCTGAGACCTTGTGTCTGATGCCGAATAGCAGCGTGGGGATCCACCTGACCTCACCATGGGTCTCGAACTTCTTGTCAAAATGCCTGGAACGATTCGCGTCAGGCACAAAGTTACAATGTCAGCACTGAGCAAGGTCTGCTCATGCAGCGGTATGTCACCTCGTTACCATATTGGGGTTTTGTCGCGGATCCAGATCAAGGACGAGAAGCAATAGGTCCGTCGTGTCGCTCTCATGCTGTGAGTAGATAGACTGCTCGGCCAAAGATATTCGCCGATTGCAGACACATTTGGCCTGTTACACGTGCATTAAGCGGGTCATCTCAATGCTACCCAGGGTCACATAGGTAGCGAAAACAGACTGGAGCCAAGCATCGTCCGGGTACACTCAGGCGGACTGAGCGTGCTTGCCCGTCATACCCTCGATTGCCTCAAAGCTCCTTGCTAGAGCTCGCCAAAGCTTGCCAATCTCCTCTGATCCGGACGACTTGGAGCTGAACTCGTTAACGCCGGTTCCATGGGCTAGGGAGAGCGATAAATCGGGGCTATGTGTTATCTGACCCGCCCATGTTGGAACATCGAGCGCCTGCATCGCCCCTCGTGCGTCCTTAACCATCGGGTCATCCGAGCCATTCTTGGCCGGTGCGGCGTTGATCACCACCGCGTAAGGCTTTTTCAGTTCACGGCAGACCTGGATCGTTGCCTGAACGGCGTCGACATCAAACAGCCCCGGACGCATTGGTATCACGACAAGATTTGCATGCCGGATCGCCTCGGCTACTGCGGCTTCGGCGTTGGGCGGCGTGTCAATCAGGACCCATTCAACCCCATCGCGCCTCGCCTTCGCCAAGGTGGCTGCGAGATTCTTGGTGCCAACATAGAGCGGGAGATCCCGCGCGTCGCGGACCTGGTGCCAAAGGGCCAATGATCCCTGAGGGTCTCCGTCAATCAGGAGCGTCGGCCGCGATTGCTCGGCCATGTAGCTCCCCAGATGCGCCGCAAGGGTGCTCTTTCCAGAACCGCCCTTGCGGGAAGCAAAAACCAAGATATTCATGCCAGCTCTCCCAATCTGGGCAGATCGATCATGATTGCGGTTATGAGCCCATAACTGCATTGGAATATTCAACGAAAACAAACGAGGCGCATGTGCTCGCCGCGCTTGCCGTCGTAGAAAGACCTGCTCGTTTTCCCAGATCGATCAGGTAGTACATTGTCGCGTGAGCATAGTTAACAGAGTGTTGATCATGGCGTCGGAATGACATTGCTGCTTTGCAGTCTTACGGATATTTCAACTTGGCGGCCACCCTCATATTAGCCAGGTAGGTTCTACTATGAGGAGCGAAGTCCATCACAAACGAAGGGTCTGCACTCGTAGATTGAGTGACCCTGGTTTAGGCCCACTTGAGTTTGGCGGAACGGCGTAAGGTTACTTTCATTGCAACGGGGCAAGAGCCTTATGGTCTCCGGTGTAGAGTGGGACAGAGGCTACCGACTATCCCCAGTCGAGCGATAGGTCAGAGCCCGGGGTGCAGATCCTTGGTCCTGTCGTGCATCCCTGAACCAGTCTGGAACAGACCGTTGGCCTTCCAAGGCCCACTGAGGACGGAAGCGCTGGTCAATCAAGGTTCGCAGCTCTGGAGCGGCGAGGTCCAAGACGGTCGCATCCCGCCAACGGCGGCAGGCGGTTCTCCTGCCTGTGAGGAAGCCCCAGAGGCTCGCGCCCTCATATTCCACCTGGAGCCTCAGGCGGCCGGTAAGCGTTTTGCGGAAGTTGAACCGTCCAGTCAGAGCCATTCGACTCCCCTCAGACTGTTGCCATACCGGTCAGCATCACAATGATCTGATACGTGGCACCATGCGTGGTGCGTATCAAAGCCTACTACAAGTCTGATCAGCCTCCTATCGTATTCAGCATTGAGGAGCTTTGTCTGACCTTTCGCCTTCCGCAACAATTGTCAGCATGTCATCGGGAAGGGGTCTCTGAAGTTTCAGGGCCTCTTCTGTCGGTGCGTTGAGCCAAACGTCGTATTCCTCGGGCGTGGTCAGGATCACCGGCATCGCTTTGGGGTGGATTGGTCCTACCACACCATTCGGTTCTGAGGTCAGGAACGAATAGAGCAGGTGTTCACCCTCAACAGGATCAGCCTTTGTTCCACGCACGCCGGTCCAAGGCCGCCAGATACCAGCAAACGCGGCAAGGGGGCGCTCTTCATTCAAGGCGAACCAAACAGGTGTCTTTCTCGGCTTCGTATCTTTGTATTCGCTGAAACTGGTCAGAGGAACCAGAACGCGGTACTGCGGCTTGAGCCAAGCCCGCCAGAAGGGCGAGGCGACATTGCGCACGTTGGTCACAGGATAATTGCCTACTTTTGGGGGAGGGGGGAAGCCCCAACGCATCTGGATCAGCTCCCGCTCGCCCTCATGGTTTCGGATGACCGGCGCCATCTGGTCGGGAAAAATGGCCGATAAGGGAGGGACGTTGCCGGCGCTGTCACGAGTCACGTTGAACGCCTGCCGCATCGCGGCCTGAGTTGCATAGGAGCTATAGAGATTGCACACGGGTGGAACCTTCCGTCTCGGCATCCCTGAGGTTCATCTCAATCGGGCAGCTGTGTCGCTGTGAACCTGACAATAAGCGCTGCCTCGCGCAACCCTTCAGGGTATAAACGGAGCACATCACAGGCGGCGTTCCTGATTTGCGAATCATGCACTGCGGCTTGCCCGTCCCGCCCTTCTGATTTTCCGATTGTTCCTCAAGACCTTGACGTATGCGGCCCTCCACAAATCCTTCTGATGCCTTATCTCAACCCTCGAATCCGGCACTCGCCCGAAGGATCGGCGACAAGCAGGCAGAGCCCTATCAGGCCAGGATTGCCGCGTCGGTGCGGGAGGCCATCCAGCGTGGACGTTCTGGTGCGGTGCTGGCTCCGACCGGAAGCGGCAAGAGCCTGCTCGCAGCCGGTGCCGCGGAGGACGCTGTCTCTCTGGGTAAACCGATCCTGATCCTGCACCCTGACGTTTCCCTGCTGCGCCAGAACTACGCCCAGTTCGAGACCGTCCCTGCGATAAAGGGCGCGCAGACGGCATTCTATGTTGCCAAGAACGAGACCATCGGTGACGGGCCGATGCTGCGCAACTCGCTCGATGCGGATGTCATTCCTGCAACGAACATGTCCCTCGTCAACAAGCTCGATGATGAGGACTTCCTGTGCTCCCTCGACCGGTTCGGCAGAAGGGGAGGGGTGGTCCTCATCGACGAGGGCCACAAGGCTGCGGCTGATGAACTCGCAAAGGTCCTTTCCCGTGTCGCGCATGCCGGCGGCTCAGGCATCGTTCTGACCGCCACCCCATTCAGGACCGACGGCAAGGATCCGCTCGACGCTTTCGGTGCGAGCATTGAGCACGACCTGATTGATGTCGCCAGCTATGATGAGGTTCTGGCGACAGGTCGCACGGTTCCCACCAGGTTCGACATCGCCACTGGGGAGTTTGAAGCTCACTTGGGCACCGACGCTGTGCGCCTTATCGAGAGCGCGTTCCTGGCGCTGCTCGCCGAGAACAAGTCGGTTGACCAAGCCGCCCAACAAGCGTTTTCCCGCTTCTTCAAGGAAGGAGCGAGCGAAGGCGACAAGGCCATCGCAGCCCTCATCGTGGCGGCTGTTGCGCGGATTTGGGCCAAGCGGGCGGCTCAAGCGGCTCTTGCCATGATCCACTGTGACAGCGTGGAGTTTGCCAAGGAGCTCTCCAGTTCCCTTGCTCAAGAGAGCCTTCCCCCGGAGCACCCTCGTGCCGGAGAAAAGCCTCGGGTCGCTTTCGTTGTGGCCGGCGAAATCCGTGTCTGGCGCCGCGGCGCCGAGGAAGGACCGAAAGAGGGCGAGGAGGCTGGGTGCAAGATCAAGCGCGACGATCTTCTGGACGCGGCTCGGGCCGGGGGCTTTGACATTCTGGTCAACGTGAACGCGCTCGGCGTCGGCACAGACGTTCCCCAGACTGACCTCAACATCTTGGCCTGTCAGGAGCGCTCCATCGGACCGGTCAAACAGATCAGCGGCCGTGGCGAGCGAGCCCACAAGGCCAGCGGAAAGACCCACCAGGTCTTTGTTGATGTCGGCAACTCGATCCTACGAATCTACAGCGACATCGACGCCATGCGCCGGAACGATCCGGAGCGCTGCCGCCGCCAGGTCCGTGGGTTGGCTGCCCCAATCCGGGAACAGTTCGAAGCGTGGTTCGACAAGGATCCGTCTCTTCGCGAGCAGATTGATGAGCGCCAGCGCCAGATCCGCCTACGGATGGGCGAGGGCGACAGCGAGCAGTACGACGACCCTCTCGACCCCACCATGGAGATCGGGGAAGACGATACTCTCCCGGTGCCGAAGCCCTTCGCTGCCGGTCTGATGACCACAGGCATGCGCCGCTACGACTCAGAGACCAAGAAGTTCTCCAGCCGTGTGGCCTTGTTCTGCGATCTGCAGGAGTTCGGCCTGCTCGACCATGATGCGGCTCCGGATTTTCCGCGCTGGCTGGTAGCCACCCACGATGAGCGCACGGGCGCCCAGCAGGCGTTCCTCTGCAAGACGCAGGATGTCGCCCGCAAGTATGTGGCCTTCGTTGGTATCCGGCATGACGGCGATTATGAAAGCGCCAGCCCAACCGACAAGCAGCGCAAGTTCCTCAAAGGCCTGCAGCAGGCCCGGCCTCTGGCTCTGCCCTGGCTGACCGGCTTTGCCGACCCATCCAGCGCCACTCACATGTCGGGCGCCATCGATCTTCTCAAGGACAAGGCGGCGCTTCTTGCCACGCTCCTCGGTGTTGCGGCAACTCGCCTGATCGAGCGGGCGACGGGAGCCCATAGCCTCCGGCCCGACCTACGTTCCGTTGTCTTGGACCGCCCTAACCAGCTCACACCGCAGCGGCGCGATCTTCTCGCTGCCTATTGCCGGCTGCGGCAGCGCTTTGCCGATCTTTATCCCTATGCCTTTGGCGGCAAAGCCTCGGCCTTCTCCATCACCACTTTTGACCCGAGCGTCCTACCCGAGATCAAGAGCATCGTGGCAAACACGAGCATCCGCTTCTTCATCATCGATAATGCTGAAATGGAGGAGTCGCTTCGCCCCAGCCTTGCCGAGGGACTGATCAAGTCTTCCATTGTGGCAGTCGGTCCCAAAGGCCCCACTGAGCAGTGGATCCGGCAGAAGGCAGGCTTTGGCCGTCACGATGAAGCGGCTCGGGTGCGAGAGCAGATTTTCCGGCAGGCACTCCACGACCTTGCCGATGGTCCGCTGACACGCGACCAGTCCCTGAGTATCACGCTGTCTCGCACCGAGTATCTCGAGATCGCCGCGGCTACGCCGGGCAAGGAGCTCGTTCGCGCCATGCCGTCGGCCGTGATGAACCTGATGCTTCTGACAGGCGGGGAGGGCGGATCACCCTCGCCCGGCGAGCAGGTGGACCTGATCCGGGCGGCCATCCTGAAGAACCAGCCGCAACTCTCTGTTCCGTTCTCGCTCCCGCGTCTCTGCGTCCGGTATGCTCAGCAGCCAGTGCCGGCGCAGAAGAAGGTTCTGAAGGATCTGGAGAAGGCAGCCACCTTCAGGAAGAACCGGGACGCCTATCTATCGGCTCAGGCAGCAACCTCCAGCCACAGCCAGCGGCTGCATGCTTGACCTGCCATAAGTGGCTCTGTTTCCGCTAAGGCCAATTCCATGGAATTTGGTCTTCGGGAGTCCTCTAATCTGAAGAAGCATCCCCCATCAGGCTGGGATTATCCGATTAGGCAGGTAAAACAAATCGACATCAGCCTCGATTATAAATATAATAACATCGTACTTCTAGGGTGTCCTTGAGACCTGATGGCTTACCCGGCCACCAACGTAATCGCTCTCTTGTGGGAGGGTAGAACACGAGGCCGGAAGAGCCGAAGAGATGCAGTGCTGCTCAGCATGGGTCCGATCCCCATCAAAAGGCACTGAAAAGAGGATCGCTCTGTCTGACGATTGACACCGATCCACCTGAACCCGATCGAGATGAATTGGCTGGGTGCAGGCGCTCGCCATCACCAATGATGGCGTAACCGTTGGAGCCACCTATGGCCCAGAGAAGGGCGAACATAAGCTGGGTTTCGGGCAGCCACCAGCTACAGCGTAAAGCTGTTACGTCGCCAATTCACGGTTGATACTCACCAAAAAGGATAAGCCCCTTTTTCTCGACAATCTTCTCCCCCTGTCTCTCATGAGGACGCTCGACACTGGACCGTTGAGCTATCAGCCTTGTAAGGGTCAGGGGGATTAGAAGTAGGGTCTCAATCTACCGAAATGGATGAGAGAAATCTTTCAAAGAAGATAAGTCAGTTGATCATGCTGAGTTGTGCTGATGAGTGATGACGAACTTTGCGAGCAGGATGCGAGCGAAGTGAAGCTCATCAGGAAATCAGCAGCACGAGCGAAGGCAGTGAGGCTCGGGCTTGGTGAACTTATGCAGAGTATCGAAGAAGGACCGTTCTGGATACAATACTCCGCCGATTGCGGACTCATGCTGTTATGAACCGGCCAAATCGCAAGGAGCTGATAAATTTCGATCTTTCGTTGAACATCGAATGCACCTGCTGCGGAGTTCAGCGCGTGACCCAACCTACCTCGACAGAACAACACCCTTGCCAAAGTAAGAACCCGAAGCACTGCCGCCTTGGCAAAGACAGGCTCAGTCTTGTTGTTCCCGTGAGTTCATCACAGCTCGCTAGAAGGCACGACTCCAGTCGCAGTTCGCAAGCCTTGGATCAGCCGAAAGATCCTCCGCCTTGAGCCGGAGTGTGAGCTTGGGAAACTCACGGATCGCCAAAACCCCATCATGCCTGATCCCGATCTTCCAGGATTGCAGCGCAATGGGATAGGACTGGGTGAAGACGCTGGCGCTGAGCCATGTCACCGTCGCTCCCTTGTTCGGACACCTGGCGGAGATCGCCCGGATCCCCGTACCGCCTGCCTCCCGTACAGTGTCCGCAAAGGCCTGCGTTGCGCTATAATCGGCTAGGTTCTTCAGACCGGGAGCCGGATCGTTCGTGATATCGACCATCGCGTCGGTGGAGACCGAGACCGAAAAGGCCGTCCAGTCACTAAAACCCTGCGGGATCTTCGCTTCGGGGGACTCTGCAAAGAAGATGACACGCCAGAAACACACCTCGGCCACGGACGTCTCGACCTGTTCGGCTGAGTAGAAGGCGCCGTCGCGTTGACCCTTCCGCCGGAAGCGGGTGCCCTCTGCCGCAGGCTTGTAACGAAATGGCGTGTAGAGGAGGTAATGAAGATGCTCGAGCCCCTGCGGGACCGGTGGCTTCTTCCTATCGAGCAACTCCTCAAGCCTGTCGTGCTCGTCCTGATTGACCACCAACTGGAAGGTGGACACGATATACTGAGATTCGACGAGCCGCCAACAATGGCCGCTGAAGGAGCGAAACTCAGATCGGAGCGCGTCTGGCGTCAAGGTAGTCAACGACATCGATAAGTCCGGTGATCGACTGAATGGCATCGATAGGGCGGGCCTTTAGGGCCGTATTGTGCCCTCGCATCCAAGAGGCGGCGGCTTCCTGGTCCCCTCCAACGATGGCATCGAGCGAGCGGTACAGCCGGATGAAGAGAAGCGCGAGCTCAAACGCCTTGGGGTTCTTGTCCAGGGTAAAGGCACCTGATTTGATTCTGGAGACGGTGGCCTCGGAGATGCCGAGGACATCGGCCAGGACTGCCTGTGGCACGGTCAACCGCTCGGCTGCACGGATCGTAGCCTTGGAAACAATGGCGCCGTCACGAGGCTCAATTACTGTAGCTGGTTGTGCGCCCATCGGAGCCTCCTTCCCACAGAAATATTCAGCTAGTTAAATTTCTATAGAACGAGTTGTTCCGGGCCGCTATTGAGTCTTGGCAATAATCCACCGGGAATGTTAAGATGCCACCACTGCCAGAGGGCGTCAGGCATGATTGAGCCTGACGTTCAGTCTGAATTAGATGCTGACGATGCTGGTCGAAGCGCCGCGCGGCCTGGCGGACGGGTTGTGGTCGATCAGGCCTTCAGATCCGTGAGCGTTGAACTTAAGCACCAAATCCTGCACGATCTGCAGTGTCATGCGCCCACCCCATTGCCATCCCAGAATCCTCCGCCAACCCCAACTCATCGTGCCCTGACTCCCAACGAGCGTGTCGATGCTCTCCTGAAACATCAGAAACCGAGATCGCCGCAGCCGTCTCGCAATACGGTTGAACGGGACGGGAGACTATTGGCCGGTTCTCGCCGCCTGACGAACCGGGCCTTTGATGCCTTGGATGAGGTGGGAGATTGGATGCTCGGACGGTGATATTGATCAGGTCCCATCAGGTGACGCTGCAAGAGGATACTCCATGGCCGCTCGACTGATCGGCTGGTCAGGTATCGCGTGCAACTTGATGCCGTAGCAACCCGGCGAGCCTACTCTTGGACGAGACCCGGATCTGCTTGGGGCGCCTGAACAAAATCAACAACCAAGATAACAGGCTGGCTTGCATCAGCGGATTTTGGGGCCTTATTCTGTCTTTTGCACCTCCGAACGGCAGAGACGGCTGCGGGTTTGAAGCCGGGCCTCGTCTAGAATGACGAGGTCTTTACTGCACCCTGTGCCGGCTACGCAGTGCCGATCTGGTTTTGAGGAGAAGCTGATTGACCACTCTCAAGGAGTTTGAGGCCGCCCTGCGGGAGCAGGGCATGACTATGGCCCTGGCAATCCTAGAGAAGCTAAAGGAGCGCGACCGGGCCACCCGCACGATCCGGGTGGGGCGGCGGATTGCTGGCAAGAAGATGACGCCTGAACTGGCGCGACAGATCATCGAACTCAACCAGACCACGGACATGACGCAGCAGGAGATTGCGTTTCAGCTTGGGGTCAATCAGGGGCGGGTTAATGAGGTGCTCAAGCACGGCAAGTGGCTGCGGGAGGATCCGAAGTCGGAGGAGGCCGTAGCACGTGACCAGGCCAAGGCCCGAATGAAGAACGCAAACAGTGACGGTGCAAAGCAACGCAAGTCCATCACTGCAGCGGGGGCAACGCCCCGCCGTCCCAAGTCGAAGCTCCAGAGTTCGGCACAGCTTTCGATTGAGGACTATCTGACTACGACCACACTGTCTGACCGGCAATAGAAGCCATGCACTGAGCCATTGTGATCTCGACTTTCCTGGTGCGAGCACCTGTTGGAGCCAGGGTCGGAAGCGAGGAAACAACCAGTTCCATCAGAGCCAAGTTGCAGGCTTGGGTGTCAGCCATATGACTCCGCATCTCGGCAGTCACAGCGGCCTCCTTAAGCTTACCAGGAAGTTATCACCAAGCAAAAGGCCCACGAAGCTGGAAACTTCGAAGGCCTTTGGAGAACCACCGAGGGGTGGCCAAAAAGGATTGTGTAGCAACATCCTTATGGTCTTGCTCCGCATTTGTGGAGAGCGGTTTGGTAGCTATGCGGCCAACTTCTCGAACTGAACCGGACTGAGGTAGTCGAGCGTCGAATGACGCCGGACGGGGTTGTAGAAGCCGTCGATGTATCGGCCGATCGCC
>NZ_JAEQMY010000010.1 GCF_016743775.1 Microvirga aerilata | reverse complement strand
GAAGGGATCGCCCGCAAGCTGCTTGATGCCGAGCGAGATGCGCTCCTTCTCGACGTCCACGTCGAGAACCTGGGCGCGCACGACGTCGCCCTTCTTGAAGTCGTCGATGACCTGCTCGCCCGGACGGTTCCAGTCGAGGTCCGAGAGGTGGACCATGCCGTCGACGTCGTTCTCAAGGCCGATGAACAGACCGAATTCGGTCTTGTTCTTGACTTCGCCTTCGACCTCGGTGCCGACAGGGTGCTTCTCGGCGAAGGCCTCCCACGGGTTCTGGAGCGTCTGCTTCAGGCCCAGCGAGATGCGGCGCTTCACCTGATCGACCTCGAGGATCACGACCTCAACCTCCTGCGAGGTGGAGATGATCTTGCCCGGGTGGACGTTCTTCTTCGTCCAGGACATCTCGGAGACGTGGATCAGGCCTTCGATGCCGGGCTCCAGCTCCACGATCGCACCGTAGTCGGTGATGTTCGTGACGCGGCCCTTCAGCTTGGCGTCGACCGGGTAGCGGGCGGCGATGCCCTCCCACGGATCGGCGAGCAGCTGCTTGATGCCGAGCGAGATGCGGTGCGTCTCGTGGTTGATCTTGATGATCTTCACCTTCACCGTCTGGCCGATGGTTACGACCTCGGACGGGTGGTTCACGCGGCGCCATGCCATATCGGTGACGTGCAGCAGGCCGTCGATGCCGCCGAGATCAACGAACGCACCGTACTCGGTGATGTTCTTGACCACGCCGTCGATGACCTGACCCTCTTCGAGGTTCGCCACGAGCTCGGAACGCTGCTCGGCGCGGCTCTCTTCGAGAACCGTGCGGCGCGACACGACGATGTTGCCGCGGCGGCGGTCCATCTTGAGGATCTGGAACGGCTGAGCCACGCCCATGAGCGGGGTGACGTCGCGCACCGGGCGGATGTCGACCTGAGAGCGCGGCAGGAACGCCACTGCGCCGTCGAGGTCGACGGTGTAGCCGCCCTTGACCTGGTTGAAGATGGTGCCGTTGACGCGCTCCTGGGCCTCGAAGGCCTTCTCGAGCTTCACCCACGACTCTTCGCGGCGGGCCTTGTCACGGGAGATGACGGCCTCGCCCAGGGCATTCTCGATGCGCTCGACATAGACCTCGACCTCGTCGCCGACGACCACGGTCTGGTCGCGGTTCGGGCCGGCAAATTCCTTCAGAGCGACGCGACCTTCGGTCTTGGCGCCGATATCGATGACCGCGACGTCTTTCTCGATCGCGACCACCTTGCCCTTCACGACCGAGCCTTCGCTGATCTCGTTCGTGAGGAAGGATTCTTCGAGCAGGGCCGCGAAATCTTCACGGCTCGGCTGTTGCAAAGCTGCAGACATAGGTTCTCCTGAATGGCCCAACATAAGGGGCAACGCCGGCGGCTCGTGTGAACGGGCCGTTTCCAGCCGCCGCTGCCAAGGACGCCCCTTCAGGGCCATGTCCTGGGCATGCTGCCCTTAGATAAGAGCAGGCCGGCGTATCATCGACGGATGGAAACGCTTGATCCGCAAGGGTTTTTCGGAACGCCGCGAGGGCGCGGAACACGCACCCTCACAACCGAATACCGTCAACGCCTTGTCGGATCGGGGTTCTTTTATCCCAGTTGGCCCCGGATCACAAGGCTTTCAAGGCTTTGATGCGTTCGAGGTCCCGTGCTCAGCCGGGAGCCGCTCCCTGCGTGTTGACGTAGACCGCATAGAGCGACTGGCTCGCCGCCATGAACAGGCGGTTACGCTTGGGTCCTCCGAAGCAGACGTTGCCGCAGACCTCCGGCAGGCGGATGCGCCCGATCAGCCTGCCTTCGGGATTCCACACGGTCACGCCGCTATAGCCCACGGCGCGCCCGGCGTTGCTCGAGGCCCACAGGTTGCCGTTTACGTCGCAGCGAAGGCCGTCGGGACCGCACTTCACCCCATCGATCACGCAGTCGGTGAAGAGCCTGCGGTTCGAGAGCCTGTTGTCGGTGCCCACATCGAAAACATAAATGTCGCTTTTGCCGCCGGGCCCGGTGTCGCCCGGCCCCTTGCCGGTGCTGGCAACGTAGAGCCTCCGGTAGTCGGGCGAGAAGCACAAGCCGTTGGGATCGGGCACCTGGTCCTCGGTCACCACGAGGTCCACGCGGCCGCTCGGATCGATGCGGTAGCAATTGGTCGGCAGCTCCCGTCGCACACTGCCGATCCCCGGGGGCTGGCCCAGCCTCGGGTTGAGCCGCCCGGCCGTATTGCTGGGCCCGCCCGCGATGTCGGGCGCGCCTTCGTAGAGCTGCCCGCCATAGGGCGGATCGGTGAACCAGTAGCTCCCATCGGGATGAGGCACCACATCGTTGGGCGAGTTCAGGCGCTTTCCTTCAAAGGCCTCCGCCAGAACCGTGACCGAGCCGTCGAGCTCATAGCGAACGACCCGGCGGGTGAGATGCTCGCAGGAGAGCTGGCGGCCCTGGAAATCGAAGCTGTTGCCATTGCTGTTGTTGGACGGCATCCGGAACACGCTCACGTGACCGTCGTCCTCGAGCCAGCGCATCTGGCGGTTGTTGGGAATGTCGCTCCAGAGGAGGTATCGCCCTTGCGCGTTCCAGGCCGGCCCCTCGGCCCAGAGCGCCCCGGTCCAAAGGCGCGTGATGGCGCTGTTGGGCTGAACATACCCGTCGAAGACCGGATCGACGCTGAGGATGTCGGGATCGGTGAAATAGGTGGTGGGCGCACCGCCCGGAGCGAAATCGCGCGGGGGATTCGTCACTGTGCTGGGAGGTTGGGCTGGCGTTTGGGCCAGGGCGGAACCGGAGCCGGCCACGAGGGCCCCTGCGCCCACCGCCTTGATCAGTGTTCTTCTCGACAGGGCCTTGTCTCGCTCAGTCCGAGGCTGCTGACCATCCATGACTTGCTCCCGATTCGCCGGCTGGGGCAAAGATCCCACATCCAAGCATGACGGAAACCTCTTTTCTGCCGGACGACCCTGCTCTTTGGAGAGCCCGGACCCTTCCACGGCCGTCGCCGGGGTTAATCCCGTCGAAGGTGTGGCTGCGGCCGCTCAGGCTGTCGGCATGTCTGCGGTCAGCCCGGCGCCGCCCCGCGCCGCGCCTGGGCGATGGCCCAGTCGAGGGCCTGTTCGAGCCGGTCGTTGCCCCAGAACATCTCGCCGTCCTCGGCAAAGAAGGTGGGTGCGCCGAAGAGGCCTCGCGACAGAACCTCGTCGCCCATCCGGCGCAGGCGCGTCTTGTTGGTGTCCGATTGCGCCTCCGCGATGACGGCCTCGGCATCGAGGTTCAGGCCCGTCAGGATATCCAAGATAGTCTGCGGATCGGAGATGTCGCGGCCGTCGCCGAACTCCGCCGTGTAGACCGCCCGGGTAAAGGCCGGCGTCCAGCCGCGATCCGACCCGAGCAGGGCGACCCGCGCCGCCATCAGCCCATTCTGCGGGAAGATTTTGGGGTGGTAGAAGGGGATCCTGAGCCTTGCAGCCTCACGCTCCATGTCCCGCCACATGTAGCGGCCTTTGACGGGAAAGAGGTTGAAGGGAGAGTTGTCCCACCCTTGAGCCTTGAAGACGGGACCCAGCAGGAAGGGCCGCCACACGACCCTGACCCCCGCCTGCTCCGCCGCCGCCTCGACGCGCATGGCGGAGAGATACGAATAGGTCGAGGCGAACTCGTACCAGAATTCGAGGGTGGGCTGACGTTGCATGGAGGGTCTTTCGCTGCCACGGATCCGGGAGGGGAACGGTCAAACTCCGAAAGCCTGCCTTTCGCTCCCTCAGCCGGCTTAACGCATTCCCTCCCGCTACGGCAGGCTCCCCTTCTCCGGGCAGAAATGCATGACAAGCATACCCGTCCGTTAATTGCCCGTTGCGCCGATACGGCTTCCGTTTTAAGTCGCCAGCACCCTTACTCTTTCGGAACCTTCGCTATGGCTGAAAAGCGCGTGAACAAGGTCGTGCTCGCCTATTCCGGCGGCCTCGACACCTCCATCATCCTCAAGTGGCTGCAGACCACCTATGGCTGCGAGGTGGTGACGTTCACCGCCGATCTCGGCCAGGGCGAGGAGCTGGAGCCCGCGCGCCAGAAGGCCCTGCTGCTCGGCATCAAGCCCGAAAACATCTTCATCGAGGACCTGCGCGACGAGTTCGTGCGCGACTACGTGTTCCCCATGTTCCGGGCGAACGCCCAGTACGAGGGCCTTTATCTGCTCGGCACTTCGATCGCCCGGCCGCTCATCGCCAAGAAGCAGATCGAGATCGCCGAAAAGGTGGGCGCCGATGCGGTGTCCCACGGCGCCACCGGCAAGGGCAACGACCAGGTGCGCTTCGAGCTCGGCTATTATGCCCTGAAGCCGGACGTCACCGTGATCGCCCCCTGGCGCGAATGGGACCTGCGCTCCCGCGAGGCGCTCATCGCCTTCGCCGAGCAGAACCAGATCCCGATTGCCAAGGACAAGCGCGGCGAGGCCCCGTTCTCCGTGGACGCCAACCTGCTGCACGCCTCCTCCGAAGGCAAGGTGCTGGAGGATCCGGCCATGGAAGTGCCGGACTACGTTTATTCCCGCACAAACGACCCGGAATCCGCCCCTGATCAGCCCACCGTGATCTCGATCACCTTCGAGAAGGGCGATCCGGTCGCCATCGACGGCAAGAAGCTGGGCCCCGCAGATCTGCTGGCCAAGCTCAACGAGCTGGGCCGCCTCAACGGCATCGGCCGCCTCGACCTCGTGGAGAACCGGTTCGTGGGCATGAAGAGCCGCGGCATGTACGAGACCCCCGGCGGCACGATCCTGCACCTCGCCCATCGCGGCATCGAGTCGATCACCCTCGACCGCGGTGCCGCGCACCTGAAGGACGAGCTGATGCCGAAATACGCCGAGCTCATCTACAACGGCTTCTGGTTCTCGCCGGAGCGCGAGATGCTCCAGGCCTTGATCGACCGATCCCAGGAATTCGTCACCGGCGAGGTCAAGCTCAAGCTCTACAAGGGTGGCGTCCACCTCATCGGCCGCGAGAGCCCCTATTCCCTCTACGACCAGGACCTCGTTACCTTCGAGGAAGGCGCGGTCGCCTACGACCACCGGGATGCGGCCGGCTTCATCAAGCTCAATGCCCTGCGCCTGCGCACGCTTGCCCAGCGCAAGAAGAAGCTGGGGCTGTAGGGGAGCGGCTGCCGAACCGGCTCAAGGTGCATGGGCATCCCGTCGCACCCTGAGCCCCCTTTCTCGGCATATCGAGCAATGTTATTGCGTAGGAAGATTCCATTCCTGCAGAAACATCTCATGAAACTCCTCCTTGCTCCTGCCCTTCTTCTTTTGCTCTCCGCGTGTCAGGGAACCGGCACAGCCGGCTCTGGAGCGTTGAACGACCCGGTCGATTTGCCGCCCGACTATCAGGTGAAAGCTGCACCTCATTTGGTGACGGAGTATGTCCGGGATGCACTCGGACCGGCCGAGATCACCTCCGACGTGCGCTCGGGCCAAGGCCTCCTGGGGGCATCAAGCAGCGTTCTCGTGCGCTACCCCGTTCGCACCCATAGCCTCGGACAGCAGCTGATCGCCAAGGACTGGCTCCTCGACAGCATGGAAAAGACGGAAACCGGGATGCGCTGCATCACGATTTCCGTAGGTCGGAGCATGGCCACCGGCGGAGAGACCAAGTTCAGAGCCTCGCGTCCGAAAGTCGACGGCACGAGCTGTGGTGAGGGGCGGAGCTTCGTTCCCTACACCGAGCTGGAACAGGTCGCACAGCGATTGAAGGCGTGCCGAGCCAAAGGCGAGGAGCGGTGCCTGCTCTCCACGAACCTGCCCGACGCCCAAGCGCGCAAGCTCATGAATCAGCGCTGATCGAGCCTACGGGCTTCAGCCCCTTTGCCTGAGCATCAGAGCCGGTCTAGCGAAGGGTCGCTCTCGCCGAACCAGTTCTTCCGCATGAGCGCCCGCGCCTCCTCGGCCGCCGCCGCATCGCCACGGAACTCGGCGGCCTGAAGCAGACCGGCGGCCGCCCAGCCGTTGTTGGGCGCCCGCTCGATGGCGGCACGGAACGCGGCCTGCGCCTCCTCGGCCTTGCCCTGCTGCAGCAAGGCGGCGCCGAGCGACTGGTGCACCGGATAGTACCAAAAGGGCGGCTCCATGTAGGGCAACCGGTCCTGGATCTCGACGGCTTCCGCGAATTGCGCAGCAGCCCGGGCATGATCGCCCTTGGCCTGGGCAATCCGCGCTTCGATCACCTTGGCCTCGATGGCAAGCACATCCGGCCCCGGCACCCCGGCAGTGGGCAGCGCCGCGATGTCAGGCGTCTGCGCCAGGGCCGCGATGGCCGACATTTCGGCCTGCGCTTCGTCGCCCCGCCCCAGCCGCGCCAGGGCAATGCCGCGGGCATAGTGCCATGTCGCTCGCACAAACGGGAAGTTCGCGTCCGGAGCAGGCAGGGCCAGCACCTTGTCCGGCTCCGAGAAGCGCGCATGGGCCGTATAGGCTGCTGCGGCGATGGGCTGGGTCCAGGGAACCTCGCGCTGGGTTCGGTCCGACACCAATCCGCCGAGCTTCTCCGCGGCAGAAACGGCCGTCCTCCCGTCTCCGCCCATGAGGGCCGATGCCATCACGAAATGAACGTTATGGGCGTAGTAGCCCTCCGCGTAGAGCAGGCTCGCGCCTCCCCCCTTGAGCAGCCTCTCGTCGACGGCCGCAGCCTGCACGTTCGCATCCAGGCTCTCGCGCCAGCGGCCGAGGCGATACCAGATGTGGCTCGGCATATGGACCAGATGCCCGGCTCCGGGCATCAGCGCAGCCAAGCGGGCGGCATGGGGCGCCGCCCGTTCCGGCCGGTCGGAGGCCTCGACGGCATGGATGTAGAGGTGGATGGCTCCCGGATGGTCGGGCTCCGCCTTGAGGGATCCCACCTGCCGGTCTCCGAGCACGCCCTCGATCAGTTCGAGCATCCGGGCGGTCCTGCCCTTCGGGGTTTTGCCCCCGTTTTCCCAGTAATCCCACGGGCTGAGATTCATGAGAGCGTCGGCGGTCAGGAGGGCGACGTGCGCATTGTCCGGAAAGCGGGCCTGCACGGCCTCCATCGCGTCGGCATAGGCCTGGTCCAGCGCCTTGCGGTCCGCCTGGGGATCCGGGGAATGCCGCCGCGAAAGCGCATCGATGAGAGCGGCTTGCAGGTCATCCCTGGGCGCAAGGCGTCTGGCCTGCTCGAGCACACCAATCGCGCGAGCGTTGGCATCCGGGTCCATCGGATAGTTGATGTGCGGTCCGAGCACCCATGCCTCTCCCCAGAGGCACATGGCACAGGTCGGGTCGAGCGCCTGTGCCGCCCGGAACGCGCGGGCTGCTTCGGCATGGTTGAAGCCCCAGCCAAGGCGGTATCCCTGGTCGAAATAGGCGCGCGCCTCCTGTCCCGAAGGACCGATGGCGGACCAGGTCAGCCGACCCAGATTTTCATAGACGGGAGGGCGATCCTCGGCCCGCGGGGCGGCCGCGCCCTTCGGGAGATCGCGGCTGTAAGCGCCAAGCTCGTTGCGGGCCGGCGGCTGGGAATGGGCCTGGTGGTCGGCCTGCGCAATCCTCGTGTGGGACGCTGGGGTGTGTGCGTACCCGTGGAGAAGCTTCACGCGCGGGCTGTTGTGATCGCCGAGGGGGCAGGCTGCGGCTGAGCCTGCAAGAACGACCGCGATGGCAGCCGTCGCCGTGAGATGGATGGATGCCGGGGAACGCTTCGTGCGGTGAATCATCGGGAAGCCTCTCAGATCGGGCAGATTGGGCGGCAGGCGAGAACGATCCGAGAGCCTGCGGGAGCCTTTGTTGCCAAGTCAGGTGGTTCGCTGGTTCGCGCGAGGTCTCGGCTTTCCTTCGGGCGGTCAGCTCCACAGGCGATGCGGCATCGCGGCAGACGGTGAGAACGATGCACCGAAGATCGTGCCGCCGGTACGCACGGGCATTCGCCCAGTTCACCGCAGGACCTTTGCTGCCGATGAACCCCTTCAACCTGATCCCATGGGACGCGAAGATCTGTGCGCTTTGTCACAGCACGTAGGTTCGCGAGCACCCGCTCAAGGATGCCGGCATCTTGTTGCCCATTGGGGTTCCGGAACCGCCGCTTCTCCCCGGAGAGCAGATCGCTAGGGGTGTGCGACCGGGTGCGGCGTCGTTCCGCCGCCGTCGAGGACGAACTTCCACGATCCGTCCTGTTGCTTCTTCCAGATGCTCACATAAACCCCATAGGCCTTGATCTCACCGCCCTCGCGCAGGGTGTAGCGGCCGAAGGTGTAGCCGAGGTCCTGGCTTGCGGCGATCTCCGCCCGGAGGGGCTCCCAGGAGAGCGCCGAGCCGGTGACCTGGGAGAAGGCCTCGACAAAGGCGGATCTCCCTAAAAGCGGCATGCTGCCGGGGCGGATCATCACCGGGTCCTCGGCGGAATAGGCGATGAAGGCCGGTCCGGTGCCTTCCCGTTGGGCCATGGCGTTGAAGGCCTTGTCGGCATCGATCAATTGCTGGGCTGACATTTGTTTCGAGCAAGCTGTCCCAAGGGCAAACGAGAGAACCCGAGCGCAACGGACATCCAAGCTTCAGGCCTCTTCATGCAACGAAGTATCGCAAATACTTCGTCCCGCCTAGCTTGTAATCCTGTTCCCCGCCCTATTGCGGCCTCACCTTAATGCCTATATTGCAGTGCATCAGATTTCTCGCCCGGTACGAGCCAGGGGCGCGGCCACGCTTGCCGCGTGCCGGGCCCTTTTGTTTTGAAAGACTTCGCCCATGAAGCTGCGCAACATCGCCATCATCGCCCACGTCGACCATGGCAAGACCACCCTCGTCGACAAGCTCCTCTCCCAGTCCGGCAGCTTCCGTGAGAACCAGCGCGTGGAAGAGCGCGCCATGGATTCGAACGACCTCGAAAAAGAGCGCGGCATCACCATCCTGGCCAAGGCGACCTCGGTTGTCTGGAAGGACACCCGCATCAACATCGTCGATACCCCCGGCCACGCCGATTTCGGCGGCGAGGTGGAGCGCATCCTGAGCATGGTGGACGGCGCCATCGTTCTCGTGGACGCGGCCGAAGGCCCGATGCCACAGACCAAGTTCGTGGTGTCCAAGGCCCTCAAGATCGGCCTTCGCCCCATCGTGGCCATCAACAAGATCGACCGTCCCGATGCCCGCCACGTGGAGGTGGTCAACGAGGTGTTCGACCTGTTTGCGGCGCTCGACGCCACGGACGAGCAGCTCGACTTCCCGATCCTCTACGGTTCGGGCCGCAACGGCTGGATGGCCAAGGCCCCGGAAGGCCCGAGCGACGAGGGCCTGGCACCGCTCTTCGATCTCGTGCTCGAGCACGTGCCCCCGGCCAAGACCGAGGAAGGCCCGTTCCGCATGCTCGGAACGCTTCTGGAAGCCAACCCCTTCCTGGGCCGCATCGTCACGGGCCGCATCTCCTCCGGCACCGTGAAGCCGAACCAGTCGATCAAGGTGCTCGATCGCGAGGGCAAGGTGGTCGAGACCGGCCGCGTGTCCAAGATCCTTGCTTTCCGCGGCCTTGAGCGTCAGCCCATCGAGGTGGGCGAGGCCGGCGACATCGTGTCCATCGCGGGCCTCGTGAAGGGCTCCGTGGCCGACACCTTCTGCGCGCCGGAAAACGACATTCCGATCCAGGCCCAGCCCATCGATCCGCCGACCGTGACCATGTCGTTCATCGTCAACGACTCGCCGCTCGCCGGCACCGAGGGCGACAAGGTGACGAGCCGCATGATCCGCGACCGCCTGTTCAAGGAAGCGGAAGGCAACGTGACCCTCAAGATCGAGGAAGCCGCCGACAAGGACTCGTTCTACGTCTCGGGCCGCGGCGAATTGCAGCTTGCGATCCTGATCGAGACCATGCGCCGCGAGGGCTTCGAGCTTGCCGTGTCGCGTCCCCGCGTCGTCTTCGAGAAGGACGAGGCCGGCAACCTTCTCGAGCCCATCGAGGAAGTGGTCATCGACGTGGACGAGGAGCATTCCGGCGTCGTCGTGCAGAAGATGTCCGAGCGCCGCGCCGACATGGTCGAGATGCGTCCGTCCGGCGGCAACCGCCAGCGCCTCGTGTTCTACGCTCCCACCCGCGGCCTCATCGGCTACCAGGGCGAGCTGATGACCGACACCCGCGGCACGGCGATCATGAACCGCCTGTTCCACGCCTACGAGCCCTACCGCGGCGAGATCGCGGGACGGCGCAACGGCGTACTGATCTCGAACGACAACGGCGAGGCCGTGGCCTACGCTCTGTGGAACCTTGAAGACCGCGGACCGATGATGATCGAGCCCGGCTGGAAGGTCTATCAGGGCATGATCATTGGCGAGCACAACCGCGAGAACGACCTCGAGGTGAACGTGCTGAAGGGCAAGAAGCTCACCAACATCCGCACGACCTCCAAGGACGAAGCGGTGCGCCTGACGCCGCCGATCCGCATGACCCTGGAGAAGTCGCTCGCCTGGATCCAGGACGACGAGCTCGTCGAGGTGACGCCGAAGTCGATCCGCATCCGCAAGGCGATCCTCGATCCGAACGACCGCAAGCGCGCCGAGCGCTCGAAGGAAGCCTTGAGCGCTTAAGTCAAGCCTCACCGAGACAATGCAAAAGGCCGCCTTCATGGCGGCCTTTTGCATGCATGCCCCTCCCAGGGATGGCGCTTCCGTTCATGGCGGCCTAAAAGCCTAAGCTTAAGTGCCGCGGAGGAGAGCATGCTGAAAGTTCATGGCTATGCAGGGTCCATCAATGTCCGAAAGGTGCTTTGGACCTGCGTCGAGCTTGGCCTGCCCTTCGAGCGCGTCGACTGGGGTGGCGGGACCAGGCCCGTCACCGACGCCAGTTTTCTGGAGCTCAATCCGGTCGGGATGATCCCGGTGATCGAGGATGCAGGCCAGGTCTTCTGGGAATCGAACAGCATCGTCCGCTATCTCGCGGCACGCGAACACCGCCACGACCTGCTGCCCCCCGATCCCGCCGGGCGGGCGCAAGTCGAGAAGTGGATGGACTGGCAGGTCTCCGACTTCAACAACACCTGGCGCTACGTCTTCCAGGCAACGGTCCGCAGGAATCCGAGCTTTCAGGATCAGGAACAGATTGCTGCCTCCTGGAGCAGGTTCTGCTCCGCGGTTCAGATCCTCGACCGTGAACTGGCCCGCAGCGGCGCGTATATCGCCGGACCCACCTTCACCTGCGCCGACATCGTCATCGGATTGTCGATACACCGCTGGAAAAGCATTCCGCTGGAGCGGCCCGTTGTGCCGGACATCGATCGGTACTACGACCTTCTCTGCGAACGCGAAGGCTTCCGAACCTACGGACGAGACGGCGGGCTATAAAGGGAAGCCGGGATCGGCCTCCCCCGAGGTTCGGCGGGCGGGCAAGACGCTCAGCCTGTAAGACGCTCAGCCTGTAAGACGCTCGGCCCGAAGACCCTTAGCCCTCGGCCTTGTCGCCCTGCCCCTTCTTGGCACCCTCGCCCATCGGGTTGGTGGAATCCTCGCCGGAGGCATCGGGGTTCTCGCGCCCCTGCGGGGTCAGCCGAGGGGCGCTGATGTCGTCCTCGGTCGCCTGATCGGGCTTCTTGTCGGTCTGAGCCATCGCTGTCTTTCCTTCCTTGATCACGCGGGACCGCCGGAGCCGTCCGTCGGGCCCCCGCCGGCGTCGGACCCGCCCGTGCCGTCGCCGCCAAGCGGGCGCGAGCCGCTCGGATCGGTGAGACCGGTCGCCCGGCCGCCCGCATCGGTTCCGCCCGTGGGGCTGCCCTTCGGGCCGCCCGGAATGGTGCCGGACCCCACCTGGGTCGCGTTGGATGGGTCCACGGCGCCGCCCAGGTCGAAGCCGGGGCGATCCTGGGCGCCGGGGCCCGGATCGCGGGCCGCCGCTTCAGGATCGGGGCGCTCGGTGGGGACGCTGGGTCCCGAATTCTGATTCTGGGTCATGGCGATCTTGGATCCCTATGAGCTTGTGGTGTCGGTGGCGTCCCGGTCGCCCGGATCCGGCAGGGCTCCTGTGCCTGGCGTCGAATCCGGATTCGTCAGCGACGGCTTGCTGTGAGGCCCTGCCGCCGGCTGCTTGGCGCCGGTCTGCGGTTCAGGCGAAGCCTGGCCTCCGGTCTCCTGCCCTCCTGTCTCCTGGCCTCCGGTCTGCGGATCGGACCGCTTGATGTCGACGTAGTTCTTCGTGTCTTCGGTGTGGTTGCCGTAGCCTGCATTGCCCATGGGGTGCTCCTGTCAGCCTTCGCTCTCGTCCTTGCCGTTGACCGCCGTCATGCGCTCGATGGCCTCGGCGGTTGCGTCCTTGTCGTCCGGCGACAGGCTCGCATCGCTCAGGTGCTTGGTGGCATCGGGGGTCTCGGCGGCGGTGAGCTCGTCATGCCCGTCCATGCCGGCCTTGCTGGTCTGGCCGGTCAGGCCCTGGCGGTAGTTGTAGGCCTCGCCGCCGGGCTGGCTCCACACGCGCCGCAAGGTGGCGTTGCCCTCGATGCCGCCGTCCTGGTTGGGATCGATCGGGCTGTCGATGCCGCCGCGCTGCTCGTTGCGGATCTGGTCCGCCGTCTGATCCTTCAACGAATGGGGGGCTTTCCGGTCCGCCATGGTGAACTCCATCAAATCTCGTTCTTGCAAATTCTGTTGGAAACAACGTTCGAGCCGTCGTGCTTGCCAAACGTCGTGCTTGCAAGGAGAACCCGGCGAACACGCAGAGGTTCTGGCCACGCTTGAAGGCCCGCCCAAACAAAAAGGGCGGCTGTGACGCCGCCCTTCGGGTTGTTCGTGCCAGGCAAGAAGCCGAAGCTCAGAGCCCTTCGAAGAGCGCGCTCGAGATGTAGCGCTCGGCAAAGGAGCACGCGACCGTGACGATGCGCTTGCCCTTGAACTCGGGCCGCGCGGCCACTTCGAGGGCTGCCGCCACATTGGCGCCGGTGGAGATGCCGCCGGGAATGCCTTCGAGCTTGGCGAGCTTGCGCGCCATGTCGAACGCGGTCTGGTTGCCGACCGTCACCACCTCGTCGATCACGGAGCGGTCGAGCACGTCCGGCACGAAGCCGGCGCCGATGCCCTGGATCTTGTGCGGGCCGGGCTGGCCGCCGGACAGCACCGGAGAATCCTCCGGCTCCACGGCGATCACCCTTAAGGAAGGCAGGCGCGGCTTGATGACCTGGCCGACACCCGTGATGGTGCCGCCGGTGCCCACGGCCGCGACAAAGGCGTCGAACTGGCCGTTGGTGTCGTTCCAGATCTCCTCCGCCGTCGTCAGCCGATGAACCTCCGGATTGGCCGGGTTCTTGAACTGCTGCGGCATCACCGAGTTCGGGATCTCGTTCAGGAGTTCCTCGGCCCGGGCGACCGCACCCTTCATGCCCATCGGCCCGGGGGTCAGGACGAGTTCCGCGCCGAGGAAAGCCAGCATCTTGCGGCGCTCCAGGGACATGGTCTCGGGCATCACGAGGATCAGGCGGTAGCCGCGGGCCGCCGCCACGAAGGCCAGCGCGATGCCGGTGTTGCCCGAGGTGGGCTCGACCAGGGTCGTGCCGGGATCGATCTTTCCTGCGGCCTCCATGGCGTCGATCATGTTGACGCCGATACGGTCCTTCACGCTTGAGATCGGGTTGAAGAACTCGAGCTTGACCAGGATCTCGGCATCGACCCCGCGCTCCTTCGGCAGCCGGTTCAGGCGCACGAGCGGGGTGTTGCCGATGGTTTCCGTGATGGAACCGTAGATGCGGCCACGGCCGGGCTTGGTGTCAGCGTTGGATGTGTTGAGGGTGTCAGCCATGGAGGTCCTCCTTCGGGGCAGGGGAACATTATCGCTTTTCGCAACAGGTGTCGATAATCACCTTATTTCACATGTCAAATCGTGAAATCCACGGCGGGCATGGACTCGACGGCGGATTCCGCCTGCGCCTTCTGGCACAGATCCTCCACGGTCACCTGGTCCAGCTCGGTGAGAAAAGCTTCAGTTCCGCGCTGGACTAGGGGGCCGACAACAGCCTCGGCCAGGCGCGATTCCGGCACGGGCGAGGCGCCGTCCTCCTCCAGGGCCGACATGGCGATGCGCACAATGTCGCCCGCCGTGATCCGCCGCCGCTCGCGGGCGAGCTCATAGCCTCCCCGCGGCCCCCGCACGCCCTTGAGGATTCCCTGGCGGACCAGCGCCTGCAGGACCGGCTCGAGATAGCGGGGCGGCAGGTTGTGCCGGGCGGCGAGCGCCTTCGCCGAGACCGGCATGGGCCGTGCATGGAGCGCGATGTCCGTCACGGCGGCAATGGCGAGAAGCGAGCGGCGCGAGAGAAAGTTCATGCCAACAACCTTTAGCCCAATCCGGTCGATCCGAAACCGCCCGCCGCGCGATCGGTCTCGTCGACGTGTCCCACTTCGACCGGCTCCACCATGGTGACGGGGGCAATCACCATTTGGGCGATGCGCATGCCGCGCGTGATGGAAAAAGCCTCCTGGCCGAGATTGACGAGCAGCACCTGCACCTCGCCGCGATAGTCCGCGTCCACGGTCCCAGGCGCGTTGAGCACGGTGACGCCGTGCCTGAAGGCAAGCCCCGAGCGGGGCCGCACCTGCGCCTCGAAGCCAGGCTCAAGCTGGAGCACGAGGCCCGTGGGGATGAGCGCACGCTCGAAGGGCTCGAGAACGACGGGTGCATCGGCGGCGTTGGCGGCCATGAGATCCATCCCGGCCGCCCCGGCTGTCTCATAGCGCGGCAGCGGCAGATCGGCGGCATGCGCGAGGCGCTGGATATGCAGGCGGCGGCTCATGGCTTCGCACCCTCCGCCATGGCGCCCAACCGCTCGACGAGTTTCCTCGCCACCTCGGTTTTCGAGAGCGTCGGCCAGGTCTCGACCGCGGAGGCGGTCACGAGATGCACGGTGTTGCTGTCGCCGCCCATGACGCCTGCCTCGGCCGAGACATCGTTGGCGACGATGAGGTCGCAGCCCTTCTTGGCGAGCTTCTGCCGGGCATGCTCGATCACGTGTTCGGTTTCGGCCGCAAAGCCCACCATGAGTGGCGGGCGGTTCTCCGTGCGACGTGCGATGGTGGCGAGGATATCCGGGTTCTCGGTGAGCGACAGGCTGGGCAGCGCGCCGTCCTTCTTCTTGATCTTCTGCTCGCCCGCGTTGGCCACGCGCCAGTCGGCCACGGCGGCGGCGAAGATGCCGATATCGGCCGGCAGCGCCCCCTCGACCGCTTCCAGCATCGCGCGGGCGCTTTCCACGTGCACCGTCGTCACGCCCGGGGGATCGGGCAAGGTCACGGGGCCGGAGATCAGGGTCACCCGCGCCCCGGCTTCGCGTGCTGCCTTCGCGATGGCGTGGCCCTGCTTGCCGGAGGAGCGGTTGGCGATGTAGCGCACCGGATCGATGGGCTCGTGCGTCGGGCCGGAGGTGACGATCACGTGCCGGCCCGCGAGCGGTCCCGAGGGCGCGAGCAGGCCCTCGACGGCGGCTGCGATCTCCAGGGGCTCCGCCATGCGGCCGGGGCCGAATTCGGCCTCCGCCATGGCGCCCTCGTTGGGGCCTGCCACATGAACACCGTCGGCCTGGAGCGCCTTCAGATTGCGCTGCGTTGCCGGATGCAGCCACATGCGCACGTTCATGGCGGGCGCGATCAGGATCGGCAGCGTAGTGGCGAGCAGCACCGTGGAGGCGAGATCGTCCGCATGCCCGCCGGCCATCTTGGCCATGAGGTTGGCGGTGGCGGGCGCTACGACGATGAGGTCCGCATCGCGGGCGAGCTTGATGTGCCCGATATCGGCCTCGTCCTCGCGGTCGAACAGATCCGTGTGCGAGCGCTGGCCGGTGAGCGCGGAAGCGGCCAACGGCGTGATGAACTGCTGCGCGCCGTTCGTCAGCACGCAGCGCACGCAAGCACCGCGCTCGCGCAGACGGCGGATGAGATCGAGCGACTTGTAGGCCGCGATGCCGCCGCCGATGACGAGGAGAATGCGTTTGCCTGTAAGCGCCGTCATGCGAGCCCTCTGAACAGCATGATCATCAGCGAGGCCGCGATAATCCACAAGGCCGCCACGCCCCAGCGGTTGCCGCGAGCCTCGGCCCGCCCGATGGCCGCGACGCTGTCCTGGTTCAGCGACACGCCCCGCGCCGTCACGTCCTCAAGCTGGTTGAGAACCCGCTCGGCCCGAAGGGCCAGATCCGGCAGGTCGCCGATGACGCCGGCCAGCGTCCACAGGCCCCGGCCCGCCTGCTCGGCGCGGCCCAGCGGCCCGAGATTGCGCTCGATCCATTCGCGCACCACGGGCTCGGAGGTGGTCCACATGTCGAGCTTCGGGTCGAGATTACGGGCCACGCCCTCCACCACCACCATGGTCTTCTGCAGCATCACCAGTTCGATGCGGGTCGCCATGTCGAACAGCGCCGTGATCTCGAACAGAAGCGTGAGCAGCTTCGCCATGGAGATTTCGTCGGCCCGCCGGTCGTGGATCGGCTCGCCGATGGCCCGGATCGCCTGGGCGAAATCCTCCACCGAGTGGTGCGGCGGCACGTAGCCCGCCTCGAAATGCACCTGCGCCACCCGCAGGTAATCGCGGCGGATGAAGCCTAAAAGGATTTCGGCGAGGAAACGCCGCTCCTTCATGCCGAGCCGCCCCATGATGCCGAAATCGACGGCGACGAGGCGGC
The DNA here is from genome assembly GCF_016743775.1 of Microvirga aerilata. Classification (GTDB taxonomy): domain Bacteria; phylum Pseudomonadota; class Alphaproteobacteria; order Rhizobiales; family Beijerinckiaceae; genus Microvirga; species Microvirga aerilata. The sequence continues at coordinate 141,892 of NZ_JAEQMY010000010.1, read as the reverse complement.
CTTCCGGGTCGATGAACAGGTTGCCGGGATGCATGTCGGCGTGGAAATAGCCGTCGCGGATGGCATGGCGCAGGAAGGACTGGATCACCGTGCGCCCGAGCGCCACCCGGTCGAAGCCTGCAGCCTGGATGGCCTCAATGTCGTTGAGGCGGATGCCGTCGATCCAGGTGGTGGTGAGCACGTCGCGGGCGGTGAGGTCCCATTCGGGCTTCGGCACCCGGAAATCGGGATCGTCCCGGGTGTTCTCCGCCAGCTCCGAGACGGCGGCCGCCTCCAGGCGCAGGTCCATCTCGACGGCGACGGAGCGGGCGAGCGCCTCCACGATCTCCAGGGGCTTGAGGCGGCGGGCATCGGGCACGAGGCGCTCGAACAGGCGGGCTGCGGCGCGCATGGCCTGCAGGTCGCGGGCAAAGCGCTCGCGGACGCCGGGCCGCACCACCTTCACGGCCACGGTTTCCTCGCCCTCCGCGGTGCGGATGCGAGCCTTGTGAACCTGCGCGATGGAGGCGGCGGCGAGCGGCTCGCTGAACTCCAGGAACAGCATGTCGAGGGGGCGGCCCAATGCGGTCTCGACCATGCGCACCGCCTCGGCCCTTGGAAAGGGTAGCATCCGGTCCTGCAGGCGTTCCAGGTCGCGGGCCGCCGCCACGCCGACGATATCGGGGCGGGTCGCCAGGAACTGGCCGAACTTCACATAGGAGGGTCCGAGCCGGGTGAGCGCCTTGGAAAGCCGTGCCGCGCCCTCCTCGGCCTGCGGCCGCTCGATGAGGCGCGCCATCCGCAAAGCAAGGCGAGCGGCAGGCGGCAGAGCGCTCGGATCGACGAGCGCGAGTGCGCCCTCGCGGGCAAGGACGAACCCGGCATGCAGGTTCCGGGCGAGGTGAAAGAAGCTGCCGATCACGGGCTTAGATCTTCCAGCCCGAGTGAACCGCCACCACGCCGGCGGTGAGCGAGCGATGGGTAACGCGCTTGAAGCCCGCCTCCTCGATCATCCGCGCAAAAGCGGCAGGCGTCGGGAAGCGGCGGATCGATTCCACGAGGTACTGATAGGACTCGGCGTCCCCCGTCACCATCTGCCCGAGGCGCGGGATGACGTTGAAGGAATAAGCGTCGTAGATCCTGTCCAGGACCGGCACGTCCACCTTCGAGAATTCAAGGCAGAGGAAGCGCCCGCCGGGCTTGAGAACCCGATGCGCCTCGCGCAGGGCCGCGTCGATGCGCGGCACGTTCCGGATGCCAAAGGCGATGGTGTAGGCGTCGTAGGTCTTCGATTCGAGGGGCAGCTCCTCCGCATTGGCCTCGACGAAATCGATGCGGCCGTCGTAAGCATGGCCGGCCCGCTCCTCGCCTACCTTCAGCATCTCGCCATTGATGTCGAGCACGGTCACGTGGGTCTGGGGACCGCCGGCGTCCAGGATGCGGAAGGCCACGTCCCCGGTGCCGCCGGCCACGTCGAGGTGGCGGAACGGCCGGTCCCGGGGCGGGCGTACGGTGTTGACGAGGGTGTCCTTCCAGATGCGGTGGAGGCCTGCCGACATGAGGTCGTTCATCAGGTCGTAGCGGCCCGCCACCGAGCGGAAGACCTCGTTGACCTTGCCCTGCTTTTCGCCCAGCGGCACGGACTGGAAGCCGAAATGGGTGTTCTCGTCGGTCATGATCTGGCAAAACCTCTCGTCACCTAGAGCATCGAGCCCAAAAGTGGATTTGCACTTTTGGGATATATCCGGTGCTCCACCCTTTGAAGTGCGCATCGTCGGCGCGGTAAACCGGAGCCACTTTTCCCGCACGATGCGCTAATGTGGGGATCCATAGCGGAAGCGGGACCGGATGGCTATGTAAGAGCCCTCAAGAAGCCGAGAGATGGTTGATGCCTGAACTGCCCGAAGTCGAAACCGTGCGCCGCGGCCTGGAGCCCGCCATGGTCGGAGCCCGCTTCACCCAGGTGATCCAGCGCCGGCCCGATCTGCGCTTTCCCTTCCCCGACCGGTTTGCCGAACGCCTGGAAGGCCAGGAGGTCAAGGCGCTCGGCCGCCGGGCCAAGTATCTGCTGGCCGATCTCTCCTCGGGCGAGGTTCTGGTCATGCATCTGGGCATGTCCGGCCGCTTTCTGGTAGCCCAAGGGGGCGCCACCCGCATGCCGGGGGAGTTCCATCATGAGCATGGCGGATCGGGGGCTCACGATCATGTGGTGTTCGGGCTCTCCAACGGCGCAACCGTCACCTACAATGACGCCCGCCGCTTCGGCTTCATGGATCTGGTGCCCCGGTCCGGCATCGAGACCTCCAAGCATTTCGCCGGCATGGGCATCGAGCCCCTCGGCAACGAGCTCTCGGGCGAGACCATCGCGGGGCTCTTTGCAGGCAAGCGCACGCCCCTGAAGGCGGCTCTCCTCGACCAGCGCCTGATCGCGGGCCTGGGCAACATCTATGTCTGCGAGGCCCTGTTCCGCACCGGCCTCCACCCCGAGGCTCCGGCAGGCTCCCTCGTGGGCAAGAAGGGCGAGCCCACGGACAAGGCCCGCCAGCTCGCGGACGTCATCAGGGACGTGCTCTCGGAGGCCGTTGAGGCCGGCGGCTCCACCTTGCGCGACCATGCCCAGGTGGACGGCTCGCTCGGCTATTTCCAGCACTCCTTCCGGGTCTACGACCGGGAGAAGGAGCCCTGCGTGACCCCCGGCTGCTCCGGCACGGTGGCCCGGCTGGTGCAATCCGGGCGCTCCACCTTCTACTGCCCGGAATGCCAGAAGCGGTCCTAAGCCCCCAAGAATGTGATCGCCACCCCGGCGACAGAACGGCTCAAGAGGCGTAGACTCCTCTCCTTCGGCAGGTTGCGACTCCCCGTCTGCGGCGTCTGCATGACCGGTCTCGCGGCCACTTGAACACGTGTTCAGGAAGGACAGCCATGGCCAGGCACACCATCGTCTCCGACACCCCCATCTCCGACTCCCAGGCAGGCCCGGCATCGGAGCCTCTCGCGGTCCGCCGCATCGGCTCTGCCGATCTCATGGAGGCCTTGAGGCAGGGCGTGGCCGATTTCTGGGCCAGCCCGACTCATTTGGTCTTTCTCGGCCTCATGTACCCGATTATCGGCATCTTCTTTGCGGGGCTTGCCTTCGGCTACAACATGCTGCCGATCCTGTTCCCGCTCATGTCGGGCTTTGCCCTGGTCGGCCCCCTGGCGGCCGTGGGCCTTTATGAGATCAGCCGCCGGAGGGAGCAGGGGCTGGACCTCTCCTGGCAGAGCATGGCGGATCTCTTCCGCTCGCCGTCCATCGGCTCCATCGCAGCCCTCGGGATCCTGCTGATGGTGATCTTCCTCGCCTGGCTGTTGACCGCCCAGACGCTCTATCAGTCCCTGTTCGGCTGGCACGCTCCCGAATCGATGAGCGCTTTCTTGAGCGAGGTCCTCACGACCCGGAACGGCTGGTGGCTGATCATCGCGGGCAACGCCCTCGGGTTCGTTTTCAGCGCGGTGGTCTTCTGCATCAGCGTGGTGTCCTTCCCGCTGCTGCTCGACCGGAACATCGGCGCTATCCCGGCAATCCTCACGTCGATCCGGGCGGTTGCGGCCAATCCCGGCCCGATGCTGCTTTGGGCGCTCATCGTCGGGGCTCTTCTGGCGGTGGGCTTCATCCCGCTTTTCATCGGGCTTGCGGTGGTGCTTCCCGTCCTGGGGCATGCCACTTGGCACCTGTATCGCCGGATGGTCCCTTGACGGCGAGAGCCCTGTTTTTCACTTGCGAGGCCTGGCGGCCTCGCCTACCGGTGTCTCCCGATTGAGGAGGAGATGCCGGCATGGCTTTTGAGACAATTCTCGTTGAGACCCGCGGAAAGGTGGGGCTGATCACGCTCAACCGGCCTCAGGCCCTGAACGCCCTCAACTCGGCGCTGCTTAACGAGGTGAACCAGGCGCTCGACGCCTTCGAGGCGGATCATGACATCGGCTGCATCGTCATCACCGGTTCGGAGAAGGCCTTTGCGGCCGGCGCCGACATCAAGGAAATGGCGGCGCTCACTTACCCGCACACCTACATGGCCGATTTCTTCTCCGGCTGGGAGAAGGTGTCGGGGCGGCGCAAGCCCATGATCGCCGCGGTGGCGGGCTTTGCGCTCGGCGGCGGCTGCGAGTTCGCCATGATGTGCGACTTCATCATCGCGGCCGACAACGCCAAGTTCGGCCAGCCCGAGATCAAGCTCGGCGTGATGCCCGGCATGGGCGGCACCCAGCGCCTGACCCGGCTGATCGGCAAGGCCAAGGCCATGGAAATGTGCCTGACGGGCCGCATGATGGGAGCCGAGGAAGCGGAGCGCTCCGGGCTCGTGGCCCGGGTGGTGCCCCTCGCCGATCTTCTTCCCGAGGTGATGAAGACGGCGGAGACCATCGCGTCCATGTCGCTGCCCATCGCCATGATGACGAAGGAGACGATCAGCCGGGCCGACGAAGTCTCGCTCTCCGAGGGCATCCGCTTCGAGCGGCGCCTGTTCCACGCGATGTTCGCCACCGCCGACCAGAAGGAAGGCATGGCCGCTTTCGTGGAAAAACGCCCGGCCGCGTTCAAGAACGACTGATCGTGGGCGAGATCGGGTTCGACATGATCGCGGCGCTCGCCGCGGTCTCCTTCCTGGCAGGCTTCGTGGATTCCATTGCGGGCGGCGGCGGGCTTCTGACGGTGCCGGCCCTTCTGCTCGCGGGCCTCGATCCGGCACAGGCCATCGCCACCAACAAGGTGCAGGGCTCGGTGGCTGCGGCCTCCGCCACCTATACTTTCGGGCGCAAGGGCCTGATCGAGTGGAAGAAGGCCTGGGGGTTCACCCTGGTCGCCTTCTTGAGCAGCATTGCGGGCGCCCTGTGCGTCCGCTTCCTGCCGCGCTCCGCCCTCGAGGTGCTGATCCCGCTGCTGCTGATCGCGATTGCCCTCTACTTCGCCTTCTCGCGCAAGGTAAAGGACGAAGATGCCCATGCCCGCATGACCACGCTGGCCTTCGGCCTCACCGCCCCGGTGGCGATCGGCTTTTACGACGGCATCTTCGGGCCCGGCGCAGGCTCCTTTTACATGCTCGCCTTCGTGACGCTCCTGGGCTACGGGGTGGTGCGGGCGACCGCCCATACCAAGCTCGTCAATTTCGCGAGCAATTTCGGCAGCCTCCTGCTTTATGCGGCCACCGGCACGGTGGTGTGGTCCTTGGGCTTTGTCATGGCCGGCGCATCGCTCCTCGGAGCCCAGCTCGGCTCGCGCGTGGCGATGCGGCTGGGGTCCCGGATCATCCGCCCCCTCTTGGTTCTGGTGTCGAGCCTGATGGCGCTCAGGCTCCTGCTCGATCCTGCCAATCCGTGGCGTCAGGGCCTGCAGCGGGCCGTCTCGATGCTTTTTTGACGCGCAAAGGCCTACAGTTATTGACGCTTGCGGTCTTCGCGTCTATAAGCCGCCTCACATGAGCCCGCGCGTCCCGCGGGCTCTTCGGTTTCCATGCAATCAACCGATCGCTGCCGGAGCTCTCGACAAGCTTGAGCTTGGCGCATCGGGATTTTTAAAGAACGAGGATGGGCCATGGCCAACACCGTGTCCGCCAAGAAGATGACCCGCAAGATCGCGAAGCGCACCGAGATCAATCGGTCGCGTCGCAGCCGCATGCGGACCTTCGTGCGCAAGGTCGAAGAGGCAATCGCCTCCGGCAACCAGACTGAAGCTGCGGCAGCCCTCCGTGCCGCCGAGCCGGAAATGATGCGCGCAGCCCAGAAGGGCATCGTGCACAAGAACACCGCTTCGCGGAAGGTCTCGCGCCTGGCGAGCCGCATCAAGACGCTGAGCGCCTAAAAAGCAGCCTCACAGCTGTCTTTTCATCCGACGATTCGACCCGGCCGCAAGGCCGGGTTTTTTCGTTTCCGGCCCCGAAATCGCCTGCGCAATTTATCCACACGAGAGCTTGACTTTATCCCGGATTGACAGGGTGAACGACCCATGGACCGGATTCAAAACGCACATAAAAGCCTGAGCATCTTCAAGAGCTTAGCAGGCAAAGCAACGCGAAGCATCAGAATCACCTCTTGAGTCGTTGCGAATCGACAGTGAATCAAGGTTGCGCAAAAACCTTTTTTGCGGCCCGCGAGCCGGCTGCGGTGGAACAGTGAATCAGTTGAAGAGTCAGGACTTTACAGCCCAGATTCAAAACCTGTGGACGAGGCTGTGGACCCGATGAAGGGGTTTGAGGGGCTTGCGTGTTGACGGACTCATATTGCGCCCCGTCGCGCTCCCTGTGTAAGGTCACCTTACTTCGACGGTTCGCCGTTAAGTCTTTCGATCAAGGCTCGAACTAAACACATCAAGTGCGGGGATAGGGCATTGTTTCATTCTCTCAAGAAGCAAGCGAAGGCTCATCCTTTACCAAGGGGTAGACTTGATAGACCTTGAGTGAAGACAAAGGAGATGGCGCCTGACGATCATCTCCACTGATAAATGAATATATAATCTTTAGTACAACTGGGGGCGCCAAGTTTTGAACACCCTGTGAGGCCGTTGTGCCTTGATGTGTTCAAAACGGGACATGCGTAGGGGTTCTGGCCTTGAACAGGCAGAACCTCGTGGAGGAACATTGATGTATCGCAGCGAAGATCACCGCACCTTTGCCGCTCCCAGCGAAAACGGCATGGAAGTTCCCGGCGAACAAACGGCATCGGATGTCTGGGCGCGGGTGAAGCGCCGTCTTCGGGCAGAGCTGGGCGAGGATATTTTCGCCAGCTGGTTCGGCCGCCTGGAGCTGGATTCGGTGATCGAGGGCTGCGCCTATCTGACGGTTCCCACCCGGTTTCTGAAGAGCTGGATCGAATCCCATTATGCCGACCGGGTGCTCGCGGTTTACCGCTCCGAGGCTCCCGATGTGGCGCGCGTTTCCATCGGTGTGCGCAACACCCTGGGCCGCGACCCCGCCGCCGGGCGGCGGGTCAGCGAAGCCCCGCGCCCGGCTCCGGCAGCCTCCATGGCCATGCCGAGCTCCGCGGGAGAGATCAAGCTTCCCTCCATGGCTGCGTCCCATGAGGAGCGTGGCGAGAACGGCGAGCTCGGCGGCGCACCGCTCGACTCCCGCCTTACCTTCGAGAGCTTCATCGTCGGACGCTCCAACGCCCTCGCCCATGCGGCGGCGGACCGGGTGGCGCACGCCCAGAACGGCCAGGCGATCTACAACCCGCTTTATCTTCATGCGGGCGTGGGCCTGGGCAAAACCCATCTTCTGCATGCGATCGGCCACGAGGTCCGCGCGCAGGGCCGCCGGGTCATCTATCTCACCGCCGACCGCTTCATGTACGGCTTCGTCGCCTCCCTGAAGGCCCAGACGTCCCTTGCCTTCAAGGAGCGCCTGCGCGGCATCGACCTGCTCATCATCGACGACGTGCAGTTCATCCAGGGCAAGCAGATCCAGCAGGAATTCGGCCATACGCTGAACGCGCTCATCGATGCCGGCCGCCAGATCGTGATCGCCGCGGATCGTCCGCCGGCGGACCTGGAGAACCTGGACGAGCGGGTGCGCTCGCGCCTGGCCGGCGGCCTCGTGGTGGAGGTCAGCGCTCTCGACGAGGCGCTGCGCACGTCGATCCTCACCACCCGCGTGGAGGCTCTGAAAACCATTCATCCCACCTTCGATGTGGGCTCGAACGTGATCGCCTACGTGGCTCGGGCGATTACCGCCAACGGGCGCGATCTGGAGGGAGCCGTCAACCGGCTTCTCGCCCATGCGACGCTCACCGGCTCCGCCATCACCCTGGAGACGGCCGAGACGGCGATCCGGGACTTGGTGCGCAACCGGGAGCCCAAGCGGGTCAAGATCGAGGACATCCAGAAGCTGGTGGCCTCGCGCTACAACGTCTCCCGTTCGGACATCCTCTCGGAACGCCGCACCGCCGCCGTGGTGCGGCCGCGCCAGATTGCCATGTACCTGTCCAAGGTGCTGACCCTTCGCTCCCTGCCCGAGATCGGCCGCCGCTTCGGCGGGCGCGACCACACCACGGTGCTGCACGCGGTGCGCAAGATCGAGAAGGCCATCGGCGAGGATCATACCCTGTCGGACGAGGTCGAGCTCCTCAAGCGGATGCTGCAGGAATAAGCCCTTTATCCGGGCGGCACCGGGCGGATGCTGCGAGGGGGCAAAGTCCTGGCCTTGCTTTCTCGCACAACACCCGCCAATCTTGCGGCCCTGCTTGATCCCGCTCGAGGCCGGTCCTGCTGCGGGGTCTGAGCCAAGAATTTCACCGAATACAGGTGCTGAGGTTATGAGAGTTACCGTTGAGCGCGCCGCTCTGCTGAAGGCGCTGGGGCACGTGCACCGCGTCGTCGAGCGCCGCAATACCATTCCGATCCTGTCCAACGTCCTGCTGCGCGCCGAGGAAGGCTCCCTGCGCCTGAAGGCCACCGACCTCGACATCGAGGTGACGGAAACGATCCCGGCCGACATCACGGAGGCAGGCTCGACCACCGTTCCGGCCTACATGATCTACGACATCGTCCGCAAATTGTCGGACGGCGCCCAGGTCTCCCTGGAAATGACCCCCGACATGGGTCAGGTGCAGATCCGCTCCGGCCGCTCGCGCTTTATGCTCCAGGCTCTGCCGGAAAGCGATTTTCCCGATCTCGCCGCCGGCGACCTGCCGCACCGCTTCACCCTGCCCGCCGCCGATCTCAAGCGCCTGATCGAGAAGACGCAATTCGCGATCTCGACGGAAGAGACGCGCTACTACCTCAACGGCATCTATCTCCACACCCTGGATGCGGGCGGATCGGTGGTGATGCGCGCGGTTGCCACGGACGGCCACCGCCTCGCCCGGGTCGAGATCCCGGCGCCCACGGGCTCGGAGGGCATGCCCGGCGTGATCGTTCCCCGCAAGGCGGTGGCCGAGATCGTCAAGCTCGTCGAGGACGGTTCCGAGACCATTACTATCGAGCTGTCCTCCGCCAAGGTGCGGCTGACCTTCGACGGCGTGGTGCTGACCTCCAAGCTCATCGACGGCACCTTCCCCGACTACCAGCGGGTCATCCCGGCCGGGAACGACAAGGTTCTGGTGGTCGAGCGGGCCGACTTCTCCAAGGCCGTGGACCGCGTTTCCACCATCTCGTCCGAGCGGGGCCGCGCGGTGAAGCTTGCCCTGGGCGAGGGACGCCTGACGCTTACCGTGAACAACCCGGACTCGGGCAGCGCCACGGAGGAGATCGAGGTCGACTACGACGCGTCTCCCATCGATATCGGCTTCAACGCCCGCTACCTCCTCGACATCACGGCTCAGCTCGACGGGGACACCGCCCTGTTCAAGCTTGCCGATCCCGGCTCCCCGACCATCGTCCAGGACCGCGAAGGCGCTTCCGCCCTCTACGTCCTGATGCCGATGCGGGTGTAATCCTTGATCCAGGCGCCTTGGGGCTGCGCAGCCCCGGGGCCGCCGGCTGAAGGCGCCCCCTTCCCTTTGGAAAGACTTGACCGGCGCTGCCCAGGCATCCGCGTTCCTGGGCTCCGGCGGAGCATGGCCTGCTCGGATCGGTTGTCGCGCCTGCAATTCTTGGCTACATGAGTGGGCCTCTCGCGAGTATCATTCATGTCTTCAAGCAAGCTTCACGGTGACAGGAAGGTTGCGGTCGTCATTCCGTGCTTTCGGGTCCGGAAGCACATCGCATCGGTTATCGGCGAAATCGGACCGGAGGTGGATTTCATCTACGTGGTCGACGACCGCTGCCCTGAAGAAACGGGTCGCTATGTAAGCGAGTCCATTGACGACCCGCGGATCAGGGTCATCTTCAACGAGGTCAACCTTGGGGTCGGCGGGGCGACGTTGGCCGGCATGGCCCGAGCCGCTGAGGACGACGTGGATGTGATCGTGAAGATCGACGGCGACGGCCAAATGGATCCGCGCCTCATTCCCGCTTTCACGGCCGTCATCCTGTCCTCCGAGGCCGATTTCGCCAAGGGCAACAGGTTCTTTGAGCCCGAAGGGGTGATGACCATGCCGCGGGCGCGCCTGATCGGCAATGCCGGCCTCTCCTTCATGGCCAAGTTCTCGACCGGCTACTGGCACAGCTTCGATCCGACGAACGGTTTCTTTGCCATTCACGCAAGCCTCATGAGCCTCCTGCCCGTGGAGAAGATCAGCAAGCGCTACTTCTTCGAGTCGGACCTGCTGTTTCGGCTGGGCGTGGTCGAGGCCAGGGTCGTGGACATTCCCATGCATGCCCATTACGCGGACGAGCAGAGCAGCATGCAGCCGCACAAGGAAATCCTGCGGTTCGCAAAAGGGCACCTGAAAAACCTCCTCAAGCGGATTTTCTACCGGTACTTCCTGCGGGATTTCAGCCTCGCCTCCATCGAACTTCTGCTGGGCCTGGCCCTCCTTGCCTTCGGAACCGTCTTCGGGCTGCTGAACTGGCAGTCCGAGTCCTATGCGAGCGCCGGAACCGTGATGCTGGCGGCCATGCCGATCATCGTCGGCACGCAGTTGCTGCTGGCCTTTCTCAACTACGACATCCACTCGACGCCCAGCACGGCACTTCACCCGCGGCTCGAGAAATCGAAGCGGCCCGGCAGGGCCTTGCGCCATCGCAAGAGCGCGCCATGAACGTCAACGCCTATGCCCTGGCCCTGTTCTCGGTGATCGTGATCGCGATCGGGCAGACGATCTTCAAATACTCCGCATTGCGTTTCGATTTTATTCCCGGCGAGCCCATCGCCGAACTGATCCGCCGCAACTTCGCGCCGCTTGCCGCGGTGGCAGGCGCGCTCTCGCTTTACATGATATCGACGGTGGCATGGATCACGGCCTTGCGGACGATACCGCTCTCCGTAGCCTTCATGTTCAACGCGCTTGCTTTCGCGTTCATTCCCATCGTCAGCACGATCTTTTTCGGGGAGCAGCTGCCGCGTTTCCTCATTCCTGGATTGGCGGCGATCGCGCTTGGAATTTACCTCATCACGATCAAGTAGTTTCAAAGAATGCATTCTCCCTCAGACAGACGAGACGCCGTCCTTGTGCCCCGGCCTTCCTGGAGGAGCCACCTAGCCTCCTGGCCGAACGCACTCCTCAAGGAACGACCTGCGGGGAGCATCTATTCCGTTCGTTTTCTGCCCCTGCTTTATCTGATCATCTGCGTTCCCACGGTCTTGTTTCTGGTTTTCTTCCGCCAGCCCCTCGGCAATCCGGACGAGGCCTCCCATGTGGCCCGGGCCTACCAGATCTCGAAGGGTGTCGTTCTGACGGAGGAGGCCGTTCCGGGCCTTCATCCCAAGGGCATGGTCGATAACGCCTGGTTCCGCCTCGGCTCGGAGGTCAACAAAAGGCGTTTCGAATCCTTGGACACTGCGCTGCCGGTCTTTCAGGAATTTGGCTGGTCAGGCAACGAAAGGCTCAGGCGCTTCAACTCCTCCGTCTATTTCCCCGCAGCCTTCATTCCGCAAGCCGTCGGCCTCAAGATCGCCCAGGCCTTGGATCTTCGTCTGGTCCAGTCCCTTCAGCTTGCAAGCATGCTCAATGCTGTCATCTGCTTTCTGATCATTGCCTTTGCCATTCACGTCGCGGCGGAGGGAAAGCACTTCATCGCTCTGATCGGCGCGCTGCCGATGACGCTTCATCAGCTTGCATCCACGTCCCCGGATGGGCTTGTGATCGCCGGATCGCTGCTGATGTTCGCATTGACGATCACGGCGGTCGTGCGGCGAAAGGTCAGTTCGTCAACAGTGTTTGCAGTCGTTGTTCTCGGGGCCTTCACCGGGGCCACGAAACTGCCTTATCTGCCGGTCGCCCTCGTCGCCCTCGTCGCGCTCTGGTGGGCAGAGCCGCGGCCCCGCAAGGGAGCTGTGAAGTACATCCTGGCATGCATGGTGCTGGTGCTTATCCCGGTTCTTTGGGCAAAGATCAGCAATGCCGGTGCCGTGAAGCACAGCATTCGGATCCAAACCGATCCTGGCGACCAGATCGCCTTTCTCCTGTCCCACCCCCTTGAGATCCCCAGCCTCGCTTTTTCGACCCTTTATGCTCATCTGCATTCCTACCTGTCGCAGATCGTCGGAGTTCTCGGCTGGCTGGATGCCCCTCTTCCGCACGGTGTTTACGTCGTGCTGGGTTTGGGCTTCGCCGCAGTCCTGGTCATGGATGGGGTTTCCGTTCAGCCGCTCATCCGCTGGATCGCTCTGGCGGGCTTCGCCTTATCGGTCGCGCTTATCTTCCTGAGCCTTTATCTCATCTGGAACCCATTGGGCTCGCCAGGGCCCATCGAAGGCGTCCAGGGACGCTACTTCCTGCCCATCCTGCCGTTTCTTGTGTTCCTGCTGCCGAAATCCGAGCGCTTCAGATCCGAGAGCCTCAAACTGTCGGTTTTCACGTTCTGCGGACTTGTCGGAGGCCTTGCCACGGTGGCAACCATCATCAAGCGCTACTATTCATAAATCCGTCCCAGGCTGACGCCCCGGAGCATCGGCCGGCAGCACTTGCCGCAGCCTGTCGGATGAACCGGATGGACGTGTCTCTTGATCTTTCAGGCCCAGTCCTGAAAGAAGGGGGTGCATGTCCTCCACCCCCATTGCCGCCTCCCGAATCGCCCGTCTGATCCTTCAGGATTTCCGCACCTATGCGAGCCTGGACCTGCCCGTTTCGCGCTCGCTTGTGGCGCTGGTTGGTGAAAACGGCGCCGGCAAGACCAATGTGCTGGAGGCGATCTCCCTGTTCATGCCGGGCCGTGGCCTGCGGCGCGCCGAGCTTGGCGAGATGGCCCGGAAAGACGGCCCGGGCTCCTTCGCGGTTTCGGTCACGCTCGATGCCCCTTACGGCGAGCACCGCCTCGGCACGGGGCTTGAGCCGCAGAGCGAGAACGCCAGAGCCTCGCGCATCTGCCGCATCGACGGGGCGTCCGCCTCCTCGCCTACGGCCTTTGCCGAGTACCTGCGCATCGTCTGGCTTACTCCCGATCTCGACGCGCTGTTTCGCGGCCCCGCGGGCGACCGGCGCCGCTTCCTGGACCGGCTCGTGCTCGCCGTCGATGCGGAGCACGGCACACGGGTGAACGCCCTGGAGCGTGCCTTGCGCTCCCGCAACCGGGTGCTGGAGGAAAACCCCGACGACCGGCTCTGGCTCGATGCGCTCGAGCGCGAGGTGGCGGAGCTCGCCATTGCGGTGGCGGCCGCCCGCCGCGAGACGGTTGAGCGCCTTAGCCAGCTCATCCTGGAAACCCGGACCGAAGAATCTCCCTTCCCCTTCGCCACGATGGGCCTCGAAGGCGATCTCGATACCTTGGTGACCACCTTGCCTGCCGTCGATGCCGAGGACCGGTACCGGGCGATCTTGCGCGAGTACCGCTCCCGCGACCGGGCCGCGGGCCGCACCCTCGTAGGCCCACAGGCCTCGGACCTGCTCGTGCGCCACGGCCCCAAGGACATTCCGGCCAATACCGCCTCCACGGGCGAGCAGAAGGCCCTGCTCATCGGCCTCGTGCTGGCCCATGCGCGGCTCGTCGCCAGCATGAGCGGCATCGCCCCTTTCGTGCTGCTCGACGAAGTCGCCGCCCATCTCGACCCCCGCCGCCGGGCCGGCCTCTTCGCGGCCCTGGAGTCCCTGGGAGGCCAGGTCTGGATGACGGGTGCCGATCCTAGCCTGTTTTCCGAGCTGCAGGGGCGAGCCGATGTGCTGCAAGTGCAGCCCGGAGTGATCGAACCCATCAATATTGCTTGATGGTGCAAGACGCGGCCACGGTCTAAAGTGGTGCCGCAACACCGTCATTCCGTTCTCTCCGTTAGACCCATGGACCTTGCAGGCCTCCTCGTCTTCGCCACTGCGCTCTTTATCGCCGCAGCCTCGCCGGGCCCGGGCATTGCTGCCATCGTGGCCCGGGTGCTGGGACGGGGGCCGCAAGGAGCGATCGCGTTCAGCATCGGGGTGGCGCTTGGCGACGTGGTGTGGCTGACCTTCGCGATCCTGGGGCTGGCGGCCATCGCACAGGCTTTTCACGGGATCTTCCTGGTCATCAAATATGCGGGCGCGGCTTATCTGCTCTACATCGCCTACAAGCTCTGGACCGCACCGGCGGAAACCCTGGATGCCGGGGCCGAGACGGCGGCGGAAAGGCCGTCCCGGCTTCTCCTGGGCGGGCTTGCCCTAACCTTGGGAAATCCCAAGCCTATCGTGTTCTACCTGGCCCTCCTGCCCACGATCCTCGACCTCACGCAGGTGACGCTTCTCGGCTATGCGGAACTGGTAGCTGCCACCTTCGCCGTTCTGGCAGTGGTCTTTGCGATTTATATCGGCTTGGCCTCCCGGGCCCGGCGGCTCTTCACCAGCCCGAAGGCCCTGCGCATCCTCAACAAGAGCACGGGTGCGGTGATGGCCGGAGCTGCCGCGGCCATTGCGGCTCGCTGAGGCCGCGGCAGCTCCGGCCATGCCGATCCTGACGGTGGGGCAACTATCGAGCAGGCTGGATTTATCCGGGGAACCCCACTCATTTCCGGGATCCTGTTCTTAAGCTCCCTCCGGCGGCTCCTGAGGCGAGGAACCGCTCCTCCATCTCTTCGATTCGGCAAATTTTCGTGGATTTTCAGCCTCTAATTCACGCGCGCGTATGCGCGTGGGGGTGAAATTTCAACCAATCATCACTAAATATCTGATCTGACGAATCAAAACCCTGGCGCGCCTATGACCTTTTTCGCCGCGCCTTGAAGGATCCCAAATGGCCGAACCTGCTATCAACGTGAATGCCGATGCCTATGGCGCGGAATCGATCAAGGTGCTCAAGGGCCTTGATGCGGTGCGCAAGCGGCCGGGCATGTATATCGGCGATACCGACGACGGCTCGGGCCTGCACCACATGGTCTACGAGGTGGTGGACAACGCCATCGACGAGGCGCTCGCGGGTCATGCGACGGAGGTCACCGTCACGCTCAATGCGGACGGCTCGGTGACCGTGACCGACAACGGCCGCGGCATTCCCACGGACATCCACCAGGGCGAAGGCATCTCGGCCGCCGAGGTCATCATGACCCAGCTGCACGCGGGCGGTAAGTTCGACCAGAACTCCTACAAGGTCTCCGGCGGCCTGCACGGAGTCGGCGTCTCCGTGGTGAACGCGCTTTCGAGCTGGCTCAAGCTGCGCATCTACCGCAACGGCAAGGCGCACGAGATCGAGTTCCGGCACGGCAATGCGGTTGCGCCTCTGGCAGTCGTCGGCGACGCCGAAGGCAAGCGCGGCACGGAGGTCACCTTCCTGGCCTCCACCGAAACCTTCACCATGGTGGAGTACGATTACGCCACCCTGGAGCACCGCCTGCGCGAGCTCGCGTTCCTCAACTCGGGCGTGCGCATCGTCATCACCGACAAGCGTCATGCGGAGCACAAGCGCGAGGAGCTGATGTATGAGGGCGGCGTCGAGGCCTTCGTGCGCTATCTCGACCGGGCCAAGTCCCCGCTGATCCAGCAGCCGATCCTGATCCGCGCGGAGAAGGACAATATCGGCGTCGAGGTCGCCCTGTGGTGGAACGACTCGTACCACGAGAACGTGCTCTGCTTCACCAACAACATCCCGCAGCGGGACGGCGGCACGCACCTCGCGGGCTTCCGGGCAGCCCTGACCCGTCAGGTCAACGGCTATGCGGAATCCTCCGGCCTCACCAAGAAGGAAAAGGTTTCGCTCACCGGCGACGATTGCCGTGAGGGCCTGACCGCCGTCGTGTCCGTGAAGGTGCCCGACCCGAAGTTCTCCTCGCAGACCAAGGACAAGCTCGTCTCCTCAGAGGTGCGGCCCGTGGTCGAGAACGTGCTCAACGAGGCGCTCAACAACTGGCTCGAAGAGCATCCGCAGGAAGCCCGCACGCTCGTCGGCAAGGTGGTGGAAGCCGCCGCCGCCCGCGAGGCCGCGCGCAAGGCCCGTGAGCTCACCCGCCGCAAAGGCGCGCTCGACATTGCCTCGCTCCCCGGCAAGCTTGCCGACTGCCAGGAGCGCGACCCGTCGAAGTGCGAAATCCTGCTGGTCGAGGGCGACTCGGCCGGCGGCTCCGCCAAGCAGGGCCGGGACCGCGCCTTCCAGGCAGTTCTTCCCCTGCGCGGCAAGATCCTCAACGTGGAGCGGGCGCGCTTCGACAAGATGCTGGGCAGCCAGGAGATCGGCACCCTGATCACGGCGCTCGGCACGGGCATCGGCCGCGAGGAGTTCAACGCCGACAAGCTGCGCTACCACCGCATCATCATCATGACGGATGCGGACGTGGACGGCTCGCACATTCGCACGCTCCTGCTCACCTTCTTCTTCCGGCAGATGCCGGAGTTGATCGAGCGCGGGCACCTCTACATCGCGCAGCCTCCGCTCTACAAGGCAACCCGCGGCAAGCAGGCGATCTACCTGAAGGACGAGCGTGCGCTCGAGGACTTCCTGATCGACGCCGGCATCGAGAACGCGGCCCTGCGCCTCGAGAGCGGCCTGGAGTTCCAAGGCGCGCAGCTCAGGGGCCTCATCGACGAGGCCCGCCTCGTGCGCCAGGTTCTGAACAGCCTGCACACCCGCTATGACCGCAAGGTGGTGGAGCAGGCGGCGATCGCCAGCGCGCTTCGCCCCGATGTGGTGGAAGATCCCGAGCGCGGGCCGGCTGCCGCGGCCTTCATCGCTCAGCGCCTCGATGCGATCTCGGAGGATCTTGAGCGCGGCTGGACCGGGGAGGTCCGGGAGGGCGGCTATGCGTTCTCACGCACCGTGCGCGGCGTGACGCAAACGGCCGTTCTCGACCAGGCTCTCATCGCCAGCCAGGAGGCCAAGAAGCTCGACGAGCGCGCCCAATCCCTGCAGGACGTCTATGCCCGGCCGACGAAGCTCGTCCGCAAGGCGGACGAGATGCAGATCGACGGGCCGCTGACCCTGTTCAACGCCCTGCTGGCTGCCGGCCGCAAGGGCTTGCAGCTCCAGCGCTACAAGGGCCTTGGCGAGATGACCGCCCAGCAGCTGTGGGAAACCACCCTCGACCGCGACGTGCGCTCCCTGCTGCAGGTGAAGGTGAAGGACACCACCGACGCCGACGACCTGTTCGTCAAGCTCATGGGCGACGTGGTGGAGCCCCGCCGCGAGTTCATCCAGGAGAACGCGCTCTCGGTGGCGAATCTCGACGTGTAAGCAACATGGATCTTCGGGTGTGAAAGTCCGCTTCCACCCGAAGATCTTTGCCTCACCCTGTGGGCTTCAAGTCCCCCAAAACCGTCGGGATCAACTCTGAAACGGTTGGATGGATCGGCACCGCCCATTGCAGGGTCGGGTACTCGGCTCCGGCGTTCATCATGTTCAGAATGCCGTGGATCGCCTCGTCGCCGCCCGTTCCCAGGATGGCCGCGCCGAGGATCTGCTTGGTGTCCTGATCGGCGACGATCTTCATGAAGCCCTTGGTCTCGTCCTTCTCGATGGCGCGCCCGATCCGCGCCATCGGGCGCTTGGAAACGAGAAGATTTCGACCCGTCTTGCGCGCCTCCGACTCCGTCATGCCGACGCGGCCCAGCGGCGGGTCGACATAAAGCGCATAGCCTGAAATCCGGTCGCTGACCCGGCGGGCTGCCCCGTCGAGAAGGTTGGCGGCGACGATCTCGTAATCGTTATAGGCCGTGTGGGTGAAGGCGCCGCGACCGTTGCAGTCCCCCAAGGCCCAGATGCCGGGCACGCTCGTTGCAAGCGTGTCGTCCACCTTGATGGCGCCTTTCTCATCCACCGTGACGCCTGCCCGATCGAGGCCGAGATCATCTGTATTGGGACGACGCCCGACGGCAAGCAGCACATGCGAGCCGGCCACCACCGGCTCGCCGGAGGTGCAGTCGACATCGACCGCCACGCCGTCGGGATGCGGCTTGAACCCGATGCAGGTGGCGTTGGTGCGAACGGTAATCCCCTCGGCGGCGAGGATATCCCGAACAGCCTCGGACACGTCTTCGTCCTCCCGGGCGATCAGGCGCGGCCCTTTCTCCACGACCGTGACCTGAGCGCCGAAACGGCGATAGATCTGCGCGAATTCGAGCCCGATATAGCTGCCGCCGACCACGACCAGATGGCGCGGAATGGCATCGAGCTGGAGGATCGATGTGTTGGTGAGGTATTCGACCGTGCCGACGCCCGGCATGGCCGGAATGCTCGCCCGGCCGCCGACATTGATGAAGATGCGCGGTGCTTGCAGGAGTTCGTCGCCCACGCGAATGCGATCAGGCCCCTCGAAGCGGGCGTGGCCCCTGATGACCGTCAGACCGTCCATGCCTTGCAGCCATGCCTCCACGTTGGATCGGGCATTGGTCGAGACCGTGTCGGCGCGGGCTTTGACCCGCTTCATGTCGATGCCGACGGAACCCGCGATCGCAACGCCGAAATCCTCTCCCCGGCGGGCGAGGTGGGCCGCATAGGCGCTGGCCACCAGCGTCTTGGTGGGCATGCAGCCGGTATTGACGCAGGTTCCGCCAAAGAGCTTGCGCTCGACGAGGGCCACTTTCATGCCCGCCTTGGTCAGCCGCCCGGCGAGGGAAGGCCCCGCCTGTCCGGCGCCGATGACGATGGCATCTAAAGACTGCGTCATGGAACGGCTCCCACGATCAACGCGGCGCCAAGGATCGCGACCGCATCTTCCAGCAATGCGGCAGGACGATCCTTGCCGAAGGCGGCAGCCAGGCGCGCCCGGATCGCTGCTCCTCCCAAGGTACCGACAACAGACCCAAGGGCTCCGGCGATCGCCCCGCCCAGCAAGGCACCGCCCGCAACCCCGATGGCTGCGCCGCACAGAGCTCCCGAGAGGATCCGCGTGGCGAACGCGACCGGAACCTTGCGGCTCGGCGTGGTGGGGAGTTGATCGGTGACCAGTTCTCCGATGGCCAGAGCCGTGAGGAGCCAGGGCGTGAAGCGATAGCCCAGAAAGGCAAGCCAGGTTCCCTCGAGATTGAGCAGCCCAAGGGAGGCTGCCCAACTGACCGCTGCGGGAGCCGTCATGGCGCGCAGGCCGGCGATGACCCCGATGAGGAGAGCCAACAGGTAAAGCACCATCCATCTCCTCCAGGGTTTTGCCAAGGTTACACCCCGGGGTGTCTTTTTCAATCCTCCAGGGAAGCGGCGGCCTTCATGATCGCCCCGCAAAGATACCCTAAAGTAAGATTGATGGGATAATGCTTCATCCTCGAACAGGATTTCCGGCAGGCCAGCAGACATGGTGAGAATGCGACATCAATCGCTCCGGCAGCAGCTCACCCTGCTTGTCAGCGTACTGTGCCTTGCCCTCATGTGCATTCTGGCGGCAGGTGCGGCCTACATTGCCCAGAGCCGGGTTCGACAGATCGTCATGCATCATGCGGCACAGGAGGCGGCGCTCACGGCCAGCATCCTGGATCGGGGCATGTTCGAGCGCTATCGGGAGGCTCGCAACCTGGCAGCGATGCCGCCCCTGAGGACAGTCTGGTCCGGCGATCCCGCAGAAATCCGCCGGGTGCTCGAACAGGTGCGGGCCTCCTACCCCGACTATGCCTGGATCGGCTATGCCACGCCCGACGGGATCGTCCGGGCCGCAACGCACGGCATGCTGGAAGGTCAATCCGTCGAGGCGCGTCCCTGGTTCCAGGATGGCCTCAAGGGACCGGCCGTCGGCGACGTGCATGAGGCGAAACTCCTGGCCAAGCTGCTCGGCCCCTCACCGGACAACGAGCCCTTTCGCTTCGTCGACGTGGCCGCCCCGGTTCGCGATGCGGAGGGCCGCGTGGCCGGCGTCATTGGCGTTCACCTGAGCTGGACATGGGCGGACGAGGCGCGCCGGGCCATTCTCTGCGGACAAGCGCGCCTGACCGGCAAATCGATCTGGATCCTGTCGGGCGACGGAACGATGCTGCTTGGACCCGACACGGGCAGCAAGCCGTTCTCCGACGACGAGATCCGGACGATGCGCCAATCCAAAGCCGGAGCCTTTGAGGATCAAGGCGCGCCGGAAGCCATGCTGACGGGCTTCGCCGTCGCCGAAGGCTACAGGGATTATCCAGGGCTCAATTGGATCATCGTCTCGCGCCAGCCGGACAGCATCGCGTTCGCGGCGACCAAAGGCATCGTCTGGACGATCCTAGGATTGGGCTGCGGCATCGCCCTCGTGGGATTGATCTGCACTCTGTTCATCGCCAAGCGGGTGACGCGCCCATTGCGCGCCATCATCGAAGCGGCGAACAAGATCGGCCGCGATCCGACCATCTCGCAGCTTCCGCGGGTTTCCGGCTCCCTGGAGATCGTGCAGCTCTCGGCGGCGCTGCGCTCGCTCCTTCGCCGGGCGGGGGCTGCGGAGCAGCAGGTGGTCGCAACCTCGTCGCAGCATGTAAAGGACGTGACGGCCCTTCGCCACTTGGCGGAGACGGATGCCTTGTCCGGACTTTTCAACCGCCGCGGCTTCGGCCTCCTCGCGGAGGATGCCTTCGGTCTCTACAAGCGCTATGAGCGGCCTCTCGCCGTCCTGATCCTGGACATCGACTTCTTCAAGAAGGTCAACGACACCTATGGGCACGCGGCCGGCGATGAAGCGATCCGGGCTATCGGGGCCGCTTTGACCAAGACCCTGCGCGCATCCGACAAGGTTGCCAGGTTCGGCGGAGAGGAGTTCGTGGTTCTCGTGCACGAGGTGGATGCAAGCGGCATCATCACCGTGGCCCAGAACCTGCGCCGAACGATCGAGACCCTCCCCATCGCCTATCAGGAGCATCAGCTTTCCGTCACGATCAGCATTGGAGGCGCCATGGCCCGCCAAGAGGATCGCGATATCCAGGATGTGATCGAACGGGCGGACGACGCCCTCTACAAAGCCAAGGCGGCCGGGCGAAACCGCGTGATGATCGACGGGCTGCAGATCCAGCTCGCAACCGCGGTGGCCTGACGCGGCAGCGAGCAGGATAGGTTTGCACGTTGACCAGAGCATTTTCAGGTGAAGTGGATCCGGTTCACCGTTGAAAATGCGGCACAGCCGAGAGGAGAGCTGATTCCATGGAAAGGGAAACAGCTCTAGGCTGCCGACACGCCTCGATAGGCTGCCTCAAGCGCCCCGACGTCCAGCTTCACCATCTGCTGCATGGCTTCCATGACCCTGCGCACCTTCGCCGGATCCTTGTCTTTCGTCATGATGCCGAGGGCCTCCGGCACGATCTGCCAGGAGACGCCATAGCGGTCCGTGATCCAGCCGCATTGTATCGGTGAGCCGCCGACGGACAGGGCATCCCACAACCGGTCGACCTCCGCCTGATCGACGCAGTTCACGAACAGGGAAACGGCGGGCGTGAACTGGAAGTAGGGCCCGCCGTTCAAGGCCATGTAGCTTTCGCCTGCGAGCGTGAACTCCACCAGCATCACGTCGCCCGGTTTCCCGCCGGGCGTCTCCACGCTGTAGGGCACGACCGCATCGATCCGCGAATCCGGCAGCAGCGACACATAGAACTCCGCTGCCTCCTCGGCCTTTCCGTCGAACCACAGGCACGGCTTGATCTTGGACATGGAAAACCCTTCAGTGTGTGTTGAGCTTGGTGGCTCATGCAGCCGTCGCTGCGGCTTGCCCCTCGGCGAGTTCGGCCAGCTGAGCCGCCACGATGCCCCATCCTTCATGGAAGCCCATGGCCTCGTGGCTCTTCAGCGTCTCCTCGTTCCAGTGCCGCACGCGGGCGGTGTAGCGGGTGCCGGAGCCTTCCGGCTCGAAGGTGACGATCACCACCATAAAGGGATCCTGCGGAATCCAGCCGGGCGCGAAGGCGTTGGTGAAGACGATCTTGCGGTTCGGCTCCACTTCCAGGAACACGCCTTCCTCGTCGGGCAGGTTGGTGCCGTCGGGCGCACGCATCAGCATGCGGCAGCGACCGCCTGGGCGCAGGTCGATGTTGACCTCGGGCGTAGTGTAGGGCTTGGGTGCCCACCACTCGCCGGTGCGCTCGGTCCAGACGCGGTAGACAGTTTCGGGCGAGGCCCCAATCAGGCGCGTGATCAGGAGTTCATATTTGGCGGCATTCTGTTCGATCATGGTTGTCCTCCCTGGTTCTGTGCGTTCAGGCGGTTGCCAATTCGCCCATGGCTTCTTTCGCCGCCTCGACATCCATCCACATTACTTCCCAGATGTGCCCGTCGAGGTCCTCGAAGCTGCGGCCATACATGAAGCCGTAGTCCTGCTTCGGGCCCGGATCGATGACGCCGCCCGCAGCACCTGCGCGGGCCGTCATATCGTCCACGGCGTCGCGGCTGTCGGCGGACATGCAGATCAGCACCTCCGTCGTCTCTCTCGCGTCGGCGATTGTCTTGGGCGTGAACTGGCGGAACTTGTCGTGTGTCAGCAGCATCACGTGGATGGTCTCGGAAAAGACCATGCAGGCGGCGGTGTGATCGGTGAACTGCTCGTTCTTCCGGGCTCCGAGGGCCTCGTAGAACGCGATCGAACGCGACAGGTCGCGAACAGGCAGGTTGATGAAGATCAGCTTGGACATCGGTCTCTCCCTCACGGCTTCTGGTTTGACATTGATCCTCTAAAAAGTTATTAATAGCAACTATGAAGTTAGAAAAATTAACTGAAAAGTCGGAAGCCCGCTCGCGGCGCC
Source organism: Microvirga aerilata (assembly GCF_016743775.1). Classification (GTDB taxonomy): domain Bacteria; phylum Pseudomonadota; class Alphaproteobacteria; order Rhizobiales; family Beijerinckiaceae; genus Microvirga; species Microvirga aerilata. The sequence continues at coordinate 119,338 of NZ_JAEQMY010000010.1, read as the reverse complement.
AATACGAGGATGCCTGTGCGGCCGCCCACGCCCTCGATCTCGTCGGGGAACGCTGGGCGCTTCTCGTCATGCGGGAGCTCATGCTGGGGCCGAAGCGCTTCAGCGACCTGCGCGAGAGCCTGCCCGGGATCAGCGCCAATGTTCTCACCCAGCGCCTCGAAGGCCTGGAAGCAGCCGGCGTTCTCGTGCGGCGCAAGCTGCCGCCGCCGGCGGCCATCCAGGTTTATGAGCTCACCCAGTGGGGCTACGAGAGCGAGCCGATCTTCCAGGCGCTCGGCCGCTGGGCTGCGCGCTCGCCCGCGCACGATCCCACCCTGCCGTTCAGCGCCGCATCCTTCTTCCTGTCGCTTCGGACGATGCTCGACCCTGAGCGGGCCAGGGGCATCGACGCCCGTGTCGGCTTCCGTCTGGCTGAGGAAACGTTTTTGGCGCATATCACCGACGGCCGGATCGAGATCGCGCGCGGTGCCTTGGGCGACGCCGACCTGATCTTTGCGGGAACGCCGCCGGTGCTGGCAGGCGCGATCTATGGCGGCCAGGCGCTGGAGGCGATCGAGCAAGCCGGCGCGCTGAAGGTCGAAGGCGACCGTGCGCTGGCGCAGCGGTTCGTAGGCCTGTTTCCATTGCCGCCCAAAGCGGAGCGGACCGCCTGACGGATCCGGCAAAGCCTCCGGCGCGAGCGTGAAGCCGCGCCGGAGGCAGGATGCTGTCTAGCGCAGGGTTTCATCAAACAGGGTGAGCAGCCGGGTCCAGTGCCGCTCGGCTCCACGCTCGTCATAGACGCTGTGGTCCGACACCGCCCAGCCATGAGCCATGCCGACGTAGTTCTCGATCACATGGTCGATCTCGGCCCGCCGCAGGGCCTCCGCCAGGCGGGCGGATTGCTCGGGCGGGAAGCTGCCGTCCACGCCCGCGCTGCCCACATAGACGCGTCCCTTGATCGTGTGCGCATGAAGATGCGGGCTGTCCGGCGCATCCCCTGCGAGGTGGCCCCCATGGAAGCTCGCGGCAGCAGCGATGCGGTCGGGATAGGCAGCCGCCGCCGTGATCGCCCGTCCGCCGCCCATGCAGTAGCCGACCGTGCCGATCCGTCCCGTCACCCCGGCATCGGTCAGCGCCGCGATGAAGGCTGCCGTGTCGCGTCGGGTCATGTCCTGGGTGGTGCCGCGGATCATGCCCATCAACTCGCCTCGCGTCCGCTCGTCCGAGAAGGCGGTCTTGGCATCGAACGGACCGTAATCGCCAAAGCGATAAAAGAGATCGGGAACGAGAACCGCATAGCCTTCGCTCACAAGGCGCTCGGCCATCCGGTCGAGGGCAGGTCGCGGCCCGAAGGCATCCATGTAGAGGATCACGCCTGCCCGGCTGGTTGTCCGATCCGGAAGGAGCAGCCCTGCCGCGGCGGTTCCATCCTGGGTCTCAATCGAGATGTCCTGCTTTGCCAAAACGGTCTCTCCCTCGCCTTCAGGCGTTCCCGCATCCACGTCACCGGAACCCTCGCCGGCTGCGAGCGTTCCCTGCCCTCTCCTATGAGGCCGCCAGCGCGCTATTTCAAACCCTAGAGCGCCCCCGGGCCTTGTGTTTTAAGGCACTTCAGATGACCCTTTCGTCAAAGCTCGGCCGAGAAATCTCGGCCACGGAGCATCCTCTCGTTTTGGCTCTCGGGGGCGGCAACGCGCTCGGCTCCTATCTGGCGGGCGCTTACGAGCAACTGCAGAAGCAGGAAATCGAGCCGCAATGGATCGTCGGCGGGTCGATCGGGGCGGTGACGGGCGCGATCATCGCCGGCAATGCTCCCGAGGACCGCCTGCCCCGGCTCCGGGAATTCTGGGATGAGGCGATGATCCAGTCGCCGGGCCTCATGGGGCGCGGCTCGAAGGTCCGGCACACCTACAACGAGCTTCACACCCTCTCCGCGCTCCTGTTCGGGCGGCCCGGCCTGTTCGGACACCGCTTTCCGGGCATGCTGTCGATGCTGCCCTGGATGCCGAACGACGTGGCGCTCTACGACCACGGGCCGCTCCGTCGGACCTTGGAGCGGCTGATCGACTTCAACAGGCTGAACCGGGGCGAGATCAGGCTCACTATCGGCTGCGTCGATCTCGAATCCGGCGATGAAGTTCTGTTCGACACCACGCGGGACGAACTCAGGCCCGAGCATTTTCTGGCCAGCGCAGCGATTACGCCGGTCTTCCCGCCGGTCGAGATCAATGGGCGCCTGCTGTGCGACCCGGGCTACACCAACAATCTGCCCCTCGACGTGCCGTTTGAAGAACCCATGAACCGGGATTTCACCTGCATCGCCGTCGAGCTGTTCAGCCTTCAGGCCTTGCGCCCAGCTTCCCTGAGCGCAACCGCCGAGCGGGCGAACGATTTGATCTTCGCCAGCCCCACCCGGCGAGCCCTGGAGGGTCTGCAGCGGGAATATGCCTTGCGCGAGAAGCTGGAGCCGGACGGCCCCAAGGCCACGCTGCTGCACATGGCCTATTATGCGGGAAGCGATGAACGAGCCGGAAAGACCTTCGATTACTCGCCCTCGTCGATCAAGGACCGCTGGGCGGCCGGACAGCGCGACATGGCAAAAAGCCTGGAGCTGCTGGACAGCTCGCCGGCCAGCAACCGGCGCTTCCGATATCTGCCGCTGGGCCCGCAGCAGGAGGCGATCTCGGCGGAACGCGGCGCTGCCGCCGCTCGCGCCTAGCGCCGTTACGGGCCGCCGGCGAGGGAGCCCACCACCGCCATGGTCAGCTCGTCGAGATTGACGCGGCCCTCGATGGTGATCGTCTCGGCGTCGCCCGTGTTGACCCTCAAGCCCTGCTCGCCGCCCTCCGACTGGCGCTTCAGCTCCGCCACGATGGCCTCGCGCACTTGATCCTCGATGTTCATTGCCGTCTCCCTTTGACCGGTAACGCTTCTCTGTGTTCGAACGTCGGGGCGGATGGCCTGTTCCAACCTCAGGCGATCACGCGGGTTTTCCGGCAGCCTTCAGGACTCGAAACGCGCTGGCCTCCATGACCCCGCGCTCGTTGTTGCAGGCCGAACAGGCCAGCACGATGTTGTCGCGGGACAGCGGACCTCCGAAGGACTTCGGATGCACATGGTCGAGAGTGGCGAGATCGGGTGAGCGTTTCACCCCCCGTCCGGGACGGCGCGCAGGGATGCCGCAATAGACGCAGCATCCTCCGTCACGGGCGAAGACCTCGTTGAAAAGCCTGATGCGCTGTGCTGTTTTCATGCCTGGATCTTCGTTTGGAACCACTTGGGAAGTGGGTTGGTTGCTCCTGCGAGAACAGGAGCAGCGCCATGGTAGACACCCGCCGCAGGAACACAAACCCCTTCAACGATGACAACGGCTACGGTGACGTGCCTCAGGGCGCCGTGGGCACTCGGGGCGACGGCCGGGAGTATCCGGGCGGCTATGGCAGCGAGGCCAACGAGTTTACCGGAGGCGTCGTCGACGACGGACGGGGCGGTCCCGTCGACGACGAAGGCTTCGATCCGGGCTACAGCCGTCACCGCTCGGGCTTCGGCGCCCTTGGCACGCGGGATCCCAACGACGCGGATGTGCGCGACGACGGACGCCCGTCGGGCGGCGCCCACCGCGGCCGCGGCCCCAAAGGCTACAAGCGCTCCGATGAGCGCATCCATGAAGATATTTGCGAGCGCCTGACGGAGGATCCGTTCATCGACGCCTCGAATGTCGAGGTCGCCGTAAAGGAGGGCGAGGTCACCCTCAACGGCACCGTCTCCAGCCGCGGCCTCAAGCGCCGTGCCGAGGACCTTGCCGAGATGGCCTCTGGCGTCGCCCACGTACAGAACAATCTTCGCGTGCAGGGCGCTTGAGGGACAGCGTTGTTGCAGACGAGGGGACACAGCAGTGCTGAGCATGTGTGGATCCCCTTCCCTCGCCTCCGGCTCGCCGGAGATGAGAACGGCACACCCCACTGTCATTCCCGGCCGGAGCGAAAGAGGAGGGGAAGGGAATCCATGGCGCCGAGTCCCTCCTCGCTTCGCCTAGTCTGAGGATGACGTCCTGTGATCCCGGATGGTGGAAGCTGATCCGGGGTCATGTGCAGGATGAAGTGTTCATCCCTCGCTCTCTGTGACCGGCAGAGCTCAGGAAGCAATCGGCGACCTATCGTAGTTTTTCAGGAGGTCCTCCGGCCCGCCATAGACTGCGATGCATCCCGCATCCTTGAGGGCCTGTTCGGCAAACCCTCCGGTGAGCACGCCGATGGACTTGATCCCGGCCTTGCGGGCAGCCTCGGCGTCATAGGGAGTGTCGCCGATCACCACGGCCTCGTCGGGACCCAGAGGCGCGAGCTTGGCAAGTGCGGCCTGGAAGATGTCGGGGAATGGTTTCGAGCGCTCTGCATCATCCGAGGAAGTGGCCGAGTCGATGAGGTCGGCGATGCCGGCGATCTCCTTGTACTGCTCCACCTCCTCAGCCGTTCCCGACGAGGCGAGCACCGCCCGTTGCCCTGAGGCACGGATGCGCTCGAAGAGTTCTCGCACGCCCGGAAACGCACGGGCCTTGTGCAGGTAATCGCGCTTGAACAGATCGGCGCGAAAATCTTTGATTTCGTCGGCCCGCTGCTCGATCACATCCGGCGGCAAAAGCCCGTGCAGGATCTGATCGCCGCCCTTGCCGATCTGAGACCGCATGTCTTGGAAGGCGATCTCGTAGCCGAAATGCTTCAGCGCCTGAACCCAGGCATCGGCATGCAGATCGACCGTATCGATAAGCGTGCCATCGACATCTAAAATCACTGCTTTGATCATCTTAGAAGAATCTCCCGGAAGGTTGGTTCAGAGCCTCGGGAGAACAGGTCCCGTGCGGTCTCCTGGCACATCACGCAAGAGCATCGGATCCGACCGATGCTCTTGCGTTCATCCATGCTTGAGCTTGAAGAACAGGATCGTGCCCGCGAGCATCAGCGTGATGCCGTTTGCGGCGATCAGGGGGATCTCTCCCTTCCAGAAGCCGTAAGCGAGCCACAGGGCGAGGCCGGTGACGAGCACCAGAAACATCTTGAGCGAAATATCCTTGGTGGAGCGCGTGCGCCAGACCCGCATCACCTGCGGCACATATGCCGAGGTCGTGCAGATGGCAGCCGCGTAGCCGGTATAGTCCATGAGAGACATCGAGCGCACCATAATGTGTGAGACGCCTCTAACGATGGAGGCAGATCGATGTTCCTGCGCCATTCCGTCCCGCTCCCATGCCGAAGGAACAGTGAGCCTCGCTCCGGCGTTGGCGCGCAACGTGAACGGGACCTACCATGGCCAATCTCAACGCGGACTATTCGGCAGGACTGCTCCGCGCGCGCCCGGAGCGCATCGCTGCGCCGTCCAGCGCAGCGCCGGGCCGTCATCCGCTGGGTCTCGAGAATGGGCGGCGCGACGGCGCATTGCTGGTGCCGGATGGGCTCGATCCTTTGAGGCCCGCGCCACTTCTCGTGGCGCTCCATGGGGCAGGAGGGGTTGCAACGCACATCATCGATCTCGTGGCACAGCAGGCGCAAGCGCATGGGATCATCGTTCTCGCGCCGGAGTCGCGCGGCCCCACATGGGATGTGATCAGGGGCGGCTACGGTCCCGACGTTGCTTTCATCGACCGGGCGCTTGCCAAGGTGTTCGGGCTGCACCCGGTCGATCCCGCGCGGGTTGCGCTCTCGGGCTTTTCGGACGGTGCTTCCTATGCGTTGTCGCTCGGCGTCATCAACGGCGAGCTGTTCGATCACATCCTCGCCTTCTCGCCAGGCTTCATGGCGCCGACGCAAACCGCCGATACTCCGCGGGTGTTCGTGTCCCATGGTGTTCATGACGAGGTGCTGCCCATCGATCCCTGCAGCCGGCGCATCGTTCCTGCACTCCGGCGGGCGGGCTATGACGTGGAGTACCACGAGTTCGACGGCGGCCATCTGGTCCCGCCCGGCATGGTCGAGCGCGCCGTCACCCGCTTCCTTGGCTGATCCACTGCCGCATGCACCGCCCGAATGGGCTGAAGCGGCAGAGCACATCTGCCGCCATGCACCCGCACGGGTTCTCGTGATCGGAGCCCGGGATGCCGGCAAAAGCACGTTCTGCCGCTTCCTGGCCGATGCGGCCCCGCAACTTGGTCGCAGCGCCGCTCTGCTCGATACGGATGTGGGCCAGAAGACAATCGGGCCGCCGGCCAGCGTCACCCTGCAAGATCGCCATGGCATGAGACTCGCCTTCGTCGGCACCACCGATCCGGTTCTCGGCTGGAGGCGTTTGGTCGAAGGAACGCACAGGCTCGCTCATGAGGCGGATGCGGATCTCCTCGTCGTCAACACGAGCGGGCTTCTGGGTGGACCCGGCCGGAGCTTGAAGGCTGCCAAGATCGATGCGGTTCGGCCGGACCTGCTGATCGCCCTTGGGGACGATCCTGCCGTCCGTTCGGTTCTCGTCGATCATCCTCATTACCTGGCTTTGCGTCTTCCCCTGTCGCCGGAAGCAAGGCGCAAAACCTACGGCGAGAGGCGGGGGGCCCGGCGGGAGGCGTTTCGGGCTTATTTCGCGCAAGGTTCGGTTCTGACCATCGACGGGGAAATGCTCGCGCGCCCGGAGCCGGATGCTGCGCTTTCTCCGGGTCTTCTGGTCGGGCTGGCTGGCCGGGACGGAAAAGACCTGGGTCTCGGCCTCCTGACCGGGTGTGGCGATGGCCCCAAGCTCGCAGTCCTGTCGCCCGTTGCCGAGGCTGAAATCTGCCGGATCACGCAGGGCTTCCTGTGCCTGGACCGGACCTTCTCCGAGGCCAAGCCTCAGGGAACTTCCGGCTGCGGCATGGGGTGAATGACAGGCCTCTCCGGCTCCAGGGGCTGCTCGGGCAGGGATGACGGGATGCTGGACGGAACCGTCGGCTGGGGCGCCTCGGGCGGCTTGGGGGTCACAGGCAGGGGCTCCGTCGGAGGAGGCTTCGGATAGAACTCGTCCGGCTGCGGTCGGCTGCTGGCGATCTGCTGGACCAAGAAGCCCTCCCTTGCACCATGCTGTCGCCGGATCAACGGCCCGGCTCGGCGAAAGTTCGCGTGCCTCCTTGGGGTCACTTGATCTCCGGCGCTCACGATGGCGAAACCATAGAGGCAATCCCCGGCTTGACGTTACGGCGTTTTGAGGCCACCACGGCAGGGTGAAACCTTGAACCGGAAGAACTCATGCGCGCAGCCCGATCGTTCGTCCTCCTCGGCTCCCTTGTGGCTGGCCCGACCATGGCTCAGGCCGCGGACCTGCTTTTCTCGCCCGCTCCGCTGCAGGCGCAGCCTCAGGTTCAAACGTCGTCGGACTGGATCATCACCGTCAAGGGCAACCTGCGGGCAGGGCCGTCCTATCCGGGCGCAGACGACTTCAGCTTCATCGGCTATCCGTCCTTGAGCTTCCGCCGCGCCGGAACGCCGGAGCGTTTCAGCGCGCCCGACGACGGCCTGAGCTTCTCGTTCCTGGAGGAATCGGCTTTTCGGTTCGGCATCGTCGGCCGGTTCCAGGGCGGACGTTACCTGGAGGACGACCGGCGGCTCGCTGGACTTGAGAAGATCGATTGGGCCGTGGAGCCCGGCGTGTTCGTGGAATACTGGCCCGTCGAATTCCTGCGGGCGCGGGCCGAGATCCGGCGCGGTTTCAATGGGCATGAGGGATTCGTGGCCGATTTCGGTCTCGACATCGTCCAGAAATTCGGCGCCCTCACACTCTCCGCCGGCCCGCGGCTGGCGCTCGGCGACAGCGAGTTCACGCGCACCTATTTCGGCGTGACTCCCGTCGAGGCGGCGCTGAACGGGGAGGTCACCGCCTACCGGCCCTCCGGCGGCATCACCTCTGTCGGCGCGACAGCGGCTGTGGGCTACGATTGGACGGATCAGTGGTCGACGATAGCTTTCGTCTCGTACAAGCACCTCGTGGGCGACGCGGCAGACAGCCCGATTGTCGAGCGTTTCGGCTCGGAGCACCAGGTCGGGGTTGGGCTGACGGTCTCCTACTCCTTCGGTTACACTCCCTGAGGAACGAACGATCCTCGAAACGGAAAAGCCGCCTTGCAGGGCGGCTTTTTTGCATGTGGAAGGTCGTATTCCCTCAGGCCGCCAGGCTGCTGCCCGCAGGGCTCTCGCCGCGATAGATGCAGCCTTCCGTCGATCCTGCCATGCCGCGCTTGAGCTCCACTTCCTCGAGATTGGGGAAGCGCTCCTTCACCAGCCGCCAGATGTAGGTGGTGACGTTCTCAAGCGAAGCGACGCCAATGTCGGGGTTGAGATCCAGGTTCCCGTGATCGAGGCCCGATCCGTGCTCGCCCTTGATCTCCTTGATGTAGTTCTCGACATCGTAAAGGTTGACCGGCCAGCCGTAGACCTCGTCGACGGCTCCGCCGAAGGTGAGCTTGACGATGAAGGTATGTCCGTGCAGCCCGGAATAGGGAGCAACCGAGTGAGCCGCATCAAACGTAAACTCGCAATACGTCTTCATTCACCTTGCTCCAGCGCCTGTTTTCAAAACTGCCAATAAGGAGACGTGCTGCAATCCATGCCGCCGCAACGGAATGGACATTCCTGCCGCCTGTTTTTGCCTAACACAGGTGAAGGCACCCGGCAAAGAGAGAACAGGTATTTTCTCTCATCGGCTCGACTCCTGCGACACTTGGCTTGCTCTTCTCCACGGACGCTCGATTTTACAGCCTGATCGGATGTATATCGAAGGCGGAGTGCAAGCATGCATCTACGTCAGGCCTCATAGCTCTTGCTGGGAATGCCAGAAGCGATGGAGCCCCACGATGTCGGATGAGCACAGGAGCGGCATGGCCTGCCTGATCCGCTCGAGCGGCCAGTCCCACCAGGCCATCTCGAGAAGCATGGCGATGTACTCGTCGGAAAAGCGCTTGCGGATCGGCTTTGCCGGATGACCGCCGACGATCGTGTAGGGATCGACGTCACGGGTCACCAGGGCGCGGCTGCCAACCACCGCGCCATGACCGATTTTGACGCCCGGCATGATCATGGCCTCCGTGCCGATCCAGACATCGTTGCCGACCACCGTGTCGCCCGCGGGCCGGAACGGATCTGGCGGATCTCCGAAGGCCCCGTCCTTGTTCATGTAGAAGAACGGGAACGTGGATGCCCAATCGGACCGGTGACCCTGGTTGCCATGCATCACGAAGGTTGCTCCGGTCGCGATGGAGCAGAAGCTTCCGATGATCAGCTTGTCGACTTCCGCATCCTCGGGCAGGAGATAGCGGGCGCAGTCATCGAAGGAATGCCCGTGGTAGTAGCCTGAATAATAGCTGTAGCGCCCGACGCTGATGTTAGGATTGGTAACCTGCTCCGACAGCGGTTTTCCCTGCAGAGGGCTCTCGAAGGGGTTTGTCATGATGGCGCTGTCTCGTGGAAGGATCGCTCTGGTCCGGCAGCGGAGGATGCAGGATCAGGCCATCCGGTCATAGGATTGGCCCGTCAGGCGACCTTCGTGGTGTGCCTGAGAGCAGCCAGGGTGTGAACCATGTCCTGGGCCGGCTTGGGGCGCCCGAAATAGTAGCCTTGGGCATCGGTGCATCCGGCAGCCTGGATCTGAAGCAGCTGCTCCTCCGTCTCGACGCCCTCCGCGACGGTCGGCATCCCGAGGCTGGCGCCAAGGTTGGCGACGGATTGCACGATGGCCAGGCAGTCGGCCCGCTGCGACATCTCCCGCACGAAGGACTGGTCGATCTTGAGCTTATCGAATGGAAAGCTGCGCAGGTAGCTCAGGGACGAATAACCGGTCCCAAAATCGTCCATGGCGATGCGAACGCCGAGCCGGCGCAGCTGATGGAGGGTGGACACCGTCGCGTCGGTATCCTGAAGCAGAACCGACTCGGTGATTTCCAGCTCCAGGCGGTTCGGGGCGAGGCCCGACAGCGCCAGAGCCCGGCTGACGCTCTGTACGAGCGATCTGTTCCGGAACTGCACGGGCGAGAGGTTCACGGCCACGTTGATGTTTCTCGGCCACCCAGCCGCCTCCTTGCAGGCCTGCTCGATGATCCAGTCGCCCAGCGGAATGATCAGGCCGGTATCTTCCACGACGGGGATGAACTCCGACGGGGGAACGAGGCCGCGCTCGGGATGGTGCCACCGCAGGAGAGCCTCGAAGCCGCCGATCTCGTTGTCCTTGAGATTGATCTGCGGCTGATAGAAGAGCTCGAACTCTCCGTTGGTTATCGCCTTGCGCAGATTGACCTCCAGGGCTCGGCGAGATTGCAGCTGAGCGTCCATATCAGGCTCGAAGAAGCGGAACGTGCCCCGCCCGTCGGCCTTGGCATAGTAGAGAGCCATGTCGGCATGCTTCAGGATCTGGCTGGGGGTCACGCCCCCCTGGGCCAAAGCGATGCCGATGCTCGTGCCGATGAAGATCTCCTGCCCGTTGACGCTGAACGGCTCGCGCAGGGCATCGACGATGCGCGATGCCAGCACGGCGCATTCCTCGGGCTTGCGAATGCCCGTCTGAAGAATGGCGAACTCGTCGCCGCCGAAGCGGGCGATCAGGTTCTTGGCATGGCCTTCGCCGTGGACGGGAATGCAGGCCTTCAGACGATCCGCGACAGCCTTGAGCAAGTCGTCGCCCGTCTCATGCCCGAAGGAGTCGTTGACGTCCTTGAAGTGATCGAGATCGAGATAGGATACGGCAACCGTGCGGCCCTGCGGTTTGATGCGGGCAAGAGCCTGCCCCAGCTCGTTGCGCAGCACCACGCGATTGGGCAGGCCTGTCAGCGCATCCTGATGGGCCAGAACGTGAAGTTCCTGATGGGCGCGGCCCAGCAGGCGATTGTGCCTGTCGAGCAGGCCGATCAGGGCGAGCCCGATCAGGATCAGGATCGCCGCAATGCCCGAGAAGGCCCAATGCAGCCGGATGAGCTCCTGCTGATCCTTCTGGACGACTTCGGATCCGTAATTGAGCACAGCCGAGGCGATCTGCGAGAGGCTGCCCTCGAAGGGACGAAGGATGTCGAGCACTTTCTGGACGGTACCCGAACTGTCCAGGCCGTCGATCAGCGGCTCCACTGTAACAAGGGCCTGGTCGAGCTGGCGCAGGGTGAGCTGATGCTCGGGATGGCGCCAGAGGAGGGCATGAAAGTCGCCCTCGTTCAGCATCTTCAACCGGCCGACCAGGATGTCGTAGCGCAGTGCAACCTCATCCTTGTCGACGCCGCTGCTTGGCCTCTCGAATTCGGACAACCGGTGCTCGAACCGGATGAACTCGGAGGCCGCCTGGCTCGCCTCCCAGGACGGATTATAGGCAGCGATCTGTTGCAATGCGCCCTGGCGCTTGACCACCAGCACCGAGATATAGATGCCGGAGACCAGAAATCCGCCGATAATGATGGCGATGACTGCTTTGAAGGTGCTTAGCGACAAATGGGCGGCCTCCGGACCTGCCTACCCTGTTATCTCACATCGATCCTGGCGACCTGCCATGCGGAGCGACCGTAATAGGTCTGCGTCTTCAGGGCGGGATTACTGTCGTAAGGATAGATGATGAACAGAGGGCCCTTGTCGCGAACCGACATGTACTCGCCGTTCAGCTTGATGGCGAGGATCACGTTATGCCGCTCGAAGTCCTCCATCGGGATCTCCGTGGTGTAATCGTTGAGCGCCACCACGGCAACGCGCTGCCCGGTCGCACCAACCTGCTTCATCAGCTTGTCGAGGGGGATGCCCTCGAACTTGACCTTGCCGTCGTGCCAGGGGGTGGTCGTTTCGATCGTTGTCATGCCGAGCGCTTCGAGCATCGGTCGGTCGAACTGCGCGGTGCTGTTATTGTTGGTCACTGCGATCTTGCCGGAAATCGTCAGGATCGGCCTCTCAGCCGGGGTATCCAGCGCATGAGCGTAAGTTGCGCCCATGACTCCGAGGAATGCGATGAGCACCCCCATCAGGCTGGTTCTTACCTTAGCGCCAAGCATGCTGCCCCCTAATCGGGAAATCCCGCTATTCAGATCATCTGAAGAATTCAATGGTTTGGTATACGCTCAAGACTCTAAAGTAAAAGTTACAGACTTATCAATGTAGTAATATTAGTGCATTTTACCAAGATGTAGCTGCCCTCCAGTACAGGAAAGCGCGTGTCAGGGCTCGCATCACACAGATGCTGGAGGCCTCCGGCAGGACTGGCAGAACAGGCTTCCTGCCGAGACAGCCGCCTCGCAGAAATCTGAGAGGCGGCTGAGGTTGTTTCCTGATGCAAAACAGAGGGGCCGCTTCGGCCGTAGGAGCCTTAAAGAGGCTTGAGGCCTGCCTCGATCTCCGCCCGGCGCGGCTCCAGGAAGGGCGGGAGGGCCAAGCGTTCGCCGAGCTTGTCCATCGGCTCGTCGGTGGCGAAGCCCGGACCGTCCGTGGCGATCTCGAACAGGATGCCGCCAGGCTCGCGGAAGTAGAGGCTCTGGAAGTAGTAGCGGTCTACGGGGCCGCTCGAGGGCGCCCGCAGGGACTGGAGGCGCTCCCAGCATTCCTGGTAGGTCTGCTCGTTGGGGGTGCGGAAGGCCACGTGATGCACGCCGCCCGCCCCGGGAGCCGCGGGAGACAGACCTGGCTCGACGGCCACATGCAGTTCGGCGGCAGGACCGCCTTCGCCCATCTCGAACACATGAACCGGCGTGTCGCCCACGCGGTACTCCCGCGCGGCGCGCATATCCATGGCCTCGGTCAGGACACGAGCCGTGCGCTCGAGCTTCGGCACGCTGATCCGGATGGGTCCCAAGCCCCTGATCTGGTGCTCGGCCGGTACGGGGCTGCGATCCCATGGGTGAGCCTCACCTTGCCCGCCATCGTCCACGAGACTGAAACGCTGGCCTTCGAAATCCTCGAAGTCGAGGGTGAGCCGCCCATCCCGCTCAACGATGTTCTGGCTCGTGATGTCCGAGGCATCGAAGCGCTCCTTCCACCATTGCAGGGCCTTCTCGCCGTTCACGCGCAAGGCCGTCTGCGAGATGCTGTGGGTGCCGCGCCGCTCACGCCCGACCGGCCAGTCGAAGAAGGTGAGGTCCGTTCCAGGCGAAGCGAGACCGTCGGCATAGAACAGGTGATAGGCGCTCACATCGTCCTGGTTGACGGTCTTCTTCACGAGACGCATCCCCAGAGCCTGCGTGTAGAAGGCATGGTTCCTGGGTGCGTCCGCGGTCACGGCGGTCAAATGGTGAATTCCGGTCAGCTTCATGGTGCTGTCTCCATCAATGCTGCGGTGAAGATAGACCTGCGGGGATGCGGTTGCGAGCCTGCGGGACGCCAAGGCGACATTGCCAAAATGCAAAAAGCGTCCCAGCCGTAAGCTGGGACGCTTGCAAAAGTAAAAGTTTCTGCGATCAGGCCGCTTTCGCCCGCAGATCGTCCGGCGTTACGCTCTCCGGGATCGGGCAGACATAATCCCGGCCGCCGGTGCGCTCCTTCAGCTCCGCCTTGGCGCGGGCGACGAGGTCCGGATTGCGTAAGGCATCCGCTGCGGTAGCAGCCATGGCCTTGGCGGCCAGCACCATACCCTTGTGGGCTGCAGGCAGATTGCCCTGCGTCACCATTTGCCAGGTGTGGAACGGGGTGCCAATGGCAAAGCAGGCCGTGTGGCACTGGACGGTCGGGACGATCCAGCTCACATCGCCCACATCGGTGGTGCCCATCATCACCTCTTCCCGCGTCGGCATGGAGAGCACCCCGTCGTGCAGCACCTTGGCTTTGAGGGAAAGATCATGCGGCTTCACGCTCGCGAGAATCTCCTCCTCCGTCAGAGCGGTTTTCTGAAGATCACGGGCAAAGGCCATATCGGCCTCGTCGAAGGCCGGCGGCCCGAGGCGGCGCATGTTCTCGTACATGGCCTCCTGCAGCGCCGTGTTGGGCACGACATTGGAGGTGGCATCCGTGATCTGCACCGAAACGGCGGTTTCCGTCATGAGGGCAGCGCCCTCTGCGATCTTTCGCACCCGCTCGAATAGTCGCTCCGCGTCGGGCAGATGCGGCGAGCGCACCAGGTAGAGGGATTCCGCATAGGCCTGCACAACGTTCGGCGCATCGCCGCCGGTGTTGGTAATGGCGTAGTGCACCCGGGCATCGGAGGGCATGTGCTCGCGCATGTAATTCACGCCCACGTTCATGAGCTCCACCGCATCGAGCGCGGAGCGGCCCACATGGGGCGAGGCCGCCGCGTGGGCAGAGCGGCCCGTGAAGCGAAAGTAGGCCTGGATGCAGGCAAGCGACGATGTGGTCGACACCTCGTTGATCACGTTCGGATGCCAGCAGAAGGCGGCATCGAGATCGTGAAACAGGCCGGCGCGGGCCATGAAGGTCTTGCCCGAACCGCTCTCCTCGGCCGGGCAGCCGTAGTAGCGCACGGTGCCGGCGATCCCTTCGGCTTCCAGCGCGTCTTTGAGCGCGACCGCGGCCAATGCGGATCCGGCTCCCAGCAGGTTATGGCCGCAGCCATGGCCGGGCGCGCCCTTCGTCGTGGGCGCATGCTCGATGCGTCCGGAGTGCTGAGCCAGATCGGGCAGCGCATCGAACTCGCCGAGAATGCCGACGACGGGACCGCCCTGGCCTGCTTCCGCGATGAAGGCGGTTGCCATGCCGCCGACGTTACGCGTGATGCGGAAGCCCTCGCGCTCCAGGATGGCGATCTGCTCGGCGACCGAGCGGTGCTCCTCGAAGGCGAGCTCCGGCATGGCCCAGATCCGGTCGCTCAAGGCGCAGTAATCGTTGGCTTTGGCATCGACATGGCGGGCGATGGCATCGAGGCTCAGGCGATCGTTATGCATGATGTTTCAAAACTCGTGGTGATCGGAAAGGCGCGACCATAATCCATAATCCATGATCGCGTGATGGCGAAAGGCGGAACGAAGTTGCAAGCTATGCCTCCCTGCCCTTACGGCGTTTGCGCGAGGCGGCTGCAGCGCCTCCCTTCTCCCGTGTGGAAGAGGGAGAAGCGGCATGCTGGTTTCAGGCCTCACCCAGCCGCACCATCCCCGCAAGGGGAAAGGAAACGGTGCCCCACCGTTTCAGACCGCCTCGTCCCTGATCTCCTTGCGTGGCGCAAGAAACCCGCCGGACTGACGCGACCACAGGCCGGCATAGAGGCCTTCGTTCCCGAGCAGTTCCTCGTGAGTGCCCTCCTCCACGATCCGCGCGTCGTCCATCACGATGAGGCGGTCCATGAGCTGCAAGGTCGAGAGACGGTGCGCGATGGCGATCACCGTCTTGCCCTGCATGAGGGTCGCCAGCGAGTCCTGGATCGCGGCCTCCACCTCCGAGTCGAGCGCCGAGGTGGCCTCGTCCAGAACCAGGATCGGCGCGTCCTTCAGGATCACGCGGGCGATGGCGATGCGCTGGCGCTGGCCGCCGGAGAGCTTGACGCCGCGCTCGCCCACATGGGCGTCGAAGCCGCGCCGACCCCGGCCGTCGACGAGGCGCTCGATGAATTCGGTGGCGTGGGCCTGGCGGGCCGCCTCCCGCATGGCCTCCTCGCTCGCATCGGGCCGCCCATAGAGGATGTTCTCCCGGATGGAGCGGTGCAGCAGCGAGGTATCCTGCGTGACCACGGAGATCTGCGCGCGCAAGCTCTCCTCCATCACGTCGGCAATGTCCTGCCCGTCGATCAGGATGCGGCCATCTTGAGGCTCGAAGAAACGCAGCAGCAGGTTGACCAGCGTGGTCTTGCCGACGCCGGAGCGTCCCACGAGGCCGATCTTCTCGCCGGGCCGGATGGTGAGATCGAGCCGGTCGATCACCTTGTCGCCCTCGCCGTAGGAGAAGCTCACATCGATGAAGCGGATCTCTCCCCTCGTGACCGTCAGAGGTCTGGCGGTCGGCTTATCCTGCATGGTGAGCGGGCGCGAGATCGTCTTCATGCCCTCCTGCACGGTGCCCACATTCTCGAAGATGCTCATGACCTCGAAGGCCACCCAGCCGGACATGGAGACGATCTGGGTGGAGAGCAGCAAGGCAGTGGTCATGGTACCGGCATCGACGCGATTGGCGCTGAAGAGCCACACCGCCATGGCGCCGGTCGCGACCAGGAAGAACGCATTGAGAAATGTGAGGCTCGCCACATAAACCGTGTTCACCCTCTGCTGCAGCAGGAAGGCATCGTTGAACCGGCGATAACCGTCGCTGATGTAATCGTCCTCATCCCGCCGGCGCCCGAACAGCTTGACGGTCATGATGTTGGTGAAGCTGTCCACGACCTTGCCGGTGACCGCCGAGCGTGCCTCGCTCGACTCGCGGGAGCGGCGTTGAATGCGCGGCAGGGCAATGGCCAGCAGGCCTGCGTAGAGCACGAACCATCCGGCCATCGGCAAGGCGAGTCGAATATCCTGCGTGCCGAGAAGACCGATGGAGGCCGCCCCGAAAATCA
Organism: Microvirga aerilata; assembly: GCF_016743775.1. GTDB lineage: Bacteria > Pseudomonadota > Alphaproteobacteria > Rhizobiales > Beijerinckiaceae > Microvirga > Microvirga aerilata. Next base: position 102,970 of record NZ_JAEQMY010000010.1, on the reverse strand, counting down.
GGATCTGCCAGACGGCGCGGGCCACCGACAGAACGCTCTCGCGCAAAGGCCGCGCCGTCTGCAGCACCCGGTTGGCGATGCGCCCGGCAAAGTCCTCCTGAAAGAACCCCAGGGGCTGGCGCACCACGTGCCAGTAGTTCTGCCAGTGCACCATGCTGGTGAAGGAAACGGCGAGCGAATGGTTGACCAGGAGTCGGAACAGGATCGTGCCGAGGGGCCGAACCAGGAGAATGATAGCCGCCATAGAGAGGAGCAGCGGCCCCGCCTCGCGGAAAATGCCCTCAGGCGACGTATTCGACAGGGCCGAGACCAAGCGCCCGATGAGATAGGGAATGAGCGCCTCGAACACCGCCAGCACGAAGCCGAGCCCGAACAGCGCCAGGAACAGGCCTTTCGCCTGGGAAACGAAATGCCAGTAGAAGCCCCACAGCGTATCCGGCGGCGACACCCCCGGAGGCTTTTTCATGAAATCGAGGCGGGACTCGAAGTAGCGGAACATCGGTGCATCTCACGGTCTTAGGCCCGACTCAGATGGGGCAAAGGCGCAATGATGCAACACTCTTTGTTGTTGGGGTGACGATCGCCCTGCAAATTAATTGATGGATGGCATCAGCGGGCTTCCGTGTGCCTGAGGTCCATGAGAGCTTGGGCCGCCTCAGCTCCCCGCGATGAGGGAACTACCCCACCGCAAACAGATCCCGCGTCTCGGCCGGACCTTGCGGCTCTTCAAAAGCGTTCGGATCGCCCGGAGCCGTCTCCCACCCAAGATCGGGGAGCGCGATGATGCGAAGCCCGCGCGGATCGTTGCGGGTCACGACCACGTTGCGGCTCTCCATATAGGCGATGAGGCGGCGCGCCCGGCCCGGCGAGCGGCTTCCGCAGGCCCGCGCAATCTCGCCGTCCGGCGGGCAGGGCGAGCCTTCCATGGCGGCGCGGGCGATGAGCAGGTAGATGCCCTGGATGTCCTCGGTGAGTTCGCCCGCGAAGGCCACGGCGCGGTCCCATTCGGAGCCCTCGGCGGTTGCCGTGTCGACGCCGGCGCGGGCCACCGCCAGGCGGCGGCGGAAGGCGGGCAGGTTCAAGGGCTCGCCGGCCACGCGCCGGATGCGGCAGCGCACGAGGAAATCCTGGTAGAGCACGGCGACCGAGCGGAAGGCGGCTTCGGGATCGTCCATGATCTCGCGCAGGATCGTGTTAAGCGCCGCCTCGCGCTCGGCTTTCGACTGCGCGGTCTCCTCCGCCTGCGGCTCGGGTGCTGCGGCAGGGCGCGTGCGGGCGAGCTGGGCCAGGAGATCGTTGGTGGAGGGAGCCGGCGGCGGTGGAGGGGCGCGGCGCGGCATGACCGGGCGGGCGGGCTCGTCCTCGCCCGCCTTGAAGATGAGGTCGCGGGCTTCTTCCTTCGGCTGCTCCGGCAACGGCATCAGCTTGAAGGAGCCGCTGCGGGTGGAGGTTTCGACCTCGCCGATGCGGATGGGCAGCGGGCGGCGCGAAAGGGCGGGACCCAAGGCCACGAAGTGCCCGCGCTCGAGGTCGCGGAACATCTCGGCCTGGCGGCGCTCCATGCCCAACAGGTCGGCGGCGCGCGCCATGTCGATGTCGAGGAAGGTGCGGCCCATGAGAAAGTTGGAGGCCTCCGCCGCCACGTTCTTGGCGAGCTTGGCGAGGCGCTGGGTGGCGATGATGCCGGCCAGCCCCCGCTTGCGGCCGCGGCACATGAGGTTGGTCATGGCGCCCAGCGAGACCTTTCTCGCCTCATCCGACACGTCGCCTGCGGCGGCCGGCGCAAAGAGCTGCGCTTCGTCCACCACCACCAGCATGGGGTACCAGTAGTCGCGCTCCGCATCGAAGAGGCCGCCGAGAAAGGCCGCAGCACACCGCATCTGCGCCTCTGCGTCGAGGCCTTCCAGGCTCAGCACCACGGAGACCCGGTGCTGGCGCACGCGAGCGGCGATGCGCTGGAGGTCGCCCTCGCTGCGGGAGGCATCCACCACCACATGGCCGAACCGGTCGGCGAGCGTGACGAAATCGCCCTCTGGGTCGATGATGGCCTGCTGGACGAGGTTGGCGCTCTGCTCGAGAAGGCGGCGCAGGAGATGCGACTTGCCGGAGCCGGAATTGCCCTGGACGAGCAGACGCGTCGCCAGAAGCTCTTCCAGATCGAGCAGAGCCGATTGTCCTCCAGGGGCGGGGGACAACCCTCCCGAGGACACCTGTCCCATGTCGATGCCAGCCTTCATCAGCCTCCCTCGCACGATCGAAAGCATCGGACCCGAAAGTGGAAGGCACTTTTGGGGTTATCCGATGCTCATTCTTCCAAGCGCATCGTTCGGAGCGGACCCGAAGGGCCGCACGATGCGCGAAATCCAGCTTGGTCCTAACACGGCAAAGCCTAGGAAAGTGCCGACGGATGCGAAGCTCTCCACAGGCGAGAGGGGCTATCCCCAGGCATGACGCCGCAGACCCAAGGAAACCTGGGCCGGAGAGGATCATTAATCCCCGACAGACGCTCCCAGGATGAAAGATGCCGATCCCTGCCCCTGCCACCCGAATCGCCGACGAGTCCCCTGTCCTCCGGGTGCAGGGCACGGGTCAGCCGATGAGCCCGGGCGAGGGCGCGGCCGGAACGCAGGCGGTTCCGCCCGGCACGGAGCGGGCGGAAGGGGCCTTCGGGGTCTTCGGCATGATGATCTCGGGGCTGATCATCATCTTCGCCCTCGTGCTGCTTTTCCTGCGCTTCCGGAACCGGGGCTGATCAGTCGGCCGCGGCCGCTTCGGCAGCCTTCACGGCGCTGCCGCGCAGGGGCCGCTCCTCCAGGGCCAGCAGGAAGGCGAGCGCCAGCCCGAAGCCGACGAGGGCCGCCAGGAATACGTAGCTGAAGACATCCCCGAGATTGATGCCGCTCGCGGACGCCGCAGCGCCCAGAGCTTCGAAGCTCGCAGCCCCGCTCAGGCCCGATCCGCTGAGCACGATGGCACCGAAGATTGCCACGATGAAGGCGCCGCCGAGCGAGCGGAAGAAGTTGGCCGTGCCCGTCGCGGTTCCCATCTCGTGGGAGGCCACCGCGTTCTGGGTGGTGACCATGGTCACGGGCAGGAGCGTGCCCAGGCCGACGCTGATGACGGCCAGGACGACCTCGACGGCGGTGATGGACAGGGCTTGGCCGTAGACCACGAGCACCCCGGTGGCCGCCATGGCCACCAGAAGGCCCGCGATGGGAAGCCGCTTGTAGTGCTTCACCTTCGCCATGGTGCGGCCGGACAGGGTTGCGCCCACCACCGTTCCGGCCATGAGCGGAATGAGCGCCAGGCCCGACAGGCTCGCCGAGAGGCCGCGCACCGCCTCGAAATAGACCGGCAGGTAGATGGTAAGCCCGATATAGGTGCCCATGCCGAAGCAGGCGGCGAGCACCCCCATGCGCACCACGGGATTGTGCAGCACGCCCGGTGGGATCAGCGGCTCGGGCGCCAGACGCATGCGCGCCGCAAACAGCCCCCAGAGCACCAGAGAGACGGCAAAAAGGCCCAAGATCGGCAGCGAGCCCCAGGGAAAGCGGATCCCGCCCCAGCTCAGGCTCAAGAGCAGCGCCACGGTCGCCGTTACCAGAAGAACGGCTCCCAGGAGGTCGAGCCTGTGCGGTCGCTCGAAGCGCGGGAGCTTTTTCAGGCTGCGGAACGCGATGGCGAAGGCCACGAGCCCGAGCGGCAGGTTGATCCAGAAGATCGCCGACCAGTGCAGGTGCTCGGCAAAATAGCCGCCCAGCACCGGCCCGAGGAGGCTCGAGGTCATGAACACGCTGGCGAAGTAGACCTGATAGCGCCCGCGCTCCCGCGGCGGCACGATGTCGGCGATGATGGTCTGCGCCAGCGCGATCAGCCCCCCGCCGCCGATGCCCTGGATGCCCCGGGCCAGGATGAGGAAAAACATCGTGGGCGCGAGCGCGCAGGCGATGGATCCGGCGATGAAGACCACGATGCCGATCAGCATGATGACGCGGCGGCCATAGGAATCGCTGAGCTTGCCGTAGAGCGGCGTCACGGCCGTGGAGGTCAGGAGATAAACCGTCACGATCCAGGGCAGGTGCTCCAGATCGCCCAGCTCACGGCCGATCGTCGGCAGCGCCGTCGCGATGATGGTCTGGTCCAAGGCCGCCAGGAACATGGCCAGGAGAACGCCGACGATGATCGTGCGGATCTCGGCATGGCTCAAGGCGGGTGTCGGGCTGCCCCGAAGCGTCTCGTTGGTTGATTGATCCATCGTGTCCGTCGTGTTCCGGCAAGCCCATCTAGGGGACGAGGAGCAGCTTTGTCCTCGCCCGGGCCGCAGGGCGGGTATGCGTTCCGGCTGACGAGCGAGCTTAAACCCGGGAGCCATCCACAGGTTCCGCAGCATTGCACCATTCCATACAGGGCTAGGGTCTGGCATCCGGCAGGATCGTTCCTGTAATGTTCGCCCATGGCACCTCGCACCCATCTCTCCCTCGCCCAAGCGCGTCGCGTTGCCCTCGCCGCCCAGGGCTTCCTCGAACGCCGCCCCGAAGCCGCGACCAAGCGCCACCTGAGCCGCGTGCTGGGGCGCTCGCACCTGCTCCAGATCGATTCGGTCAACGTGCTGGTGCGGGCCCACTACATGCCGCTTTTCTCGCGGATCGGCGCCTATGACCGTGGGCTTCTCGAAAAGACCGCCTACCACCCGAGGAGGCGCGAGACCTTTGAATACTGGGGCCACGAGGCCTCCCTGATCCGGCTCGACCTGCATCCCCTCTTCCGCTGGCGCATGGAGCGCGCGCGGCAGGGCGAGGGCATCTACGGCGGGCTCGCCCGCTTCGGGCAGGAGAAGCGCGCCTTCATCGAGGAGGTGCGCTGCGAGATCGAGACACGCGGGCCGATCGGTGCAGGCGAACTCTCGATCGGCGGCAAGGGAAAGGGCTCCTGGTGGGGCTGGAGCGACGGCAAGCGCGCGCTGGAATGGCTGTTCTGGGCAGGCGAGGTCACCACCGCCACACGGCGCGGCTTCGAGCGCATCTACGACCTGCCGGAGCGGGCTCTGCCCTCCGACATCCTGAACGCGCCGACGCCTTCCGCAGACGAGGCGCAGCGCGAACTCCTGCGGCTCTCCATTCGGGCGCTCGGCATCGCGTCCGAGCGTTGCCTGCGCGACTATTTCCGCCTGGAGCCGAAGGATACGAAGGCCCGCATTCCCGAACTGGTGGAGGCGGGCGATCTCATCCCTGTCACGGTCGAGGGCTGGGGTCCGGTCTATCTCGATCCGGAGGCCAAGATCCCGCGGCGCGTCGAGGCGCGGGCGCTGGTGTCGCCCTTCGACCCCATCGTCTGGGAGCGCACACGCACGGAGCGCCTGTTCGATTTCCGCTACCGCATCGAGATCTACACCCCGGCCGAGAAACGGGAATTCGGCTATTACTGCCTGCCCTTCGTGCTCGGCGAAAAAATCGTCGCCCGCGTCGACCTCAAGGCGGACCGTGCGGCGGGCAATCTCATCGTGCACTCGATCCACCCGGAGGCCTCCGTTCCGCCGGAGGAGATCGCACCGGCCCTCGGCGACGAGCTTCGCCTGATGGCCGGGTGGCTCAATCTCGGCAGCGTCACTGCGCCGAACGAGTGGCGGAAGAGGCTGGGGCTTTGAGATCAGCACGGCCGCAGAGTCATTCCTGGGCGGAGCGCAGGTCGGGAAGGAAACGCATAGCACTGCGCATGTGGGTGGATCCCCTTCCCTCACTTCGTTCGCGGGGATGACAGGGTGGTGCCGACCTCGTGGTTCTGCCGCCGTTGCTCACCCTCCGTGTCATTCCCGGCCGGAGCGTTAGCGGAGGGGAAGGGAATCCATAGCACCACGCATGGGAGTGGATCCCCTTCCCGCCCTGGGGTCGCCAGGGATGACCTAGCGGATCGCCATGAGTGCTTGGCTCTCGCCAGACACGCTCAAGCCCCTATCTGATGCGACCATGAACACGCTCATTGCCCCCGCCACGCGCCTGTGGCTTCGCCTGCGTCTCAACGAAATCGGCCCGTTGCTGTCGGTTTCCGCCTGCGGTTTCTTCGCCTGGGCCTTCATCGCACTGGCCGACGAGGTGCAGGAAGGCGAGACGCACACCTTCGACCGCCAGCTCCTGCTCGCCCTGCGCGATCCCCAGAACCCGGCCAATCCCCTCGGGCCCTCCTGGCTGGAGGAGTCGGCGCGGGACTTCACGGGGCTTGGCGGCTACGCGATCCTGACGCTTCTCACCCTGGCGACGGTCACCTATCTGCTCATGGCGGGAAAGCGCGGCGCAGCCCTACTGGTGCTGGTCGCCATCGTCGGCGGCACCCTCATTTCCACTGGCCTGAAACTCGGCTTCGAGCGGCCGCGGCCGGATCTCGTGCCCCATGCGACCAGGGTTTACACGGCCAGCTTCCCGAGCGGCCATGCGATGATGTCCGCCATCACCTATCTGACCCTGGGCGCCTTGCTCGCCCGCGTGGAGAAGAGCCGACGCGTCAGCGCCTTCATCATGGGACTGGCCATCGTCATGACCCTGCTCGTGGGCGTGAGCCGCGTCTATCTCGGCGTTCACTGGCCGAGCGACGTGCTCGCCGGATGGTCCGTCGGCGCCGCCTGGGCAGCCCTGTGCTGGTTTGTGGCGTTGCAGCTGCAGCGGCAGGGACAGGTGGAGAAGCCGGGCGAGCACACGCGGGCATCCGACGCGAAGGAATCATGACCGACCCACGCGACAGGCCCGAAAGGAAGCCGCCGCGCAAGGTGAGCCCGGCTTATCTGCAGCGGGCCGCCATGTCCTATCTTGAGCGCTATTCCTCCTCGGCCGAGAACCTGCGCCGGGTCCTGCGGCGGAAGGTGGACAAGCGCTGCCGCCTGCGCGGCGAGGACCCGGCCGAGTTTCACGAGCTGATCGACGAGGTGGTGGCGAAAAGCCTGCGGGTCGGCCTCATCGACGACAGCCGCTACGCGGAGGCCCGCGTCGCCACCCTGCGGCGCCGGGGCGGTTCGGCCCGGGCTATCCAGGCGAAGCTCTCCGCCAAGGGGGTGGACCGCACCACCATCGCGGCGGCTCTGGAGGGAGAAGAGGGCGACGAAGAGCAGGCCGCCCGCGCCTTTGCCCGCCGCCGCAAGCTCGGGCCGTTCCGGCCCGGCGAGCGCGCGCCCTATCGCGACAAGGACTTGGCCGCCATGGCCCGCGCCGGCTTCCGGTTCGACGTGGCGCGGCAGGTGATCGAAGGCGAGCGGGAGTGAAAGGCTTCTTCAAAGAGCATGAGGCGAGGGCAACAAGCTAATGGGCTGTTCGCCGCTTCTTTGACGCTGTGCGGCGCTTCGGAGGTGGCAGCAAGGACTTATGCTCCGGCAGGCTGACCCAACATGATCCTGCGAGGATCAGCATGACCATGATCCCCAAGAACGCCGCTAGGCCGCCTATCCCGAAAGGGGGCTGGCTGACAACCAATGCATAGCCCAGCACGGCATGTATGGCTGCATAAAACAGCGTGCACAGGATCAGAGGCACCGGAAGGCGCGGTGCCTGAGGGTTGCTGGCAATCGGAGGATAGAGCAGGCAGATGAGCATTCCGAGAATCGGCCCTATCCATTCAGTTGACCCGTCAAACAGTAACACGTCTAACATGTCGCCTCCCGACATCGTCTTACTCCGGGAGCGCCACCGGAACAGCCAGCGCGCTGTCATCCTGGTGCTGGCTGCTAGCAAAGGCGGCAAGCCGACATAGATGAACCAGAAGAGACGTTGTTGGAAGAGATCATTGCCTGGGTTCTCAAGGTTGAATGAGCAATCACCCCATACGAGCAGCAGGATCGCTCCACCGAGCCAATCCCATTCCAGGGCAGGAGAGCTACTTGGCTTATGAAATGCATCTTCGCCTGAGACCGCCGCCCGATTGGCCGAGGCAAATTCGGGAGCCTTTGAGAAAAGGTGATGAAAAACGAGATCAGAAAGCGCCGACAGGCTAACGATGCCCGTCAAAGTCATCCAATCATGAAACAGTAGGGCGGTCGGGGCAAGGATCAGAACTGTGGCCCACCGTGTGGTCCACTGAAGAGAAAGCTTCTTTCTCTGAGGCACGATCAACGCTCTAAGCAATGTGGAATGTAATTTGCTTACATAGTGCGGAGTGCTACTCGCAACAGTGCTCCAATGTTTATTGGTTATCTCGACTCTGTGAGTACCGACGGTCAACAAGAGCAGGGCTTCTCGGCTCACCTCACGAACATGATCGTCGGCTGGTCCTTGTAGGTGGTGCGCCGGAACTCCCGGTAACCGCATTTCTCCGCCACGCGGATGGACGGCCCGTTCTCAGGAGCGATGATGCAGGCGGTGCGCACGGGGCCGAAATGCGTCTCGCCCCAGGTGATGGCAGCGCGAGCGGCCTCCGTCGCATAGCCCTGCCCATGCTGGTCGCCGGCGAGCACCCAGCCGATTTCCGGCATGCCGTCGAGGGAGGGTTCGATATCGCGCTTGAAGTTGCCGAACCCGACCTCGCCCACGAACCGGCCCGTCTCCTTGTCGGTCACAACCCAGTAGCCGAAGCCCAGAAGCAACCAGTGGCCGGCATAGCGCAGCATCCTGGCCCAGACCTCCTCCTGCGTGGAGGGCTTGCCGCCGATGAACCGCACGCTCTCCGGATCGGTCCAGAGGGCAAGGGAGTCGGCAAAATCGTCGAGCCGGTGCCCGCGCAGGACGAGACGGTTCGTTTCGACGGTGGGGACGAGGTCGGATGAAGGAAAGGAACTGAGCATCGGGCAACCTGGCGAGAAAGCCTTCGAGAACGTGTTCTACAACAAGCCTGCGCCGACATTGACCGCAAGAGCCAGAATCGTCGTGTTGAACAGGAAGGACAGAATCGTGTGGGCAAGCGCCAGGCGGCGCATGCGCCGGGACACGATGACCACATCCGATGTCTGCGCCGCGGCACCGAGATTGAAGGAGAAATACAGAAAGTCCCAGTAGTCGGGCCGGCTCTCCTGCGGAAAGGTAAGGCCCTGCCGCTCTCCCCCATCGCCGTAGTATTCATGGGCGTAGTGGATCGCATAAATCGTGTGCACGAAGAACCAGGAGCACAGAATCGTGACGGCGGCGATCGAGAGGCGGAAGACCTGCTGCCCGGCCTGCTCGTCCTGAATGCCGCTCAACTCCACCGCGATGGCCGCAAGGCTCGCGATGGAGGCCGCGAGCGTCAGCACCAGCACGACGACGGCGCTTTCGTCCTCCTCCGCCGCGCGCTCCTGCATCTTCGCGGTGGATGAACGAGCCGCCATGGTCCAGGCGAGAGCCAGATAGGAGACGACGCCGATGTCCCAGGCCGCGAGAAGCCGTGAGTTCGCCAGCCATGAGGACGGTAGGACGCCAAAGACCAGGGCAGCGACGATCGCCGCACCGAGAAGCCGCGGACGCAGGCGAGCCTGTACGGAAACGATCATCAAAAACTCGCAAATCGAACGGGATAATACCCTCTGGAGGCTCGCGCCCCATGTCCTAGATCACCCATCCTATCCACAAAAGGAGAGACCAGCATGAACCGCAAGGCAAGAGCCGTCTGGCAGGGCACGGGCAAGGAGGGCATGGGCCAGCTTACCTCCGATTCCGGCGTTCTGTCGTCGACGCCCTATTCGTTCAAGACCCGCTTCGAGAACGAGAAGGGCACGAATCCCGAGGAGCTGATCGCCGCGGCCCATGCGGGCTGCTTTACCATGGCGCTCGCCTTCCAGCTCCAGGGCGCGGGCTTTACGGCCAACGAGCTTGCCACGGAAGCGGTGGTGTCCGTCGAGCAGCAGGGCGGCGGTTTCGTGATCACCCGATCGGCGCTGACGTTGAACGCCAACGTGCCGGGGATCGACCGCGCCAAGTTCGAGGAACTCGCCCGCGCGGCGGAGAAGAATTGCCCGGTCTCGAAGGTGCTCAACGCGGAGATCACGATGGACTTCACGCTGGCTTAGATTCTTGCTGTGATTCCGGGGCGGCGCGTTGGAACCGCCCCGGGATCCATCACCGCTGACAGTCGAGCATGTGACGCCGCGGCCATCGGAAGACCTTAAGCTTTGGCGTCGTGTTTCCGGATTCCGGGCTCCGCCTATGGCGGCCCCGGAACGCCAGTGACTTCGAGGACGATTACATTCCCGCCTTCTTGTAGCCGTCGACGATGGCCTGCCCGTCGGCACCGGCCTTCTTCAGCCAATCGGCGGTGAGCTGCTCACCGACCTTCAGCAGGCCCGCCTTGAGTTCAGGGCCGGGAGGCTGCACCTTCATGCCGTTCTTGGCCAGCTGCTCAAGGTACCACTTGGTCTTCTCCTGGGCGAGCTTCCAGCCGCGCTCCTCGGCGGTTTTGGCGGCCTTGAGCAAAGCCTCCTGGACTGGCTTGTCGAGGGCATCGAAGGCCGCCTTGTTGATGAAGGTCATGTTCTTCGGAATCCAGGCCTGCGCGTCGTAGAAGTGCGTGAGCGACTCCCACACCTTCGCGTCGTAGCCCGTGGCGCCCGAGGTCATGAAGGTGGTGACCACGCCGGTGGCCAGAGCCTGCGGCAGCTCGGCTGCCTGGACGGTCACCGGCTGCGCACCGACGATCTCGGCGATGCGCGAGGTGCCCACATTGTAGGCGCGCCACTTCACGCCTTTGAGGTCCTCGACGGTGTTGATGTCCTTCTTGGCGAAGATCCCCTGCGGCGGCCACGGCACCGCGAAGAGCAGCATCAGGCCCTGGCCTGAGAGCTTCTTCTCGATGGCAGGCCGCTGCACGTCCCAGAGCTTCTTCGACTGGTCGAAGGAGGTGGCGAGGAAAGGCACCACGTCGAGACCGTAGAGCGGATCCTCGTTCTCGTGCAGCGACATCAGCACCTCGCCGGCCTGCGCCTGGCCGGTCTGCACCGCGCGCTTGATCTCCGGCGCCTTGAAGAGCGAGGCGTTGGCATGCACCGTAATCTGCAGCTTGCCGCCCGTTGCGTCCGCGACATCCTTGGAGAAGGCGTTCAGGTTCTCGGTGTGGAAGTTGTCGGTCGGATAGGCGGCGGGCAGGTTCCACTTGGTCTGGGCCAGGGCGGGTGCCGCCATCAGCAGCGCGCCGGCAAGGCTCAGGGTCAGTCGCGTCATGTGCTTCATCAGTCTGTCTCCCTCTGATTATGTTTTATCCTACTCCGGAAAAGCGAGCCGCGGCAGCCACAGCGCGATGTCCGGAAAAGCCGTGATGATGGCGACCGCAACCACGAGCAGGAAGAAGAACGGCAGCGCCGCCCTGGCGACGGCGAAGCTGTCCCGCCCGCTCATGTTCTGCAGCACGAAAAGATTAAATCCGACCGGCGGCGTGATCTGCGCCATCTCCACCAGGATGATGAGGAAGACGCCGAACCAGATGAGGTCGAAGCCCGCCTGCTTCACCATGGGCAGCACCACGACCGTGGTGAGCACGATCATGGAGATGCCGTCGATAAGGCACCCCAGCAGGATGTACATGACTGTCAGTGCCGCGATCAGCACGTAAGGCGAGAGCTGCAGCGACTCGACCCAGGCCGCCAGGGCCGCAGGAATCCCCGTATAGGCCATGGCCGCCGTGGTAAAGGCGGCGCCGGCAAGGATCAGCATGATCGTGACGGTCAGGCGGGTCGCGCTCAGAAGGCTGTCCCGGAATGTCGCCCAGGTCAGCGTGCCCGACCACCAGGCGAGGAGGAGCGCCCCGGTCACGCCCCAGGCGGCACATTCCGTCGCCGTCGCCAAGCCGAAGATGAGGGCGGAGAAGATGAAGGCGATCAGCAGGAGAACGGGCAGGAGCTTCGCCGAGCGGCGCAGCTTGTAACCGAGGCTCGTCCGCGGCTCGGGCAGCGGGGACTTCTTCGGATTGAGCGACGACCAGACGACGATGTAGCCCGAATAAAGCCCCATCACCAGAAGACCGGGCAGGAAGCCGGCCAGGAAGACCTGGATGACGGACACGTTGGCCGCGATGGCATAGACCACCATGGGAATGGAGGGCGGAATGAGAAGCCCGAGCGTGCCGGATCCGGCAAGGCTCCCTAAGCTCATCATGTCGTCGTAGCCGCGTTTTTTAAGCTCCGGCAGCGCGATCTTGCCGATGGTGGCGCAAGTGGCGGCCGACGAGCCCGACACCGCGGCAAACACGCCGCAGCCTACCACGTTCACATGCAAAAGGCGGCCGGGAAGCCAGTTGAGCCAGGGCGCCAGCCCCAGAAACATCTGCTCTGACAAGCGCGTGCGAAACAGGATCTCGCCCATCCAGATGAAAAGCGGCAGGGCAGCCAGCGACCAGGATGCGGAGCTCGACCAGACGGTGGTGGCAAGAACTGGCCCGATGGGAACGGGCGTGACCATGAAGATGGCCGCAAACCCCACGATGAGCAGGGCGATTCCGATCCACACCCCAAGCGCCAGCAGGGAAACCAGGAGACCGAACAGGATGGCGGCGGTGGTGACGAGACTGAGATCTGCAAACATCGTTCAGAGCCCACTCTCGGCCGCGCGGTCGACGATCTCTTCGGGCGTGGCGGGCGGCTCCTTTTCATAGCGGGGCGCATGGCCGGTGAGCACATGGGCGAGCTCGTCCAGGAACGCGATGGCCAGGATGGCGAGGCCCACCGAATATCCGAGCTGGGGAAACCACAAGGGCACGGCCAAGGCGCCTTGGGACATGTCGTTGAAGCGCCAGCTGTCATAGGTCATGTGCAGGGCATAGAAGGCGAAGAAGAGGATCACGGCCGCACCGATGACCAGGCATAGGATCTCGATGCCGCGCCGGCCGGAGGCAGGCAGCCGGTCGAGCACCAGTCCGACACGAATCAACTCACCGGACCTGAAGGTGTGAGCAAGCCCGAGGAACGCCATCGCCGCCATGGACCAGGCCGCGAAATCGTCGCCTGCGGGGATGTTCATGCCAGCCTCGCGGCCCAACGAGAGGGCCATCATCAAAAGGAAGATGACAAGGAGAAACACGCCTGCGAGATAGCCGGCGAAGCGATAAAGGCCGTCGAGAGCGGAACGGAGCATGCAGCACGTTTTCTTTGGCGCGTAGTGCGCGGGCTGAGCTTACCGCCACGGCAGGCCAGGGCAAGAGCCTCTCCGATCATGAATGCACAAGCTAGAGCCTTTTCTGCGCAAGGTGTGGGCAGGCGTGCCCTTCAATCCTGGCCGTCGGCTGGGCGGCCAAAGCCGAACCGGGATCGTTGGACGAGCAGAGCGCAGGCTTCCCTCCCCTTGTAGGGAGGGCCAGGACGGGGTGTGGGCGTTAGCCTATCCGCGTGTGGCGCCAGCACCCCCACCTTCTCGCCATTGGGAAGGAGGGCTGGTCGCGCCATTCCCGGCTACCGAGCATGAATTCTGCTGCGCGGGCTCTGGTGACAAAGATCGCCCTCCTGATCATGCGACCTCCCGCCCCTTCCGGAACCCTCGCCACAACCCTATCTGCATGCTAGAACAAAAAGCGAACAATTCAGCGAAAAGACCCATGGACGAGAAGCTTAGCCGAAAGCTGCGCATCCTGGCGGATGCGGCGAAATACGATGCCTCCTGCTCCTCCTCGGGCGCACCCAAGCGCAAGGCGGATGTGGGCGGCCTGGGCTCCACGGTCGGGAGCGGCATCTGCCATGCCTACACGCCGGACGGGCGCTGCGTGTCCCTGCTCAAGATTCTGCTCACCAACTACTGCCTGTTCGACTGCGCCTATTGCGTGAACCGGCGCTCGTCCAACGTGAAGCGGGCGAAGTTCTCCGTGGACGAGGTGGTGACGCTCACGGTCGAGTTCTACAAGCGCAACTACATCGAGGGCCTGTTCCTGTCGTCCGGCATCATCCGCTCGCCGGATTACACCATGGAGCAGATGCTTCTGGTGGCCAAGAAGCTGCGCCGCGACCACGGCTTTCGCGGCTACATCCACCTGAAGACGATCCCCGAGGCGAGCCCCTGGCTCATCGAGGAGGCGGGGCTTTGGGCTGACCGCCTGTCGATCAACCTCGAGCTGCCCACCGAGACCAGCCTGGAGCGGCTGGCGCCGGAGAAGGACGGCGCCTCCATCGAGAGCGCCATGGCCCAGATGTTCGAGCGCATCGAGGAGGCTCGCGAGGAGCGACGGCACTTCTCGCCGGCCGGCCAGACCACGCAGATGATCGTGGGCGCCGACGAGACCACGGACCAGGATGTGCTGCGCACCTCGGCCAAGCTCTACGGTCATTACGACATGAAGCGGGTGTATTATTCCGCCTTCAGCCCGATCCCGGATTCGAGCGCCATCCTGCCCCTGAAATCGCCGCCGTTGATGCGCGAGAGCAGGCTCTACCAAGCCGATTGGCTGCTGCGCTACTACGGGTTCAACGTGGACGAGATCGCGTCCGGCGGCGAACAGGGCATGCTCGACCTGGACGTCGACCCCAAGCTCGCCTGGGCGCTCAAGAACCGACACCTGTTCCCGGTGGACGTGAATCGGGCCGAGCGCGAGATGCTGCTGCGCGTGCCGGGCCTCGGCGCGCGGGCCGTCGACAAGATCGTGGTGGCGCGAAAGCACACCACCCTGCGGCTGGAGGACGTGGCCCGGCTCACCTCGGGGCTGAAACGTGCCAGACCCTTTCTGATCACGGCGGATCATCACCCGAAAGCCAAGCTCGACAGGCTCGACTTGCGCGAGCGGCTGATCGAGAAGCCCGAGCAGTTGAGCATGTTCGTATGATCCAACCAGTGAACGGTCATTCCAGGGCCGCGCAGCGGTGGGCTCTCGTTTCACTCGCCCCGGAATGACAGGGAAGAATACTCATGACCCTCCACCGCATCACCCTGAAATGCGGCGCGGACCTCCAGGGCTTTCGCCGGGCGGTGCGCTGGCTGATCGCGGAGGAGCTTGCACCGCAGCACGTGGTCTTCGCCATCGACGACGCGCCGAGCCTGTTCGGCAACGAGCAGACAGGCGATGCACCGGCAGTGACGATTCCGAAAGGCGTGGCGCAGCTCATCGAGCATGTGGTCTGCCATTGCGACCCGGAGCGCTACGCCCTGCTCTACGGCCTCGTCTGGCGGGCGCTGAACGGGGAGCGCGATCTGCTCGAGGTTGCGAGCGATCCGCTGGTGCACCGCATCGACATGATGGCGCGCTCGGTGCGGCGCGACCTGCACAAGATGCACGCCTTCGTGCGCTTTCGTCGGATGAAGGGCGAAGAGGTTGAGCGTTTCGCGGCCTGGTTCGAGCCGGAGCATTTCATCCTTGCGGCTGCAGCCCCCTTCTTCGTCGACCGCTTCCGCTCCCTCGATTGGACGATCCTCACGCCGCTCGGCTCCATCCATTGGAACCGGGAGGCCTTGAGCTTCGGCCTGCCGGCCCGGCGCGAGGATGCGCCGGATGAGGACAGCTTCGAAGAGGGTTGGCGCGGCTATTACGAGAGCGTGTTCAACCCGGCGCGGGTGAACCCCACCGCCATGCGGGCCGAGATGCCCAAGAAGTACTGGCGCAACATGCCGGAGACCGCCGCGATCCCGGGGCTGATCCAAACTGCCTCCCAGCGCGTTGAACGGATGATCGAACAGGAGGCAAGCATGCCGGCAAAACGCACCCCGGAGCGCGCGCTCGAAGCCATGTTCGACCAGGACCCGAAGAGCCTGGAAGAACTCAACGCCATCATCGCGAAAGCCGGCCCCCTCGTGCCCGGCGCCACCCAGGCCGTGTTCGGCGAAGGCCCGCTGCATGCGGACATCATGTTCGTCGGCGAGCAGCCAGGCGATCAGGAGGATCTGCAGGGGCGGCCCTTCGTGGGTCCTGCCGGCAAGCTCCTGACCAAGGCCATGGGGGAGGCTGGAATCGTGCGGGAGCAGGCTTATCTCACCAATGCGGTCAAGCACTTCAAGTTCGACCAGCGCGGCCACCGGCGCATTCATGCCAAGCCTACGGCGGGCGAGGTAAAGCATTACCGGCCCTGGCTCATGAAGGAGCTGGAGCTGGTGAAACCCAAGCTCGTGGTGGCGCTCGGCGCAACCGCCGTTCTGGCGCTCTCGGGCAAGGCGACGCCGATCACCCGTTCCCGGGGACGGGCGCGGTTCGGAGACTACGAGGGCTACATCACCGTCCACCCTTCCTACCTGCTGCGCCTGCCCGACGAGGCGACGAAGCGGGAGGCCTATGAGGCGTTCCTCACCGACCTGCGCCGCATCCGCGATCTCGCGCAGGCGGATCCTGAGACGGGCGAGTTACCCCTGGCGGCGGAGTAGGCAAGAGTACGGCTCACCCGTTTGGGATGTTGCCAGGCTTTCCCGAAGAGCAGACCGTGCCCGAAGCCAGAGCCGATCCGGCCTGGCCGAGGGAGGCGCCGGACAACCGGCGAGAATGTCATGCCGCAGTTCGTGATCGAGCGAGAGATGCCGGGCGCCGGCAGCCTGTCTGCCGCAGATCTGAAAGGAGCCTCGCAGACCTCATGCAACGTGCTGCGCGAGCTCGGGCCCGAGATTCAGTGGGTCCAGAGCTACGTTACGGACGACAAGATCTACTGCGTCTATCGCGCGCCCGATGAAGGCCTGATCCGTGAGCATGCCGAAAAGGCGGGATTTCCGGCAAACAGCGTCTCCCAGGTCCGGTCGATCATAGATCCGACCACCGCTGACTAGCGCATCGTAAAACGAGGCGAAGCTGGTCAGCTAAGCCGCTGGCCGATCCATTCCCCGGCTCCCTGGAGATCGGCGGAGGTGGGTTGCTTCGGCCCCTCTGGCGGTCTGAAGCCCGCTTCCAGAAACCAGTGGCCGGGTTAATGTGCTGCCCGCGCCGCAAGCTTCCGGCGATGGTCGAGGTGACGCATGGCCGGCGTCACCGTGATGCCGTGGAGCACGATGGACACGAGGATGATGAACCCGGCCGTGCTCCAGAGCAGGTTCGCGTTGTCGAATTTCGCGTGGTTCAGGGCATAGGCGAGGTAATAGATCGACCCGAGGCCGCGGATGCCGAAGAAGCTGATCGCCGCTCTCTCGCCGGGGGGCGGATCGGTGCCGATCAGGCCGATCCAACCGGCGAGCGGCCGCACCACGAACAGCGCCAGGAGACCGAAACCGGCGGCCTGCCACGTGAGGGTGGCGAACAGGTTTCCGCCCGTCATGGCGCCTCCGAGCAGAACGAGCAGCACCATCATCAGGAGGCGCTCGAGCTCTTCGGCAAAATCGTGCAGCTTGGAATGGTATTCGTGCTCCGGCTCCGTGGCCCGGAGCGCCAGCGCCGCCACGAAGACGGCAAGAAACCCGTAGCCCCTGACCATTTCCGTCAACCCGTAGGCAACGCAGGTGATGCCCACCGCCACGAAGCCGGCGCCGGTGCGCGACAGCTTGGCCCGGTTCGGCAGGTGGAAGGTGAGCCAGCCGAGCGCCCGCCCGATCACATATCCCATGCCGATGCCGGCTGCGATCTTCCAGACCACCGCATAGGCGAACCATTCCATCACGCTGGTCGCGCTCACCTCATGGGCAAAGGCGACGGCGAGCAGAATGAACGGAAAGGCGAGGCCGTCGTTGAGGCCTGCCTCCGAGGTGAGGGTGAAGCGCACTTCGTCCTCTTCGCTGTCTCCGGGAGGCCCGACCTGGATGTCGCTGGCGAGCACCGGATCCGTTGGCGCGAGAGCGGCCGCCAGCAGCAGAGCCGCCGCAAGGCTCAGGCCCATCATGACCTGGCCGAGCCAGGCCAGCGCCACAATCGTCAGGGGCATGGAAATGCCGAGGAGCCGCCAGGTGAGCCGCCATCGCTTCCAGCCGAAGGGACGGTCGATCTTGAGGCCTGCGCCCATGAGCGAGATGATGACCACGAATTCGCTCAGGCGTTCGACGAGGGCGAGTTCTTCGTTGGGGTGAGGCATCACGCCCGGAATTTGAGGAAAGGCGAAGATGAGCGCACCTAGTCCGACGCAGAAGATCGGCAGGGACAGGGGCAGTTCCTTGAGAACCATGGGAAGCCAGGCTGTGAGCAGGACGACGACCCCGAATCCAGCCAGCACGACGATGTAAGCGCTCATAAGGCAGCGAACGCCGTCCAGACTCGGCGGTTCCCCTGAGGGAGGGGTTAATCCCCGTTAACCGTCCCTTAAACCGCCACAATTAGGGTGCCTCAGAGCACCAAAGGCCGGGCAGCACCGGCCGCAGCGCATCGGGCGGAAAAGTGGATCCGGTTTTCCGCAGGAACGACGCGCCTTTAGGAAATGAGCGTCGGATTGATCTCAAAAGTGGACACCACTTTTAGGTCCGAGGCTCTCAATGCGGGGTAACGGGACGTGGCGAACGGACGTGATCGGCGTGAGCCGGTGTTCGATGCGCCCGCTGGGCAAGCGGGAGAGCTGAGTTTTCGCCTCTCGCCCGAGGACCGGGCAGGGGGAACGATGGCGCGCAGGCAGGCCTCTCGAAACGGTGGCAAGCCGCCGCGCCTCAAGAAAGCCAAGCGCAAGGGAGGTCGCTCCCTGTTCAGCAAGCTGGTCTATGCCGGGCTGGTGCTCTGCCTCTGGGGCGTCATCGGCGTCGGCGGCATCGTGGCCTATTACGCCTCGCAGCTGCCCCCCATCGACCAGCTCTCCGTTCCCAAGCGACCGCCGAACATCGCCATCCTGGCGAGCGACGGCTCGCTGCTCGCCAATCGCGGTGAAACCGGCGGACGCACGGTCAACCTCAAGGAACTGCCGCCCTATCTGCCGAAGGCCTTCGTGGCCATCGAGGACCGGCGCTTCTACGACCATTTCGGCATCGATCCCATCGGCATCGGGCGCGCGGTCTACCGCAACCTGGCTCACAAGGGCGGCCTGCAGGGCGGCTCGACGCTGACGCAGCAGCTCGCCAAGAACCTCTTCCTCACCCAGGAGCGCACCGCCTCGCGCAAGATCCAGGAAGCGATCCTGGCGCTTTGGCTCGAGCGCAACTACTCCAAGGACCAGATCCTCGAGCTCTACCTCAACCGTGTCTATTTCGGCGCCGGCGCCTATGGGGTCGAGGCCGCAGCCCAGCGCTATTACGGCAAGTCGGCCCGCAACGTGTCGCTCGCGGAAGCGGCCGTGCTGGCGGGCCTCGTCCAGTCCCCGTCGCGTCTGGCCCCCAACCGCAATCCGGATCGGGCCCAGGCCCGCGCGGAACTCGTGATCGCGGCCATGAACGAGCTCGGCTTCATCACGCCCGGCATGACCAAGACCGCGCTCGGCACCCCGGCCGAGCCCGTGCGCCCCAACGGGGCGGGATCGGCCAATTACGCGGCCGACTACGTGATGGACGTGCTCGACGATTTCGTCGGCACCGTGGAGTCCGACATCGTGGTCTCGACCACCATCGAGCCCTCCATGCAGGCAACGGCCGAGCGGGTGCTCGTGGAGGAGCTCAACGCCAAGGGTCAGAAGTTCAACGTGAGCCAGGGCGCCTTCGTGGCCCTGCAGCCGGACGGCGCCGTCAAGGCCCTGGTGGGCGGGCGCAATTACGAGGCAAGCCAGTTCAACCGGGCGACCGCCGCCCGCCGCCAGCCTGGCTCGTCCTTCAAGCCCTTCGTGTATCTCGCCGCCGTGGAGCATGGCTATACGCCCGACACGGTGATGGAGGACGCCCCCATCGCCTATAAGGGCTGGGCTCCTAAGAACTACGACCGCAAATATCGCGGACCCATCACCTTGCGGGACGCCCTGGCGCTCTCGCTGAACACCATCGCGGTCAAGCTCAACATGGAGGTGGGGCCGAAAGCCGTGGTGCAGACGGCGCAGCGCCTCGGCATCTCCTCGCCTCTGCAGGCCAACGGCTCGCTGGCGCTCGGCACCTCCGAGGTGACGCCGCTCGAACTGGTGAGCGCCTATGCGGCCTTCGCCAATGGCGGCATCGGCGTGGTGCCCTACGTGATCTCTCAGGTGAAGACCACGGACGGCAAGCTGGTCTACAAGCGCCCGACCTCGGGAGGCTTGGGGCGTGTGATGGATCCGGGCGTCGTGGCCCAGATGAACGAGATGATGCACAACACCTTCGTGATCGGCAGCGCCCGCAAGGCCCAGGTTCCCGGCTGGCCCATGGCCGGCAAGACCGGAACGACCGACGATTACAAGGACGCCTGGTTCGTGGGTTTCACCGGCAATCTCGTGGCCGGCGTCTGGCTCGGCAACGACGACGGGGCGCTCACCAAGAACGTGACCGGCGGCAACCTGCCGACGGAGGTCTGGCACAACTTCATGAAGGCAGCCCTGAAGGACCAGCAGCCCGTGGCGCTCCCCGGCAGCGAACGCTTCCGCACCCCGTCGGACGTGCCGGTGGCGGGCACCGGGCAGGATCCGCGCTATGCGAGCGCCGGTGAAGGCAGCTGGGTTGCACCCGCACCCCAGCCTCGGCGCGCCGCCAGCCGCGAGAAGAACTTCTTCGAGAAGCTGTTCGGACTGTAAGGCACCGGGTCTGCGATCCTCGAACGATTACCTGGCACGTAATCGCCATCGCTTTCCGATCCCGGCATACTGGCTTCCATCACGCAAGCCCGGGAGCATGCCATGCCTGCCTACGCCGTCGCCCATCTGCAGGACGTCAATGTCGGCCCTGAAATCGTTGCGTATATCCGGCGCATCGACGAGACGCTGGCGCCCTTCGGCGGCCGTTTCCTGATCCACGGAGGACCTGTCGAGGTCCTGGAGGGAACATGGCGGGAGGACCTGATCGTGATCGCGTTCCCGGACAGGATCCAAGCTCGCGCCTGGTACGCCTCACCTGCCTACAGGCAGATCCTGCCCCTGCGCACCGAAAACGCAAAGGGGGATACGTTCTTCATCGACGGCGTATCGGACGATCACAAGGCGACCGATATTCTGGCCGGGTTGCCCATGGGCGCCTAGAACATCGGACCCGCAGGCCCGCGCGGCGCGCTAGAACTGTTTCCATTTCCATGGAATCGGCTTTCTTCCTGGCTGTGGCGCATGTTCAACGATGAACCGGATCCACTTCACCTGAAAATGCTCTAGTGCTGGGCTGACGTGCCCCGTGCCCGCCCCGTCGCCAGGAACAGGACGAGCGCCAGCATGCCGGTCGTGGCGATGGTGGCGGGCAGCGGCAGGGCGGAGGCGTCGAGGTTTCGGCCCAGGAGAATCCCCAGGACCGCCGCGAAGGTCATCTGGCAGATCCCCAGCAGCGACGAGGCCGCGCCGGCGCGGTCCGGAAACGGCATCAGGGCGGAGGCCATGGATTGCGGCATGGTGAGGCCGACGCCGAGCGCATAGATCGCCATCGGTCCGGTGATGGCAAAGGACGACGGGACGCCCGCGAGCACCAGGATCAGCATGGTGACGCCGCCGACCGCGAGGCTCGTCACGCCGAGCTTGATGGTGCCGTCGAGCCCGCGCCGGCCGACCAGATGCTGCGCCAGATAGGTGCCGCCGATGAAGCCGATCACCATGAAGCCGAAGGAGAAGGAGAAGGACAGCGCGTCGAGCCCGTAGATGTTCTGGAGCACGAAGGACGAGCCGGAGATGAAGGCGAACAGCCCGCCATAGGTGAGCATGGATAGGCCCACATAGGTCCGGTAGCCCCGATGGGCGAGGAGCGACCTGAACCCACGGATGATCGACAGGAAGGAGATCGGCATGTCCGACTTCCTGCGGATGCTCTCCGGCATGCGCAAGAGGATCGTGACCGCAAGCGCCACCCCGAACAGGATCATTACGCCGAACGTCACCCGCCAGCCCGTGAACCGCTCGATGACGCCGCCGAGGATCGGGGCCGCGGCCGGCACCACGCCCATGATCGTGCCCATGCGCGACAGCTCCCGCCCTGCGCGCGGCCCTTCGTAGAAGTCGCGCACGATGGCCCGGCCCAGCACAATGGGGCCGGAAGCCCCGAGCGCCTGGAGGAAGCGGGCCGCGATCAGGGTCTCGATGTTGGGAGCGAAGGCGCAGATGAGGCTGGCGAGGGTGAAGAGCCCGAGCCCGAAGAGCAGCACGGGCTTGCGTCCGACCCGGTCTGAGATCGGCCCATAGAAGAACTGCCCTGCCGCAAAGCCCAGCAGAAAGGCCGACAGGGTGAGCTGCGTCTGTCCCGTGGTGGCCCCGAGCCCCGCCGCGATGGCGGGCAGCGAAGGCAGGTACATGTCCGTCGAGAGGGGGCCGAGCGCGGTAAGTAGCGCCAGGACGACGGTGAGGGCCAGCGTTTCGGGCTTGAGCATGGGATGGTTTTCAGCAATGAGGGGCAAGCCGCAGTAGGCCTAAACGGCGCGTCTGTCACGTTTTTATGGATTGGCCGCGAGGCATATCGTGAGCGTCATCCCTGAAGGGCCTGAGGCTGAGGGAAGGGAGGCCGTAGCGTGGCGCATGTGAGTGGATCCCCTTCCCTCGCTACGCGCTCGCCGGGGATGACAGCCTCAGTGTTATGATCGGTGGACGAGCGTAATACGGGCTTCCCTCCCCCTTGTGGGGAGGAGGGTTCCAGCGCCTTGATGGTCCTGACTCGCCAAGAGGAGACAGGTCTCGGGAAAGCTCGATGCCAACAGGACTCCTATAACGGTAGGTGAGGAGCCCCTACCCGATCCGGTGCAGGGCGCTGCCATAGGCTTTGAGCCAAGCCTCCGCTTCGTCGGTGCGCGGGCAGAGCTGGTGCGTGAGCTTCCAGAAGCGGTTGGAGTGGTTGAGTTCGCGCAGGTGCGCCACCTCGTGGGCGGCGAGATAATCCAGCACGAAGGGCGGGGCCATGATCAGGCGCCAGGAGAAGTTGAGCGCGCCGTTGGCCGAGCAGGAGCCCCAGCGGCTCTTGGTGTCGCGCACGGTGATGCGCTTGGCCGGCACCCCGAGCTGCGCCGTGTGGCGCTTCACGGCGACGGCGAAATCCCGCTTGGCCTCCGCCTCGAGGAAATCGCGCACCCGGCGGGCCACGTGAGACGCCTCGCCCGCAACCGCGATGATCGGCTCGCCGGCGCTGCCCTTGGTGGCCTGGGTCACGCCGCGCACGGTCGACCAGTGGACGATGCGGTGGGGCACACCCCGCAGGGGCACAAGGGCGCCGGGCTCGAACGGCACCCGCTCCGGCACCCGGGCGAGCCGCGTGGCGATCCAGTGGCTGTGGCTGTCGGCGAAACGTTGGGCGAGGCCCACATCGGTTCGCTCGGGTATGCTGAGCACGACCTCGCCGGTCGCATTGGAGACGCGCAGCGTGATCCGTTTGGCGGTCGGACGCCGTTTGAGGGCCACCTTGAAGGATTGGCCCTCGTGAAGAACCTTGAGATGAGGCGGGTCCGCAGGAACGCGGCGGAACAGGGCGGATTTCATATCCGCAATCTGCCCTGTCACGCTGATTCTGTCAGCGCAGCCGTTTGCCGCTCCTAAGAACGTATCGAGAACAGCCTCAAGCCCTTGACGGCTTCTTCCTGGCTGGTTCTCGATTATGGGTCTCAATGAATTCAGCGATTCGAGGAGCGATCTGAGTCCTGAAACGAGAACCGTTGAAGACGCCATAGTGACCGACCCCGGCCTGCAGGTGGTAGAGCTTCTTGTCGGAGGACAGGTTGGGGGTCAACTCCAGGGCGGCCAGGGTCTGGCCCACGCCCGAGATGTCGTCCCGCTCCCCTTCGACCGCCATGATGGCGCAGCGCCGGATCGCCATGAGGTCCACCGGCTGGTCCCTGTGCATCATCTCGCCCTTGGGCAGTTCGTGGTTCACGAACACCTTCTCGACCGTCTGGAGGTAGAACTCGGCGGTCAGGTCCATGACGGCGAGGTACTCGTCGTAGAACTCCCGGTGCTTCTCGGCCGAATCGCCGTCGCCCTCCACCAGGTGGTTGAACATCTCCCAATGGGCGGTGAGATGCCGGTCGATGTTCATGGCCATGAAGCCGGAGAGCTGCTGGAAGCCTGGATACACGTCGCGCCAGAAGCCCGGATGGGACGGGGGCACCTTGGTGATGCAGTGCTGCCGGAACCAGTCGATGCCGCGCTCCTCCGCCAGCCGGTTGACGGCGGTGGGCGAGCGGCGGGTGTCGATGGGACCGCCCATGAGGGTCATGGAGCGCGGCGTGAGAGGATCCTTCTCGTCCTCCATGCGGGCGATGGCGGCGATCACCGGCACGGCCGGCTGGCACACGGCCATCACGTGGAGGTCCGGCCCGAGATCCTGGAACATGATTTTCAGGTAATCGATGTAGTCGTCCAGGTCGAACCGGCCTTCGGCCAGGGGCACCATGCGGGCGTCGGTCCAGTCGGTGATCATCACCTGGTGGCTGGGCAGGAAGGTCTCGACCGTTCCGCGCAGGAGGGTGGCGTAGTGACCGGACATGGGCGCCACGATGAGGAGCTTCGGCTGATCCTTGGCGGCGGGGTGGTCGCGCTCGAAGGAGATTACCCGGCAGAAGGGGCGCTCCCAGACGGTTCGCTCGGTGACCGCCACCTCCGCGTTGCCGATCCTGGTGGTCGGCAGGCCGAAGACTGGCTTGCCGTAGCGCCGGGTGGTGCGCTCGAACAGTTCGCAGGCGGCGGACACCGTCCGGCCATAGGGCGTGTTCGTGAGCGGGTTACCGGGATTGTCGAAGAAATGCTTCGTGAAATCGGAAGCCGCGCGAGCGGGGCTCAAAAGCCAATGGGCGGTATCGTACCAATAATAAGAAAAGTTCATTCATATCCCCAAGGTTGGGCGCCCGTTCTCGCAGATTGTCGTAGGCTTTATCCTCAACCGTAATTTTAAGATTAAAGTTCCTGCGGCTGATTGCAACATACTTGTTTTTCCAAGCCGAAACGGTCTCACTGGTGTTTTGCTGCATCACCCCGGGCGATCTTAGGAAAATAGACGAGGCCTGGGTTGCTTGGCGAACCGGGCGGCGGCCCTATTCTGTTCGGGGATGTCCAAAATCGAACCGAAGAGCCTGACCCACCACGCCCGGCATCTGCGCCTCGACACCCTCGTTCGCCTGCGCTGGCTTGCCGTCGCGGGCCAGGCGGCCGCCGTGTCCGGGGTCCGGTTCGGCCTGGGCTTTTCCCTGCCCTTCGGTCTCTGCTTCCTGGTGATCGCGGCCTCGGCGTGGGTCAACCTGTTCCTGCGCATCCAGTATCCGGCGAGCCACCGGCTCAGCGACAACCTCGCCACGGCGCTCCTGGCCTTCGACATCCTGCAGCTGGCAGCCCTCCTCTACCTGACCGGAGGTCTCGAGAACCCGTTCGCCATGCTGTTTCTGGCGCCCGTGCTCATCTCCGCCACCGCGCTGCCGCCGGAGCGGACCCTTGGGCTCGGGCTTCTCGCCGTCGGCTCGGCAACGCTTCTCGTGCTCGCCCACAAGCCCCTGCCCTGGTTTCCGGGGCAAGGATTCAAGCTGCCCTTCCTGTATGTAACCGGGATCTGGACCGCCATCCTCCTCGGCACGGCCTTCATCGGCATCTATGCCTGGCGGGTGGCGGAGGAGGCCCGCCAGCTCGCGCAGGCGCTCGCCGCCACGGAGCTGGTGCTCGCCCGCGAGCAGCACTTGTCCCAGCTCGACGGCCTGGCGGCGGCGGCGGCCCACGAGCTGGGAACGCCCCTCGCCACCATCGCCCTGGTGACCAAGGAGCTGGGCCATGCGCTCCCCAAGGACGGCCCGGTGGGAGAGGATCTGCGGCTCCTGCAGGAGCAGGTGGAGCGCTGCCGCACGATCCTGACCAAGCTCACCTCCATGGGCCAGGAGGACGAGACGGAGTTCCTGGAGACGATCACGCTCAGCCACCTGGTGGAGGAGATCGTCGAGCCACAGCGGGCGGTGGGCTTCGACGTGAAGGTGGTGTCGAAGGGTGACGGCCCCGAGCCCATGGGGCGCCGCAATCCGGGCGTGGTCTACGGCCTGTCCAACATCCTCGACAACGCCACGGACTTTGCCGAGAGCCAGGTGACGATCGAGGCCTGCTGGTCCCCTCACGAAGTGTTCATCGAGATCCGGGACGACGGCCCCGGATACGCTCCCGAAATCCTCCTCAGGGTCGGAGAACCCTATGTGACCACCCGCAGCGCCGCCGAGCGCAGCGAAGACAGCGAGGAGGGTGGAGGACTCGGCCTGGGCCTGTTCATCGCCAAGACCCTGATCGAGCGTTCCGGGGCCGAATTGACCCTCACGAACGCGGCTCCGCCCGCCTCGGGCGCCATCGCGCGGATCGTTTGGCCTCGTCATGCGTTTGAACGAGGTGCGGCAATTTCGCCGCAGGGAGATCCTTCGGGGTCCCTCACAGAAGAGGGGAAGAATTCCCATATGAGAGAGGAGCTCAACTAGCTCGTCTCACAGAGGAATTTTCCCAGCATGCAAGGAGATGTTCTGATGGCCGATGCGCCTGTCGCGTTCGAAGATCGTGCCGATAAGAGCCTCTTGATCGTGGACGACGATCGGCCGTTCTCGACCCGGCTTGCCCGTGCCATGGAAGGCCGCGGCTATCAGGTTCGCGTGGCCGAAAGCGTCGCGGACGGCATCGCCGCCATCGAGACCGAGGCGCCGGCCTTTGCCGTCATCGACATGCGGCTCGGGGACGGCAACGGGCTCGACGTGATCGAGCGGCTGAAAAACCGTCGCCCCGACGCCCGGGGCGTCATCCTCACCGGCTACGGCAACATCGCCACCGCCGTCACGGCGGTCAAGATGGGAGCGTTCGACTACCTCGCCAAGCCTGCGGATGCGGACGAAATCCACGCGGCTCTCATGGCCCAGCCCGGCGAGCGGGCGCTGCCGCCCGAGAACCCCATGTCGGCCGACCGGGTGCGCTGGGAGCACATCCAGCGGGTTTATGAACTGTGCGGACGCAACGTCTCGGAAACCGCGCGCCGCCTCAACATGCACCGCCGCACCCTGCAGCGGATCCTGGCCAAGCGCGCGCCGCGCTGAACCCCCTTAAAGCCGTCCGTCCGCAACCCTGTCGGGATCGGCCAGCGCGTGCAGCAGGGATGCGGCCGCATGGGCGAAGCGCAGGGTCACGGCCTTGCGGCGCGCCCCTGCGAGCGGGTGGTGGGAGGCCTCGCGCAGGATCGCCGCCCCGAAGCTGTCGGCGATGATCAGGCCCCGATCCTCCGGCAGGATGTCGAACGGCACGGTCTCCGGCACGGCAAAGTAGAACCGGTCGCAGAAATCCTCGTAATCGGGCCATTTCCGGTCGGCCCGGAAATCCGCCACGCTCGACTTGATCTCCACGATGGTGAGCGCGCCATCGGGAGCAAGCGCGATGAGATCGGCCCGCCTGCCGTTGGCGAGGGTGAATTCCGGCAGGGTGACATGGCCCAGCTGCGAGAACAGGCGGCGCACGCCGCGCTGGATGCCGGCCGCGACCGGCGACTGGCGGCCATCGTGGGGGAGAAGGATCGGACGTCGGAGAGCTGCAGGCGAATCGGACATGCGGCTAGGGTAGCCTGCCGCCGTCGGCCTGCAACGGCCCCGTTGTCGCGCTTGGCATGGAGGGCGCCGTCTGTTCCGATGGAGCCTTCCAAGGGATCCTGAGCCGTCCGGGACGGCTCAGGATCCATGCCCTCGTGGAAACACGGCGGGCCTTAGTTTTTGGGCGGGATTGCCCCGGCACTGGCAGCAGGAGCCTGGACCGGATTGCCGGGAGCGCTCATCTGCCGGCTGCGGAGCTCTTCCTGGCGCTTCTGAAGCTCCTCCTGCATCTGCTTCTGCCGCTCCGCCAGCACCTGCGGATCGATTGGCGGCCCGTCGAAGGCTTTGCCGAAGCCCTCTACCGGGATGGTGAACGTGATCTCCTTGCCGGCCGGGTTTCGGGCGCTGACATTCAGGGTCGTGCCTTTCTTGATCGCCGCGATGAAATCGTCCTTCACGGGCGCCTCGACGAAGCAGCCGTGGGGAAGGCAGGACGAGAAGCGCCCGCCGACGGGCGAGCTCTTGTCCACCACGATCCGGGTGCCCGGCGCCACAAGGAATCCGAGGGGCACCAGGATCCGCATGAGCTTCTGCGCGCCCTTGCCCTTCGCGTCGTAGAGCGCCACCGCCGCGATTCGCTGGCCCTTGTCCGTGACGAAGTCCCGTGTGGTGTAGCAGACCTCCGTGCTGGCAGCCTGCTCCTTCCCACAGACCTTGGTCCATTCCGGCTGGGACGGCTCTGCCTTGAGTGCCACGGTCACGGCACCGGCGTTCTGGGGCTGTGCCTGCTGGGGCTGGGCCTTTTGAGGCTGCGCCTGCTGCCCCTTGGGGGCGGGCTGCTTGGGCTTCGGAGCTTGTCCGGACGTTTGAGCCAAGCCCGGCAGGGCACTGAGCGTCAGCACCGCGGTCATGAGGCCGGCACGGGCGATCGCGGAACCTGCAAGGCGGGAGGTGAATGGCATCGTGGGAGTCGTCCTCTCGTTAGAACCTGTTCTCATGGGGTTGAACCAGGCCAGGAGCTGCTTACCCCAGTCTGGGGAGATTATTGGAAGCGGTGAGCTGACGCAGTGTCGATGAATAACGTCTTAACGATGACGGCGGTCGGTTTCTCGGCCCCCTCTTGGAACCTGCTCCGGGGATGGGCCGTCTATCGAGGACGGACCGGTATCATGGGCCCGGCGCACGAACCACCTGGAGAGCGGCTGGATGAACAAGGGATTTGGCGTCACCGTGACGGTACCGCAGCCGGGCGATCAAGAGCCCAAGGTCGCGCCTCTTGTGGTCGTGGCCCGGGACGAACAGGACGCCGAGCTGGTCGCCGCACGGGCAGCCGGGGCCAATGCGTCCGCCGAGACCTTGCGCGAGCTCACGGACGACGAGGTGGTGGCCTATGGCCTGGACCTGCAGGCCCATGGCAGCGCGAAGGTGCTGCCGATCCTCAATCTCTAGCCCTTCCCTTTAATGCAGCATCAGGTGATGCGGGGACAGGTTCTCCAGCATGTCGCGCAAGTCTTCCATATGCGGGTTGATGGACAGCGCAATCTGAAAGGCCGCGCGGGCTTCGTTGAGATGGCCGTGCCGCAGGCAGATGTTGCCGAAGCCGGCGATGGCCCCAAAGTGGCGCGGCTCCAGCCTTAGGGTCTGGGCAATGTCGAGGAGGCTGTCCGCGTCGCGTTTCTCGATGGAGGCCAGCGTCGCGCGCTTGTTCCAGGCCTCCGGCCAGTCCGGATGCTTGGCGACCAGGTGGTCGAGCAGGGGCCTGGCCTTCTTGAGCGCGCCCGACGAGAGGGCCTCCACCGCCGCTGCCATGGTCTCCTCCGCCACCCGGTCCTCGTGGGAGCCCCAGAGCGCCCAGATCTGGTCTTCGATATCCTCCACCGGCCGCACGGGTTCGCTCAGCGCCAGCTCCTGAAAAAGCCGCGTCAGACGGTGCGGCAGGCCAGGGCTTGGCGCACGGGTCGGCAGTTCGAGGATGAGCTGGAAAACCGGGTCGAGCGGCAGCTGGGATGTCATGGGCGGGCTCAACGATCCTCCATGGAAGGCGACAAGGCAGATGACATAGAGTCCAAGCGCGGCATGGCGAGGGGTAGGGCGGCAGAGTTTGGGCTCGCCGGCCGCGCAAGGCCTTGCCGGCGCATAGGACATGAAAGGGGATTTGCCCTCTTTCTGGCTCATCCATTGCCCTCGTTCTCTAACGACAGCATCGTTGAAAGAGGCCCGCAGGGCCACGCCCGTGAAAACCGAGTCCACTTTTCCGCGCGATGCGCTAACGTCGGGCACCTTGACCGATTATGGGAGCTGTCGTGGAGCGCGATCCGTTGCGCCTGGCGTGGAAGACCTCTCCTGTCCGCCACCTCGCCGGATTTCTTCTTCTGGCGCTGACGGGTCTTCTGATCCTCGGCGGCCTCGACCTCATCCGCATCCTGGTGGACCGGGCGACCGGAGGCGCCGGCGGCTGGACTGCGCCGGCGGCCTTCCTGAGGATCGCCATCAGCCCGCCTGCAGGTCCCTGGCCGGAGCCTCTCGTTCTGTTTCCCGGTTTCATGTTGCAGCCTGAGGCTTTCGCCATCGCCTCGGTGGCCAGCGTGCTCGTGGTTCCGCTTCTCATCGGCCTGATCCTGGTGGCTCTGGAGTGGCTTGCCATCGGCATCGGCCTAAGAATGCTGACGCGCACCCAGACCACGGCCCTCGACGCGATCCTGAAGGCTCCCTCCTCGTCCCACGAGGACATCGCCATGGTGACGGCGCTTGCCGCCCGGGGACTTGCCCGCGAAAACGGCGTTCTGGGATCGAGCCTGCTCGTTCCGGTGAAGCTGGGCGGCATGATCGGGCTTGCCTGCGCCTATGTGTTCGTCATGCATTGGTATCTGGGCGCGGCTTTGGCCCTGGTGCTGGTGCTGGGCGCGGTCGTGAGCGCCCGCCGGTCCCTCCTGCGCTTCGACGCCACCGCCGCCCGGCACCGGGAGGGCGAGGAAGCCGGAGAGGTTCTGGCGGAGCTGGAGCACCGGATTCCGGCCCTGCGCGCCCACGGCACCGGTCCTTACGAGCGCGACAGGGTGCGCAATGCCCTTGCCCGCGGCCACCGGCCCGTGATGAAGCGGGAATACCGCCTGGCGCTGGCCGAGTCCGCCTCTGCCGCCGTGCTCATGATCGCTCCCCTGGCGGTGCTGGCGCTCGGCGCCTGGTTCTCCCAAACCCGTCCGGTCACGGCCGGCACGGTGGCGTCCTGCGTTCTGGCCGCGGCGCTGGCGGCTCACGGCACCCGGGAGGTGGTTCAATGGCACCGCCTCATCACGCGGGCCCGCGCGCTGCTGATCGATCTGGGCCAGGGCCTGGCGCCCCTGAAGCTGCGCGCGGCCATCAAGGGAAAGGCCGCCCTGCCCGACAACGGCGCTCTCGTGGCGCAGGGCGTCTCGGCCTACGATCCCGCAAGCGGAGCCCGGGTGGCCGCAGTCAACCTGAACCTGGCCTTTCCGTCCCACATCGCCCTGGTGGGCGACCGGGATGCGGGCCCGCGGCTCCTGGCGGCCCTCATGAGCGGTCAGCTGCAGCCCTCCACGGGACGCCTGACCTTTGGGGGGATCGATCTTGCGGCCGCAGACCCGGTGGAGCGCAGCCAGCGCATCGCCGTTGCAGGCGACACGGTTCTGATCGACGGAACCCTCAAGGACAATCTTCTCTACGGCTGCTCCGCACCGGCGCCTGAGCGCGATCACCGCCTCTCGGAGGCGATCACCGTTGCCGGGCTCGAGCGCCTGACCCATGCCCGCGGCCTGACCGGAACCATCGACCTGCAGCGGGAGCCGAAGCTTGCCGCCGCCATCGTGGAAGCCCGCCGCGCCGTGCAGGCGGCGCTCGTCACCGAGGGGCTCGACCGCTTCGTCGATCCCTTCAGCGCCGAGCGCTACAACCGCTATGCCACGGTGGGCGAGAACCTGCTGTTCGGCAAGGCCATCGGCGACGCATTCCAGGAGGACGGGTTGTCGAGCCACCCCTTCGTGCGGGCCGTGCTCGAGGCCAACGAGCTCACCAAGCCGCTCGCCAGGATGGGTCTTTCGATTGCCACCAGCATGATCGAGATCTTCGCCGACATCCCGGACGGGCATCCGCTCTTCGAGCGCTTCTCCTTCTTTTCGGCCGCCGACCGGGCCTACTTCCAGGACCTGGTCGAGCGGAAGAACGAGCAGCGGCGCAGCGCCCAGACCGCCCGCGATCAGGCCCGCCTGATCGGCCTGGCCCTGCGCTACAGCGAGAGCCGGCACCGCCTGGGGCTTCTCGACGAGGCCATGGAGGAGCGCATTCTCGTGGCCCGCGCGGATTTCGCCCGCATGCTGCCGGTGAGCCTTAAACCTGCAATCGAGTTCTACGACGAAGCCCGCTTCTGCGCGGCGGCGAGCGTGCAGGACAACCTGCTCTTCGGGCGCATCGCCACCGATCAGGCCGGAGCCCTCGAGGCCGTGCAGGGCGTGACCCGCCGGGTGCTGACCCAGAGGGGCCTCGACGGGGAGGTGTCGCGCATCGGGCTCGATACCCCCATCGACGCTCAAGGGGACGATCTCACCCTGACCGAGATCGCCGCGGTCGATCTTGTGCGCTGCCTCGTGCGCCGCCCGAGCATCCTGGTGGTTCAGCGCGCCCTCGAAGGGCTGCCGGGGCCTGCCGCCGACAGGCTGGTGGCGAACCTGCGCCGCGTCCTGGTGGGCCGGGGACTGATCCTCCTGACGCCGGCGATCTCACCTGCCATGGATCAACCGTCCTTCGACGCGGTTATCCATTTCGAGAGGGGCGAACCGGTGCTGGACCGCCGTACCGTGAAACGGGAGGTGCTGAGTGCGTGACATATTTGGCCTTGACCAGCCCCTCGGCTCGGGCTCTGCTGAACCTGTGTGCGCTATCGCACATCAACAGGGTTTTCGATTGGTCATGATCCTGACATGGTAAGGCGCGTTGCATCCTCTGAGGCGTTGCAGGTCCGGTTCTGGGGCACTCGGGGCTCGACCTGCGCATCCGGTCCGCAATTCGTCGAGTTCGGTTCCCATACGCCCTGCGTCGAAGTCCGCTGCGGCGAGCGCATGTTCATCCTCGATGCGGGCACCGGCCTTTCGGCCCTGGGGATGGAGATCGGCCCCTCGGCGCCCGACAAGATCGACATCCTCTTCAGCCACCTTCATCTCGACCACATCAGCGGCCTGCCCTTCTTCAAGCCCGCCCTTCTGGCCAAGGAGCGGGTGATCCGCACCTATTGCGGCAACCTGGAAGGGGACAGCGCCATGGACGCCCTGGGCCGTCTCTTCGCGCCGCCGCTGTTCCCGGTGCGCCTCGGCCAGCTTCCCGCCCGCTTCGAGCATCACGGCTTCCTGGCCGGAGAGCCCCTGACCTTCGACGACGGAACCCGGATCGACACCCATCTCCTGAACCACCCCGGCGGCGCCACTGGCTACCGCCTCAGCCACGGCGGCCGCAGCGTCTGCTACATCAGCGACGTGGAGCACAGCGACCCCTGGCCCGATCCCGGCCTCATGGAGTTCGTCCGGGATGCCGACCTCATGATCTTCGACGGCATGTTCTCGGACGCGGAATACTCATATTGCCGCGGCTGGGGCCACTCCACCTGGCAAAAGGGCGTGGAGCTTGCGCAGAAGGCCGGCGTCAAGGCGCTGGCGATCTTCCACCTTTATCCCGGCCACGACGACGCCTTCCTGCGCCAGGCCGAAGCCGAGATGCAGGCCGTGATGCCCACAGCCTTCATGGCCCGGGAGCGGCAACACTTCACATTCGAGCCGGCGGATCGGGAAGCAGCGGCGGAACGGCATGAGCCTGCTCTGGCACAGGCCACTGAGGGCTGATCGGATCTTCTTCTAGCAAACTTCGCGCCATGAGCGAGGGACTATTCACTTTACGGCATAGGCCCGTTTGGCAGCATCTGGGACAACCCTTTCGTTAAGGCATTTTGGGTTGCAGTATATATATGTAATAACGTATGGGAAGTCTTAGAAGGCGCTGCGAAGATCAAGCGGCGCATGCCTATCTTCAAGGAAATCCTATGGCCAAAACCATCGATACATGGAATCTCGACGGCGACTTCACGCGCATAAGAGATGGGGACGGGCCCGCACTTCTCGACTGGGGCGGCAATGCCGAAGTCATCAGCGGCTATGGCATCATGTACATCACAGTCAGTGTGTGGTCGCCCGACCCGGTGCATGACCGCCTCGGGATCGCGACGGGACGCGGGGTGACCCTATCCGACGGCTTCAATACGTTGAGCAAGATCTCCATCGATGGTTTTCCTGCCGTCGTCCTGGTCGGCGGGTCCGAGACTTACAATTTTACCATTGCTTTCCCCGATCCGGACGAGCCGGACGGTTTCAGACCGGCTCCGCCTGCCATTGCCCAGAAGTTCATCCGAGCCCTGACCTACGACAACACGGCGGCATCGCTCCCGCCCGATTTTCAGCGAACCATCGGCATCACGATCGAGAACGACGGCGACGGAAAGACCGGCCACGAGGTCACCGAGGAATACGTGGTCTTCACGAAATGGCTTGCGGAGCATCATGAGACAACGGACAGGGGCGGCAGCAATTGGGGCGGCACGGGCGGCTTGAACCTCCCTCCCGAGATCACCGGCCTTCCGGCGCGCAAGGCGATCACGGACGGGGGCCACCCGTTGTCATCGGTGACGATCACGGACCCGAACAACGACAAGCTGACCCTCACGGTCAAGATCAGCGATCCGAAGAAGGGCGGCTTCCTGGCCTCCAGCCTCGGCGGTGGCACCTATGATCCGGAAACCGGAATCTACACCGTCACCGGCACTCCGGCCGAGGTGCAGGAGGCCGTGCGCAAGCTCGTCTTCACCCAAGGTTCCGGCCTGGACGGCTCACGCTCCTCCAAGGCTTCCGTTTCCTTCGAGATCGTCGTCTCCGACCCTGTCTTCGTCGACACTACGACAATGGCGGCGGATTTCCAGGCCAACAAGGCCGACACCATCAAGGGCAAGGCCGGCAGCGAGAAGCTCTACGGACACGGGGGCAAGGACACGATCGACGGCAAGGGCGGCAGCGACAAGATCTGGGGCGGCTCCGGCAACGACCAGCTCACCGGCGGCACGGGCAAGGATTGCTTCGTGTTCGACTCGAAGCCAAGCTCGAAAACCAACAAGGACAAGATCGTCGACTTCAGCGTCAAGGACGACGCGATCTGGCTCGACAACGCCTTCTTCAGCGCCCTTGGTACCGGCACTGAGAGCAGGCCGGGGCAGCTGAAGAGCAGCTTCTTCGCCAAGGGCTCCAAGGCCAAGGACAAGAACGACTTCATCATCTACGACAAGGCCAAAGGCAAGCTCCTCTACGACGCCGACGGATCGGGCTCGAAGGTCAAGGCGGTGGAGATCGCCACCCTCTCCAAGGATCTGGGCCTGACCTACAAGGACTTCTTCATCATCTAAGCCGCACGCAAGGGTGTAGATCGCCCACATCACCGGCAGCCTTCGCCCGGCGAGGGCTGCGCCTTGTGCGAACGGTCTCCCCTTTACTGAAAAATCCACTATGGTGCCCGCACCTTCGTGAAACGGGCTCAGCATGTCCTCTCCCATTCTTGTCACCGGTGCAGCCGGCTTCATCGGCTATCATGTGGTCGAGCGGCTTCTGGCCGAGGGCCACCCGGTGGTGGGTGTCGACAGCTTCACGCCCTACTACGATGTTGCTCTCAAGGAAGCCCGCTTCGCCAGACTCACCCCGCACAACACCTTTCTGGGCGAGCGCCTCGATCTGGCGGATGCCCAAGCAACCCGCGACCTGTTTCAGCACCACCGCTTCGAGCGCGTCATCCATCTTGCCGCCCAGCCGGGGGTGCGCTTTGTCGATCCGCAGCCCTATGCGGCCTCAAACCTCATAGGCTTCATGAACCTGCTGGAGGCCTGCCGGCATGCGGGGGTTCAGCACCTGGTCTATGCCTCGTCGAGCTCCGTCTACGGCGCCAACCGCAAGCTGCCGTTTTCCGAGCACGACACCACGGATCATCCGATCAGCCTGTATGCGGCCACCAAGAAGGCCAACGAGATGATGGCGCATTCCTACGCGCATCTCTTCGGCCTGTCCTCGACGGGCCTGCGTTTCTTTACCGTCTATGGTCCCTGGGGCCGGCCGGACATGGCGGTGTACAAGTTCACCCACGCCATCGCTCAAGAGCGCGAGATCCAGGTGGCCAATGCCGGCCGGGTCTGGCGCGACTTCACCTACGTGGACGACATCGTGGAGGGGATCGTGCGGCTCGTGGACCGGGCGCCCTCTGGCAACCCGGCCTGGAACGCCGAGGCTCCCGACCCGGCCACCAGCGCCGCGCCGCACCGGGTCTACAACATCGGCAACGACTCGCCCGAGGAGGTGAACCGTCTGATCGCGCTGATCGAGGCGGCCCTGGGCAGACGGGCCGTTCGGGCGGATGTGCCCCTGCCCCCCGGCGACGTGCTAGAGACCCGCGCCAACGTGACGGATCTTCGCCGCGACGTGGGCTTTGCGCCCTCCACCTCCCTGGAGGAGGGCGTCAGGCGCTTCGTCGAGTGGTATCGCGGCTATCATGGGGTCTGAGCCGATGGACCGGGAAAGCCTCGCCTGTTCTCAAGCCCCTGCCCTATAAAGCCCCTCATGCTCTTCCTTGCCCTGCCGGTATCGGCGCTCCTTTCGGCTCTTCTGATCGTCACGCTGAGGCCGCTGCTCGTCCGCTATGCGCTGGCGCGTCCCAATGCGCGCTCGAGCCACCGGACTCCAACCCCCCAGGGCGGAGGCATCGCGGTTGTCGGCGCAAGCCTCCTCGTGGCCGGCACCATCCTCCTCGCGGCTGGAATGCCGGGAGGCGCCCTCCCCCTGGTGGCCGTGGCCGCGCTCGCGCTCGCCGCGGTTGGAGCCGTAGACGACATCCGCCCGCTGCCGGCGGGTCCCCGCCTCCTCCTGCAGGCGGCTGCGGTGGCGGCGGTGGTCTGGGCAAGCGACGGGCGCGTCCTGCCGGAGGCGGTGCCCCTCGGGCTGGAACGTGCTCTCCTCGTTCTCGGCGGCGTCTGGTTCGTGAACCTCGTCAACTTCATGGATGGCCTCGACTGGATCACCGTTGCCGAGATGGTGCCGGTCACGGCGGCCATCACCGTCCTCGGGGCCATGGCCGGCGCACCGATGGCGGTGGTCTGCCTCGCCCTCGCCCTTTGCGGGGCCTGCCTCGGCTTCGCGCCCTTCAACAAGCCGGTGGCACGGCTCTTCCTCGGCGACGTCGGCTCGCTGCCCATCGGCCTCCTGGTCGGCTGGATGCTGCTGGAACTTGCCACAACCGGGGCGATCGCGGCAGCCCTCCTGCTGCCGCTCTACTACCTGATGGATGCCACCATCACCCTGCTGCGCCGCCTCGCAAGGGCCGAGAAGGTGTGGGAGGCCCATCGCAGCCATTTCTACCAGAAGGCTACCGACAACGGCTTTTCGGCGCTGTCCGTCAGCGCCCATGTGCTCGGGCTGAACATCGCGCTCGCGGGCCTTGCCGCGGTGACGCTTTTTTGGCCCTCGGGCGTTGTGCAGATTGCGGCCCTGGCTTTGGGCCTCGTTCTCGTCGGCCTGGTTCTCAGGCGCTTCTCCCGTTCCCGATCGACCCTGTCCTTGGAGGTTTCCCGATGAATGCACCCTTGATTGCCCTGACCGGCTCCACGGGCTTCATCGGCCGCCATCTGCTGAGCGAGCTGCCCAAGCGCGGCTACCGGGTGCGGGTGCTCCTGCGCCGTCCGTCCGAGGTGCCGGCGGGCGCGTCGAGCGCGGTCATCGGCGACATCGCCTCGCCCCATAACATGGCGGCAGCCTTGCGCGACGTGGACATGGTGATCCACTCCGCAGGCCTGGCCCATGCCATGTCGGGACGCCCGGAGGACGATTACCGGGCTATCAACACGGAGGCGACCGTCAGGCTGGCCCAGGCGGCCGAGCGGGCAGGCGTGAAGCGCTTCGTGTTTTTGTCCTCCATCCGGGCCCAGAGCGGACCCACGGCCGAGGGCGTGCTGACCGAGGCGCATGAGGCGCAGCCCACGGATCCATACGGCCGCTCCAAGCTGGACGCCGAAAAGGGCCTGGGCGAGCTCGGCCTCGACTGGGCGGCCCTTCGCCCGGTTCTCGTCTACGGACCGGGCGTGAAGGGCAACATGGGCGCTTTGCTGGGCCTGGCGCAGTCGCCCTGGCCGCTGCCCCTGGGAGGCCTGAGGGCCAAGCGCTCGCTTCTGTCCCTCGATAACCTGGCTGCGGCGGTGGACGCGGTCCTGAGGGCGCCCGGTCCCCTGCGACGCCCCTTCATTGCCGCCGATCCCGAGCCGGTGACCATCCCGGAGATCGTCACCGCTCTGCGGGAGGGCTTGGGCCGTGGGCCGGGCCTGATCCCAGTTCCGTCCTTCGTGCTGAGGGGAGCGGCCACGCTCGCGGGGCGGAACGAGGCCTATCAGCGCCTGGCGGGCTCGCTGGTGGCGAGCCCGGAGGCCCTGAGGGGCTTGGGCTGGCAGCCGGTCAGTTCGACGCGAGACGCGCTTGCGGCAATGGCGCGGCAGGCTGCGGCGCAGGCTTCCGGCGCTTGAACTCCGGGATCGCATCCTCGAACACCCGCTCGGCCAGGGAACGGTCCCCGTCTGCGATGGCGCGGGCCAGGACCGTCAGCCACCCGTCGACCCGCGAGCGGTCCGCAAAGATGGGCTTGGCCGCCATGACCCCGTCGATGCCGATCTCGGTGCGGGGCTCCTCGCGGGCGAAGAGAATCTCGTGCAGCCGCTCGCCGGGGCGCGTGCCGGTGACCTGAATCTCGATATCCTCGCCGGGCTCGTAGCCGGCAAGCCGGATCATGCGCTCCGCCAGATCGTAGATGCGCACGGGCTGGCCCATCTTGAGCACATAGACGGAGGCGCGCTCGTCGCCGTTCGACCGGGCCGTCAGGGTGCGGCCGTCCTCCGCGTGGGAGGCGGAGGTGAGCACCAGGTCCGCCGCCTCGCGGGTGGTCATGAAGTAGCGCACCATGTCGGGGTGGGTGACGGTGATCGGCCCGCCCCGGGCGATCTGCGCCTTGAACTTCGGCACCACGGAGCCCACGGAGCCCAGCACGTTCCCGAAGCGCACGGCGATGATCCGGGTGGCGCCGTTGCGGCCCATGAACTCGGCGTCCAGCGCCTGCCCGTACATCTCGGCAAAGCGCTTGGTGGCGCCGAGCATGGACACCGGATCGATGGCCTTGTCGGTGGAGATCATCACGATGGTGTCGGCGCCGGCCTCCACCGCCGCGTCGGCTACGTTCACGGAGCCGAAGACATTGGTCTTGATCCCTTCCGTCCAGTTCTTCTCCAGATACGGAACGTGCTTGAGGGCGGCGGCGTGGAAGACTACGTCGGGCCTGAACGCGGTCATCACCTCGCGTACGCGCTCGCGGTCGCGCACGTCGGCGATGACCCCGTCCACATTGGTGTCGCTCGACAGAAGGGTCGGATTTTCCAGGATGTGGTGCAGGGACGGCTCGGAGCTTTCCAGCACCATGAGGTCGCTTGCCCCGAAGGCCACGACGCGGGTGCAGATCTCCGAACCGATGGAGCCGCCCCCGCCCGTGACGAGCACGCGCTTGCCGCGGATGAAGGTTTCGAGGCGCTGCCGGTCGATCTGCACCGTGGGGCGCAGGAGCAGGTCCTCGATTTCAAGCGGCGCGAGCTCCGCGTTGCGCATGCCCTCGCCCAGGCTCGTGACCCGCACCAGCGGCAGGCCGAGGCGGCGGGCGCGGGCGAGCAGCATGTCCGGGTTCGCCTCCGGCATCAGCGCGCCCGGGGTTGCGACGAGGCGGCGGATGGGGATGCCCCGCTCCTGGAAATCCTGAACCACCTGGTCGAGATCGTTGAACGTGCCCAGCACCGGCACGCCGCGCATGGACTGCCCGAGATCGTCGGAGCGGTAGGACAGGATGCCTTTGGGCTGCATCTTCTTGACCGTGCCCGCCTCGATGGCCCGGAGAATGACCTCGATGTCGCTGCCGCGCCCGAGCAGTAGGGTCGGGGTGCTCGAGTCGTGCTGCAGGGTATGGCGGGAGCGGGCATATTTCAGGTAACGGAAAGCCAGCCGCGGGCCGCCCAGCAGGAACATCTGTATCAACCAATAAAGGGCGATCGAGATCTTGCCGAAGAAGAAGGCGCCGAGGAACTGCGGCGAGACGAGGACGTAGTCCACCACCAGCAGGGCCAGCGCCAGGATGCCGGACGCGCGAAAGATGTTGAAGAGATCCGGCAGGGAGGCAAAGCGCCACTTGGACCGGTAGAGCTGGGAAAACCAGTAGATCGCCCCGGCAAAAGCGATGAAGGGGGGCAAAAACAGCGGCAGATAAACCAGTCGCTCGTTCAGAAGCGGGCCTTCGAAGCGCACAAAGAAGGTCGCGATGACGGCAACGCCCGTCATCACGAGATCATGGAAAACGATGAGCGTCTTCTTGAAATCCTGCCGATTCATAGCCTTGCCGATATCCCAGCCTGCGGTATCGGACGGGCACACCTCTTTGTCAATGTAAGCTTGTTGCTTCTCGGCTGCGCCCAAAGCACGCCTTTCATGCTCCCGGCGAGGGCCTCTGGCAGGCACCAGGCAGCGTTCCCTCTCATGCCGAATTGGGCCTAATACCGGCATATAGGCCTGAGGCCTAGGGCAGTGCGGTCCGACCCGAGGGCAGCCGCTCAGGGCGCGATAATTGCAAGAGGCGCGGCCATGGCGAGCGCTGTCATCCCCTCGCAGGCGGCGATGGCACGGGGAGTGCCCGAAGGCGCCGGATGTTTCAGAATGCCGGTTCGAACTTCCCCCGCTCCGTGATACGAAGCAGGCCAACACCGCAAAATCCACGGATGAGGAATCGGCATGAACCCGATGTTCGCCAACCTGCCCACCACGATCTTCGAAGTGATGTCGAGCCTCGCCCGGGAGACCGGCGCGATCAATCTGGGCCAGGGCTTTCCGGACGATCCCGGCCCGGAGGACGTGCGGCGCGTGGCGGCGGATGCGGTGCTGAACGGCTACAACCAATACCCCTCCATGATGGGCATTCCGGAGCTGCGCGCAGGCGTTGCGGCCCACTATAAGCACTGGCAGGGCGTCGATCTGGATCCGGCCACGGAAGTGATGGTGACGTCGGGGGCGACCGAAGCGCTTGCTGGCGCGATCCTCGGCATCGTGGAGCCAGGCGACGAGGTGGTGCTGTTCGAGCCCATGTACGACGCCTACCTGCCCCTCGTGCGGCTCGCCGGCGGCGTTCCGAAATTCGTCACCCTCCAGCCCCCGCATTTCCGGCTCACCGAAGAGGCGCTCGCGAAGGCCTTCTCGCCCAAGACCAAGGCGGTGGTGTTCAACAATCCGCTCAACCCGACCGCCACCGTCTTCAGCCCTGAGGACTTGGCGCTGCTGGCCGATTTCTGCCGGCGTTTCGACGCCATCGCCATCTCGGATGAGGTCTGGGAGCACGTGGTCTTCGACGGGCGCCGCCACCAGCCGGTGCTGGGCCTGGAGGGCATGCGCGACCGGTCGGTGAAGATCGGCTCGGCGGGAAAGATCTTCAGCCTAACGGGCTGGAAGGTGGGCTTCGTCTGCGCCGCGCCGCACATCATGAAGGTGCTGGCGAAATCGCATCAGTTCCTCGCCTTCACCACGGCCCCCAACCTGCAGACGGCGGTGGCCTATGGGCTCGCCAAGGATGATGCTTATTTCGAGGGCATGCGCAAAAACTTCGCCCGCAGCCGCGACCGCTTCACCCAAGGCCTCCAGACCCTCGGGTTCGAGGTGATCCCGAGCCAGGGCACCTACTTTCTCAACATCGACATCACGCCCTTAGGAGAAAGCGACGACGTCGCCTTCTGCCGCCGCCTCGTTATGGAGCATGGGGTTGCGGCAATCCCGGTCTCGGCGTTCTATGCCGAAGGGGCGGTGAAGACTGTGGTGCGCTTCTGCTTCGCCAAGAAGGACTCCACCCTCGATGCCGGGTTGGAGCGGCTGGCGGATGCCATCCGGAGCGCTTAGAATCCGTCAGGCCGGCCAAGATCTTGCACATTGTTTCTTGCGTTGGAATTTCTTAGCTTGAGCCCGTTGTGTCTTTTCTCAGGAGTGCCGCCCTCGATGTTTCGTTTTCTCGCTTCGGTTGCCCTAGGCCTTGGCCTCGTCACCGCCGCCGCCGCTCAGGAGCGCGTGGTCAACGTCTATAACTGGTCCGACTACGTGGACCCCAAGGCGCTGGACGAGTTCACGAAGCAGACCGG
This sequence comes from Microvirga aerilata, assembly GCF_016743775.1. Taxonomy (GTDB): domain Bacteria; phylum Pseudomonadota; class Alphaproteobacteria; order Rhizobiales; family Beijerinckiaceae; genus Microvirga; species Microvirga aerilata. The sequence continues at coordinate 61,434 of NZ_JAEQMY010000010.1, read as the reverse complement.
CATCAAGGTGGTCTACGATACCTACGACAACAACGAGATCGTCGAGACCAAGCTTCTGGCCGGCAAGTCGGGCTACGACATCGTCGTGCCGTCGGGCCCCTTCGTGCAGCGGCTGATCGGCGCGAAAATCTTCCAGAAGCTCGACAAGTCCAAGCTGCCGAACCTCGCCAACCAATGGCCGGACGTGACGCAGCGGCTGGCCGTGTTCGATCCGGGCAACCAGCATGCGGTCAACTACATGTGGGGCACCACCGGCCTTGGCGTGAACGTCAAGAAGGTGAAGGAAGTTCTGGGCGACATGCCGCTCAACACCTGGGATCTGGTGATGAAGCCCGAGGTTGCCTCGAAGCTCAAGGGCTGCGGCATCTACATGCTGGACAGCCCCGAGGACCTCTTTCCCGGCGTCATGGCCTATCTCGGCCTCAACCCGGATTCCAAGCGCACCGAAGACCTGAACAAGGCGGGCGAGGCCCTGTTCCGGGTTCGCGGCAACGTGCAGAAGTTCCACTCCTCCGAGTACATCAATGCGCTCGCCAACGGCGACATCTGCGTGGCGGTGGGCTATTCGGGCGACATAATCCAGGCCAAGAACCGCGCCGAGGAAGCCAAGAACGGGGTCGAGGTCGGCTATTTCATCCCGCGCGAGGGCGCCCTGATGTGGTTCGACAGCTTCGCGATTCCCGCGGACGCCAAGAACGTGGCCGAGGCGCATGAGTTCATCAACTTCATGCTCCGCCCCGAGATCGCCGCCATGAACACGAATTTTGTGTCCTACGCCTCCGGCAATCTCGCCGCCAAGCAGCACATCGACAAGGCGATCCTCGACAATCCCGGCATCTACCCGGACGAGGCCACCATGAAGCGCCTCTTCACCAACACGGCCTATGACGAGCGCTCCCAGCGCACGGTCACCCGGCTCTGGACCCGGGTGAAGACGGGCCGTTAATCCGGCGCTCAGGTATCGTTGTGCATCGTCCCGGTGCCTCCAAGCTCCGCCCATGAGGCGGAGCTTTTGTTTTTGGAAAAGGACGTTCCGTTATGCGCCTCCCCGTTGCCGTTCTCCTGGCCCTCGGCCTCGCCACGCCGGCTCTGGCCCAGGCTCCAGCGCCGCGCCAGCCCACGATCAGCGTGATGGGAACGGGGGAGGCGGAACTGAAGCCTGATTTCGCGCGGGTCCATGTCACGGTCGCAACCCAGGCCGATACGGTGGCGCAGTCGACCACCGCCAACCGCACGGCCACGGAACGGGTTCTCGCCCGGATCCAGGGCCTCGGCATCAAGCGGGACGACATCCAGACGGCGAATTTCCAGGTGTTCCAGACACCGCCCTCCATTGGTGCCGACGGCAAGGAGATCAAGACGCCGAAATTCTCGGCCCATCACCAATTGCGAATCACCACCCGCGACCTGGACGGCGTCGGGCGCCTGGCCGGGGAAATCCTGGCAAGCGGCGACATGACCTTCCAGTCCGTCACCTTCGGTCTCGACAAACAGGAGCAAGGCGGCGACCGGGCGCGGGAGGCCGCGGTGCGGGACGCCCGCCGCCAGGCGGATGTTTATGCAGCTGCCGCCGGCGTGGCCCTGGGCCGCCTCGTGGAGATCAGGGACGGCTCCGCCCAGCCCTTCGAGCCGCAGCCCGAGATGCGCATGCAGATGTCCATGGCCAAGGGCTCCGAGGTGGTGCCCATCGTGCCGCCGGCCACCATCCGCTACACGGCCAACGTTCAGCTGGTCTGGGAGATGGCTGGTCAGCCGTAAAGCATGGGACCCGGAGGTGCGCACCCGGCGCCGGGCGAGCCGGCCCGGGCTTATGTTTTAAGCCGCCCTCACATTGTTGAGGAACCGGCCGATCTCGGTGCCGAGGCGCTGGGCCTGCTGCTCCAGCGCCACCGAGAGATCCGCCACGGTCCGCGCGGCATCCAGCGACTGCGAGGCGACGCCCTGCGTCATCGCGATGGCGGAGGTCCCGGCCTGCGCCTCGGTCGAGACCTGCGCCACGGAGCGGGCGATCTCCGACACGGCTGCCGTCTGCTGGCCCACGGTGCCGGCCACCGTGGAGACCACGCCTGCGAGATCTTCGACGGAGGCCTGCACGGTGCCGAGCGCCACCAGGGTTTCCCGGGAGGCCGCCTGCACGGCCTCGATCTGCCGGGCGATCTCCTCGGTTGCCTTGGCGGTCTGGCCCGCCAGGTCCTTCACCTCGTTGGCCACGACCGCGAAGCCCTTGCCGGCCTCTCCGGCGCGGGCCGCCTCGATGGTGGCGTTAAGCGCCAGGAGGTTGGTCTGCGAGGCGATGGAGCGGATGAGGTTGGCCACTTCGCCGATCTGGGAGGTTGCCGTCGACAGGATCGTCATGCTGCCGGAAGCGCCTCGCGCCTCCACGACGGCGCGCTCGGATGCCTTTGCCGAGGCGCTCGTCTGGGCGGCTACTTCGGCAAGCGAGGCGTCGAGCTCCTCGGCCGCGCTCGCCACCGCAGACATGTTCTGGGACGTGCAGGTCGAGGCCGCCCCTGCGATCTGCGCCTGCTGGGTCACATGATTGGCCGACCCCTCCAACTGCCCGGAGGCTGCGGCGAGCTCGCCCGTGACCTGCCGGACCTCTGCCAGGATCTGCTCGACAGACGCATCGAAGGCCGTAATGGCACCTGCGATCGCATGGGCGCGCTCGGCATCGAGAGCGGCCATGCCCTCGCGCTCCTGGGTCAGCCGCTCGCGTTCGCGGGCATTGTCGCGGAAGACCAGCACCGTGCGGGCCATGGCGCCGATCTCGTCCGTAGCGGCGGTGGACGGGATCTCGGCAGCGGCGTCGCCGTTGGCCAGCCGCTGCATCGCCTGCTGGAGCCGGGCGAGCGGCAGGGAGATCGAGCGTCCGACGAGGAAGTTGAGGATAAGGCCCAGGGCCAAGGTCCCGCCCATGGCCCACAGGATCAGGGTGAAAGTGCGGTTTTGCGAGGCGGTCAGCTGTTCTTCCGTCTTGTGGGCCTCCGTGCGGACCTTTGCCAGGAGTTCGTCCAGGACCGGCACGAGCAGATCGAACTGCCCCATGAGCTTCTCGCCCTGGCCCGACACCTGCTGCTCCAGCTCCGCCCAGGCATGGAAGGCCTCCTGGAAGGACACGCTGGCGGACTCGACCGCCGCCTTCTCCTTGGCGGCATCGCCCGAGAGCTGAGCCAGCGCGCGGGAAAAGCGTCCCTGCTCGACCTCGAAGGCGCCCAGGATGCTCTCCTCCAGCAGGATGCGGGCGCGAGCCTCCTGGTTGAACATGCCGAGCATGGCTGCCCACAGGCGCCACGCGATGGTCTCGCCGCTGCCCGTCAGGGGGCGCACGAGCTTCTCCAGGTTCGACTCCGCCTTGAGAAGGCGACCCTGCGCCCCCTCGTCCGGCTTGGCTCCGATGGAACCATAGAGTTTGTTGAGGGCATTGCCCTGGCTGATGAGCGCGGAGGAATGCTGCTTCAGCGCCGTCATCTCGGGCTCGATCAGGCTGGCGCCGGAGGCGGCGCTCATCTCGTCGAGCTGGGCGGCGAGGGCCTTGTGCTGGTCGATGAAGGCCTGGCCATAATGGCCGAGGCGGCTTGCGGTCCATTCCCCGGCCGTGACCTTCAGGGCATCGGCGCGGCCGCGAAACTGGTAGGCCTTTTCCGCCAGCGCAGAGTAGGTCTGCTGGGCGGAGAGCGCCCGATCCACCTCGTTGCGCCCCGTCTGAAACACCGCACCGATGACCGCAAATCCAAGCACCATCACGCCGCTCAACGCAGCGACGCGCACCCGCACCGACGGCCGTCTCAACCGAGCAAGAGACAGCATCCCCCGAATCCCCCATCTAACCTTGCGGCAAGACTGCAGGGGACGTGTTAAAGATATCTTTACGTTACGTCAGATCTTCACTGCACGGCAGCTTACGCGGCCTTGGGCAGCTCGGTCATGATGGCATAGAGGGCAGCCGCGTCCCGCGTAGCGCGGATCCGCTCGATCAGGCCGGGCTCCCGCAGCACGCGGGCGACCCGCGCGAGGGCCTTCAGGTGATCGGCCCCAGCCCCTTCGGGCGCCAGCAGCAGGAAGAGCACGTCCACCGGCTGACCGTCCAGGGCCTCGAAATCGACAGGCTTGTCGAGCCTTGCCACCAAACCGAAGATCGTGTCGAGGCCGGGCAGCTTGCCGTGGGGAATGGCGATGCCCTCGCCGATTCCCGTCGAGCCGAGGCGCTCGCGCTGCAGCAGGGCCTCATAGATGGCGGTGCTGCTCAGCCCCGTGAGGCGTGCCGCATGGGAGGCCAACTCCTGAAGAGCCTGCTTTTTGCCGCTGACGCGCAAGGCGGGCAGGACGGCCTGAGGGTCTAGAAAATCCAGCAAAGGCATCGATCACGCTGCATTATGGTGTGAAGCCGAGAAGGCCCCTCACCGTTCCACGCAAGAACCGGGCCAAGAAGAGGTAACCCCATCAAGGCTGTGCAAGCGGCGGGTCGACCCAACCGATCGCCCCGTCGCCGCGGCGGTATACGACGTTCACGCGGCCGGTGCTAGCGTGGATAAACACCAGAGCTGCCGCCCCGGTCAGGTCGAGCTGCATCACGGCGTCGCTCACCGAGAAGTGATGAAGCGGCTTCGTCGTCTCGGCGATCACCATCGGGTGGTAGGTCTCTTCCTCGACCGCCTCGTCGGATGGAGCCTCGAAGACCGCATAGGGCACCTCCAGGGTACTCGCGCGTCCGCCGGGCGGACCAAACCGCCCCTTCAGGCGCTGCTTGTAGCGGCGCAGGCGACTCTCGATCCGCATCGCGCTCTGATCGAAGCTGGCATAGGCGTCCCCGGCCGCTCCGGAGGCTTCGAGCGTCATTCCTGAGGTCAGGTGCAGCACGCACTCCGTTCGAAAGCCGGTGCCGTCGCGGGCCACGGTCACATGACCCGAATAGCCGCCGTCGAAATATTTCGACAATGCACCCGCCACACGCGCCTGAACCTGAGACCGGAGGGCTTCGCCGATATCGAGGTTCTTGCCGGATACCCTCAACGTCATCGCATTCTCCTCGCCTGGAGCATCGGACCGATGCCCAATCCCTTGAGTGCCGCATCGTCGGGCAAACCCGGAAGGCCGCACGATGCGCCCGCGCCTCGCTTGGATGCGATCCTTCATGGGTGGCGCGTGGGTCAGATGATGATCCTTAGCCCGGCCAATGCAAGTGTTCAGGTGGGGGCCGGCCCGGTCAGGATGCGAGCCCATGCCCTCTGCGGCGGATTGCCGAGGACGGAATCCGGAGGGCTTCCCGGTACTTGGCCACCGTGCGCCGGGCGACCGCAATACCTTCCTGTTTCAGTTTCCGGGCAATTGCCTCATCCGAGAGCACATCCTTCGGGCTCTCGCCTGCGACCAGCTGCCTGATTCGGTGCCGGACGGCCTTTGCCGAATGCTCGCCCTCCCCCGTGGCGGCGCTGAAGAAGAACCGCATGGGATAGGTGCCGCGTTCGGTGCCCATGGCCTTGTTGGCGGCGACCCGCGACACGGTGGATTCGTGCATCCCGACCGCCTCCGCCACGGCTTTCAGGGTCATGGGGCGCAGGGCCGAAACGCCCTCGCGGAAGAAATCCTCCTGCTGCCGTGCGATCTCGGCGGCGACCTTGAGGATGGTCCGGGCCCGCTGATCGAGGCTGCGCGTGAGCCAGCTTGCCGTCTGGAAGCAATCGGACAGGAAGCTCTTGTCCTCGTCCTTGCGCACCGCCTTCGCCACCTCCGCGTAATAGGACCGGTTGAGCAGGATGCGCGGCAGGGTTTCGGGATTGAGCTCCACCAGGAAGGTGCCGTCGGGGGCGGTTCGCACCAGCACGTCGGGCACGAGCACGTCGATGGTCGCAGGCGTGAAGCTCAAGCCAGGCTTGGGCTCGAGGCGGCGGATCTCGGCCAGCATACCGGCGAGATCCTCCCGGTCGACGCCGCATGCGGCTAGAAGGCCGGCAAAATCCTGCCGGGCGACGAGATGGAGATGGGCCAGAAGCGCCTGCATGGCCGGATCGAGCCGGTCGCGTTCACGCAGCTGAATGGCGAGGCATTCGGCGAGATTGCGGGCACCGACCCCGGAGGGCTCGAAGGTCTGGACCAGCCGCAGCGCAGCCTCGGCCTCGTCCGGTGCAGCCTGAAGCCGGGCCGCAATCTCCGCCGGATCCTCGGTGAGATACCCGGCCTCGTTGAGGCTGTGGATCAGATGCCTGCCGATGGCGCGAAGCCTCGCATCGGCGGTGGCAAGATCGAGCTGCGCCTCCAGATGCTCGGCAAGGCTCGCGGCGCGGGCGAGCGTCGCCTCCATGCCGGCATCGAGTTCGCCGCGGCCGGACACGGAGCCTGGCGAGGACGAGCCCGACACGGCCGCACCGCGCAACGGTGCCGGCCCGGGCACGATCCGTGCGCCTGCGGCTTCGGCCTTCTGCTTGGCCCGAAGAAAGTCGGCGAGGCTCGGCACGGGCGCATCGGCCCGGGTCTCGGCCTCCTGCAGGAGGGGGTTGCGCTCGAGCTCCGCCTCCACATAGGCGGAGAGCTCCGCATGGGAGAGCTGCAGCAGCTTGATGGATTGGACGAGCTGGGGGGTCATGGTCAGGGACTGACCCTGGCGCAGTTCCAGCCGCTGCATCGCACTCATGGCATCACCCGGCAAACGGTCAGGCATGCTTCTTGCATGCCCTTCACGTTACCGCGACCCCTTACCTTCCGTCAAAAGGCAAATGGCACCTCGGTCAGAGACGGAAATCTTCGCCCAGATAGAGGCGGCGCACCTCTTCGTTCGACACGATGGCATCGGGCGTGCCTTCGGTGAGAACGCGACCGGAGTGAATGATGTAGGCGCGGTCGATGAGGCCCAGGGTCTCGCGCACGTTGTGGTCCGTGATGAGCACGCCGAGGCCGCGCCGAGTCAGGTGCCGCACCAGGTTCTGGATGTCGCCCACCGCGATCGGGTCGATGCCCGCGAAGGGCTCGTCGAGAAGCATGAAGGTCGGCTCGCCCGCGAGCGCCCGGGCGATCTCGCAGCGCCGCCGCTCGCCGCCGGAAAGGGCGATGGAGGGCGCCTTGCGCAGGCGCGTGATGTTGAACTCGTCGAGCAGCGCATCGAGCCTGCGCTCGCGCTCCTTGCGGCTGGGCTCCACGATTTCGAGCACGGCGCGGATGTTGTCCTCGACGGTGAGGCCCCGGAAGATGGAGGCCTCCTGGGGCAGGTAGCCGATGCCGAGACGGGCGCGGCGGTACATGGGCAGGCCGGTGACGTCATGGCCGTCCAGGCTGATCACCCCACGATCGGCGGCCACGAGGCCCGTGATCATGTAGAAGATCGTGGTCTTGCCGGCGCCGTTGGGGCCGAGCAGGCCGACCGCTTCTCCGGCACGCAGGTTCAAGCCTGCATCCTGCACCACGGTGCGCCCGCGGTAGCTCTTCTGCAGACCCTTCACGGCCAGGATGCCGGGGCCGCCGAAAGCGGCCTCGCCCTCGGGCCGGCGGGCAACATGAGGGCCCGATCCGGCTGGATGGGAATCCAGGAGGCTCACGTTGGAAGCACCGGGCTGAGAACGGTTGAAGAGCGGTTTCACAGGTGGATCACTGGATGAGGAATCGGAAAAGCGGAGGGCTCAAGCCTCCGGCTTCAGTTCGTCGCCGGTCGCTGCTGTTGGGGCCTTGGCTTGGCGTTGCCGGCTGCAGGCGCTCCGCCGCCGGCCCCCGTGGGGGCAGGGCCGCCGTTGCCGGGCACGAACAGCGCCCGCACGCGGCCGCCGGGCGTCGTCTCGATATTGGCGATGCCGGTATTGATGTCGTAGAGCACCCGCTCGCCCTTGGTGACGTTCGGTCCGTCGCTCAGGGTCGCGTTGCCGGTCAGCATGATCTTGTTGGAGCCCCGGTCGAAGGTGGCGTTCTCGCCTGTCGCGACCTGAGTGCGCGACACGATGGTGACCGGGCCCTTGCAGTCGATCTTCTTGATGGCGCTGTCATCGGCGCCCTGCGGGGCTGGAGCGGCAGCCTGCCCGCCACTCTGGTCCCGCTGCTCGTAGAAGACCGTCATGGTCGTGCACTTCATGGTGCTCTCGCCCTGAACCGCAACCACGTCGCCGGCGAACACCGCACGGCCTTCCTTGTCGAACACATCGAGCTTGTTGGCATCGATCTTGATCGGCTCCTTGCTGGAGCCGAAATTGCCGAAGCCGACCGCCCGCTCCCTGCCGGCTTGAGCCCAGGCCGCCTGCATCGACAGGGGAGTAAGAAGCGCGAGGGCCAGAGCGGCGCGTGTGAAGCTCATCATGGACGGATACTTGTCTGTTGGGCTGGGGGAGCTGCGGAGCCCGTGCCAGCAGCTTCCGGGGCGGGTGGGGTGGATTCCGATGTGGGCTCGAAGACCGTGCGCACGCGGCCCGCAAAGCTCATGACCTTGCCGTTCTCGGTGACCTTGAGGCCTTCTGCCTGAATCTGACCGTTGGTGAATGATACCGTCACAGGGTCGTTGGACGTGACCGTGCCCGCCTTGAAGCGCACGAAAGCCGTCCGGAGCTTGACCTCATGACCCCCGTCAGTGGTGACGAGGATGTTCTCGCGCAGCCTCATCTGCTCCTTCTGGGTATCCAGAACCCCGGAGGAGGCCTGAAGCCTTGCGACGCTGCCGCGCTCGTCGGTCACGATGCGGGCCTTCAGGTCCTTGAGCTGAACGAAATTGGGCTTGCGCACGTCCTGCGTGGCTGCGCTCGCGGTTACCTCATAGGGGCGGTTGTCGTTCTTGAAGCCGGTCAGCTTAGGGCTTTCCATGGTGACATTGGTGCCGCTGACGCCGATGGAGCCGAAGCTCAGATTCTCGATCTTCCGGAATGGGTCGTAATAGATCACGAAGCCGACCCCTGCCATGCCCAGAATGGAGCCGAGCGGAATGGCAACCTTGGCGAAGCGAACCCAGCGGGAATGCCGGCGAGCCTTGCTGAAGGCGCGCGATCGCACGGCCGGCCTCGAGGCCGGGCCGTCATGCATCGTGGTGCCCTGAATTCCCGCCACTGTGTTCAATCCCTTCCGCCTAACCCTCGGCACGGCCCCATGACCCACGGTCATGGCGATGTTATGACGGATAGATATGTTTTATGGGCGAAAGTTTAAGCGCCCGTCAAGAATGGGCGAAAATATCCGTGTCCGGCCAGCCGAGAAGATCGAGCTGGGCCCGGGTCGGCAGGAAGCTGAAGCATTGATGGGCGATGCCGAGCCTGTTCTCCCGCTCCAGCATTCGGTCGAGCTTGTCCTTCAGGGCATGCAGATGCAGCACGTCGGAGGCGGCATAGTCGAGCTGGGCCTGGGTCAGGGTTTCGGCTCCCCAGTCCGAGGATTGCTGCTGCTTGGACAGCTCCACGCCGAGCTGCTCGCGCACCAGCTCCTTCAAACCGTGCCGGTCGGTATAGGTGCGCACGAGCCGGGAGGCCACCTTGGTGCAGTAGACCGGGCGCGGCATCACCCCGAAGGTATGGAACAGCACCGCGAGATCGAAGCGGGCGTAGTGGAAGATCTTAAGCACGCTCTCATCGGACAGGACGCGGATCAGGTTTTCCGGCAGTGGGCTGTCCCGGACGATCTGCACCACGTCCGCGGTGCCGTCACCCCTCGAGATCTGAACCACGCAGAGCCTGTCCCGGTGCGGGTTGAGGCCAAGCGTCTCGGTATCGATCGCGATGGCAGGACCGGGCTGGTAATCCGCCGGCAGGTCGCCGCGGTGAAAGCGTGTTGTCATGGAGGATCCAAAAATGCGCCTAAACAGGCTCTAACCTGTCTCGGCGGCATCTTCAACGCATGAGAAAAGCCCCGCAACGGACGGGGTCTTCCGGATGGCGGCTGCTTGACGGAACCCGACAGCAAACCGAACGCCTGCCCATGAGGGCAAACGACCCCGCCACGCCCGAAGAACCGTCAGGGGGGCGTAAGAGATCAGCATCCAAGGGGAGATCAAGGCTTCGACAGCGGATCCGGGGGCAAGGTGATCTCCTCGCCTGCCGGAACGGCAAGCCGACCGAGAACGCTCAGCAGGGATTCTCGGCTTACGGGCTTTTCCAGCCATGGCACGTCCCGCAGCTCCGGCGGGCAGTCGGCCTTGGGCGGCAGCCCGGAATAGATGGCGAAAGGAACGCCGAGGCTTTTCAAGGCGCGGGCGACCTCCAGGGAGGTTCCATCCTTGATCATGATGTCGAGCACCGCAATGTCGGGTGCATTGCCCTCAAGCCACTGCAGGGCTTGGGCATTGCTCATGAAGACGCCGGCTACCTGGAAACCGGCCTCCTCCAGGGAGGCCTCCAGGGACATGCCGATCAGCGCCTGGTCTTCTACAATCATGCAGCGTGTTTGAGCCATGATGTCCATTGTCCGGTGCCTTGCTTGACGGGGGAAGGGCATCACCGAAAGGCGGCAGCCGGAATGCCTGCAGGGCGAGGAGTGGATAGCGTCCCCGATAGATAAACCTTCATACCTTCATTTTCAGGCAGGTTCATTGACTCATGTAAATCTTGGCCGCAGGTGGGCTCCTTGCGCTTGGGCTGCCGCAGGATTGATCATGGACGCTGTTCCCAATCTCCCCTAAGGTGCGTACGGCAAGCAGCACGACCTGACGCCAGCAAGAGCGGCCCCACACGTCTCCCGGATCGCTTGCAATGGCTCCCTGACGGATTAAGGCCAGGCTTCGCATAGGTTAATGCGGCAGGTGCTCAGGCAGGGTCTTCTTCAGGTCCAAGCTGGAAGGGGTTGGAAGAGTGTCAGTCGAAAACTCCCTGAAGCAGCAGATGCTGGCTTCCATCCCTCATCTGCGGGCTTTCGCCATCTCCTTGTGCGGCAGCGTCGACAGGGCCGACGACCTGGTGCAGAACACCCTGCTCAAAGGCTTGAGCAATTTCGACAAGTTCCAGCCCGGCACCAGCATGCAGGCCTGGCTTTTCACCATCCTGCGCAACGACTTCCTCACCCAGGCTCGCAGGAGCAAGCGCGAGGTCGAGGATCCGGAGGGAACCTGGGCCGAGAAGGTGGCCGTCATGCCCGAGCAGGGCGCGCGGCTCGATTTCACAGATATGCTGAAGGCCTTGAGCAAGCTCCCCGTGGACCAGCGTGAGGCGCTCCTTCTGGTCAGCGCCGAGGGCCTGTCCTACGAGGATGCGGCGCGGATCTGCGGCACCAACATCGGCACCATCAAGAGCCGGATCAACCGCGCCCGCAATCGCCTGGCCGAGATGATGAAGTTCGACACGAGCGACGATCTCGGCCCGGACGGCCTCGTGAAGGCCGCCCTGTTCATGCACGCCTCGCCCTGAGCCTGGCAAGACGCGAGCCCGCCCGACGCAGCTTCCGCGTCCTGATTGCACCGGCCGCGGCATCATATTCGGCCGCCGCCCGCGGATCGAAACGCGACAATGCCTCGACGACCGCATCGATCCGGGACCTCGGCTTCAGCTCGGGCAGGATCCCGTTCGCCACCTGTTCGAGGACGAGCTCGTCCCGCGCCCATGACAGCAGGATGGTGCGCTTCTCCTGTGCGGTGAACCAGGGATGCGCGACCACCTCGGCAGGGCTCCCGAACACCCCTGCGGGCTCGACCAGGGCCTCCGCATAGGACGGTGTCGCGATGGACGGCGGATCGGCCGCAGGCGCGCAACCCTGCATGCCGGTGTTTCCGGGGCAGCGGTCGGTAGGTGTCAGTTGGTTCATCCGATCCCTTCCTCGATGAGCCGACAGGGCGCCCGGACGACCGGGCGCCCGTTGCGGGCGGCTAATGCTTGGTCTTCTCGCCCGCATGGTTGATGGCGATACGCTTCACCTGCGCGCTCGTCTGAGCCGATCGGGGCAGGGTCACGGTGAGAACGCCATTCTCGAAGGTGGCGTCGACCTTGTCCTCCTCGACCGCCTCGCCGAGGTGGATGCGGCGCTCGAAGCGGCCGTAATAGCGCTCGCTGAAAGCGCGCTCCTTGTCCTCGATCTCGGACTTCTTCTCGCCGCGGATGGTCAGAACGCCGTCATGCATCAGCACCTCGACATCCTTGCCGTCGAGGCCCGGCAGCTCTGCCGACACGCGAATGCTCTTGTCGGTTTCGACGACTTCCACCTGCGGCCAGCCTGCCATGCGGCCCATGGAGGCCAGCGGCATCGTGTCGAAGCCCCGGAAAACATCGTCGAAGAGCCGGTTCATCTCGCGGTGCAGGGTCATGAAGGGATCGCCCTCGTCGCGATAGCGGCTCGGGGTCGTCTGCTGGTTGCGACCCCAGGGGATGAGATCGCGCATGTTCATGGTGTCTTCCTCCTTTCCCGTAGACAGGTGGGTTCGGCGCCGGAGGCCTGCCGGCGCCGAGGGTTTTCGATGATCAGGGCTTAAGCGGCTTTGCCGTGCTCGATCTGCTGGGGGCGGCTGCCCTGGTTCAAGCTCTTCACCCCATGGCCGGAATTGATCTCGATCCGGCGGGGCTTGAGCGCTTCGGGCACCTCGCGCTTGAGATCCACCGTCAGCAGGCCGTTCTCCAGGCTCGCACCGGTGACCTTCACATGGTCGGCCAGATTGAAGGTCTGCTTGAAGGCGCGGGTCGCGATCCCGCGATGCAGGTACTGCTTGCCCTCTTCAGAGCCCTTTTTCTGGCCCGTGACCAGAAGCTGGCTCTCTTTCTGGGTCAGCTCGATCTCATCGGGCGAGAAGCCGGCGATGGCCATGGTGATGACGTACTGGTCCTCGCCCGCCTTCTCGATGTTGTAGGGCGGCCAGTTGGTCATGGGCTCGACCTGGGCGGTTTGATCGAGCATGTCGAGCAGACGGTCGTAGCCGACCGTCGAGCGATACAGGGGTGAGAAATCGAAGGCTGATCTCATAACCATATCCTCCATTGAGCAACATGGACATGACAGCGCCGGACACCCGCCGGCGCCCGCAACGCCAAGCCTTTGAAAGGCCTCGGCAATTATAATGTTAGGAACGATTTTTCCGGTTTTCAAGGGGGTCTGAGAACCTCATTCACGAAATCAGGAGCCTCCCGAAACGGGCTGGTCACCGGGCCTGCCCGGCACTACCATCGGGTCGCTTCGACCAAGGAACGACAGACATGCTTCGTGCCCTCTCCCTTGCCGTCCTCACAGCCTTGGCCCTTCCGTCCCTTGCGACGGAGGCCCCTGCCGACAACACGGTCGTCGCCCAGAGCAGCCCGGCTCCGCAGCAAACACCCAAGCGGGATTGCGAGAAGAAGCAGGACGAGGGCGTCAGCGCCTGAGGCCACTGCAGCGGCGGCCGCCCGTCAGGGTTGGACCAGGGGGGCCGGCTCCGCGAGGAGAGGGGCGGATCGCCCGCCCGGCGCCTCGTCCGCCGGTGATTTCCGTCGGCGCAAGGCCGCGTTGACCTCGGCCCCGAAGATGAAGATCGCCGCTGAGATCTGCAGGAAGATGAGGACCGTGAGAATGCCCGCGAGGCCCGCATAGGTGGCCTTCACATGGGTGACGTTGGCCAGGAACTCGCCATAAAGGGTCGCGCCCACGAGCCAGAGAACCAGGGTGGCGGCAACACCCGGCACCACATCCGTCAGGCGCCGGCGGGTGTCGGGCAGCCAGAGATGGGTTGCGGCAAGGCCCGCCACCAGCACGATGGACGCAAGCGCGTAGCGGACCACGTCATAGGTTGGACGCAGGGCTCTCAGATCCGGCATGTAGGACACGGCCGTGCGCCAGATCGAAGGCCAGAGCACCACCAGCACCGACGAGGCGACGAGGGCTGCGGCTCCGATCAGGATGAAGCCCACGCCGATTAGCCTCGCCTGCCACCAGGGCCGGAACCGCTCGACCCGGTAGGCCCGGCACAGGGCGACCCGTAGGCTCTCGACCCCGTTCGTGGCAACGAGCAAGGTCAGGACCGCGCTGATCGTCAGCACGTTCCGGCGTGGGACAAGACCCTTGTCGGCCTCGCGGGCCAGGGGACCCGCCACCCCTTCGGGCCAGAAGTCGAAGAGCAGATGGACGATCTGCGTGGAGATACGGCCAGCGCCGAGAAAGGCCGCGAGCGCCGCAACGCAAACCAGAAAGGGAAACAGCGCGATCACCAGCGACAGGGCCACATGACTGGCCATGGCCAGGCCATCGTTGCGCGAAAAGCTCACGCCCGCATCGGCAATGGCGGCAAGAGCGGACCGGGTGCGGGCAGGAGCGGCGGAAGAAGGCATTTCATTCTGCGGGCTCGGAGGATCGGCAGATCGTGCAGGCTGGCATCTTGCCCGATCCTTGGCCTCGATGCCGTCACGGACGCATCAAGGCCAGGGTCCATTGTGTCCCATCCGGATGACCAGAACCTTACCCGGTAACCCTCCTGCCCCGCCTTCGAGTTTTCCCTTGCGTCATAGCAGGCTGGACTACCCCTCCGATCGGCAGCAGTATGGGGGCTCAAGCGGTTGGCTGAGGATCCCATGAATCCGATGAGCCCGCAGAAGCAGAAGGTCGAGCGGCGGCTGGCGGCTCTCTTTGCCGCCGACGTGGCAGGCTACTCGCGGCTCATGGAGGCCGACGAGGTTGGGACGCTTCGTACCCTCGCGGCCCATCGCGCGATCATGGACGGCCTCATCGGCGAGCATGGGGGCCGCATCGCCAACACAGCCGGCGACAGCATCCTGGCCGAGTTCCCCAGCGCCGTCGACGCGATCCAATGCGCTGTCGAAATCCAGGAGCAGCTCGATCATGCGCCGGAGGGCCGACGCCTCCAGTTCCGCATCGGCGTGCATGTGGGCGACGTGGCGGTTCAGGGCGGCGATCTTCTCGGCGACGGCGTCAACGTCGCCGCCCGTCTGCAGGAGCTCGCCCATCCCGGCTGCATCTGCGTCTCGGAGGCGGCCTATCATTCCGTGCGCAAGCTCCTGCCCTTCGCATTCAGCGATATGGGGCCGCAGAAGGTGAAGAACATGGAAGAGCCGGTCAGGGCTTACGCCCTCAAGACGAGATCCCTCGCACCGGCGCTCCCGGAATACGCCAAGCCCCTGCCGCTTCCCGACAAGCCCTCGATCGCGGTTCTCCCTTTCACGAACCTGAGCGGAGACCCGCAGCAGGAGTATTTCGCGGATGGTCTGGTGGAGGACATCATCACGGGTCTGAGCCGGGTGAAGTCCTTCTTCGTGATCGCTCGAAACTCCTCCTTCACCTACAAGGGGCGGGCCGTCGACGTGCGCCAGGTCTCCCGCGAGCTGGGCGTGCAATACGTTCTGGAAGGGAGCATCCGGAAGGCGGGCACGCGGGTTCGCATCGTCGGCCAGCTGATCGATGCGATCACCGGGCACCATGTCTGGGCCGACCGCTTCGACGGGGACATGAACGACATCTTCGAATTGCAGGACCGGATCACGGAGAGCGTCGTGGGCGCGGTCGAGCCCAGCATCCGGCTGGAGGAAATCCGGCAGGCTCACAACAAGCCGACCGACTACGTCAGCGCCTACGACCTGTACCTGCGCGCCCTGCCCTGCTTCTACAAGATGACCCAGGAGGGCTTTGCCGATGTGCGCAAGCTGACGAACGAGGCCTTGAGCATCGATCCCAACTTCACCCTGGCCAAAGCGCTCGGCGCCTATATCCGCAGCATCTCGGTGAGCCAGTGCTGGCACGAGCCGGACGATATTCGCGTGGCGATCCGCATGGCGCGCGAGGTAATGTCCGAGGCGCGCGACGATCCGACGAGCCTGCGGTTTGCCGCGCAGGTTCTCGCCTACAGCGCGAAGGAATACGAGGCGGCGCTGGGCGCCATCGAGCGCTCGCTTTATCTCAACCCGAACTCGGCCCAGAGCTACACGAGCAGCGGATGGGTGAACACCCACGCGAGCCGCCCCCTCGTCGGCATCGATCATTTCCACAAGGCGATGCGCCTCAGCCCCGTGGACCCCGAAAAAGGGATCGCGCTCTCGGGAATCGGCATGTGCTACCTCATGCTCCAACACTACGAGGACGCGCTGAAATGGGGCGAGGATGCCTTACGCGAGATGCCAGGATACGGCTCGTCCTACCGGGTCGTCATCGGAGCGCTCGTAGGGCTTGGACGACTGGACGAGGCACGCAAGGCGGCCGGCCGCCTGATGGAGGCTTTTCCCACCTATACGCTGAGCCTGCAGCGGCAGATCAATCCCTGGCGCGACCAGGCCTTTGCCCAGCGCTATCTCGACGCGCTTCAGATCGCAGGCGTTCCCGAGTGACCGCCGCTTCACGCGTCCCGGCTTCGAGCCTCGTTCGCCAGTTTGATGAGCATCGGGCGCACTTCGTGCGGGCCTGACAGGGGCTTTGGGAAGGGCAAGCGCAGGATCTCGTCGCCCAGCGCCATCTGGATTCCCTCGGGATCGATCCCGATCAGCTGCCACGCCCCTTCCCGCGCACCGCAGAGCCGGGCGGCATAGAGCGCCACCGCATCGGCGTGGTCAGCGTTCATGTGCTCGATGGCGCCGGCCTCGAAATCGTAAAAATCGAAGAAGCCGGAGATGTCGGTGAGCAGATCCTCCGCCGTCATCCGGTAGGCCCGCCCGAAGCCGCCATTGAGGCTGCCCGATGCGACGGCAAGGCGCCAGAAGGCGAAGTCGGGAAAGTCCGCATAGAGCGCGGCCTTGGGATGCTGCAGCAGGTAGCGGCGGCGGATCTGCCCGTCCCGCTCGGAGCCGCGCTCGATCCGCTCCGCCCGGGCCAGCAGGGTCAGGCGCGGGTGGGCGAGCGGATCGCCCTTGCCGATGGCGGACAGGAGCAGCGAGCAGCGCGGGTCCGCCTCCATCAGCCGGGTATGCACCGACAGTTGCGAGGTCAGGAGAACGGGCGACCCATCGAGATCGGACCCGACCGCCACGAGGCTCGCGAAAGGGATGCCGCTTTCGGCATCGTTGGTGGCAAGGGCGCCGGAGCGCACGGTCCGCATCAGCTTTTTTGCAAGCCCGCGGGCCTCGTCGTCGACGGGCAGGACCGGATCTTTCGCCATGAGGCCTCATCTGCTCCTTGTCTTGTAGCACGCGGCCCGGCGGTGCTTCCCGCGAAGGCCTCGAACCGCGCAACCCGATCGGCCTTCAGGCTCCGGTCCTCGTTGCGGGAGCGGTTGCCGAGGAACGGCGGGTCGACGACGTAGATGGACCGGCGGCCATCCATCCTCAAGGGGCCGCCGATAGAGCTCATTCTGAGCTCATGAGAGCGGCGCATCCACGGTGCAGACCACGCCTCCGGTGCGGAACTCCATGCGGACCGTTCCATTGAGATCGTGGGCCAGGCTCCGCTCGATCAGCCGGGAGCCGAAGCCCTTGCGGGCAGGCGCCTGGACGGGTGGCCCTCCGCTTTCCTCCCACCATAGATGGAGATAGCCTGAAGGCTCGGCCTGCTTCACCTCCCAGGCGATCCTGATCTCTCCCGTGGCATTGGACAGGGCGCCGTACTTCACGGCGTTCGTTGCCAGCTCCTGAAGCATCATCGCAAGCGACAGGGCCGTACGGGGCGGCAGGCGAACCTTCGGTCCCTGCAGGTGAAGACGGTCCTCCCCACGGCTGGAATAGGGAGCGACGGCCTGCTCCACGATCTCGTAGAGGTCCGCCCCCTCTCAGTTCTCCCGCGTCAGGACGTCATGGGCCCGCGACAGGGCGAACAGGCGGCCCTCTATGGCCGTCTTGGCCTCCGCTGCGGTTTCCGCGTTGCGCAGGGTCTGGCTTGTAATGGACTGGACGGTGGCCAGGGTGTTCTTCACCCGGTGGTTCAGCTCGTTGATCAGGAGCGTGCGCTGCTCTTCCGCCTCCTTCTGATCGGTAATGTCCCGCTGGATCCCCCAGAGGCGCTTCAGCTGACGATGTTCAACGACGCCGATCATGCTGTTGGCGAAGTATTTGCGGCTGCCGTCGGCATCATGCTCGACCGATTCCACGCCCGTGATGCTGTAGCCGGACCGGATGATCAGCGCGAGGTATGCTCTTGCCTCGGGATCGGAGGCAGGCAGCGGAAAGTCGAGGGTCTTGCCGATCAGATCCTCGGCGCGGGCAAGCCCGTACATCCGGGCCATGGCATCGTTGCAATCGACAAAGCATCCGCTGCGATAGGCCAAGTCGATCTGCTCTTCCACGGACAAGGATGTGTCGAGAGGAGGGTTGAACTCCAGGAGCCAGATACCCTCCGAACTGTGCGCGATAAAGGAGCGATAGCGCTCTTCGCTCTCGCGCAGGGCTGCCTCGACGGTCTTTTCGGCGGTCACATCCCACTGAGCGCCAAGGGAGCGCAGGAAGCGGCCCGCGGGGTCGCGCAGGAGCTTGGTCCGCGCCGTGATCCAGCGCGCCTCACCCGTATCGGCGCGTCTAATCCGGAACTCGGAGTCGAGCTGGAAGCAGGCAGGATCCGCAACGGCAGTTCGCGTTTCGGACTCGATGCGCGCCCGATCGTCCGGATGCAGGAGGCCGATCCATTCCTCATACGAGAAGGTTTCGGCTCGCTCTGCAGGCAATCCATACAGATCGAGATACTCCGGTGAAGCGGTCGCCTTGCCGGTCGTCCGGTCGAACTCGAAGCTGCCGATCCTGGCCGCCTCCTGCACCTGCCGGAGCCGCACCTCGCTGTCCCGCAGCGCTTCCTCCGCGCGCTTGCGATCGGAGATGTCGTTGAAGAGCACGGCCACCTGGCGCTCATGCGGCTGGCCGATGCGGAAGGCATAGACGTCGAACCAACGCCCCATGGAAGGGGCGTGGTTGACGAAGCGCGCCGGCTCACCGGTGAGTGCGACATGGCCGTAGATGTCGAACCAGAACAGCTCGATGTCAGGCACCAGCTCGCGGATGGTTCTGCCCAGCGCGCCTTTTATCCCGGTCTGCTGCTCGAAGACCCGGTTGATTTCCATATAGCGGTAATCGACCGGCTTATCATGCTCGTCGAGGATGAGCTGCAGGATGCAGAAGCCTTGGCCCATCGATTGGAAGAGCGCACGGTAGCGCATCTCGCTCTCGCGCAGCGCCTCCTCCTTGCTCTCGCGCAGGGCTTCCTCGGCTTGAACCCTCTCGGTTGTTTCGGTCGCTGCGCAGTAGAAGCCTGCGATCTCACCTTCCTCATCGCAAACGGGTGTCCAGCAAAACGTGAACCAGCTCATCGGGCGGCCGGGACGACCCACGAGAGGAACCGGCTGGTCGATGAGGTGCTGCGCCTCGCCCGCCATCGTCGCCTCGACAAGCGGGCGGTACTCGTCCCAGATCTCCGCAAACAGCTCGGCATAAGCCCTGCCGAGGGCGTCAGGGTGCTTGGTGCCGAGGATGGGGATGTAGCTGTCGTTGTAGAGGGATGTGAGCGCAGGCCCCCAGGCGATGTAGATGGGCTGCCGCGCATTGAGCATGAGGTCGACCAGGGTGCGCAGGCTCTGCGGCCAGGCATCGATGGGTCCAAGCGGCGTTGCCGCCCAATCGTGATTGCGGATGCGCTCGCCCATTGCGCCTCCGCCCCTGGGCCAATGAAGCTTTCCTGCGGCTTTCGGAGCCATGTCTCGATCAAGGTTCTGAGGTTGGACTGCCGTCCCCATAGCGGCAATATCATTCATCGGACGTTTGCCTGTTCCTGGTCTGCGGCCGCTCAAGCGCCCCTGTCGTGGGCAGCCCGGCTGACGCCACGGATGCCGCAGCATCGCCCGGCTTGATCTGCGAGCCGATGGAGAAGGTGAATGTCGGGATCGAGGAACCATCGAGGCTCTTGGAGGCTGTAGGCATGTGTTCCCCTGTGCGTCACGCACATATTAGGTTATAACAGGCACACATAAGCCGAATAAGCGTGCGATCAAGCAGGAAGGCTCATCAATGAAGCCGCCTTTCGGCTAGATGCCCCAGGCTGACCCACCGGGAGGCTGCTCCGGGCAGGATGCAGGGTCTCGTGTCGACAGCCCGCCTGCGTCAGCCAAAGGTGTAGGGGCATACGGAATATTCCCGTAGGGCAATGTAGCGTCCTGCCCCGGAGCCTGCTGCGACCAATCCTTGAACGCTGCGGTCCGGAACGGGCTCAACACTATCCTGGACCCGGATCGAAGCGCCGAACAGGCGGCCAGCCGATCCCTCCTCGAGCAAGCGTTACGAGATGCCGACGCAGCAACGTCAGCCGGTTTCCCGAAGCGTTGCAAGGATGACCATCGGTGTTGTCCGGCTGTGGCGAAGGCGACCGATCCCCCATCGTAGTCCTTGCGGCACCGGCGTGCCGCCTGTGGCCGCTGGTCGCTTGCAAGGAACCGGTCCGGCAGAGGCACGTTCGCTCCGATTGCCACATCTGCGGAGGCCTCGTTGGACGCCGACACTAGGATCACCTTCGATCGCATCGAGAGCTACATTCAGGGCTTTTGGTGGATTCTGCCCAATCTCGGCATCGCCCTTATCGTCCTCGTCCTGTTCCTGGCTGTCGCCAGCGGCGCGCGGCGCGCGGTCCTTCGGGTGTTCAAGCAGCGCAGCCGCCCCGATCTCGCTACGATGCTGGCGGGCGCCGCACGCTGGGGTGTGATCGGGCTGGGCCTGCTGATCGTCGCCACCATCATTTTTCCGTCGATCAGCCCGGCGGACCTGCTTTCAACCCTCGGCATCGGCTCCATCGCCATTGGCTTCGCCTTCAAGGATATCCTGCAGAACTGGCTTGCCGGGCTCCTCATCCTGCTACGCCAGCCCTTCCGGCAGGGCGACCAGATCATCGTAGGCAAGCATGAGGGCACGGTCGAGCACATCGAAGCACGGGCGACGCTGATCAAGACCTATGACGGGCGGCGGGTGATCATCCCGAACAGTGCGGTCTATACGGATGCCGTCACGGTCAACACGGCATTTCCGCTGCGCCGCAGCCAATACGATGTGGGGATCGGATACAGCGACGACATCGACCTCGCCTGCGAGATCATCGTCGAGGCTGTCCGGGGCGTCGACGGCGTGGCGGATGATCCGTCGCCGGAGGCCTTCGCCTGGGAGCTGGCCGGCTCGACGGTCAATATTCGCGTTCGCTGGTGGACCCACTCGAAGCGCTCCGAGGTGGTTCACGTTCAGGGGCGCGTGATCCGCGCCGTGAAGAAGGCGCTGTCAGAGGCCGGGATCGACCTGCCGTTTCCCACCAGCATCGTTCTCCTGCACGATCAGACAGAGGATGCGGACGGGGATCGTCGCCGGCAGCGGGAGGGCTGGCCTGCGGGAAGCAATCCACCCGCTCCCCGTCATCTGAACGAGATCGCCGTTGCGCAGGAGACAGGGAGCGAACTGTCGGAGAGCATGGCTCGGCCCGCCCGTCGTCGCACCTGATCGGGGCGGGCGCCCTGCATTGTGCATGCTTTGCCGCGCGGCCATCGGCGGGCTCTTGCCGGAGCATTCCAATGGCCGTGGGAAAGTGCGTTCCTGCCATCAGATGCCTCGCGACATTCCCTGGAGGCCGCCACATTTATCGGTAATCCGTCGGGCTTAACCACTTTCATCCTTTGTTGGTGAGGCGTCTCCCGCACATGCACGCCGGCCAATGCACCGGCATGCCGAACTAAGGACATATTCCGGTAGAATACGGCAGGTCGGCTCTTTGTCCGGGTGTTCCTTGAGACGAGCATGGCAGCACGGGAAGTTCTCAATCTCGTTCTGGAACAAAGCGCCAAGCTCATTGTTAGTAGCCGGGTTTCACCCCAGGCAAGTTTGTGTGCGTGAATGCAGCGTAGCCCGGCCTCCCGCTGACGGCTGTCCTGTCAAGATCATCCATTTACCCTGTCGCGAATCCGCAGATGTACAGGGTGGGAGCAATCACGCTTATGATCTCACTTGATAATGCTTCTGCATTCGGGAGCTTCTTTCTGGGCGGATTCGAATGTTCGAGCCACCGGCGCAGTGACGGCCGCAGGCTTGATCTCCTCGCAAGCACAGGACACGACCGGCTGGCCGGGAAGGACTACAGGCTTCTCTCGCAGCATGGGGTCCGCGCCGTCCGAGACGGCCTGCGCTGGCATCTTATCGAAACGGCGCCCAGCCGCTACGAGTGGGACAGCTTTCTTCCGATGCTGCGGGCCGCGAATGCCGCCGGAACCCGCGTGATCTGGGATCTGTGCCACTACGGATGGCCGGATGACCTCGACATCTGGTCCCCTGCTTTCATCGACCGTTTCGCGCAGTTCTCCGCAGCCGCCGCTCGCGTCGTCATGGCTGAAAGTGAGGATGTGCCCGTCTACTGTCCGGTCAACGAGATGTCGTTCTGGGCCTGGGCCGGTGGCGAGGTGGGCCGCTTCAATCCGTGCGCCCACGGGCGCGGCGTGGAGCTCAAGCGTCAACTGGTGCGCGCCACCATTGCGGCCATCGATGCCATCCGGGCCGTTGACCCGAGAGCCCGCTTCATCACGGCGGAGCCGCTGATCCATGTCGAGGCAGGGCTCGGAGACGAGGAACACGTCAGAAGAGCGCACGCCTACCGGCAGACCCAGTTCGAAGCCCTCGACATCCTGTCCGGCGCCAAGGAGCCCGAGATCGGGGGAGCGCCCGAATACCTCGATATCGTCGGTCTCAACTACTATCCCGACAACCAATGGTATCATGGCGGCACGACGATCCCCATGGGCCATCATGCCTACAGATCCTTGCACGAAATGCTGGCCGAGGCGCATGGGCGCTACCGTCGTCCGCTCCTCATCGCCGAGACCGGCGCGGAAGGGTCCGGCAGGCCTGCCTGGCTCCATTATGTCTGCTCGGAAGTGCACGCTGCTCTGGATGCCGGCGTTCCCGTCGAGGGGGTCTGCCTCTACCCGATCGCCGACTATCCTGGATGGGACAACGAGAGGATCTGCCGTGTGGGTCTCCTGTCCGTCCCGGATGCGAAAGGTCAACGCACGGTCTGCCCGCGCCTCGCCCGCGAATTGAGGCACCAGCAGGCGCTTCTTGCAGAGTTGCGGGCATTCGATGCAGCCTCTGCGCTGCCCCTTGCTGCGGAGTAGGCCCATGTGGAGGGATGATGGCCTTTCAGTGGGCCCCAAGGGCCGCCCGCCCGAACGGAACGCCCCTCATCTGGCTCCGCCGGCAGCGGCACCATCCGCCTTTCTCCAGGGACCCTATCGGTTCGTTCTTCACTATGTCGTCGGCAGGCGCTGGCAGTTCGCGGCCCTGCTCCTGACCGTCGCCGGAGCGGCAGGCTGCGCCGTGGCCGTGCAGTACGTGATGAAGCTTCTCGTCGACGGCATGGCGGGTCCGCGCGAGGCGAGCGCGGCCGTCTGGTCGGCCCTCGTCATGTTCGTGACGTTCATTGCCGGCGAGAGCGTTCTGTGGCGCGTGACGGGCTGGCTTGCCTGCCGGACGACCCTGAGCGTCGGCGTGGACATGCGTCTCGACCTGTTCAGCTACCTGAACGGTCAGCCCATGCGCTACTTCGCCGACAACCTCGCAGGCTCGCTCGGCCAACGCCTGACAG
Organism: Microvirga aerilata; assembly: GCF_016743775.1. Taxonomy (GTDB): domain Bacteria; phylum Pseudomonadota; class Alphaproteobacteria; order Rhizobiales; family Beijerinckiaceae; genus Microvirga; species Microvirga aerilata. Next base: position 38,079 of record NZ_JAEQMY010000010.1, on the reverse strand, counting down.
CGACGGCAGGAAATTTCGGCGCGTTAACGAACACCATCGTGTGGCGCATCCTGCCTCCCTGCATCGAGTTCATCGGCGCGCTGGTCATCTTCCTCACCGTGGACTGGCGCATGATGCTGGTTCTTGCCGTCATCGTGACGGCGGTGACGGGCGGGCTCATCTGGTTCGGCGAACGCGGGCGCCCGCTGCACCGGACCTATGCGGGCCATGCGGGCGTCGTCGCCGGCGACCTGGTGGATGTGATCACCAACATGTGGGCGGTCAAATCCTTCTCGGCCCGCGCCCGCGAAGCGGATCGTCTCGCCAAGGGGTTCCGTCAGGAGGCCTTCGCGCAGCGCCGCAGCTGGCTTTACCTCGAGAAGGCGCGCGCCCTGCACGACATTGCCCTCTGGATCATGGCAGGCAGCATGCTGTCATGGGCCGTTCATCTGTGGAGCGTGGGCCAGATCACGCCGGGCGACGTGGTGGTCGTCTCGACCCTGACTTTCCGCATCCTCAACAGCTCGCGGGATCTCGCCCTGTCGCTCGTCGAAACCGCGCAGTACGTGGGCTATATCGAGGATACGCTGCAGGTCATCGCGCAGCCGCAGTCGGTGGTGGATGCGCCGAACGCCAAACAGCTTGTCGCCAAGGGCGGCGCGGTGGAACTCCGGAACGTGCGCTTTTCCTATGGCGACAATCGCTCCGATACCCTGCATCGGCTGAACCTGCGCATCCCGGCCGGTCAGAAGGTTGGAATCGTCGGCCCATCGGGAGCCGGCAAGTCCACTCTGGTTCATCTGCTGCAGCGCTTGTACGACGTCCACTCGGGCGAGGTTCTGATCGACGGGCAGCCCTTGACGGAGGTGAAGCAGGACTCCCTGCGCGCCGCGCTTGCCGTTGTGCCTCAGGAAATCACGCTGTTTCATCGCACCCTCATGGAGAATATCCGCTTCGCCCGCCCGGAGGCCACGGACGAAGAGGTGTATGCCGCTGCCCGCGCCGCCTGCTGCGACGCCTTCATCCGCGCAACACCCGATGGCTACAACACACTGGTCGGCGAGCGCGGCATGAAGCTGTCGGGCGGACAGCGGCAGCGCATCGGCATCGCCCGGGCGTTCTTGAAGGATGCGCCGATCATCATCCTGGACGAGGCAACCTCCGCGCTCGACACCGAATCCGAGATGGAGATCCAGCGGTCCCTGGTGCGCCTCATGCGCGGCCGCACGGTGATCGCCGTGGCCCACCGCCTCTCGACGCTCACGGCCTTCGACCGCATCATCGTGGTGAAGGGCGGGCAGATCGTGGAGGACGGGACCGCGACCGAGCTGCGCCAGCGCGGCGGCCTGTTCGAGACCATGTGGCGCCTCCAGGCGGAGGGCCTGTCCGTGGATGAGGCGGAGAACGCCGCATAGTGGGGAAGCGATTTGGCCATGAGCCCGCCATCCATGAGCCCGCCATCGTCGATGCCTCATGCCCACCCCTCCCCGGCTGGTCATGGGGCGCATGACGGCAACGACCTTCGATTGACCCTCGGATTCGTGGCCGCAGCGCTGATCCTGCGACTGCTTTCCTTCGTTTATTCGGTCTACAACTACGACGAAAGCCTCTACATCCTGATGGGAGCCGAGATGTCGCGAGGGCATCTGCCCTTCACGACGGTTTGCGATCTCAAGCCCTTCGGACTTTTCTCGATCTTCGGTCTCTTCACGGCCCTGCCCTTCGACGGGGTGATGGTTGCGCGCCTTGCCGCCTGCCTCGTCGTGGGTCTGACGGCCGACCTGATCCGGCGGGTAGCAGGCCACCTTTTCGACGACGCGGATCACACGATCGGGATCGTGGCGGGCCTGGCGTTCATCGTCTTCACCCTGGCAAATGGGGGTGTGGCCGCGCAAGGCGAGCTCTTTCACGATGCATGCGCGGTCCTGGCGCTGTTCATCCTGCTGCGCGCCATGCGCCGTGGAGCCCTCCCGTCCTGGAAGGCGTTCATGGCCTCAGGCCTCGTCCTGGGCGTGGGCATTCAGATCAAGCAGTCCGTTGTCTTCGACATGGCTGCGATCATGGCAGGAACCGTGCTGCTCACCATGCCGGGCAGGTGGCCCACCCTGGCCTATATCCGTTCGATCCTGCCGGGCATGGCGCTTCTGGTCGCCGCAAGCCTTGTTCCCACCCTCGGGGTCGTCGGCATCTACTGGCTGACAGGGCACCTGGACGCGTGGGTGGCGGCCAATATCACGGCGCATCAGGTTTTCTATGGCCTGAGCCGCCCCTTCGAGATCGACCCAGCACTGCGGGCCATGTGGGAACAAGCGCCCCTGTGGTTTTCGGCGATCCTTGCAGCCTTGCTTCTCGGGCGCCTGACCTACGGCGATGCGGAGCGAAGGGCCGGCCTGTTCCTGCTGGTCTGGGTTGCTGCGATCATGGCCTGCATCGTGTTCCTGCGGATCGCTTCAGACCATTACTTTCTTCAGTTCCTGCCGTCTTTGAGCCTGCTCACGGGCCTCCTGGTCGGACGGGCGGTCCTGGCGAACGTTTTGGCATCGGGCACGCGGACGGGCATCATCGGGGCCCTGACGTGCCTCGCGTTCTTTGCCATCGCAAAGGAGCCCCTGATCCACACCGGCTACATCCTGTGGGACCGGGTGGTTCACGGCGAGCGCTTTGCCGGCGACACGCCCCGGCGCATCGCGGCGGACATCAAGCCCGAGCTGCGTCCGGACGACTCCCTCTACGTCGTCGGCTTTCAGCCGCTGGTCTACTACGTGACAGGCGCAAAGCTCGCCACGCGCTTCGCATTCACGGGCCTGCCTCACCGCGACTATCCCGGACGCGACGGATGCCCGTGGGTCGAGCAGAAGGTCGAGATGCAGCGGGTGCTCGACTCCAGGCCGCGTTTCATCGTGGTGGAGGACGGAATCTTCTTCCACCAGCTCGATCCAGCCGTGAAATCGATCCTCGTTGAGAGGCTCGCAAGCGACTACCGGCTGCGCAGGCGCTATGAGCAGCACCACCTGCACCACCTGTACCCGTTCGAGCGTTTCGTCATGAACGGCGGCGCCCCGGCTGAAGTGTACGAGCTGGCAAGGGACAGCCGGCTGAGTTCCGCGCAATAAGGTCGCAGCCCCCTGAACCAGCCTTGCTTGCCTTCGGTCGACGGGGCCTCAGTTTCAGCCCACGGCTTCCTTTTGGGTGCCATGCCCTAGAGCATCGTGCGCAAAAACCGGGTCCACTTTTTGGGTCCGATGCTTTGGCTAAGGGTCAGCAGGAAACGACACATGTCGCTTCCTCTGTCACCGGAAACAGTCTATTTCATCCAGAGTTGCCGTTCAGGCATCTTCCGGAGCCTGGAGGGGGCCGCGCGTCAGTCATGTCTATCCGCGCCCGGCTCCTCTGGCTCGTTGTGGCTCTTGCCCTTCCCCTCACCCTGGTCGGATCGGCGGGGCTTTACACTGCCTATTCTTCAGAAAAGCAGATCGTGGAGGTGCTCCTGCGCGACACCGCCCGCGCCCTCGCCCTCGGGGCGGACCGGGAGGTTGGCAAGGCCGGCATCATCCTTCGCGTGCTCTCCAGCTCGGCATCCCTGCTCGAAGGAGACCTGGCGCGCTTCCATGAGCGCGCGGTTGAGGTGACGAAAGGCAGCAGCACTTGGATCGGCTTGTTCTCGCCCGATGGGCAAAGCCTGCTGAGTACGGCTCTGCCATACGGCACACCCCTGCCCAGGAGCACCAGAGGGGAAACCTTCCAACGGATTGCCCGCACCAGGCAGGTCGAGCTCTCGGGCCTGATCAAGGGGGCCTTCACCGGTCAGCCCCTGCTGGTCATCGAGCACCCGGTCATCCAGAATGGGGAGGTTCGTTACGTCATGGGGCTCGGCATGGGCACCGACGCCCTCCAGGCCCTTACCAGGGAACTTCAGGTTCCCGATTCCTGGATCGCCACCATGCTCGATCGGGACGGGAAGGTGGTTGCCCGTTCGCGTGACATCGAGCGTCAGATCGGTCAGGTGGTTCCCAGGTCCCTGCTGGACGCCATGGCGTCCCAGGCCGAAGGAGCTTTGTCGCTGATCTCCCTGGACAACACGCCCGTGATCTCGGCCTTCAGCCGCTCTCCGGAATACGGGATCGTCGCCGTTGTCAGCTACCCGCAATCCGCTTTTGCCGCCACGATGCAGCGCTCGCTCGGATGGATCATCACCCTGATCGCTCTTTCCGGCGGCGGGATCCTGGCCGCTGTCGTCCTCGCAAGGAGTATTGCGGATCCTGTCGTGAACCTGAGAAAGGCGGCCAAGGAGCTCGGCTCAGGAAGGATTCCCGAATCGCGCGCGACAGGGCTGGTCGAAGTCGATCAGGTTCAGGAGGCACTGATCTCCGCGGGTGTGGACCGACGGCAGGGAGAAGCCCAGATCCGGGACAGCGAAATGCGTCTTCAGCTTGCCCTGGAAGCTGGCGAGCTCGGGTCCTGGGAATATGACCCGGCCGGAGGCTCGCTGATCGCCTCCGCATCCTGCAGGACGAATTTCGGGCGCGGACCCGAAGAGCCGTTCTCCTACGAGGATCTGATCTCATCCATCCACCCCGAGGATCGGGAGCATCGCCGCCAGATCGTTTCACAGGCAATTGCGGAGAAGACAGGCTTCGATGTCGAGTACCGCGTGTTCTGGCCCGACGGCAGCCTGCATTGGATCCACGTGCAGGGCCGGCCGGCCGAGCGCCCCGACGGTATCCGTCTGATCGGCGTCTCTCAGGATATCACCATACGCAAATCCGCCGAGGCGCAGCAGGAGCTGCTGCTTCACGAGCTGAACCACCGGGTCAAGAATACCCTTGCGACCGTGCAATCGATCGCCGCCATGACCGCCCGCTCCTCGGCCGATCCCGCAAGCGCCTGGACGACCTTCGATGCCCGCATCCGGGGAATGGCGAAGACCCATGATCTGCTGACCGAAACCCATTGGGTGGGAGCGTCCCTGAAGGACATCCTGAGCAACGAGCTCGAGCTCTACCAGGACTCGATGCGCCAGCGGATCTCCCTTCGGGGAAGCCCGGTGTCTCTGGAGCCCAGGGCCACCCTGGCTCTTGGGCTTGCAGTCCATGAGCTGGCAACGAATGCCGCGAAGTACGGCGCCCTGTCGGTGCCTCAAGGTCGGCTGATGGTCAAATGGGTCAATGTGCGGATCCAAGGACTGCCACATCTCCTGATCGAGTGGGTCGAGACGAACGGTCCTGTTGTTTCTCCCCCAACCCGGCAGGGCTTCGGCTCCCGATTGATCCAGCGCGGTCTCGCTCAGGAACTCGGCGGTGAGATCAAGCTCAACTTCGAGCCCGCCGGTTTGCGGTGCGTCATCACCTTTCCGCTCCACCGGATCGAGGAAACCCAGCCCTCCGTTGCCGCATCATGAGCCATAGCTGACCCGGCGGCTCGTTTCTGCCTGCTGGGTCGCTTTGGACAGCTCCGGCGCATCGGCCGCAGGGTTCATCAATGGAGCCTTCACCACGCAGGTGACCCCGGCGGGTTCATAGGAAAGCCGGACCTCGCCCGACAAGTCGTTGGCCAGCATGCGCTCGATCAGCCGTGTGCCGAAGCCCCTGCGGGTCGGCAGTTCAACGGTGGGACCGCCTTCCTCCTCCCACCGCAGCATGAAGAGCGGCGGACTGCTGCCGGCGGTCGTCCATTTGATCGTGACGCGGCCTGACGAAACGGAGAGCGCCCCATATTTTGCAGCATTGGTTGCCAGTTCGTGGAGTGCCATCGCCAATGCGAGCGCCATGCCGGGCGCTAGCCGAAGGCGAGGCCCATCGATCTCGAAGCGCTTGCCCGCCTGACGATGATAGGGCTCGAGAACCTCCATGATGATCTCGCGAAGCTCGGCCCCTTCCCAGTTTTCGCGGGTCAGCACGTCGTGGGCGCGCGACAGCGCAAAGAGACGATCGTTGAAGCTGTTGAGCTTCAGGGCAGCTTCTCCGCTCATCCCGCGGAAGCTCTGCCCGGCAATGGCCTGGACGGTGGCAAGGGTGTTCTTGACCCGATGATTGAGTTCGTTGATCAGGAGCCGCTGGTGCTCCTCCCACCCTTTTCGCTCTGTCACGTCCTCGAACACCCCCACCTCGCGATCCGGTTGCCCCTGATCGTCCCGGTAGAGCTGGCTCAGGCTGGCGACGTGCCGGATTGAGCCATCGGGCAGACGGATGCGGTATTCCGTGTCCAGCCGTCCGTTGCCTCGAAGCGTCGCCTCGATCTCGCTGGCCACCCGTTCGCAATCATCCGGCGCCATTCGGCCGAAGTAATCCTCAGCACTGCCTCCTTCGCCTTCGCCAAAGCCGAAGATGACCCGGGTGCGTTCGGAGGCCGTGACCGTGTTGTCGCGAAGGTTCCAGTCGAAGGTGCCGAGCGCCGCGATATCGAGCGCCGTGGAGAGGCGTTCCTCACTGTGGCGCAGAGCAATTTCCGCAAGCTTGGACTCGGAGATATCGACGTTGCAGCCTGTAAAGCCGAGGAACTGCCCGTCTCTGTCGAAACGAGGAACCCCCTCGCAGCGAAGCCAACGGGTCTGGCCTTCACGATCCCTCACCCGCACATTGACGCTGACGGGCTCCCGCCTTTCGAGGGCATTCAGGTACGCCGCGTGGAAGCTTTCGAGATCCTCCGGATGAACAACCTGGGTCCATCCTTCACCCTCGACGTTGCTGGCCGGGCTGCCGAACAGCGTCTCGTAATGGCGGTTGGCGAAAACGATCCGGCCCGTCTCGTCGCTCATCCAGATCAGGGCCGGAGCACTGTCCGCCACGGTGCGAAAGCGCTCCTCGCTCTCCCGCAGGGCGATCTCCGCCCGCTTCCGGTCAGTGACATCGTGTCCTTCGGCAAAGATGCCCGTCACCTGCCCCTGGTCGTCCATCACGGGCTGGTAGACGAAATCGACATAGCGGGTCTCGGGTGGGGCATCGTGCCGGCGCTGAAGAACCATCGGCACCTCGCGTCCGACATAGGGCTCGCCTGTCGCATATACCCTGTCGAGCAGTTCGAGGAGATCCTGGCCCTCGAGCTCGGGAAGCGCCTCCCGCACCGTCTTGCCGATCAGATCGCGGCTGCCGACGAGTTCGAGATAGGAGGCATTCGCCAGCCGGAAGATGTGCTCGGGTCCGGTGACCATCGCCATGATCCCCGGGGCTTGGGTGAAGAGGCGCTGCAGGTACTCCTTGTCGGCCTTCAGGGCCGCACGAGCCTCTACCTCCTTGGTGGTCTCGGTGCAGGCGCAGAACATGCCGCCGATCCCGCCTGTCTCATCGCGCACGGGGCTATAGGAAAAGGTGAAGTAAACCTGTTCGTCGAAGCCTTTGCGGCGCATGATCAGCGGCAGGTCTTCATGGAAGGTCGCCTCCCCGGCCAAGGCCTTGCTCACATACGGCTCGATGCTGTGCCAGATCTCGGGCCAGATGGCCTCGAAGCGGCAGCCCATCGCCTGCGGGTGCTTTGCCCCGAGGATCTCCGCATACCCGTCGTTATAGAGAAAACCCAGTTCGGGCCCCCACGCCAGGAACATGGGGAACTTGGAGTTGAGCAGGAGGCTCACGACCGTGCGCAAGCTCGGCGGCCAGTTCCTCGGCTGTCCGAGGGGAGACGCCGACCAATCCATGGAGCGCATGACCGCTCCCGCTTCGCCGCCCCCGGCCAGGAAGTACAGTCCGGGCGTTGTTACCTGGTCGAACATGCGTTCACTTTCGACGCTTCTGCTCCTCGGGTCGGGCCCGAGACAGGATGAACGGCCCGCCTGCCTTCCTGGCAACGGCCCGGCAGGCTATCAAGCAGGGCATAAGAAGCCTGCTCCGGGTTGCAAAGCCCGGTCAAAGTCAAGATGAGCGGCATCGGCGGCGGAATACGAAAGGTTGGAGGAAAAGCGTTTCGATGCCTAAATAGGTTCAGGCCCTGCCTGGGCAATGAGCCGTCATGACGCGCTCCCGTTCTGCTCGCCGGATACCTCAACCACCGGCGTCATCGCTTTTGATGATCGACCGGATCTTCTGCGCTAGGGCGTCCACAGCAAAAGGCTTGGTGATCATCTGCATTCCCGGCTCCAGGAAGCCCGCCGCCAAGGTCGCGTTCTCAGCGTAGCCGGTGATGAAGAGGATCTTGAGGTCGCGGCGTCCTTCCCGAGCCGCATCGGCGAGCTGGCGCCCATTCAGCCCCGGCAAGCCTACATCCGTGATCAGGAGATCGATGCGCCGCCTGGATTGCAGGATCCTGAGCCCTTCCGGTCCGTCCGCTGCCTCCAGGGTCCGGTAGCCGAGATCCTCCAGCACCTCGACGATCAGGCTGCGCACCACCGGCTCGTCCTCGACCACCAGAACCGTCTCGCCGGACTCGGCCCGCGGCGCCTCGGCCAATGTCGCCGCTTCGATCTCCGCTTCCGTTTCGCCACGATAGCGTGGCAGATAGATCTTGATCGTGGTTCCCTGCCCGACCTCGCTGTAGATCTTGGCGTGCCCCTCCGACTGCCGCGCAAAGCCATACACCATGGAAAGGCCAAGGCCGGTGCCTTGCCCGATGGGCTTGGTCGTGAAGAACGGATCGAAGGCCCGCTCAATCACATCCTGCGCCATGCCTGTTCCCGTGTCCGTCACGCAAATGCAGACATATTGGCCTGGCTTCACGTCCCGTTGAGCGGCAACATACGCATCGTCGAGATGGGCGTTGCAGGTCTCGATCGTCAGATTGCCGCCGTCCGGCATGGCATCGCGGGCATTGATCACGAGGTTGAGAAGCGCGCTCTCCAGCTGGTTGGGATCGCACAGCGTCGGCCAGAGACCGCCCGCCAGCACCACCTCCAGCGTGACCGCCTCGCCCACCGTGCGCCGGAACAGATCTTCCAGGGAGGCGACGAGCGCGTTCGCCTGAACGGGTCTGGGATCGAGTGGCTGACGGCGTGCGAAGGCGAGCAGCCGATGCGTCAGCGCGGCCGCGCGGTTCGCTGAGGTCGTGGCCGCGGTGATGTAGCGTTCGACAGCCTCCGTCCGTCCCTGCGCGATACGCGTGCGCAGCATGTCCAGTGAGCCGATCACCCCGGTCAGGAGGTTGTTGAAGTCGTGAGCGATGCCGCCCGTGAGCTGGCCCACCGCTTCCATCTTCTGGGACTGCCGCAGAGCCTCTTCCGTCTCGCGCAACGTTTCGGCCGCAGCGCGCTCGGCCGTGATGTCGCGACCGATGGCGTAGAACAACCCCTCCTTCGGCACGGCCGTCCATGAGATCATGCGGTAGCTGCCGTCCTTCGCCCGAAAGCGGTTCTCGAACCGGAACGTCTGTATACCCTGGTCGAGGCGTGCAAGCTCCGCGAGCGTACCCTCCACATCGTCCGGATGGATGAGGCCCAGGAAGTTGCTGGCCAGAAGTTCCGTCTCCGACCAGCTGAGCATCGCGGTCCACGCCGGATTGATCGCCAGCAGGGTTCCGTCGGCCCGGCACACATCCATCAGGTCCGTGCTGAGCTGCCAGATCTGGTCCCTTTCCCGGGTCCGCTCCTCCACCTCGGCTTCCAAGGTCTCGTTCAGGCGCCGCAGCGCCTCCTCGGCGCGCCGGCGCTCCTCGATCTCCCGCTGCGCTTTCTGGAACAGGCGGGCGTTGTCGATGGCCACCGCCGCTCCTGCGGCCAGCCCGACGATCAATCGTTCGGAACGCGCGTGGAACACGCCGGGCTGCGCATGTCCGAAGAACAGGCCGCCGATCACCTCCCCCGAACGCGACGTCACCGGCACGGCCAGATAGCTGCGGACGGGCAGGTGGCCCGGAGGCATGCCCCGGTGCGGCTCCGAGTGTCCGTAGGCGGGATCCTTGGTGATGTCGTCCGACCGGACGATCCGCTCGCCGTTGAATGTGGGAGCGAAGACATGGGTGTTGCGCGGCATCGGGAACTTGGAGAAAGCCTCGCGCGGAACGCCGGAGATCGCGTAGAGCATGTAGCTCTCGCCCGCCTGATTCTCCACGTTGTAGAAGAATGCGCCGAACTGGGCCCCGGTGAGCTCGACACCCGCATCCGTTACCTTTTGCACCAGCCGATCCAGGTCGAGTTCGGATGCGGCGGCCGCAAGGGCCGTGTTGAGGATCTCCAGGGCATGGGTCTCCTCCAGCAGGGCGTCCTGGCTGGCGCGCCGCTCCGAGATGTCCTCCGTGGTGCCGTACCACTTGACGATCCGGCCGTCTTCGCCGCGCCTTGGAGAAGCGCGGGAGTGCATCCAGCGGTACTCGCCGGTTTGCATCCTGGCCCGGTGCTCGATGTCGTAAGGCTCGCCCGTCGCAACGGAGTGCGCCCACGCCTTCAGGGATGGTTCCAGATCCTCCGGGTGCATGGCCTGCGCCCAGGTCTCGCCCAGTCCCGTGGTGCCGGTCCACTCCTGCCAGCGGCCGGCAACGCGGTCGAGCTGGCCATCGGGCAGGGCGGTCCAGGTCACCTGGGGATTCAGCTCGACCGTATGGCGGTAGTGGTCCTCCGCCTCGTGGAGCAGAGCCTCCGCGCGCTTGCGTTCGGAAACGTCGCGGTAGAAGACCGCCAAGCCATCGGGAGCCGGATAGGCCCGGACCTCGGTCCAGGCCTCCCGTCCGTCAGGCCACACGTACAGGTTCTCGAACGTGACCGGCACGCGCTCCGTCATGGCCTTCCTGTACAGCCTGCCCAGCGGCGAGTTCTCCGTGTTCGGCCAGACCTCCCAGTGCGCGCGCCCGACGATCTCGGCCTCGGCCCGCGTGTCCAGCCGCAAACCGGCCGGGTTGATCCGGATGATGCGGAACTCCCGGTCGAGGAGCACGAAGGCCTCGTCCATGCCGTCGAGAACGCCCCTGGCGCGCTCCTCGCTCTGGCGCAGGGCCTGCTGGCCGAGGACCTTGCCGGTCGTTTCCGTCGCGGCGCAGAACATGCCGGCAATCTTGCCGTCGTCGTCCCATATCGGGCTGTAGGAGAAGCTGAACCAGGCATCCTCCCGGTAGCCATGGCGTTCCATCGGGACCAGCAGATCCTCGTGCCAGCTCGCCTGGCCGTTCAGGGTCTGGTCCACGAGCGGTTCGATCTGCTCCCAGATGTCGGACCAGACCTCGGCGAAGGGACGGCCGAGGGCGCCGGGATGCTTGGCGCCGAAGATCGGAGCATAGTCGTCGTTGTACAGGAAGGCGAGTTCCGCCCCCCAGGCAATGAACATCGGCTGCTTCGCGTTGAGCATCAGGCGCACGAGGGTGCGCAGGGTCCACGGCCATGTTTCCGGCTGGCCCAGAGGCGACGTGCTCCAGTCGTGCGCCCGCATGCGAGAGCCCATCTCTCCGCCGTCATCCAGGAAAGGGTCAGCAGCGCTGGGGCTCCGGCTGCTCTTGCTAGTATCCATCGGGGTCCTCGGTGGCAGCTTAAAGGCCCGGTCGAGCGCGCCGGCGTGAATCAAGCCGAACAGACCAACTCCAGCAGGCATCCTGAACCGGTCCAACCTTGTTGTGGACCAAGATCATGGGTAATCGACAGAGGTATTCCTCATAAAGCGTATGGTATGCCATTGGGTGCAAAGGGAGCGAAACGAAGGTGTGACGGGCATACAATCTAGAACCACCTGAAGGGATCTCAACGCCGGCACCGCCTATTCGGCGAAGAGCCAGGCACATCGGTCCCGCCAAGGAGCAAGCCCACTGCTCTGGTCACCTCTAGCACCGAGAAGGCTCCTGAGCAGACGGACGAGCGTTCCACGGTGAACAGGCTTGCCGATGAACAAAGCTCCGTCCGGAGAACCGCCTAGCTTTGGAGCCGCCCGCCCAGAGGCAATCAGCACCCCAATCTCCTGCCGCTTGGCGCGAATTTGCCGAACCAATTCAAAGCCGTTCATGCTCCCGCGCGGCATCTCCACGTCAGTGTCAACAGCCTGAATGCCCGAGACAGCTTGCAGCATGCCTGACGAAAGCGGGTTCAATGATCTTTGCGCCTAATGCAAAGGTTCGAACGAATGTAGGCGAATAGGTTAAGATTCCGCTTCGTGCGACAGAGATGGACTGTCCTGTCAAGACGTTGGATCAGGTTCCGGTCAGCACGCACGATGCACGCTATGCCGCCGGAAGGCGCGTGAGTGAAATGGTCGGGGCCTCCGCCAAATACCCGCTCCCTGCCGTCGCACCCACCTCATATGGGATTGTCCATGAACGAGGTTCAGGAGAACAAGGCGGATACTGCTGAACGGACCGTGTCTGAGCGCCACGTTGAGGCTGTTCGGCAGCAAGGTGGCGTGTTCGTCGAGGCAGCTCGCCGCACCCGCATGCCGATGCTCGTGACCATCTCGAAGCCCTATCATCTTTGTGATCTGACCGACGATCTTCGACGTGGTTCCGGAGCTTTGATGGAGGACGCGCTTTTCTCGCCAATCGATGCAGGTGCAGCATTTATTATGCCAATCGAGTGGCGTTCAATGAGCGGGCATTCCAGTTGCACTGGGGAGATTTTGGCCTTGGAAGGATTGCTGGGTGGAGGGGAGAGAAGATACTCGGCTGCCCAGCGCCCCATCTCCTCATGCGGCAGAAGCACCGTGGTCAACTCGGGCCTGAGGTGGAAAGCCATCCAGTCGTCGTCATATCCAACGACCGATACGTCCAATGGGATCTGCTTTCCCATGTCCCGTAGGGCCTCGTAACAGCCGATCGCCATGCGGTCGCTGGCGCAGAAAATCGCTGTCGGCGGCTTCTCCAAGGCCATGAGGGCTTGCGTCTGCTCATATGCCTCCCGGAGAAGCCATTTTCCGGTGCGAACCAGCTTAGGGTCGAAAGGCGCTCCCCAACTCGACAGCGCTTGCTTGTAACCCTGCGCCCGGTGGCGCGCAGCTTCCATCCAGTGTTCACCGTTGATGAAGGCAATCCGCTGATGTCCGGCCTTCAGGAGCGCCTCGGTCGCCGTACGAGCGCCGAGAACGTCGGCAGGCACGACGGACGGGTAATGTCCATCATTCGAGTGACAGTTCAAAAGAACCGTGGGGATCGGCCGCAGGCGGTCCGGGGGTGATACCGAGCGCGTGGAGAGCGTCGCATAGATGATCCCGACCGTGGGCTGTCCGAGCAGAAGATCGAGCGCGGCCTCCTCAAGCCAGCGCTCGCTGCGGGTCATGACGATGTTCAGGACGCACCCGTGCTGGGCGGCAACCTCACGGGCTCCCTCAAAAAGCGGCGTCGCGAAAGGGCTGGTCGACACCTCATCCACGAGCATGCCGATGGAGCGCAAGGCGCCTGAGCCAACCACCCGCCTGCCTGCTTGATACCCAAGCTCCTCCGCCGCCTTGAGAACGCGGGATCGGGTGGTGGCGGAGATCCGAACGCCACCGACCCCATTCATCACCAGCGATACGGTCGCCTGGGAAACCCCCGCCTTTTTGGCGACATCGCTCATGGTGGCGCGCCGCTGGAACGTCTTGACCGTGCTCTTGTCCTGGCGGCCCATAAAAATCGACCTGTACTGGGTTGAACCGACTTTAGTCGGCTCTGTTTCAGATGTGTCTTTACGTTGCTAATAAAATAACTAAAAGTACAAGGATCCGTTGTGGGTTGCGCCTGCCTCGTTTGGCCGGATCCCATCTTCCTCCACCCCAAACGCCCCATGTCCTTCGAGGCTATCCCAATGACCCTGGTATACAAAGCTTTCGCCCTGGAAACGGCTGCGCGGCCGACCGCCGGCCAAAGAGCAATCCTTTCCCTCGATGGCGCCTGGGATTTCCAGGTTGAAGGCGAAGACGCCCTGCGCGTCGCCCGCGTGCCCGCTCCGTGGCAGGCGCTGTTCGACGACATGCGGCACGCCACTGGAACAGCTTTGTACCGTAAGCGGTTCACGCTTCCGCAGGACTGGGCCGGGCGCCAGATCGCCGTCTGCTTTGGCGCTGTCAATCACCTGGCCGAGGTCAGCCTGGATGGGCGTCCGGTCGGAACCCACGAGGGCGGTTATTTGCCCTTCGAGTTTGTTCTCGGTACGGACCTTCAGGGGGAACATGAGCTTGAAGTTCGTGTGACCCTGCCCTCCAGTGAGGCCGATCTTTATCCCGATGCCCCCTTCCCGGAGGTCCCGCACGGCAAGCAAAGCTGGTACGGTCCGCTCGGCGGCATCTGGCAATCCGTGCGCTTGGAAGCCCGCAGCGTGCAGCATGTGACCCGAGGCGCCATCACGTCGGATCTCGCGACGGGCAACGTGCGCGTGCGCGTCTCGCTCGCAGGTTCACCCCAGGCGGATCTTACCGCCACAGTATATGCTCCGAACGGCACGGTTGCCGCTCAGGCTAAGAGCGCAGTTGCCGGCCAATCCGAGACGGAGATGGCTTTCCGCATCGACGCTCCGGCAGCATGGTCTCCGGATGAGCCGAATCTCTACCGGCTCCATTTGCAACTCGGCAAGCGGGAAGACGTTCTCGACAGCTGGAGCGACAGCTTCGGCTTTAGAACGATCGCGGCCAAGGACGGTCGCATCCTTCTCAACGGCAAGCCGCTCTATCTGCGCGGCGCCCTCGATCAGGACTACTATCCAGACGGGATCTGCACCCCGCCGTCGCTTGAATTCCTGGAGGACCAGCTTCTCAAGGCGAAGAGCTTCGGCCTCAACTGCCTGCGCATCCACATCAAGGTGCCGGATCCGCGCTACTATGAGGTGGCGGATCGCCTCGGCATGCTCGTGTGGACCGAGCTGCCGAACTTCGACCACTTCACTCCGGCGGCTGGCGAGCGGGCGAAGGAAACCCTCAAAGGCATCCTCGAACGCGACTTCAACCATCCGTCCATTATTGCATGGACGATCATCAATGAGGATTGGGGCACCCAGCTTCCCGAAGACGAAGATCACCGTCGCTGGCTTGCCGACATGTATGACTGGATGAAGGCCCTCGATCCGACCCGCCTCGTGGTTGACAACTCGCCCTGCCAACCGAACTTCCACGTGAAGAGCGACGTCAACGACTACCATTACTACCGCTGCCTGCCGGAGCGCCGCGCGGAGTGGGATGCCCTCACGGAGGAATTCGCCAACGCCGCCCCATGGACCTACAGCAACCATGGCGATAGCCAGCAGACCGGCAAGGAGCCGCTTCTCGTTTCCGAGTTCGGCGTGTGGGGCCTGCCGCATCCGAACAAGTTGATGAACGAGGATGGCTCCGAACCGTGGTGGATGGAGACGGGCCAGAGCTGGGGCGACGGCGCGGCCTACCCGCATGGGCTCAAGGAGCGCTTCAACGTCCTCCGGCTCGATCGGGTCTTCGGCAATTTCGAGAAATTTGTCGACGCCACCCAGTGGCACCAGTTCACCAATCTGAAATACGAGATCGAGTCTATGCGCTCGTACTCGTCGATCAGCGGCTACGTGCTGACCGAGCTGACGGACGTGCATTGGGAAGCGAACGGCCTCATGGATATGCGCCGCAACCCGCGCGTATTCCAGGAGCGCTTTGCAGAGGTCAACACCGATCTGGTCATCGTTCCGAAGGTGGAGCGCTGGGCATATTGGTGCGGAGAGACCATCGAGATCGCCCCATCCATCGCCGCGGGCATGGTGGTGCTGCCGGAGGGCTGCACCCTCGAATGGTCGCTGGAAGAACACTCGGACAGCGGGCGCTTGGCCGTCAAGGCGGCCGAATCGATGTCGGTGCAGGTGCTCGATAAGATCATCATCGCCGCTCCCGAGCTCTCTGCACCGGCTCAGCTCGTGTTTGCGTTCACCCTGCTTGACGCTTCCGGCGCTGAGCTTGCCCGCAACAGCCTTGAGGTATCGGCTTACCCGCGCCTGAAGGTGGACGCATCGCTACGCGTTTGGTCCGTGCACGAGGAGATCCTCGGCCACCTCACGGGTTTGGGCTATTCCGCTGCCTCCAGCGCCGGTGAAGCCGATGTCGTCGTCGTGCGTTCCGTCGATGCCGAGGATGTGGAGGCCATCCGTCGGGGCGGACGGTACCTTATGTTCGCAGGCGATGACCCGGATCAGAAGTTTATCCGCCGCGACGAGCCGCCGATGCAGCCCCCCTACATGCACGATGATGCCGACCCGTCGACGGACGGCGGCAGCACCACCCGTGCGCGCCGTCGCGCTTCGGGTACGGGTCTGTCCGATATGGACCGCCGCTTCCCGACCATCGGCATTCACCAGCGCAACGGCACCATGTGGCGCGGCGATTGGATTACCAGCTTCAATTGGCTCCGCCGCCATGCCGCCTTCGCCCGGTTTCCGGGCGGCCCGATGCTGGACCTCGCCTTCGAGCGGGTTCTGCCGCACCACGTGCTGACCGGCTTTCGGCCTTGGGAGCTCGAGTCCCGCGTTCATGCCGGTGTATTCGTCGGCTGGGGCCACAAGCCCGCAGCCCTGATCGGCGAGCGGCCGTTCGGCAAAGGCAAGATGGTGATGAGCACGTTCCGTGTAAGGACGGATGCGCCCGGCTTCGACCCGGTTGCATCTTACCTCGTGGACGCGCTGTTGCGGACTACCCTGACCCGCTAGAGCATTTTCAGGTGAAGTCGATCCGTTTCACCGTTGAAAGATGCGGCACAGCCAAGAAGGGAGCTGCTTCCATGTCAAAGGAGGCAGCTCTAGATGAACGGAAAAACCGGCGCGGAGAAACACTCGCGTGAGGATTACTCCAGGACGAAAACGCCCCGGTTCCGAAAACCGGGGCGTTTTTATGCACCAGAAACAGCTTTGCTGGCTGTCTTACTGCTGAGTGCGGCAGAAGAAACCCTCGAGCATTTCGGAACGAAAATCGTCCGAAACAGCTCCAGGGGAAGAACGCCCCGCCGCCAAGAGCGGCAGGGCTACTGCAATCACCGTACGCGGCGGAAGAGGCGCTCAACCTTGCTCTGGGCCTCGGCCAGGGCATCCGCCGTGGACTTGTCCGTCAGAAGAGCCGCGCCGAAGCTGTCACGCATGGCGTCCTGAGCCGGGCGCTGGTTCTGAACCATCGGAACGGCGCGGGCCATTTGAGCGGTCTGGGCGTAGGCGTTGCGGAACGGCAGTTTCGCGTAAGCTTCGCTCTGCAGCACCGAGGTCCGCACAGGCAGGTGGCCCGTCTTGGCCCAGCTGATGCCGTTGTCGTTGAGGTATTTCAGGAACGCGATGGCGGCAGCCTTCTGCTCAGGCGTGCGGTTCTTCTTCGGCATCACCCACATGTGGCTGTCGGACCAAGTGGCCTTGCCGAAGATCGGCGGAAAATCGGCAACCGCATAAGTCTTGAAGCCGATCTTGCCCTCCGCACTCAGGCTCGCCAACCTGTTGACCGCCCAGGTCCCGTTCACCATGATGGCCGCCTCGCCCTGCTGGAATGACTGACTTGCCTCGCCATTGCCGTGCGTTGCGACCGCAAGGCCATCCTTGTAAAGCTTCTGGATGAAGTCTAGAGCCTGCTTGCCCTGTGCCGTGTTGATCGTCGGCTTGCCGGTCTCAGATGAGAAAACATCCGCGCCCTGCTGCCACATGAGCATGTTGAACACGCGCACCGGCATCGCGTCGTTGCGGGCATCCATGCTGATGTAACGCTTGCCCGTCTTTTCCTTGACGATCCGCGCCTGTTCGAACAGTTCCTGGGCATTCTTGGGAACGATCGGGGCGCCGCTGGCATCGACGAGGCCTGCCGCCTTCATGATGTCGACATTGACGTGCCAGAGCAGAGCATGGATGTCGAACGGCAACCCCCAGGTCTTGTTCTCGTAAGTGACCGCCTCACGTGCTGGCTTTGCGAAGTCATCAAGGTCGACTCCAGCCTTCGTGAGATCCTCACCGATCGACTCGATGAGATCGCGGGCGACGAAGTTCGGCAACGTGCTGCGGTGCATGACGGCAATGTCTGGCGCCTCATTGCTGGCGAGCTTCGTCGAGAGCAGATCGTAATAGGCATTCCAGTCGACGTTCTGCGTATTGACCTTGATGCCATCCTTGTTCTCGGCGTTGAACTTGTTGGTGAGAACTTGAATGACGCCGCATTCGCCGCTGGCCTTATCAACGTCCGTCACGTTGGCGTATTCGTCGGCGCAGCCGCCGAAGAAGCGCAGGAAGCTGATCTCGGTCTTCACCTGTGCGAAGGCAACCCCGGGAGCCACGAGGGCTCCTGACAGCAACAAGGACAGAATCGATTTCTTGAGCACTTCTTCCTCCACATTGCCCCGGATTCGGGGCGTTTATAGGACCCGCGTCACTGCGCGAGCTTATTTCCCCGTACTCAGCGCAATGCCGCGCACCAGGTATCTCTGGAAGATCAGGTAAACGATCACAATCGGCAGGCTCGCGAACACGGCAGTCGCCATGATGAAGCCGAGCCCCTCGGTCTGGGCAAAGTTGCCCTGGAGCGAAGCCAGTCCGACAGTGATCGTGTACATGTTCGTGTTGGTGGCCGACACAAGCGGCCAGAAGAAGTCGTTCCAGCTGTGCAGGAACGTGTAGATCCCGAGCGTCACCAGAGCCGGGATCGACAGGGGGAGCATGATGCGCCGGAAGATTGTGAAACGGCTGGCATTGTCGATGGCAGCCGCTTCCTCGAGTTCCTTCGGCACGGCCTTGAAGAACTGGGTCATCAGAAACACGCCCACAGGAAGCGCCACGCGGGGAGCCATCAAGGCAAAGTGCGTGTTGTGCAGGTCCCAGCTGGTGACGACCGCATGAAGGGGGATCACGAGGGTCTGCTCCGGCACCATGAGGCCCGCGAGCACGATGATGAAGAGCGTGCGCTTGAACGGAAAGTCCAGTCGGGCGAAAGCGTAGCCTGCAAGCGACGCCACCACCAGAGTGAGCGCGGTCGTTCCCAGAGCGACGACCGCGCTGTTCAACAGCCAGCGAGGGGTCATCGATACGAAGAAAATGTCGCTGAAGTTCTTCAATGTGAAGGGAATAGGCAGAAGGCCGGACGTCGACATCGCCAGGACGTCATTCGGCTTGAACGACATCGCCACGATCCAGATCAGCGGAATCATCCAGAGGGCGGCAAGGCCCACGAGCAGCGACCTGATCAACCATTCGGAGGTGCGCTCGGAACGGAGCTGTCTTGCGGCCATGCTCAGTCCTCCTGACGCGAGATATAGAGCTGGAGCATCGAAGCCAGGAACATCACCCCGAACAGGAACAGCGACATGGCCGAGGCATATCCCAGCTGCCATTCATTGAAGCCGGTTTCATAGATCGTCTGCACCATCGAGCGCGTCCGATCCGCCGGCCCGCCTCCGGTCATGATCAGCGGCTGGCCGAAGATCTGTAATTGTCCGATGATTTGAAGGACGACGACCAGCACGATCGTGCGCTTGAGGGAAGGCAGCGTGATGCGCGTGAGACGACGCCAGGCCGAAGCGTTATCGATACGCGCGGCATCGTAGAGTTCCTGCGGGATCTGCTGCAGGCCCGCAAGGAAGAGGATCATCGGAAACCCGACGGACCACCAGACGGTCGTGATGGTGAGGGCCGGCATGGCCCAGTCGGGAGATCCGAGGAAGGCGATAGGCTGCAGGCCCAGGCTATTGAACAGATGAGCGAAAAGACCGCGATCCGGGCTCAGCACCATAATCCAGATGAGCGTTGCGACAGTGACGGAGAACACGCTCGATGTAAAAAAGATAACCCTGAGCACCGCGTGGAACCGGTTTTCCCGGTTGAGGGCCAATGCGAGCCCCAAGGAAGCCGCCACCATGACAGGAACCGTGATAGCGGTGAACAGGAGCGTATTCCGGATTGAGACGCGAAAGATCGGATCCTCGAACATGTCCCAGTAATTGGCGAGGCCGATGAACTTGCGCAGCGTACCGACCAGTTCCCAATCGTGAAAACTGATCCAGACTCCCCAGAAGAAGGGATATGCCAGAAACAGCACGAAGAAAATGAGGTAGGGAGCCAGGAACGCGAGAGCTGCAAGGCCGTCACGACGTTTCGCAGACGATTTCGGCTCGAATGCGAAGCGGGGCGAGATGCCGATATGTTTTGGGGAGGTTGCTGAGTGAGCCGCCGTCATCGCGTCAGACCTTCAGGGCAGCGGCGAGAGCCTGCTCGGTCCGGGACAGAGCCGTTCCGTCCTTATGGAAGAGGTGGCAGTGTTCCGGATCGGCGCTCAGCCGCACGGTGCTGCCGATCCCGATGCTACCAGCCCCTCGATCCTGGAAGATAATGGTTTCGCCCGTCGGAAGGCTCGCATACACGACCGTCTCGTTTCCAAGCCGCTCGATCACATCCACGCGGGCGGCGAAACCTTCCGATCCGGACGCCTGATGCAGGCTCTCGGGTCTTACCCCGACGATCACCTCGTTTCCGGGGCGGAGATCCCCAGGCACGACCTGCGCCGCCAGTGTGCCGCCGACTGAAAGGGCTATTGTGACACCCTCGGATCCAATAGCCTGCACGCTTCCGGGCAGGAGGTTGATCTTCGGGGAGCCGATGAAGCCTGCAACGAACGTATTCCGAGGTGCGTGGTAGAGTTCCAGCGGACGCCCGGCCTGCTCCATACGTCCTTCGTTCATGACCACGATCCGGTCCGCCATGGTCATGGCCTCGACCTGATCGTGGGTGACGTAGATCATGGTCGACTTAAGCTGGTGATGCAGCTTGGCGAGTTCGATCCGCATCTGCACGCGCAAGGCAGCATCCAGATTGGAAAGCGGCTCGTCAAAGAGAAACACCTTCGGATCACGTACGATTGCCCTGCCGATGGCAACACGCTGACGCTGCCCGCCGGACATCTCGCGCGGCTTGCGATCCAAGAGAGGTTGGATGCGCAGGGTTTCCGCCGCAGCCGCCACGCGCCGCCGGATTTCGTCCTTCGGAACCCGCGTGTTTTCCAGGCCGAACGCCATGTTCTGGGCTGCCGTCATATGGGGGTAAAGGGCGTAGTTCTGGAACACCATAGCGATATCCCGACCGCCCGGGGCCACGTTGTTGACGACATCGCCGTCGATGACGATGTCGCCTCCGCTCGCATCCTCAAGACCTGCGATCAGGCGAAGAAGAGTGGATTTTCCGCATCCAGACGGCCCCACGATAACCGTGAAGTCACCTGGCTCAATCATCAGGTCAATTCCATGCAGAACCGGAAAAGCGCCAAAGCTCTTGCGAACACCGCGAACCTCAACGGATGCCATCGTTCCCCCTTCAGCCGTCATTGGAGGACTGCCCCCAATCCACCTGGTCAGTTGCAGACCAACCCAGTGCCGTCAGTTATATTATGATCAAACGCCAGCTCAGTGTGATTAGTTATGATGTAAATTTGCAGATATCAGTAAATTCTCTCAAACCGAACCTGGCCAGCGATGATCGTCATGTGGCTGGAGCGGCGTCTGAGCCACTTACCTCCCTGGAGGGTCTACGACGCGACCTTCATCTTCACGCAAGACTTCAGGTTGGCGACGCTGGCAGCCAGATTGTTGAAGAGGGTGTTCAGAGTCGGCAAGGGTCTGAAGATGAGCGCTCCTGCTCTCAGCGTCGGCTAAGCAGTGTTTCGACTCGCCACTTCCCGGCCTGATCCATCACGAGCATGTGAGCTGAAGGGCTTGCCGTGGCATCCTTCAAGGAGAGCAGTAAGGTTGAAGGATAGGATCTGGGAAATCCTCCCTCCGATCTCTGTGTTCCAGGAGGTCTGCCGACACGGGTTACCCCGGCAGCATGCAAGCTAGGTAGCATGAACCATCCGGGCCAGCTCATGGACCGCCCGCTCAGCTAGGGTCTTGGGACCGGCGCGCAGATTTCTCCATTGCGCCTCCAGATCCGTCAGAGCCTTGAGGTGCTCCTGCTTCGCTGCTTCGGGATCTTTGGTCCCGAGGCTGAGCTTGACCTCTCGCTTGCCAATGATCGGCTGGAGGTCGTCGGGGACGCCCTTGCGAAGCTAGTAACTTCCGGTCTTGGGATGCTTTTAGGGGCGTGACATGGAAAAGGCCATGTGTACCACTCGGACGGCTCTCCGCCTTGATTTACCTGGATTCTTCTGCGGAGCAACACCTTAGGGTGCTGTTGGTGCCCAGGAGAGGAGTTGAACAACCCTTAAATTTCAAAGACATAAGCTTGGTGCTTAATGAAGTTCCACCCCGTTTCAACCCAATGTGCCTCAACAGTTTTTAGCACCTTTGCGGCCTTCTTCTGCCCTCGTTTGGTAGACCATACCGTCTGAAAGCGAAGTGATTGGTCGGCACTGGCCTCATCAATAATATTGCTTTTCATGGATTTTTGCGAAACAGGAGACAAAGTCCTCTTAAAGCGACTGTATATCTCATCGTGCTATGAACGACGTGGCATGGACTTCTACCTTATCTGCTTGGAACCTACTCGGCCTGTTCACATTTGGTTCTCTATATGACTGATGGAGCAGCGATGGTGGAGCGACTCAGCGATTTTCCTTGGGTGATCGTCCGGGTCGATTGCCCACTCTGTCCTCACAGGAGGGGGCAGTGTCGGCTCGCCCGTTTGGCTGAGAAGTACGGAGCCGACATCCAACTATGCGATCTCATGGACAAGATCGCGTTTGACTGCCCGTGGAAGAGCCATCCAGGAGAGCGGCCCCCTAATCAATACGATCCCAAGTGCAAGGCTCGCTTCACGGACTTGGAGGCGCTCAGTTCTCCTCCACCAGACGTCCCGCCGATGATGCGGAAGCTGACAGTGATAGAGGGCGGGAAACGATGAAGGAGCTTCGTGGAGACGCGATCCTATTGACCCTTCAGAACCAGTCCGCCACAGCAAGACTATGCTCATACCACGTCCTGGTGAGAGCGACTCGTCGCAGCCTCAAAGCGCCTGATGTGTGATTCATGTCCATCGGCGTGCGTGAGTGGGCGCACCAATGATGATCAGCGGCACTTGGTATCACTTCCCATTTGGCCAATTGCTCGTCACCGCAATCAGCTACCCGGTTACATGGGCACCCGAGGCGCAGACCGAGTCCGCCTTTAAGGTGATCCCATAAGACGCTGTGACCTTCTGCTGACTGCGGTGTTCGGTACTGGAGGTATCCTCCGACACGGCCATGGGAAATCCAGATGCTCTATCTATCCGTCGTATGGACAGTCATTGGCCTTGCCGCCATTGCTCGCTCCTACATCCTGCTCATGGGAGAGAACACGCCAGAGGCGCGGCGCAAAACCGCAACGACAACCCGTGTGGCTGGCTTCACCCTGATCGTCGTTGGAGCGATTCAGATGCTGGTCTGGGTTTTCACAGCCTGAAGTCTGTTAGTTTCCCTCCACGACTGTGTTCCCTCCCCGTGAATGGCGGTTATTCTTGTGTTCATTGGCGGCGACAACTCGGGCCAAGAGGTCCAGAAAGACTTCTCGCTCGCGCTCTGAAAGGCACCCCATCATCTCATCCCGGACTGACAGGATAACAGGATAAAGCCGGGAAAACAGTTCGAGCCCCTCCGGTGTGAGACTGAAGAGAGGACGGCGGCTCCCTTCATTATCTACCCGGCAAATAAGCCCTCGATCCTGAAGGTGCCTTACCATCCGCTGAGCACTGGCAGGATCAACCCCAATCCGCTCGGCTAATCGGTGCTCGTCAATTGCGGGAGCATCATGCAGCGACGCAAGCACCGTTGGCTCAACCAATGTCAGCCCCTCGGGTCTGGCAACTTTCAAGGCGGCTGTTGAGAGAATTCTATGTAAGCGCCGCGTCAAGTTGAACAGGTTTTTGCGGTGGACGGCTGGAATAGCGCGGGACAACGGATTGGTAGGTGGGCGGGTAACATAGGCATGGATGGGTGTGCTCAGGTTCTTGAAGAGTTGCGGTCCAAGGTCCTCAAGAGGCACCGACAGTGCCTTGTAGGCGTATTGGTAGGCCGACTCTGGAAGGCATACACATCCGGGCGGGGCCAGCTTCTCCATACGTGCTGCAATGTTGACCCCATCCCCGAACAGATCGCCATCTCTGACAATGATCTCCCCAACATGAACACCGATGCGAAAGATCACCCGTCGCTCTGATGGTATGTCCTCATTGGCGTCAGCAATGCGCTCCTGAATTTCCAAGGCGCACCTGACGGCGTTAATGGAACTCGGAAATTCAGCAACAATGCTATCGCCAGCAGTATTCGCGGTGCGGCCATCAAATCGGCTGATCTGCCGATCAATGATCTCACGATGTGAGTTTAGCAGCGCAAAGGCACTGACCTCATCAACACTCATCAGCCGCGCATAACCAGCCACGTCTGCGCAGAGGATTGCGGCAAGACGGCGTTGGATCACTGGTCGCGGCTTTTTCATAGGCAGCGCCCCGGAAGAGGCTAATGAAGAGAACGCAACGCAATGGACGCTCAACCTTGAGTGTACTGCTCCGCTGATACACAACTTCACTCCCCGCTAAACGAGGGTAAGAAGCACGGGTTCCTTAAAAACCCATTCCGCTGAATTTTTTGCTCACCAAGGTGGGGAGTTGCCCCAATCATGAAATCACGGGCAGCAAAGCCTGTGTATTCTATAACGATACGGAAACACGCACTCACTCGTCAAACGACCGAACAAGGTTTGATAAAGCTTGCCGACAAACCGGAACAGTGAGCGACCCTCCTCGTTGCTGATCTAACGCTAAGAACAGAGCAATTAGGTTAGGAAACGCCGATGGGCCGTGCAGTCTCTGATGGCTGGCCGGAAGACGACAATGTCGTTGTGCCACCAGCATGGCGCGGCACCCGTCCCTGGATAGGCATGCAGTCTGAAGCGCAGGCGCGGATCAGCAAAACCCTGCGCGACATGAACGCTGAACTGCTTCAGCAGCCGTTATCACCAAGGCTGACACGGTTGATCCGCGCTATCGAGGTGGGCTTGGAGACACCTCTTCATGACCGTTGAGGGCTCAGTACGGAGCGACCTGATCGCGGCTATCCCGCACCTGCGCGCTTTCGCCATGTCCCTTACGGGCCACCGCGACCGCGCAGACGACCTCGTGCAGGATGCCATTACGCGGGCGTGGGCGAACATCCACAAGTTCGAGCCGGGTACCAACCTGAACGCGTGGCTGTTTACGATCCTGCGTAACCTCTTCCATTCGGACTACCGCAAGCGCAAACACGAGATTGAGGATGCGGACGGGTCCTTTGCCGCGCGGCTCAGAACACAACCGGATCAGCAGAGCCATCTCGACTTGGAGGATTTCCGCACTGCTCTGGCGACGCTGCCGGTGGACCAGCAAGAAGCATTGCTGTTGGTCGGGGCCCACGGGATGTCCTACGAAGAGGCCGCTGAGGTATGCCAAGTGGCGGTGGGCACCATCAAGAGCCGCGTGAACCGTGCACGAACGAGGCTGGCGGCCCTGTTAGACCTGACCAGTGAGGGCGAACTCGGACCTGACGATGTGACCAAAGCAGCACTGGCTGCTCGGTAAGCTGCCGCTGCAACCTACGACATAATGAGGTCTGCTGGCTGAAGGTGACAGCCGGGCCGGTACTCTTATAATGCTGCATGCGGTGAAGGGTTTGTGATGGCGCGTTACATTGTCTCCACGGAAGACAGAATGCTCGATGTCGTGGAGAGGCTGATGGTTGAGCGTGGCGTGGTGATCGTCTCGCGCGAAGAGATGTTCGATGCTCTGGTGATCGAGACTGATAATCCTCTCATGGTGAGCCGGATCGAAGGTGTGCTTTGGATTAGAGCGGCCCCTTGAGCGAAAAAGCAAAACGGACAGGAAGGATAGCGCAAGTGTTTTTATTCATGATGACAACAGCGGCAGCGGCTGGTCATCAGCCTCTCGACTAGTGACACACCTGAATGACAAAATTTCACCAGCAGATCGACGATCTCGAAGCTGACATTGATGCCCTGTCTGATGCGGCAGAGCAATGTCGGAAGAGCATCATCGTCGCGAAGGTGGCAGTGATCGTTGGCATCGTACTATTCGCAACATCAGTTCTCGGCCTTGTCCGCTCCGATGGGACAATCCTGGTCATCGGCATCGCCGTCGCAATTGCCGGTATCGGCTTGTTCGGGTCCAGCCGGGGCTCAATGGACCAGTTGGTTGACAAAATTCGGGTTCGAGAAGCCCGTCGAGCCGAGATGATCGATGGGATGAACCTCCAAGTCGTGCAGGATCAGTAACTGGATGCTGCAAACCGGATGAGGAGATCACGGCACGAGCGGAGATGTGGCGCTCGATGCTCAAGGCACCATTAGTAGCCTTTCCACATTCCGGGGGTGGCAATCTCCAGCAGGTGGCCATCAGGGTCACGGAAGTACACGCTGACCCCACCCCTTGGCCACTGCGTTTGGCCCTCCAGCGTAACCCCTGCCTCAGTCAGATGCTGCTGCCACTCCTCCAGTTCGTCCTGCGGGATCGAGAAGGCGACGTGCATCGGGCCTTGACCGTCATGCGGAGGGATTGATCCGCCTGGGGTCTCAATCGGGTGAAGGGACCCACCCTGCGGAAACAGCAACAGAACGCCGTTTCCTCCCACGTCATAGGCTCGCATGCGGTGATCGGCGTGAATACAGGGCAGACCAAGAACGTTGCTATAGAAGGTCGCAGCCTGCTCCAGGTCTGCTACGTACAAGGCAGTCTCAAGAACGCGGTTGAGCTTGGGCATAATTGGTCCTCTATCTCTCTGCTGATCAAAACCGCTTCAGAGGCGAGCGGGTACGACGATTGCAACCGCATATAAGTAGGTCGGAATGCCGGTCGGTGCGGGTGCCTTCCTGCGCGAGGATGGAGCCGGACCAGCTTAAGGTGACGGCAAGAAGGATAGCTCGCCTATCGGGCAGATGAAACTCCGCCGCCTGTCGATCCGTAAAGACCAGCGCTGTTGCTCTTCGGACATCACTCGGAAGTGTCCATTGCCTCGACAGCGATCGTCTGGATAGGTTGGGCACTACAAAAAGGGCGTCCCGCCGAGGATGCTGAAAGAAGGGGTGCAGCGTGTCCGTACAATCGACTGCAACGATTCAGGATGCGTTTCTCAAGCATCTGCGCGACAACAAACTTGATGTGACTATGTTTCTCGTCAATGGGATCAAGCTTCAAGGCCAGATCAGGCAGTTCGATAACTTCACAGTCCTGCTTGTGCGAGGGAGTAGCACTCAGGTTGTCTACAAGCATGCCATTTCGGCAATCTACCCAGCCGAGGCAGTTTAACTGGTTAACCCACCTTCATCTGGGTAAACCAGCCCCTCCAAGCCCCGCTGGGGATGCGATGCAGGTTCTCACGTGGAGCTATTCGGTTACGTAGAGGCGATTTTTTGCCTTCTGCCGAAATGCGTTACAATGGACGAGCTATGTCGATCTGACAGGAGCCCACATGAAGAAAGCGCGTAAGCTCTACGAAAGCTCAAGCGGTGACCGCTGGTACCTGATTGGAGACCCTTCAGGGGCTGTGTTCATCCGGCACGAAGCCAATGTAGCTTCTGGAGGGAATGTGGAACATGAGGACATCGTAGCCTTCCTGAGTCGCAGCGCAGGCCCAGAACAGCAGGAACTGCTGCGCCTGATCGGAACCTTAGTCGAGGAACACCCCGTCCACGCGTGAGATGTTTTATGAAAGAACTTCGTTGTTGCCGGTCCAAAGCTTGGCGAAAGTAGTCATCCAAGGCTACGCAAATTCAGGAACTGATCGGCGGCTATAGAATTGTTTGAACATACGGACCCACTCTACTTCCCGCATTCCCCTTGTGCACTGGGTCCAAGACTTACGAGAGATTGCTCGACCCGGCGCTTGCGAAAGCAGCCGGGTTCTTTTTGACTCGTTGGTCCAGACCCACACCGTGCTTGTCAAAAGGCCGAGGCGGGTTGTCGAAGTGCTTCGGGCGGCGACATAGGACCCAGCGGAGCACCTTGTTGATCAGGTGGGAAACACCCTTGGAAATCTATGCAGTACCACCAGCACTCACGCGTAAAGGCATCAGCGTGGCTGTGTGAGTGCGAGCCAGGGAACCGGTACCCGATCCACCGCAGCCAAGCCGCAGGACGGCTGAACCAAAGAAAGGCCATAGGAGTTGAAAAAGCCTAAGCAGATTGCCGACATCGGATCTTCATCTCAACAGGAGCATGATTATGAACGAGAGGCATGAAGTGAGTTCAGGACAAGCTGACGACGCGCAATCCACTGGTGCAAAGCAAGCCGGTGGGAGTGGACCCGCCCCACAAGAGACCGCTGGCACAACTGGAAGCTTGGCTGATCAAGCGGCCACAACGATCTCTGATATCGCGAACAGTGCTTCCGACATCGCTCGTGGGGCTTACGACCAAGGACAGCGGTATGCTCGTGAAACAAGCGAACGGTACCCACAGGCCCAGCGCTACTATCAACGAGCCACCGAGACCATCGGACACCAATTCACTGAGGCCCCGCTTGTGTCACTGCTGGCAGTCGGAGCGGTCGGCCTTGGTATGGCCTGGATGATTGGTGGTCTCACCAGAAACCAGGAACGTGCGCCATCTCATGCCAGATCCCGAGGCGACTACCCTGGTCAGCGCACCGGGAAGCCTCTGATCGAGAGCGACCGGGTTGAAGGAACTGCTGTCTACGACCGCAGCGGCAAACGTATCGGTACCGTCGAGCGGGTGATGATCGACAAAATCAGCGGACGTGTTGCTTACGCTGTGATGTCGTTTGGCGGCTTCTTTGGGCTCGGCACAAGCGAGTATGCTGTTCCTTGGAGTATGCTCGACTACGACCTTCGCTTGAAAGGGTATCGCACCCAGATCACGGCAGAGCAGCTTCGGAATGCCCCCAGACTCTCTGGTCGTCGCGGTCAGGACTGGCCGGATCGCGGGAGCGAGCAGGACCTGCACGACTACTATCAGGTGTCCTACTACTGGGTACTTGCCTGACGCACCGGCTCGCCCGCCTAAACACAAAGGAGCGGCCCACGGAGGCCGCTCTGCTATTCTATCGTGACGAGCAAAATCGGCAGATGGTCGCTACGACAGGCTCCGATCAAAGCAGCCTCAAACCGTGTGAGGCAGTGTTCGCCGGGATCTGAAACGTCAGGGGTTTGCGATCCTGAAATCATGAAAGCCTGAAGAGGATTGACCGGTGCGCAACAGCATGCGTTGGCCTGTCAATTCAGCCGAGCCACCCATTATCGCCTGCGCGAAGATCCGAGCCGGGCCGAAGCACCCACCAGCACCAGTCAGAGCCGACTGCCTTGCATCAGTTCCGCCACGGGTCGGCTCCCATTTGGCAGTTGGTGCTGCGCTCGGATTGAGCCTGGGTCGGCACGATCAGAGCCTCGGGAGCTACGCCAGCAATCTCGCGAATGATCTTGGTCTTGATCGCCTCGGCGAACTGATGGCGCTCACGAACTGGGATCATGAATGCGCCGGGACCAGCGATGACACAGTCACGGTAATATTCATCAAGGTTTTCTGAATCCCAGTAGTTTGTCGGTCGGTTGAGCAGGAGCGGAAGGCCGTTGATGATGACGCCCTGAGCCACTGCGTCCTCCCTTGCGTCGGTGATGGAGCGCCCCTGGTTGTTGACCCCATCCCCCGAGATGTCGATCACCCGCCGTACCGCTTCGACATTGCTCTCGCTCAGAAGCTTCATACTGGCGTCGATTGCTCCTGAAATGGAGGTACGAGGGCCTCGTCTGATGGGAGCCTGCGCCAGCCGGTCAGCAAAGCTAAGGGCGTCCTCGGGGCCTCCGATTTGCGTCCATGGGACTGTAATGTACTGGATCGGGGAGCCTGCCCATTCCAGGTAGACGACTGCGATGCGCCCCAGCATGCCGCTGCTGATGGCTTTGTGAACCAGGGGTGACCGGAACGCCTCGACAAAGCCTTGCCGTTGAAGCTCCTGCTCCTCTGGGTCCATAGAGTTCGAGATGTCTACAGCCAGCACGAGGGCGAGATCGACCTCGTTTTCGGCATTTGCTGGAGTGAGGTGAAAGAAAAGGCTGAGGACCATGAGGGCCACAGTCGCAAACCGGTTCAGCCTCACCATTCCTTGCCTCCTACGGGCGAGGAGACTGAATTGGGTCAATGGTACTCACAGGCAAGATCAGAAGGACCAAGATGGCGAAGCAGGAAAAGCTTGATTGTGAAGTCGCAGGCGACATGGTCCGTTCATGAAGCCGCCAGCCACTCACGGAGTTTGGTCCAGCGCTTCTTCATCTTCCCACCTCTGACGGCCATGGCGACAGCTTTCTTCTGCCCCACCAGCACGACCAGCCGCTTGCCACGGGTCACGCCCGTATAGAGCAGGTTGCGCGCCAACATCGAGAAGTGCTGTGTCACGACCGGAATGATAACGGCGGGATACTCCGAGCCTTGTGACTTGTGAATGGTGGTCGCATAGGCGGGTACCAGCGTGTCGAGCTCGCCAAAAGGATACGAGACCTCCCGCCCGTCAAAGGAGGCTATCAACGCCCCTTCCTCGTCGTCGATCCGGACCACCATCCCAAGGTCACCATTGAACACCTCACGGTCATAGTCGTTCTGGGTCTCCATCACCCGATCACCAGGCGAGAAGCGCCAGCCAAACCGCTCCACCTTGGATGGAGGATCGGGATTAAGTACTTCCTGAAGCTGGATGTTGAGGTTGCGGGCTCCCAGCACACCCCGGTTCATGGGGCAGAGCACCTGCACATCCTTCATCGGATCGAGCCCGAACCGGCGTGGCATGCGTTCCTTGATCATCTGGATGATCTTCGGCACACCTTCCTCGGGATCATTGATCTCGACGAAGTAGAAGTCGCTGTCCTCTCCAGCCTTTGGCGGATCGGGCATCTGGCCCTTGTTGATCCGGTGAGCATTCACCACGATCCGGCTTTCTGCCGCCTGCCGGAACACCTCAGTCAGACGGGCGACCGGGATACGCTCGGAGGCAATGATGTCGGCCAGCACCTGTCCAGAGCCCACTGAAGGCAACTGATCCACATCGCCCACCAGCAGCAGCCCTGCTTCTGGCGGGATGGCCTTGGTCAAGGCATTCATCAGCGGCACGTCCACCATGGAGGTCTCGTCCACCACCAGCAGATCACAGTCGAGCGGGTTCTCCTCGTTCTTCGAGAACCCACCGTGCTTGGGATCGATCTCCAGGAGGCGATGGATCGTCTTGGCCTCCAACCCAGTCTGTTCGGTCATGCGCTTAGCCGCCCGACCTGTGGGCGCCGCCAACGCGACGCGAACGCCTTTGGCGACCAACACGCGCAGAATGGTGTCGAGAAGGGTTGTCTTGCCGACGCCTGGGCCACCGGTCACCACGGCTACCTTGGAGCCGAGCACCAGCTTCAGCGCTTCCCGCTGCGAGGCCGCCAGGGTTTTGCCCGTGCGGCTTTCCACCCATGGAATGGCCTTGTCGATATCGATCTCAGGCCAGGGCAGTGAACCAGACGCCCGTTCGATCAGCCGAGACGCAATGGCTTGCTCGGACAGATGCAGACCCTTGAGGAACAGACAGGTCTCGTCACCGATGGTGTCAGAGATGATCTCTCCCTTGGCCAACTCCTCGACAATGGCTGTGCGGATCAGGATTGCATCCACTTCGAGCAACTGCTCGGCCAGCCTTGTAAGGGCCTCGACCGGCAGCGCGCAGTGGCCCTCGTCGGTGGCAGTCTGAAGGGCAAACGAGATACCGGCCCTGATGCGCTGAGGGGCAGTCTTCTCCATGCCGAGCTTGGCCGCGATGGCATCCGCCGTCTTGAAGCCGATCCCACGCACGTCCTTGGCCAGCCGGTAGGGGTCCTCGGTCATGACCTGAATGGCCTCATAGCCATAGGTCTTGAAGATGCGCACCGCTCTGGCTGTTCCGACCCCATGGGCATGCAGGAAGATCATGATCTCCCGCACCGCCTTCTGCTCGGCCCAACCTGAGACGATCCGAGAGGCTCGCATCGGGCCAATGCCAGAAACTTCGGTCAGACGCTCGGGCTTGGCCTCGATGATCTCGAAGGTGTCTACCCCAAAGGCAGCAACAATGCGCTTGGCCATGGCAGGGCCGATGCCGCGCATCTGGCCCGAGGCCAGATACTTCTCAATGCCCTCGGCCCCGGTCGGTGGTGTGGTCTTGAGTATCTCAGCCTTGAACTGGAGGCCGTGGGTGCGGTCGCTGATCCAGATGCCACTGGCCGTAATCCATTCCCCAGCAGAAACAGAAGGGGTATGGCCAACCACTGTCACAAGGTCCCGTTTGCCCC
Organism: Microvirga aerilata; assembly: GCF_016743775.1. GTDB lineage: Bacteria > Pseudomonadota > Alphaproteobacteria > Rhizobiales > Beijerinckiaceae > Microvirga > Microvirga aerilata. The sequence goes on along the minus strand of NZ_JAEQMY010000010.1, from coordinate 6,072 downwards.
GTGTATGCACCTTCAGGACGGCAAAGCCATTCTCGGCATTGTGGAAGGTGACGCGCTCCACCGAGCCCGCAAGCGTTTCCAGGACGGGTCTCTGATCAACTTGTGAGGGTCGAAACATCTGGTTCATGGTGCCTGCTGAGACGATCTCTCAGCCTCTCTGACTGTAACAATGGATGGCACCGCTGACGAGGATGCTCTCCTTCTGAGTTGAAGATGTTCTCGTTTTGTTTCAGAGCTTTTTTATGGCGATTCTCGTAATTTAGGCTCCGCTCCTGCACTTAGCGCGTTCAGTTGCGCCTCATGGTCGACAAGCACGAAAAGGGAGTATCAAGCGGGCTATGCCCGTTTTCCACAGGAGTCGCAAAAGATGGTTAACGACTACGCAACGGCTCGATACCAATAGTGTCTGAGGGTTGGGAGGCGGTCATGGAGAGCGGCGCGAACACAGGTAAGCAAAGTTCAGTGACATCCGATCTTGAACTGTTGCGCCGCATCGGAGCCGACCTACGCTCCGTTTATGCCGACGTGATCCGGCAGCCTCTGCCCCGCAACATCGAGGTGGCACTGTCTCGCATCGAACAGGAGCGCAGCCGTGCTGGACACCACAACCAGCGGCTTGCTATCTGACGCCTCTACTGAGTAGGTCACACTGCTGCCAGAAGCGCCATGGCGGCAAAGACAGAGACGACCAGGATGGCCGCGCCAGTCCAGTCCACCCCTCGTGGTCGACTGTGAAAGCCCAGTTCACGGCAAACTTTCATTCCCTTGGCTCCTGCGGACTGAGGGAAGGAATACGTTGGCTTATTGGTAATATAATCCAAAAGCTTGGGAACAGCAGGTTGCTCAAACGTAGTATATCTGAATCGCAGCGATGGTGAGCGGATGGCCCATTTTCCATTGGTGCTTGTTCCGATCGATTGTCCCCTGTGCCCGATCATCCTTTTGCGGAAAGCTGACCCATACAAAAGAGTGTTCGCTTTTGTCGGGCATCGAACAGACAAGAGCATCCGTCTCCAGTATTCCCCGATACGCCTTCAGCAGCCACCCAGTCACAATCTGCCGCCAAGCACCTGAACTCCCACGTAAAGAGATCAGGAACTGTGACATGGCAAATGTGTGTCGAAGGAGAATAGTTTAGGGATGAACGTTTCTTGAAGACTGGTATGTGCTGAGCTTGAGCGCCTCGAAAAATGTGCGGCTCAGCACAGCCAGTCGAGGGGTCACAATGCAAAACCAACAGCCCGTTTCCTCGGCGCTCAACCGCCTGATCATCGGTGCAGATCGAGCCTTTGACCTGCACGGTTCGTTGCAGAGCACGTCACGCACCCTGTCCAACCTCGACTTTGAGCATCAGCATGAGGTGCAACGGGTGGAGCGCGGCAGGACCGATCCCGCGCTGAAGAGGCAGATTATCGACAACCTGAAGCGACGCCACCGCGAGCGGCGTCAGCCCTATGTGGCGTTGGTTGCCGAACTTCAGAGCCACCTCTCATTAACGGTCTCGGACGAACTTCAGGCGATCGGCTAATCTCTCAGCGTGACCGGCTCATCCGCGCCTATGGCAGAACTTTCGAGCGCCCTCATGGGCGCTTCTTTTTGCCTGTGATCTCGATCCGCAGCGGAGTTCAGTCAGAGTTGGGTGTCTTCGCGGTTTAAAGCCAAGCTTAATCCCGCTGATCTGATTGACGATCAACTCTAAGACTTTCGTTTTACTATGCTTTGTCTGAATCACGACAGACAAGCTTCCTACGATGTATTTATAGTTCCTTAACATCGAAATCCGACCAGGGGGCACGGATGACTGCGCAAACGCTGACGCTTGTACAAAATTACACATCTCAGTCTGATCCAGCCGTTCCAACGGCTCTGATCTGTGACAGCTTCCTTCTCCGCTCAGGGCTTCAGCACATCCTGCGGGACACGCCGTTTGTGATCGCCGAGGCAGCATCTGTCACAGGCCCAAAGCGACTTCAGTATTGTGCTCTCAACACAGCATTGATGATCATCGAAACCACCCAGAACAGCGGTCGTGTGCTTGAGGTGATCCGGCAGGTGAAAGAGCGGTCGCCAGAGATGCGGATTGTTGCTCTGGCTGATCAGTTCGATCTCGGCTTCGTGCGCACGGCACATCAGGCTGGCGTGACCGGCTTCTGCTTAACCGCCACGGCTCCTGACGTTCTGATCAAGTCGCTGGAACTCGTCATGCTCGGCGAGAGTATAGTGCCTTCGGTGGTCCTGCGCTCGCTCATGGATGCGGCTCCCCAGAGGCAAGAGCAGCCCCTTCAAGACAACACGGCAGAGCCGCAGCTTTCCGATCTGAAGTCGTACAAGCTGTCCGCGCGGGAGACGGAAGTCCTGAGCTATCTGAAGGAGGGGACGCCGAATAAGGTCATTGCCCGACAGTTCGATATCACGGAAGCCACCATCAAGGTTCACGTCAAAGCGATCCTGCGCAAGATTGGCGTGGCTAACCGTACCCAAGCTGCCATGTGGGCAAGCGAGCGTCTGCCGCGACAAGATGGACCTTCCGTGAATAAGTGAGATGCTGATGGCCGAAGTTGCGGTTGGGGATAAGGTCAGGGTCCATTTCCATCCTCCGAATCTGATGAGGAGCTTTTGCGAGGGAGTAGTCAGGCGGGTGGATGTGACAAGTCCAGAAGGGCGCTTCTTCGTGATGGAAGTCACGCACGAGGTTATCCTCGACCGAGAGCACCGGATCAGACCCGGTTTCCAGGATTACGTCCGCTACGAGTCCCGGAACGACTTTCCGGGTCGGGTCGAGATACTCTCCCCCGCAGCACAGGAGGTGGAGAGGGAACCCGCGCCTGATCTAATGCTGGTGGAACCGCCAGAGGCCAACCGAGAGGCTGATGAGCATCATCGGGTTGAACTGGAGGTCCACTCAGAATTTGAGATCGAACGAACGCCCGACGCGGACGTCAACCCTGAGCCATTTCAGGTTCAAGCTGGACCTCAGCCTGTTCGCAAGCGGGGTGGGCTGATGGCCGCTTTGTTCAGCCGAAGAAGGTAGCTGCAACCTGCCTCACCGGCTTGTGCGTCTTACACGCTGCCGGTGGTGTCAACTCTCATGTAGAACACGATACCAGGGCAGCCCGCTTTGGTGCCGCATGTTGAGCCACCCTGATCCTTCGGATCGGTTCAGAGGAACAGGTCAAGCTTCACGGCGTTGGCGTTTGTCCTCCAGAAGGCATCCCCCCATGCACCAGCATAGTTTCAGGTCTGCTCTGGTTCTTTCCCTGCTTGCTCTTCCGCTGGCGGCTTGCCAGACCGACCCCGGACGAGGGTTTGCCTCTGGGGTGGTGGGCGGTGCGGTGGTCGGCGCAGTCGTAGGCGGTCCGGTTGGTGCGGCTGTTGGTGGCGTTGCTGGCGCGGCAGTTGGTGGAATCCTGACCTCTGAGGAGACGACACGGGTTCGCACCTATGTGGCCACGCAACGGAGCCGCTCGGCTCAGGTCGCCGAGCCGGTGAGAGTGGGGCAACCTGCGCCAGCAGGCGCACGGCTTGCGCCACTCCCGGCCAGTGTCGGACTGCGGAACCCTTATCGCTATACGGTTGTGAATGACCGGACCGTGCTGGTTGATCCCCGCACCCGTGGGATCGTCGACATCATCGAGTAAACGCCTCACCACACTGGCTCCGAGGAGCACGCCTCGCGGGGCCGGTGCTTGGCGGTTTCCGATAAACCACAGTTTCCTGCGAGATTGAGTTTGTTCGGACAGAACATGCTTGGTGCGCAGATGATTAGAAGCTGCCGTCAGTCAAAGTTCCTCCAGCAAGCACAGGCTCTTGAGCGCTGGGCGGAACGTCGCGAACGTGCTGTTCTTCGGCTTGAACTCAACCTCAAGCGGTTGGCTGATCAGAACCGAGCCGATCAGGCTGCTCATCTGCGGTTTGCTGCCCAGTATCTGCGCCATGCGGCTCTGCGCGACCGAGCGCAAGCTGCTGCTCTGCGAAGAGCGGTTCATCTCGCCCTCCATACGACCTTGGCAAAGCCAGTTCTGAGTCCGCCCAAACATTACCGGTCGTTGCTCCCTTGGATGGCTCGGCGCGCAAAGGAGTTCACTTGAGATGCTGCGCGAGTTCCTTCTGGACCTCACCAGTTAGGCTGGCCATGGCCGTGACAGCGTGACCAAGGCGGCTCTGGCACCAAGGTAATCTGCTGTCTCCCACACAAGCAATAGTCAAGCTTGCCTGTTCAGGTTAGATTCAAGCCTGACGGCCTAAGGCTTACCCGATGACCAAGCACCCTAACAGCAGACCACTTGTTCTGGTTCTGGAGGACGAGGCTCTGATAGCTCTCTCCCTTCAGGATGATTTGCAGGATGCAGACTACGAGGTTGCTGGTCCCTTTGCGACTTGCTCTGCCGCCCTGGAGTGGCTCCAAACTGCCACGCCTGACATGGCCATTCTCGATACCACTCTGAAGGACGGCCCCTGCCGTGAGATCGCCTTGGAGCTAAGCCATCGTGAGGTGCCTTTCCTGATCTACTCGGGATACCAGGAAGATCGACAGCTTCTGTCCGAGTTCAACCATATCACCTGGATTGAGAAGCCTGTTCCGGCTGCGGCTCTACTCCAAGCCTGCCAGCAGCTTCTGGTCGGCTGCGACTAAGTTGCCCGGGGAAACAAACGGTCTCGTTCGAACTAACATAGGTTAAGCACGTTCTCACGGTTGGTGTCAGTGGTAATCCCCTCGTGTTGAACGACAAATTGCATCCTTCTTGGACGGAGAGTGACCGGCTCGCAGCCCTGCGCAGCTACCGGGTTCTCGACACGCCGCCAGAACCTGCGTTCGACGATCTTGTGCGGCTTGCCGCTCGCGCCTGTCAGGCTCCGATTGCTCTCATCAGCCTCATCGACGAACGCAGGCAGTGGTTCAAGGCCGAGGTGGGGCTTGGCGTTCGAGAGACACCGCTGGATCGTTCCATCTGCCTTACCGCCATGCTTCAGCCTGGGTTGACCATCGTTCCTGACCTGAGCGAGGCCCCTCGCTTTGCTCACAACCCGCTGGTGACGGGCGAGCCCAACTTGCGTTTTTACGCAGGGGCTGCGCTGAGAACACCTGATGGGGAGCCGTTAGGAGCACTGTGTGTGCTCGACTGTGTGCCGCGCGATCTCACAGAGGATCAGGCTGCTACCCTTACCCTGCTGGCGCGGCAGGTGATGTCGCAACTGGAGCTTCGCCGAGCTATCGCGGAACGGGATGAGCGGCTGGAGGCTAGCCATAAGGTCGAGCAGCGGCAGGCCTTGCTGGTTCGCGAGCTTCATCATCGGGTGAAGAACACCCTGGCCACCGTCCAGGCGCTCGTTGGAGCCACGGGCCATTCCACCGGCAGCTTTGATGAGTTTTACCGCTCATTCTCGAAGCGCATTGCCTCTTTGGCGAAGACCCACAACCTGCTGACGGAGGACTACTGGCAGACAGCCTCGTTGCGGGAAATCGCTCTCACGGAGCTAAAGCCGTTCGCCGAGAGCCGACAACCGCGCTTTATGTTGATCGGACCACCGGTTGAGCTATCGGCTGATCTGGCGGTGCCGGTGGGCATGGCGCTCCATGAATTCACCACGAATGCTGTTCGGTACGGGGCTCTGTCAGTTCCAGGCGGACACGTTGAAGTCAGGTGGAACGTGGGTGAGACTGACGGTGTCAGGAAGCTTCATCTGGAATGGCGGGAGTTCGGTGGTCCACCCGTGAGCGAACCGCAGCACAAGGGCTTTGGCACAACCCTGCTCCAGCGGGTTCTGCCCATGCAGTGCCGTGCCGAGGTGGAGGTTCGGTATAACCGGGAGGGTCTGCGGTTTCGCATGGATGCGCCCCTGGTCGAGCAGCGACTGGTTCCGGCATACTGACGCCTGCGCGTCAACGAACTTCGGTGATCATCGCCTTGAACACCCCAGCCAATGAGGTGATGCCCGTCTGCCATCCGATGTGAGAACCGAAATTCTTGTCTGTGAGCGTCACGGGTGCACGCTAATACCAAGTCCCACTGATCAGAACTGATGCGCCCATTCACGCAAGCCGATGGACATGATGGTCCAGGGCTGATCTGC
>NZ_JAEQMY010000109.1 GCF_016743775.1 Microvirga aerilata | reverse complement strand
GAAGCGAGGTCAAGCGCGCCGGCTTGCTCTTGCTAAAAAGAGTTATTGCGCTGCCCCTGGAAGCGCTCACGCGATGAACGTCAGAGTTTGGCACATCCCGGAAGTTAGGCGAATGCCTGCATTAGCGGCGTGAGCGGACATTCATTCGGTGCGCTCAACATGAAAGTCTGACCCAACCGAACGTTGTGCGGGTTCAATAAAATAGACGCTCCTCGCCATGACACCAAATAGATGTGCGAGCCGCCGAAAGTATCGGCGTTTTGTGCCATGGTCTGCAAGGTGCCGCGCCCTACCTCCCTCTCGGGCAAGTCACCCCTGGGAACTCGGCAATGTCGGCTTCCGATCACATGTACCTGACCCTCGTACGCAAGGCACTGGACCTCGCTGGGGAGGAGCTTCGGGGTCGCCGGGTTATAGGCGAGATCATGATCCATGGCCGAACTGCGGTGGTTCTGCGGTATAGCTGGTCGGATGACGGCAATCGCATCGAGGCGGAGATCGGCCTCGAGGGCAGGCACGGGATCGTCCGGCAAGCGGTCGTGGGAGCGGGACGAAGCGTCGGGCTCCCCAACGATTGGGTCGAAGATGTACTGCCGGCCGCGTTCGGCCACGGACTATCCGCGTCAGCCGGGTTCCCGACGGGAATGTACCCGTCCTGGGAGCGCCCCGGACTTCGTGTTCTCTCCGCGCCGGCCAGCTTGCTTGTCTCGATGACGTTCCTTGCCTCGCTCCGCTCAATGGACGACATAGGCTACGACGACCTTGAACCCGCCATCCGGATCGCGGCTCAGGCCGGCATCAAGAGTGCAAGGCGACTGAAAGGCCTCGTCGCTCCTTACCTTGAGAGAAGAGAGAAGAGCGATGGTGACCTAGCTCGCACCATAGGGAGGAGGCTTTCCCAGTTTGAGTATGCACTTGACCGCTTTGGCTGCCGAGTGGTGCTGAGGTCAAAGCCAAAGTCCCTTGCTGACGTCGCAGCGATGGCCAGGGAGGATAGTGATTGCTTCAGGCTTGCCTCGGGCGAGTTCCTGCAGGCTTTCTACCTGGAGAAGGACAAGGCAGTTCAACAGGCCATGCTCGATCCGGTGCCCATCCCGACCGGAGATTCGAAGGATGATGCTTGGCTCGGGGCAATCGGCGAGCACTTGGCTCAGCGCTGGGATCTCGAGGTCCCACCGTGGACCCAGGAGGTGACCTTCATAGGCGGGCAGACACTGTCCTTCTGGCCAGATGAGGCGCTGGCGCGCGACATCCAGATCGTTGAGACGCCCCCGGCCTTTCGGAGACGACTGCTGTTCACGTATGCGGAGCCGCTGATGAACGCGAAGTTCCCCAATAACCGGAAAGTCAGGATGCCATTCTGGCAATGAGAGAACCGCACCTTGCTGTTACCCGGAAACACCGCCGCCCCTCGTTCGTCCGCTCATTGGCGACAAGCGCACGTTCGGCGCAAGCTGCAAAAGGCAGACTTTGACCCTGAGCAGCCATTTACTTTTCTCCGAGCAGGAACAGAACGAACTGCGTGGCAGGTCTGCGGAAACGAAACACTCGACGTCGTCGGGGGCAACACTGCACAGACGTTGTGCATTCCGTGCAATCCCCTTTCTATGGCAGCGTCTGTCCGAAGGCTTTCATCAGCATCAACATTCCGAGGGCTACCAGTGTCAGACCTGAGGCTCTGTTCGTGAGGGCTGTAGCGCCCGCAGACAGACGGCTACGGATCAGGGCAGTGGCTATACTTAGGATCGTCCACCAAAGGATCGAGCCAAGAAACACACCAATGACGAGAACTGGTGCAGCCTGCAGATCGTTGCTTGCCGTGAGGGCCGGAATGACTGCAATAAACAATAGGACGGTCATAGGATTGGATAGGCCAAACAGGAGGGCGCTTGCGTACAAATGGAGCCACCGTTCTGACTGCGGCGGATAGGGGTCTAGCACAGTGGTTCGTTTCAGGATCCTCGCGCCAAACCAGAACAGCAACACGGCCGAGAGCAGACTCAGGCCCTGAGTCCCGGCACCGAGCAAGGTTACGGCAGTCGCCTCCAGTCCCAGTGCTGCTATGGACCCGAACGTGACGTGCACGGTGGCAGCCCCTAGTCCTGTGGCCAATCCGGCCGCCAAACCGAACGCAAGAGTACGCTGAATGCACAGGACCCCCATGGGTCCAATCGGTGCCGCAACAGCCAGACCCACTCCAAAACCGGCCAAGAAGGTTGTAATCGGCACGCTTGCCATGGGCAAACCTTATGGCACCGGTGAGAGGGCTTGTGCCCGGTGTCCAGCAGGGAAAGATTGAAATTAGACTTATGGAACCTGGGGTTGACACTCAGGGGCAGTGCGATGAGCGACAGCTACTGAGCGCCTATCCTGTGCGCGTAGCCGAGCGTATCCTTCTCGCTCTCACCTGTGCTGGCGCCCACCTTCTGCAGTTCTCTGGGCGCGATCACGAAAGAATTGCTTCCCTCAAGATCAGCAGAAGCACACCTGCGACCAAAAGTATCCTTTTCAGGATCCCCGCTCGCAGGCCCCACATAAGTAGTCTGATCGCTGTTGCATCGTGCGAGAGCCGGTCCTGGAGCCGTGAGCACAAGGACTGTCGTAGTGAGCATGACACTGAACGTATGCATGGTGCTCCTCCCGAGAGCAGTTGTGTGAAGCCAGCAGCGTCTTTGCACGTGCACTATCGTTTTCCCGCTGAGACCTGTGTGAACGCGCTTCCAACGGTCCGTCTACGGAGGCCCCGAACCAAGGTAACCTGGGGTCTGCGATTGGGAACTCAGGCTGCCACCGCTGGCTGACCGCTGTCTTCCCCTGAAAGGGGGAAACGAGGTGCTTTTCTGCGGTTCACCGGCGACGGGAGGCTGCCTGGATATCTTGGGACCAGTGGCACGAGAGTCCCCATCCTGTTCAACGAGCTGGATGAGCCGCGCCACGTTCAGTGGTAACAAGATGAGGTGGAGAAGAAGAACCGGGTAAAGCAGACCCAGAGCTCCATAGCCGATGAAGAATACATTTGCTGTAATAGCCAAGATCCTCATGGGCCACATGCGCTTTTGAGCAAACGTCAGAAGAGTTGCCGCGCAGGCTATGCAGCCCAGTAGATCCACAGCGTAGGTTCGGATCAGACCATCAGAAAAATGTTCCATGCTACCATCCTCGGTAGAATGAGAATGCAAGTGACATCACAAGTTCACTAGCGAAGCGGCCGGTGCATAGCGGATCATGTAACCTTCACCTCACAAGTAATCAGTGAACCGTTGCTTTCGCTCGTCTTCGGGAAGAAGCTGGCAGCATATCAACAACTCCGCATCCTCCGAACGGGGGATATGATGTCGGGGAAAGCCTAGTATGGTTACGGTAAGTGGCAGAGTGGTCTGCTTCAGAGGATGAGTAATACCTCTTGAGGCGCAATAGTCACGGAGGTGCACTCCATGTCTGATCGACAGTTGCTTGCGCTCACCGAGGAGATCTATGACGCCGCAGCTGGTGGAACACCTTGGGCTGCTGTCGGGAGGAGCATGTCGAGGCTCGTTGGCGCTAGCAATGGCTGGCTCTGCGTTTCCGATCACCAAGGCGCCAGGGCAGAGCTCCTCTATCGCGCCGATTACCCCGACAGAGAAATTGCGGCGTATCAGACATACTATCGTTACGTCGATCTATGGACCATCCGCACGGCCGAAGCGGTTCTGCGTGCTGATCCGAGTGCACCGCCGAAAGCTAGAACTAGTGGTTATCTAGTACCGGATACAGAATACATCCGAAGTGAGTTCTACACTGAATTGGGAAGGCACGTTGGCTTGCGCCATGTGGTCGGCACCGTTGTGCCGCTTGGGGCTGCCGGCCTCATGCCAGTGTGCTTGCATCGTGCGGATGGGGAGGCTCCCTTTGAACCTGCTGACGCGCATCTTCTCGACAGCCTTTTACCGCATCTACGCCGCGCAATGCAGTTGCGGCATCGGCTCAATCCAGGGTCATCCTCAACTGCACCCGGTACCGCAGCACTCGATGCGCTGGCAACTGCGGTGATCGTGGTAGACGCCGAGTTGAGGATTATCCTCGCCAATGCAGCAGCTGAGGCAATGGCAGCAGACAGGCTGGGCCTGCACATCGTGGCGCAGAAGGTTGGCCCTGGCCCTCGTCATCGCGTAGTTGCAGCCCTCCACCACGAGGATCAGAGAGCCCTGAGCGCCCTTGTGCGGGCAACAGCCGTAGGGGGCTCTCCAGGTGGGGGGCTGCGGGTGCGGGATGCATCCCTTACCCCTGCCCTTGCTGTTCTCGTAAGTCCCTTGCCGCGGCGGCTATCCGAGGGAGCAGGAGGGCTGACAGGGCGGGTGCCCGGGCAGGCGCTCATTCTGTTGCGCGATCTCAGAGCAGCATCGCGCGCACCTGATCCCAGCTTGCTGCGTCGCCTGTTCATGTTGACCCCAGCCGAAGCAGAGGTGGCTTGTGCTCTGTATGGCGGTGCCACCAAGAGCGCTGTGGCAGCCACGCGCGGGCTTAAGGAGTCGACCATCAAGAGCCAAGTCGACTCCATTCTCCTGAAAACCGGAACGGCTAATCTGCGCGACTTAGAACGCCTCCTCGCCAGCCTACGTTAGGGAACTCAGAAGTAGTGTGGACCTCCGCCGCAGCGCCGAGTACATGATCTGCTCGTGACAAACCTAGAAATGTCGCCTCTTTGCACGCTCCGCTCGTTTGTCTTTCTCCCTAGCCATACAGGCTTCAGCTGCAGCCCAATGTTGAAGCAGCCTACCCTAACAGTTCTGGGATCTGCGCCTGAAAAGGGTGAGCAGGTGTGGCGCTTAGGTGCGCTCTTGATGCTGTGGACGCACGTTGTTCAAGGTTCCGCGTTCGGGCCGTGAGCAGATCCTACACGACCACACCTAAAGGCTGCGGTTGATACAATTACGGACATTCGCGGACCTTTCAATAGGCGCCTTCACAAGCCTATGGCACTGGAACCGGGATGATGTCAGGGGCGATCACCCGGATCGTCCTGCCTTGCCCGGCAGGCGAGGGGTTCGCTTCAACGCTGCCCGTGACCTCAGGATCCCTTGAGGTTGGCGGTGGGGCTGCCGAGGCCGCACCAATCATCGTGCCCTCCGCCTTGTCCCGCTTAGCCTTTGGCCTTCTGAGCGCCGCATTGGTCATCTGCTCCGAGACTGCCTCGGTGATCAGCACATCATCCTTCTTGCGCAGGATCATACTCTCCGCCTTGCGCAGTGCACGCACCCAGCTTTCATTCGGTTTCTTACACGAGCAGCTCGGATCATAGGCTTTCCGGTAGCGGAGCGCATTCGGCAGCTTCATGTACGGCTCGCCTGTTTCTGACACCGCCTCCTTAATGCCGCCCCCGCGGGGAGCACGGAAGACCATCACCTCTGTATTCGGGCACAGGGCGCTGCACAGGCTGGCCACGCTTTCCTTTCCTTTCGGCTCGCTGTCCAGGGGGAAGTACCCTCCATCGCACGAGCGCACACACACCAGCCGCCCATTGCCGCCAAGCTTGGCCTTTGGAAGCGCCTCTGCTTCCGCAGAGACATCGCATGCCTGGTTGATGGCAGCCCTGAGCTGGCGCCGGCGTTCAGCGATGGCATCAGCATCCGCTGCCTGGCTGACCAGCGCTTGGTAGCTCCCTTGCAAGGCGCGGATCTGGCCAGCTATCGGGCCGCACTCAGCCGGGGAGCGAAAGAAGAAGCCACCACGGTCGCAGCCGATCGCCCGATAGTAACCTGCCAGGCGCTCGATCTCGCGGGAATGCCGCTGGGCATTAGCCTCGGCCAGCCGAGATGAACCGCCGCTGCGGTTCAAGGATGCGAGCTCGGCCTTGTACCGCTCGCAGGCTGAGGCCTGAGCCAAGGCCACGTTGAGACCTGTGAAAGGGAGCAGAAGGATCACAGCCCCGATAGTAAGCAGCGGCTTGTGAATGAGGCTGGGTCGTGCCGGCATGCCTGTCCTCCCTGCCGGAAGCATTGCACCGCCATGAGCTGCACTCTGGTCAATGACAGAGAACGACGCTAACCAAGCTCACAGGAGCCGGAACGCAGGCAGGAGACGGTCGAGAGGCGAATGCCCAGCGCAGGGACAAGGTCACAATCGCAGCCGCAGTTCCCCCACTAATGCTTTTGCGCCAGCAGAGAGGGGGCAGGAGAAGGGCTGCTACAGGAAGCTGTTGAGGCTGTCGCGCAGGCGGATGAGCTCGTCCCTGAGCGCTTGGATCTCTTGTGCGGAGCGGCCGCTGGCGCAGACCACGTTGTGGCGTGCCCTGGCGGCCTGCTCCTTGAGGCTGTGCCCCTTAGGCGTGAGGCTGATGCGCACCTGACGCTCGTCCTCGAGATCCCGCTGGCGGCGCACGATGCCGGCCGCTTCGAGTCGCTTGAGCAGCGGGGTCAGCGTGCCTGAGTCGAGATGAAGCCGCTCGCCAATATGTTTCATCATCACACCGTCCTGCTCCCACAGCACCAGCAGCACCAGGTACTGCGGATAGGTAAGACCGATCTGGTCCAGCCCCGGCTTGTACACACGGTTGAATGCCTGAGACACCGAGTACGCGGCAAAGCAAAGCTGCCGATCAAGCGTCAGGGTGTCCTCGAGGGCAGCAGGCTCGATTGGTTGCGGCTGGGTCAAGGCGAGTTCCTTGTGCGGTTGATTTTCGTTACCGTACCATTCTATAGGCCTAAGGTATAGTTGCGCGATATTCGATTGTGCGTTAGCGATATGCATCCTGCTGATCCTGGCAGGAAGCTCCTGAACTTCTGAGACCCCGCCATGATCCGCATCCCTGCTCCTTACCTTCGAGGCTTGGCCGTTCTGACCCTCGCTGCCTCCTTTGTGCTCAGCCATTCCGCCCAGGCTGCCCCGCAAAGCAGTTCTTCCGCTCCTGGAGCACGGATCCATGTGGCTGAAGCATTGAGCCAGGATGGCTTAACTGACCTGCCGGAAGGCGAGGCCCTTGAGCTGGCCGAGAACTGCTATCTCGAGGTGCAGAAGGACCGCACGCCCCAAGGCAGGGTCCTGTCCCGTATCGTGCACGAATGCGACTGAGGTGACGCAATGAACCGGATCCTCAAAATGCTCCGTCAGGCTCCTCAGGTTGTGAAACGCTCCTGTCCCATTCAGTCGCGGGACAAGGTTGAAACGACCTCGCGCGTTCTCAGTGGGCTGCTCCTGGCTGGGGCTGTGTTTGGCGGGGGAGCCGTGCTGCTGCAAGCAGCCCCTGCTCATGCGGAGCGGGAGATCGCGCAGGCTCCTGTTGCCCCTCAGGTGAAGGCGAAGCCTGTTAGACCCAACTCCGTAGCAGCAACGGCCTCCAGCCCGCGCCGTGTTTGGGTTGATCCACCGCCGCTCACCTCCCACCAGCAGACGGCAGAGGCGGCGGCCCGCCCGGCACCTGAGCCCGCGCCACTTGCCCAGGCTGCACCTGTTGCACAGGCGGCTTCGGCTGCCGCGCAGCCTGTGCCGACCGACTGCCTCCCAGCTGGTCTGCAAAACGTCTTGAAGGATGTCGGGACGCGCTTCGGCGCTGTGACGCTGGTGTCCACGAAGGAGCTGCACACAGACAACCACAGCCGTGGCAGTGTACGCCACAAGCTCCATAGTGCGTGCAAGGCAGTCGACTTCAAGGTTAAGAGCAACCGGCAGGCTGTCATTGCTTATCTGCGCTCACGTTCCGAGGTGGCTGGGGTCAACAGCTATGACAACAACGAGGTGATCCACATCGACTATAACGAGCCGCGTCAGATGGCTCAACGCTAAGCGCTGACAATTGCGCCAGCATCAGGTGCTTCTTCAGCATACCAGTTCGGAAGACTGAGGCTGGCACGATCTGGAAGTAGACCGAACGTCAGCTTTTTGCATGACTACCAGACCTTCGTTGAGGGCAGGGGATCTTCAGAGTCCGACCAAGTCGACGGGGACGAATGGGTGTTCACGCATGAGTTCCTGTCCCTGATGCCGTCTCTCCGGCGCCCCGGCGTGACCGAAGCAATCCACCTGTTGGAAGGGATTGGCAGCCCCGGCTAGGCTACTTTGCATGCTGCGGAACCATGCTACTAACCTGCGTGACCATCTGCATGCACTCCGCCTCTTTCCCTTGCTGATCGAGCTGCTTTGCCTGGTGCAGCATTTGCATGGAGTGGTTGGCCCCCGACGTCTGGGAAGGAGAGGTCGCGGGATTGTTCTGATTCGAGGATGCTGGTTGCGAGGTTGAGCCGGCGGTCGATGGTGTTGTCAACGCGGGCCCGGAGCCCTCTTGAGTGGCTGTCACCGACCTTTCGAGGTCAGCAATCCGCTGGGTGCACGGGCCAGCAACAGCAGGGCTGACAAGGAGTATCAATATGGAGCCGAAGATGACTGGGCGAAACATGATGCGCTCCTGAGGTAGGCTCCCAAGACTAACTGGCTCCACCCCAGCCTGTTCCGAGACCTGTCTGCCGGTCGGGGGCTCCTGATCAGCAAAGTTCCCTGAGCCCAGAGTGCTTTGGCGAAACATTCTGGGTTCCCAGATGTCCAAAGTTGGCACGAAGCTGACCTTAGCCGTACTTCCGCAGTGCTGGAATGAGCGGACCTTCGGACCGATATCCGCTACTACTCAGTTTGACCCTGACCAGACCTTCGATGTCAGTCACCAGAGGCTGCGTTCATCAGTGCTCCGAGTGTTGGCTCTTCCCATGGTCTGCCAAGCCTTCGATGATCCGGCACTTGGATACCTTCCGGTGATCGCAGGCCACCATCGCCTCGAGCTCGTCGCGCAGGGCGGTCAGGCGGGCGATCTTGTCCGTGACCTCGGCATGATGGGCCAGGAGGCCGCCATGGTGGTCTTCCTGTTCCTCGTCGGCGAGCTGCTGGAGGGTGTCGCCGCGGGCCATGCGCGCGCCAGCATCCAGGGCCTGACCAAGCTCGTGCCCAAGACGGCCCTCGTCGAGCGCAATGGCAGGACCGAGGAGGTAGAGGCGAAACGGTGGCCGAGGCGGCGTTGCGTCATGGCCTACGCGGTGCCGGCACGCCGCGCGTCGACCGCCTGGAAGTCGCGCAGCTGATGCGCGTCAGACTCGTGGGAGAAAAGGGGGACTTTTCGATCCAGGAGATCAACACCCAAGACCAATACGTCCGTCCAGGTCATATCGCCCGCTGGGACTTCGGCGTGACTCCGCTGCGGAGCGGAACCCGCCTCCTTCGGCTCCTGGCGTCGGTGCGGATCAGGATCAAGGGAATGGACGAGGTCGTTGACCTTCCCACCTACGAGCGGGAGGTGCAGGTTGCCGTCGCGCCCTTCAGGACGGCCAGCCAGTTCCTCGGCAAGAACTGGCAATGGCTTTCCGCAACCATCGCGATCCCGCTGATCGTCTGGGTCGTCACGGAAACCGATGCGGGGAAAACCATGCTGAAGCGCCTCTGGGACTGGGTCTGATGGACTGACCAAGGCGGCCGGAGGGGACGGAATTCGGTTCGGCAGGGTCGGGCCCGCTCAGGCCTTGGCAATGCGGTACGCGGTGCTGAGGATGTCGAACACGTCCATGAGACGGGCGACGTAGGGGTCGTGGGCCACGAACTCCGCGTCCTCGTGCTCGAGGTTCCACTGCTTCTCGAGGGCGTCGATCAGCTTGTTCAGCCGCCGCTGATGGAGGCCGAGGCCTTTCTGGATTGGATCCGCGATGATGCCGGCGAAAGCGGCCGCGATGGACGTGAGGGCCAGCAGCCCCCCGGTCACACCTCCGACGAGCACGGGGGAGACCGCAGCGGGGAAGAGGCCGTACCAGAGGCCTCCGGCTCCCGCGCCAAGCGGGAACGATGCCACGGCCGCGTTCTGGGCCAGGGCCGCGGCCAGTGCCGGGCCGAGGGACATCACGCCGGGCGTCACCTGATGCACCGCGAGCGCGCCGGCTCCGACCGTCATCAGGGACGTCGCGATCTCCGCAGCGGCAGCCCGCGTGCCTGCGTAGGTCTCCAGGCTCTCCTCCAGACGCTCGCGGAATACGGCGTCGTCGCCTTTCCTCCCGATGGCGCCAAGGGCATCGTGGAGCCGCTCCTGAAGCTCAGGGGCGGCCAAGATGGTATCCGCGAGGGCATCCCGGCGGAAAACGCGCTCACCCTGCTGGAACGGCAGCTCCAGTAGGTCCGTGATGATCAGCCATTCGATCTCGTTCCCAACCTCGGTGTCGAACACCAGCTTGCGGGATCCAAGGTACTCCGACACCCGATCCGCCCCGACGGCCTTCGCCCCGGCTGCGGCAAGTTTCGCGGCGAGCTGGGGAACGGCGAGTGCGATGTTGGCGGGAGCCTTCAGCATGTCCCATCCGACCGCCTTGCGGTGCATGGAAACGGATCCGGTGAAGGAGAAGTGGCGGTCGACGAAATCGTCCACCCTGGCGCGGCGGCTCTCGAAGTAACGGCGGGCGCCGTCGGCGACGATGCGCTGGGCGTCCGCCCGCGAAAGCAGGACTTCGGGCGACGGATTCATGCCTGTTGGTCTCCGTCGTTGCTGCGCATCGTGCGTTTCATGAAACCCTCGAACAGGGGCACCGTGAAGGCAGTATCGCCATGGGATGGGCTATAGATCATGCCCTTCGCGATGAGAGAATTGCGGACGGGCGCGACCGTCGTGACCTTCCTGCCCAGCCTGTCCGCGATATCGCCCGAACGATGCGGTCCGGCCCCGAGGTCGGCCATGGCCCGCATGTAGCGTTTCTCCGCGGGCGTCAGCCTGTCGAACCGCACGCGAAAGAAGCTTGCGTCCAGCTCGCCCAGGGCTGCGACGGTCGCGCGTCTGGCATCCTCCGCCTCAATGGGGGAGGCATCAGCAAGATCCCAGCTATGCTTGCCCCACTCCTGGATGAAATAGGGATAGCCCTGCGTCTGCTCGGTGATCTCGGAGATGGCCTCGTCGGCGAAGCCCACGCCCTCCTTCTCCGCCGGGACGCAGAGCGCCTTGCGGGCGGCCTCCGCATCCAGCTTGTCGACTGGAACGAACTCGAACAGGCGCTCCGCGTAAGACTTCGCGCGCCCCATTTGACCCAGGAGTTGCGGCAACCCGGCGGCCAGCAGCGTCACCGGAAGCTGGTTCTGCGAGGCACGATGCAGAGCCGTGATCAAGGCCGCCAACTGGTCCTCGGGCACGTACTGCAATTCGTCGATGTAGATGACGGCAATGGTATTGCGCTCTGCCGCTGCCTCTCCGATGGCCCCGAGGAGGTCGGCTAGGTCGCTCTCGAGATCGCCGCTGTCAGCCACGCCCGGCTCCGGATCGAGATCGATCCCCACCTCGATGTCAGAATACTTCACCTTCAGGGCCTTGGCGAAGCCCGCCAGTGCGCTCATCGCCCTCTTGGTCTTGTCCCTCAATGCCTCGCCGCGGCTGAGCTTCAGGAGCGTCGCCCTCAGGGCAGGGGCGAGGAGCGCCGGAAGGGAACGTTCCTCGGGAGCCTCGATCCAGACGCTGGCGTAATGCTTCGCTTCGGCATCGATCCGGATGCGGTTGAGCAGGACCGTCTTTCCCACCCCACGTAAACCGTAGAAGATGAAGCTCCTGCTAGCCCGTCGGGCACGGATTCGATCGAGCGCAATCTGGGCACGCTCAAGAATCCGGTCCCGGCCCGCAAGCTCGGGAGGAGGGCTTCCGGCTCCTGGCGCAAAGGGATTCAGGCGAGGGTCCATTATTGGGAGTTTACCTCGGTTTACGAAATTTCAATAAACCTAGGTAAACTCCCAATAAACTTCAAGGACACCACTTTGACAAGGATGCACGAAAGGGCGCGGGGGCATTCAGACCTCACCACAATGATTGTCCGCTCACGCCGCCAAAGCGGGAGTCCGGATAAGGTCCGACCCGTGCTATGAAAAGACTTTCCGCTCTTGATGATCCGAGAGGGCCGGCTGGCGGGTCGCCTCCTCACAGAC
>NZ_JAEQMY010000108.1 GCF_016743775.1 Microvirga aerilata | reverse complement strand
CAACCAGAACACGCTCACGCAGATCAGGGGAATAGGGCTGGGGCATGGCTTGCCTCCCGGGCCATATCCCGGTCAACGCGCAGCCCACCCGAATGGATTCAAGCCCAGATCAAAAGCGCTTTAACTCCGGCAGAGCAGACGTTCGCGAAGGGTAGGGGGCCGGCAGAAAATGACCCGCTTCGGACCTTCCGGCACTCTGGGCTTCACCGCTTACCCCTAGACACCTAGCTGCTCCTTCAGATGGATGCGCATGACGATATCTTGATCATAGTTTCCGAACCCGCGGCCAAAAATATTGATCCCGCCAGGATGGCGGGCCGCCTCGTCAATCCCGATCCTCAACCGAATGCCGTGATGCTTATCGAGTTCCAGCTTGTCGAGTGTTACATCCGATATCTGAACGTCGTTCACCGAAGTTCCACTACGGGAGATCTGCCAAGTAACAAGCTTACCATATTGGGACCCCTCCAGCTTCCACCACTGTGGAGTGTAAAGACCCCGCTTGTCGCCAAAGTCACTCGGCGAGATCCAGGTTCCAACTTTCATATTGTTGACCCAAAGGCTGATCTCAGACGGCCAGTCAAGGCTCGTGCCCGGAACCTCGGACGAAAGCTCCATGACAAACTCGAGCTTGTCGATCTTAGCTCCCAGTACCTTGCCATTGTTAGGGAATTTGTACTCGACGAAGCCGCGCCTGAACCAGATCAGCGATGCGTTCATGCGATTTGGGTCCAGAAAGAAATCCGGCACGTCCAGAACACCCAAAACATTCTCCGTTGAGCAGAGGCCACACGGGGCGCTCACATCGCAACTCGTATAGAGCCCAATCGGCATAGAAACCTCGACATGATCCTTACTCTTGAGCGCATCCTGATCATCAAATCGGATGATGATTTCGTCGTAGCGGATTGAGCAGACCTTCTGCTGTCCCTTGGAAGCTTTGAGCGTTTCTGTCTCGATCAGCCCTGAGCGCTCAAGTACCTGGATGTGAGTCGCTATTGTCGACTGCGGCAAATCTAGCGCGTCGCTGATCTCATTGACGTTCAGCGGTCCTCGCACGCGCAGGAGTTTGAGGATCCTGATCCGGGCGGGTGAGGCAATCCCTCGAAGAGGCTCCGAGCTTTCCTCCGCCACAAGTGTCAAGAATTTTCTTTTGAAATTAAACATTTAGCCACTCAGTGCGGATGCTCCCGCCATGGGAGGCCCACGGTCTTTCTAACGATATGTAACGGAAGTTTGGATATATATCAATGATACCGTTGACCATTCCGAAAAACTCAGAGCTAAATAATAAAAAGATAACAATCAACCCTGGAGGAGCGCCAATGCAAATTCTACGCTTGCTTACCGTTGCGACCGGTCTGGCTCTGGCTGCGACCACTGCGCTGGCTCAAACGACTGTCCCGGGCGTGCCCCGCAATGAGACGATAATTCTCGAAAATCCGGAAGGTACGATCAAAAACCCTGGCTGGTTTAACATCTGGACCATCAATGCTGGTGGCCAGTATACCGGGCTGCATCAACTCGCCCTCGACACGCTCTGGTACATCGATCCAGAGCGCGGACTTGACGGTGTTTGGGAAAATTCACTCGCGGCAGACAAGCCGATCTACAACGCTGATTTCACCGAGATGACGGTGAAGTTGCGCCCAGGGATCTACTGGAGCGATGGTGTCGAGTTCACTGCCGATGATCTCATCTACACGGTAGAAACTCAAATCAAGAATCCGGGTATGCGCTGGAGCGCCCTGCTGGCGTTGAACGTAGAGAGCGTATCGTCGCCGGAGCCTTGGACAGTTCGGTTCAAGCTCAAAAGGCCGAACTCGCGTTTCCACTCGCTGTTTACGGTGCGGTTTAACGCAATCTGGATAATGCCAAAGCATATCTTCGAGAAAGCTGCCGATCCCCAGAAGTTTAACTTCAACCCGCCGGTCTCTCTTGGCGCCTATAAGATCCATAGCCATGACCCTGACGGCAAGTGGTACATCTGGCAGAAGCGCGAGGACTGGCAACGCACGACGCTCGGGCGCTATGGCGAACCGGGCCCGAAATATGCGGCTTATATCGATCCGGGCCCGCCAGATAAGCGCGTGATTGCTCAGCTCAACCACAACTTGGATGTGGTGCATGACATCGCGCCCGAGGGCATGTTCACTCTCTCCAAGCAGTCACCGAGCCTGAAGACCTGGTTCAAGAACTTCCCATTCGCCCATCCAGACCCGACACTGCCGTCGGTTATCTTCAACATGCAGAACCCGGCCTTCCAGAACCGTGACGTACGTTGGGCGCTGGCTTTGCTGATTGATGCCAAGGCCGTCTCCATGGCGTCCTATCGTGGTGCCGCGACGCTCTCGCCGATTGGTATCCCACCGACGGGTACTCATCCCGACGATTACCACATCCCGCTCCAGGACTGGCTAGCGTCCTATGAGATTGATACAGGCAAGAGCAAGGTCAAGCCGTACGACCCAAACATCGGCAATCAAATTGCCGACATGCTGCGCCCAACCATGAAGGAGCAGATCCCAACGGATCCGACGGAAATTAGGAAGGCGTTCGGCTACGGATGGTGGAAGCCCAACCCGCAGGCGGCTGCGGAGTTGCTCGAAAAGGCCGGCTATACGAAGCGCGGCAATGCCTGGCACACGCCAGACGGCAAGCCGTTCTCGATCAAGCTAATGGTCGAGGGTGACTCCCGCCCGATCCTGACCCGCGCCGGAACCATGATCGTTCAGCAGTGGCGCCAGTTCGGCATTGATGCCAAGACGGAGGTGGCTCAAGGGACGATGCTCGATCGTAGGAATGCCGGTGACTTCGAGACGCTCATTTCCTGGAGCGTTGAGACCTATGGCGGCCATCCGGACCTGTCGTACTTCCTCGACAGCTGGCATTCTCAGTTTGTCGCAGCTCCGGGCAAGACGCAGTCGCCCCGCAACTGGCAGCGGTGGAGCCATCCGGAACTCGACAAGATCATCGAGGAAGTGCGCCGGATTTCCTTTGACGACAAACGAACCGTGGAACTCGGTCGTGAGTACGCCAAGCTCATTGTTCGCGAAATGCCAATCATCCCGCTCATGGCCTACAATGTCTTCACGGCCATGGATGAGACCTATTGGACGGGATACCCGACTGCGGAAAATCCTTATGCCAATCCGGTCCCAAACTGGGGTAACTCCCGCTCAATGATGGTGAAGCTGAAGCCCAAGCAGCAGTAGCGCGCAGACATCTCCTTACTTTCCTCAGACAAGGAGTGGCCCATGAGGGCTTACGTGACCTATCTGTCCAAGCGGTTGGTGCAGTTCGCGGTCGTCGTCTTCGTCGGGATCAACATCACCTATCTGGTGACGCATATGACCCCGATTGATCCGGTCGAGCAGTCGATCTCGGCAGCTACCTCATTCGGCAGCACCAGCCCGGAAGCCATTGAGATGATGCGGCAGTCGCTGCGCCAGCTCTATGGTCTCGAGGGATCACCGTGGGAGCAGTACGTTTCGTTCTGGAAACGGATTCTGGTCGGAGACTTCGGCCCCTCCTTGTCGGCCTTTCCAACTCCGGTCTCGCAGCTCATCCTGCGAGCCCTTCCCTGGACCGTCGGCCTTTTGCTGGTTTCGACGCTCCTGACGTGGTTTCTTGGTAACTTGCTTGGCGGACTTGCTGGCTACTACAGGAACAGCCGGATCCTCAGGGCATTCGGCGTGATCAGCATGGGACTTAAACCCATCCCGTATTACGTCGTCGCTTTGATGCTCCTCATCATCTTCGGTTTCCTTTGGCCCATTCTGCCGATCAGCGGCGGCGCCACAATGGCGTCGGACCGCTCTAACACGCTTGCCTTCGCGCTCGACGTGGCAGTCCACTCGATCCTGCCGGTTCTGTCTCTCATGGCTGTTGGCATCGGCGGTTGGTTCATGGGCATGCGCTCGCTTGTATCCAACGTTGTGACCGAGGACTACGTTATCTACGCGGAGCTCGCCGGCGTGAAGGGCAGCAGGATCCTGCGGTCCTACGTGATGCGGAACGCGCTGGGCCCGCAGGTGACTGGTCTTGCGTTGCAGCTGGGTGCAATCTTCAACGGTGCGATCATCACCGAGTACGTCTTTGGCTACCCAGGCGTCGGATCACTCCTGATCAGCGCGGTCCATGCCGGTGACTACAGCCTGGTTCTCGGCATTACTACCATCTCGATTGTGGCTGTCTCCGCCACAGTCCTGTTGATTGATCTCTTGTATCCCCTGATCGATCCGCGCGTGGAGGCACACTGATGAGTGCGCTCAAGATCTTTCGTGATCTCTTCCATTATAACATCGAGTTTGCCATCGGCCTAATTCTGCTACTCGTTGTGCTGACCGTTTCCGTTTGCTCCTTCTTCTCGCCTTACCCGCCAATGGACGTCTACGTCGTACCGCCCGATGTGCCACCCTCTTGGGAGCATCCGCTGGGCACCACATCGCGTGGGCAGGACGTATTCTGGCAGCTCACCTTCGCGATCCGGAACACTCTCCTCTTCGGGATTGTGGTGGCGATCCTCAGCCGTATCATATCTCTCTTTGTTGGGCTGATCTCAGGCTACAAGGGTGGCTGGGTAGACCGCGTCCTCATGTCGATTAACGACACGTTCGTTGTCATCCCGCTCTTTCCCATCTTGGTGCTGTTCTACTTCATCATGCGTGACCAGATGTCCTGGGCGTTGCTCGCAGTCATCACCGCGCTGCTGGGATGGGCCTATGACGCGCGACTGATCCGGTCCGTCGCCATGAGCCTGCGGACCCGCGAATTCACCCGCCAAGCAGTATTCTCAGGTATGAGCACCGGTAAGATCGTTCTTCAAGAGCATCTGCCGTTCGTTCTGCCGATCGTGTTCTCGACCACCATGAACAACATCAACTGGTCGATCGGCATTGAGGTGACGCTATCCGTCCTCGGTTTTACCGACATCAATACGCCCACCATCGGCGGCATGATCTACTGGGCAAACCAGCACACCGCCTTGGTATCTGGCGTCTGGTGGTGGATCACGTTCCCAGTTGTTCTCGTCATCATGCTGTTCATCGGCCTGTTCCTGCTCGCAATTTCGATGAACGAATACATCGACCCGCGCAGCCGCCTCCTTCGTCTTGGAGGTCAGGTATGATCACCGGGCACCGTACCATGGCAACCTCGCATGAAATCAAGGCGTTGCAGACTGCTCCGCTGCTCGAAGTTGACTGTCTGAAGGCGTATTATAAGATGCAGCTGTTCGGTGTCGACCGCGAGGTGAGGGCGGTTGATGACGTCAGCCTTAAGATTGACCGCAACGAGATCTACGGCCTCGCAGGCGAGTCGAGTTCTGGAAAGAGCTCCCTCATCAAGACTATAGCTGGTGCCATCCGTCCCCCGCTCAGGGTTGTCGAAGGATCGGTGCGGTTCAGCTTCAAGGACGGGGAGCGGGATATTTATAAGCTTTCGCCGCAGGAGCTGTCGGCGATCCGCTGGAGCCATTTGTCCTACATCATGCAGGGTTCCATGAGCGTGCTGAACCCCGTCCGGCGGATCAAGCATGCCTTCGTGGACTTCGCATTACCGCATGTGAATGTGAAGGGAGCCGACTTCACCAACCTGGTGGAACGGCACCTAAAGCGGGTCCACCTCGACCCTGCGGTCCTCCAGGCCTATCCGCACGAGCTGTCGGGCGGCATGCGGCAGAGGGTTACCATCGCTTTAGCAACCGTTTGCGGACCCGAATTCATCATCGCAGACGAGCCGACGACAGCACTGGACGTGATTGTCCAGAAAGGCGTGCTCTTGATGCTGCGGGAAATTCAGCAGGAACTCAAGTCATCGATCCTATTCGTGACCCACGACATGGCGGTTCACGCCAATCTCACTGACCGTCTCGGCATTATGTATGCCGGCCGGCTGGTGGAGGAGGGCAGGACGCGGGATCTATTCAAGAGACCACTCCATCCCTACACGGCACATCTGATTTCTAGCCTGCCGCGTATTGGCGATGAGGCGCCGAAGAAGGGTCTTGAAGGCTCACCCCCCAGCCTCGCTGACCCTCCGCCAGGGTGCCGTTTTCATCCCCGCTGTCCGTTATCCATCGACATCTGCCGCCGCGAGGCTCCTCCCCTGGTGGAGATCCTGCCCGGGCACCGGGCAGCCTGCCACGTTGCCCAAGCCGATCCTACTCGGGTCGAGGCTGTCTTATAAGGAGGCGAGCGCATGAGTCCGAACCTTCTTGACGTGGAAAATGTCAACAAGATCTTCGCGAGAGGCGGTATCATCTCACGGAGTGTCAACCATGCTGTGAACAATGTCAGCTTCTCTCTCGCGGCGGACAAACCCGAAGTGTTCACCATTATTGGTGAGTCCGGGAGCGGAAAGACAACCCTCGCGGGCATGATCCTCAACAGCGCAGCTCCGACCAGCGGGCGTATCCTGTTTCGTGGAAAGGACCTGCATGATGTCCGCAGCCGCCGTGATCGGCTGGAGTTCATGAGCCATGTGCAAGCAGTCTTTCAGAACCCGTTCGATGCTTTCAATCCTTTGAAACGTGTTGACCGTTATCTGTTCAGCGCGGCTCAGACTTTCACGGAGTGCCGCACGACTGACAAGGTGGAGGAGCGGGTTGACGACTCGCTTCGCAAGGTTGGCCTGTCGCTTGCCGAAATTCAGGGGCGCTATCCCCATGAAATGTCAGGCGGGCAGCTCCAGCGTGTAGCGATCGCCCGCGCACTTGTGCCAAATCCGTCTCTGATCGTCGCCGACGAGCCGGTATCGATGATCGACGCATCGCTGCGCATGACTGTGATCAACCTGTTCAAGAAACTGCGCGATGAACTTGGGGTTTCGATCATCTACATCACGCATGATCTCGCGACCGCCTATTACATCAGCGACCGTCTCATCATCATGCAAGAGGGCAGGGTAGTCGAAGGCGGCGACGCTCGGACGGTGCTCGCGGCCCCGCAGCATCCCTACTCCATCAAGCTTCGCGAAGCGGTTCTGTCAGTCGAAGGAGCTTGGCGTGACGAACCCATCACGGAAGCCATGCCCGCTGTAGCAAGCTAATCGACCTTTTAGTTCTCCCTGACAGCTCAACCGATCGGAGCCTTGCAATGAAAGAAGCCAAAGTGACCATTGATCGCGATTTTTCAATCGCGGAAACGGATCCACGCCTATTCGGCGCCTTCGTCGAACATTTGGGGCGGTGTGTCTACGGTGGCATCTACGAGCCGGGCCATCCGACGGCCGACGAGCGTGGCTTCCGGCGGGACGTGCTTGATCTCGTCCGCGAGTTGGCGCCCACCGTTATCCGCTACCCGGGTGGAAACTTTGTTTCCGGATACAACTGGGAGGATGGCGTTGGCCCCGTGGAGAACCGCCCGCGCCGGCTTGATCTCGCCTGGATGTCCACCGAGCCGAATACGTTCGGCACCAACGAGTTCATGGATTGGTGTCAAGCGGCCGATGTAGAGCCCATGATGGCTGTCAATCTCGGCACGCGTGGCCCCGATGATGCCAGACGCCTCCTCGAATATTGCAACTTCCCGGGTGGTACGGAGCTGTCTGATCTGCGCCGCGCTCATGGATGGGAGAAGCCTCATAACGTGAGATTCTGGTGCCTGGGCAACGAGATGGATGGCCCATGGCAGATGGAGACCAAGACGGCGTGGGAATATGGGCGGATCGCGGCTGAGGCCGCCAAGCTCATGAAATGGATCGACCCGACCATCGAACTCGCCGCCTGCGGCTCGTCCTCGCGCAATATGCCGACCTTCGGTAGCTGGGAGGACACTGTGCTCGAGCACTCATTCGACCACGTCGAATACATCTCTCTGCACACCTATCTGAACAACTATGCGGATGATACTCCGGCATTTCTTGCAAGTCCGGACCTGATGGACAGCTTCATCGAAGAGGTCGTCGCTATTGCGGACGCAGTTGCCGCTCGTCGTCGTTCGCCCAAGCGCATCATGCTGAGTTTTGACGAGTGGAACGTTTGGTATCGCACCCGCCGTAAGAACGAGGGCCGAGTCAAGCTCGGTTGGCCCGTCGCGCCGCCGATCCTTGAGGAGATTTACAATATGCAGGACGCGCTTGCTTTCGGCGGCGCCTGTATCTCCCTGCTCAATCACGCCGACCGGATCAAGTCGGCCTGCCTTGCGCAGTTGGTAAACGCGATTGCTCCGATCATGACCGAGACCGGCGGGCCTGCGTGGCGCCAATCCATCTTCTATCCATTCAAAGATATGAGCAATCTCGGTCGAGGCACGGTGCTGCAGACGAAGGTAGACTCCCCCACCTACGAGACGACGTACTATGATCCACGCGGTACGTCCGAGCTCCTGTTCCCGCTCCCGGCAGTGCCCTATCTGAAGCTGTCCGTGGTTCACAACCACGATGAGGATTGCGTCACCATCTTCGCGCTCAACCGCAGCCTTGATGAGAGCCTGTCGATGGAAGCTCTCGTGCGCGGCTTCGACGGCCTCACGGTCAAGGAGGCGCACCAGTTGCGCAATGATGATCTCATGGCTGTCAATACGAAGGATACCCCGGATGCGATCAAGCCTGCTCCTCTGGAGGGGGTTGAGATTTGGGGAGAGCAGGTACGGGCCAAGCTCGCGCCGGCCTCGTGGAACGTCATCCGCTTAGAGGTTCAGAAGCAGTAAACGCTTGAACTAGGCTGCTACAGAAGGACCGCCAGGAGGAATTTTACCCCTCTTGGCGGTTTGCCGCCTTCCAGCGATGAGTTGAGCCAGCGGGAAATTCTGTTTTCGCACGCCATCGTCGAACCACGACGTCGGATGTGAACAAGGTAGGTCATGCCAAAACCACGGGTGCTGTTGACAGGTTCAACCGGATACATAGCGGGTCAGCTGCTCTCTGTCTTTCGCGACAGGTATGACCTGCGGCTTATTGACAATCGGCGGGAGAACGGAGCTGGTCAGCCCGTTGATGGTGTCGAGGTGCTCGATTTGCTCACGGCGAGTTCAACTGAACTGGAGACTATCTTCACCGGAGTAGATGTGGTGGTCCACTCGGCCTATCATCGGTCGGACGGATCTGATCCGCAGAGCCAATACCAGGGCGAACGGCGCAATATCGACATGATGCAGCGGGTCTACCAGATGGCTTTGGACCACGGTGTACGACGCGTGGTGGCGGCCAGCACCAATCAGGCAGCGAAGTGGTACGAGCAACCCTACTTTGCTGGTCTACGCGATCGCGTAAGTCCCGAGGACTATCCGCGGCCGGACAACTTCTATGGCTGGGCAAAGTCTGCCTACGAGTCACTCGGGTTTCTTTATGCATGTGGTAGCCTAGGACGGAAGCTCGAGATAATCCAATTGCGGATTGTCGTCCCGCGGGAGATCGACGCTAGCAAGTTCGCTGATCTGCCCCGCTATCGGTACGTGCGCGAGCTCGCAGGCTACATCAGCGAGCGCGATTTGCAGCAGCTCTTCTGCAAATCTATTGAGACAGCTCAGATCAATGATGAGTACGGTGTGCCGTTTCATATCTTCTACGGGGTTTCTAACAACGCTCGCACATTCTGGAGTATCACCAATGCCCGTCGGGTGATTGACTATCAGCCACAGGACGACTCCGAGATGCGTTTCGCTGCGGATATTGCCCGGTTGATGAGCCAATGAATGTGAGAGGACGCATTGCTTGATTAGCCGATACCTTTCGTATCCCGCCGACCAGAAAAGGCATGCGGAGCGACTATGACACTGAAGCTATCCGGCAGATCGGCGTAGTCGAGGTGAGCTTGGGGGCGAACTGCTGAAAGGCGGAATCTTCTACACACTCAAAGAGGCCCAGATCATGGTCGAGAGCTGGAGTTGTCACTACAATGCCGTATGCTTATACTCTTCACGGGGCTATAAACCACCCGCACCAGGGGCAGTTTTATGGCCGGCTGTGCAATCCTACCCAGCCACACCGGTGGTAGCACCACCAAACCCAAGCGCTTCAGATCAATCATCCACTAACGTTAACCCCAGCTCACCTCATGTGGGCTGGCCAACTCGCTGACTGAAATACTGGGACAATCAAAATGACTGACAAGAAGCGCGAGCTCCGCAGCCAGGCTTGGTTCGGGCGCCAGGACAAGATGGGCTTCTACTACCGCTCATTCCTCAAGAACAGCGGCTTTCCCCAGGACCAGTTCGACGGACGTCCTGTCATCGGCATCTGCAACACCTGGTCCGAGCTCACGCCCTGCAACGCCCATTTCCGCACCATTGCCGAGCACGTGAAATACGGCGTGCTGGATGCCGGCGGCTTTCCGCTCGAGTTCCCTGTCTCCTCCCTTGGCGAAGTGACCATGCGGCCCACCGCTATGCTGTTTCGCAACCTTGCCGCCATGGACGTGGAGGAGGCGATCCGGGCCCATCCGCTTGACGGCGTGGTTCTCCTCATGGGCTGCGACAAGACTACACCGGCCCTGCTCATGGGCGCAGCCTCGGCGGACCTGCCCACCATCGGCGTCTCAGGCGGGCCGCAGTTGCGCGGCGTCTATCGCGGCAAGTATATCGGGTCGGGCACCAACATCATCTCCATGAGCGAACAGCTGCGCGCCGGCGAGGTCACGCTGCAGGAATTCCACGAGGCGGAAGCCGGCATGAACCGCTCGGCCGGCCACTGCATGACCATGGGCACCGGTTCCACCATGGCTTCCATGGTCGAGGCGCTCGGCGTCGGCCTGCCGGAGAATGCCGCCATTCCGGCCTCGGATGCCCGCCGCAATCAGCTTGCCCGCATGTCCGGGCGGCGCATCGTCGAGATGGTGCACGAGGACCTTGTCCTCTCCAAGGTGATGACCCGCGAGGCTTTCGAGAACGCCATCCGCACGCTCGCGGCCATCGGCGGATCGACCAACGCGGTGGTGCATCTGCTGGCGATCGCCGGCCGTGTCGGCATCGATCTCACGCTGGACGACTTCGACCGGCTCGGGCGCGACATCCACTGCCTCGTCGACCTAATGCCCTCCGGCCGCTTCCTGATGGAGGATTTCTACTACGCCGGTGGCCTGCCGGTGGTGCTGCGCACGCTGGGCGAGCGCGGTCTCCTGCACAAGGAGGCGCTCACCATAAACGGCCGGTCGATCTGGGACAACGTCAAGGAGGCACCATGCTGGAACCGGGAGGTGATCACCACCTTCGAGGAGCCGTTCAAGCCGGAAGCGGGCATTGCCATCCTCAAGGGCAACCTTGCCCCGAACGGCGCCGTCATTAAGCCGTCGGCGGCCTCGCCCGAACTGATGCAGCACACCGGTCGCGCGGTGGTATTCGAAACCATCGAGGACCTACATCACCGCATCGACGACGAGGATCTCGACATCGACGAGACCTGCATCATGGTGCTCAAGAACTGCGGCCCGAAGGGATATCCTGGAATGGCCGAAGTCGGCAACATGCCGCTGCCGCAGAAGTTGCTCAGGAAGGGCATCCGCGACATGATCCGCATCTCGGATGCGCGCATGTCGGGCACCGCCTACGGTACGGTCGTGCTGCATGTGGCGCCGGAAGCCGCTGCCGGCGGTCCGCTGGCGCTGGTGCAGAACGGTGACATGATCACGCTTGATGTTGCAGCCCGCCGCCTGCATCTTCATGTGGAGGCGCAGGAGATGGAGCGCAGACTAGCTGCCTGGGTTGCGCCTGAGCCGCACGCGACCCGCGGCTGGGCCAAGCTCTATGTCGACCATGTTCTGCAAGCCGACAAAGGTGTCGATCTGGACTTTCTTGTAGGCCGCACGGGCTCGCCCGTTCCACGGGACAACCACTGAAACATGGCACCCAAGATCATCAAGAGAGGGAGTATGTCCTCACTCGCCAGGAGTGTCCGCCGTCAGCACTCATGAGACAGACCGAGCGAGTTGAAGAAGGGAGAGTCTCTGGTTCATCGTAGCCCTTGAGGACAT
>NZ_JAEQMY010000107.1 GCF_016743775.1 Microvirga aerilata | reverse complement strand
TCCTCGGACATGCAATAGACGCAGCGGAAGTCGCAGCGGTCCGTCACCGAGACGCGCAGATAGGTGATCGCCCGGCCAAACGGGTCCATCAAGGGTGTTCCGGGATCCAAGGCGTCCAAAGGCAGCTTCACGACGTTCCCTCCCGTTTGATTTCGCTTTGATGGGAGGTTAGCCCTTCCGGCGCGTCGCGCAACGGGCCTCCCGATGTGGGCTGATGCTCCTGATCGTGCGGAGCACCGTCCCAGGACCTCACAGCGAGTTCGTCAGAGGCCCTTGCCTCGACCCACTCCGCGACCGAACCGTCGGCGTGATGCTCCCGCTTCCAGAACGGAGCGGACAGCTTGAGCCAATCCATTAGGAACTCCGCCGCCGCGAAGGCAGCCCGTCGATGGCTCGAGGCGGTGATGACGAGAACGATGTTCTCGCCCGCTTGGATCGTTCCGTGCCGATGGATCACCGTCACTCCGAGCAAGGGCCATTGCAACGTCGCCTGCCTGACGATGCGGGTCACCTCGGCTTCCGCCATGCCCGGGTAATGCTCGATCTCCAGCGCAGCAAGGCGATCGTCTTCGCTGCGGCACAGCCCCGTGAAGGTGACGATGGCGCCCACGTTAGCGCCCTGCTCGCGGATCGCGGCCGTCTCCCGCGCAACATCGAAGTCGTCGCGTTGGATCCGGATCGTTGGGGTCGCTGTCATCACAGCTACCCTCCGGTCATGGGCGGAAAGAAGGCGATCTCACGAGCTCCATGGATGAAGGCATTGGGGCGAACGTGCACGTGGTCGACGGCGGCGCGGACAATCCCCTCGTTCTCAAAGGCATACTCGTATTCCTCACCTCGGCTCTTCAGCCAGGTGACGAGGTCCGCGACCGTCGCCACATCGGAAGGAAGGCTGACCTCCTCGTCCGACTTGCCGATCCGCTCGCGGACCCAGGCGAAATAGACCAGCTTCGTGTTCATGCCGTGCCCACGTCTCTTTCAGCTATTATCGGCTTGAGACGGTACCACATCATTGCTTCTTTCCCGTGGCGTCGAATTGCTTGAGATAAGCGATGAGATCATTGATGCGCTGCTCGTCTTTCAGGCCCGCATAGACCATCTTCGTTCCGGGGATCTTGGCGCGCGGGTTTTGGATGTACTCGCGGAAGACGGCTTCGTCCCAAGTGATGCCAGAGTTCTTGTTGGCCGGAGAGTAGTTGTAGCCCTCCACCGAGCCTGCCGTGCGACCGAACAGGCCATTCAAGTGGGGCCCGACGGCGTTCTTCGCGTTCTCACCCATCTGATGGCAGGCTCGACACTGCGCGAACACCTTCTCGCCCGCAGCCGCATCCTGGGCTTGGGCATGGCTGAGTCCGATAATGAGCATGGCACCGGAAAGAACGAAGGACCGCATGAAGAACTCCTTTGCTGGACAATGGACACATCTTGGGAGAGAGCAGGCAACGATGTGATGCGTTCAGTCGCCGAAGTCGGATTAAAGCCTACTGCATATCTATCTGGCTCAGCACGTCAGTCCGTGCAGATCAGGTAGAAAGTTTCATTCTCTGCAAAACTACTCATATTCGCAGGGTTATTGTTAATTGCATACTCGATTTGACACAGAAGCGGCTATTTCAGCTTAGCTTGGCATACTGCGTTGCAAGCAGGTGCACCAGGCAATCCGGCACACCTGAGTGCTGCTACGCCAAAAACTGATCCCGGATCGGCAACTGCCGTATTCGTTTGCCAGTTGCGGCAAACAACGCATTTGCCAGAGCCGGCGCAACTGGCGGCAGCCCTGGTTCGCCAACGCCTCCTAGTGGCTGGCCATAATCGTGAGACGCCACGAGATGAACATGAATCTCACGGGGAGTTGTATCGATCCGCGTGACCTCATAGCTGTCGAAGTTATTCTGCTCGACCCGGCCGTTTTTGAATGAGATTTCAGAAGTCGTCGCAAGCCCCACGCCCATTACAACGGCCCCTTCCATCTGAGAGCGGATGCGGTCGGGATTGATCCGAGGTCCACAGTCAATTGCAATGTCGACCCGCGGGATGACCAGCCTGTCCCCGTCTACCCGTACCTCGGCGGCGACGGCCACGTAGCTCACAAAGCTGTAATGGCCCGCAATCCCAAGCCCGTGGCCCTGCGGCAAGCTCCGACCCCAGCCGATGCCGGCAGCGGCCGACTCTATCACCTGCCGCAGGCGACCTGTATCAATCGGATAGAGCTTTGGGTCCTCGCCATGGTTCCAGGCATCTCCGATTTCGGTTGGGTCAATGATGCGGGCAGGGCCAATCAGGTCCAGAAGGTAGTCCTTCGGGTCACGTCCGGCAGCATGCGCTAACTCGGCAACAAACGACTGGATTGCGAACGCATGCGGTACGTTGGAGACCGACCGGAACCAGCCGATCCGGGTATGCGCTGTCGCCTCCGGGTTCTCCATGCGCACGTTCGGCACTGCGAACGGCGCATTCACCAAGCCCATGCCAAGTTCGAAGGGCAACTCGTGTTTGGGATCTGGGGCGAAGATGGAGCCGATCGTTGGTGCAGCGCTACGCTGCAACCAAGCGACTGGCATCCCGCGTTCATCGAGCCCGGCCTCAAGCCTCTCGACAGAGACTGTGTGGTAGTAGCCGTGATGAAGATCATCCTCCCGCGTCCATGTCACCTTTACGGGAGTGCCGCCCATGGTCTGACTGATCAGACCAGCTTCGAGTACGAAATCCGGCTTGGATTTGCGGCCGAAGCCGCCTCCAAGCAACGTGACATTGACCGTTACGTTCTCTTCAGGGATTCCAAGACGTTCCGATAGACGTGTGCGGGTGGCTTGCGGAGCCTGAACGCAGGCCCATGCCTCGCACTTGCCGTCCTTGATCTGGACAAGTGCGGCCGGTGGCTCCATTGGCGCCTGGGTCAAATGGGGGATGTAGTACTCAGCCTCGACCCGCTTCGCGGACTTGGCCATGGCGGCGTCGACATCGCCGTGCCTGCGAACCACCTTAGCGGGTTTGCGTGCCGCAGCCTCCAACTCCGCGCGGTAGGTGTCTGAGCTGTAGCTCGCATGTGGACCGTCGTCCCAGACGATCTTCAGCTTGTCACGCCCCTGCATGGCAGCCCAGGTATTGCGCGCAACAACCGCAACCCCGCCTAACGGCTGGAACTCGGACGGAATATTGGGTGGTGCGATCTGCACGACCCTAACAACGCCAGGAATCCTTAATGTCTCAGCATCATCAACGCTCCTGACGCGTCCTCCGAAGACTGGGGGACGTGCAACGACCGCGTAGAGCATGCCATCGGTGCGGGCATCAATCCCGTACACAGCCTTGCCGGTCGTGATGTCCTGGTTGTCGACCAAGCCGATCCGGTCCTTGCCGATGTAACGGAAGGCAGAAGGATCTTTCAGCTTGAACGTCTCACGTGTTGGCACCGGCTGGGATGCGGCGGCAGTCGCGAGTGCACCATAGTCGAGCCTGCGACCGGTTCGTTCATGCAGAACCGCGTGCTCCCGCGCACGTACCTCCTGGACCGGCACACCCCATTGTGCGGCGGCTGCTTGCTCCAGCATGGTACGGGCAGCGGCACCGGCTCGGCGCATCGGCATGAAGAAGTGGCGCAGCGAGCGTGAGCCGTCCGTATCCTGATTGCCGTATCGAGCCTCGTCGCCCTGTGCTTGGGCCACACGGACCTTGGACCAATCAGCGTCGAGCTCGTCCGCCACAACCATTGCAATCGAGGTACGAACTCCCTGGCCCATCTCCTGCCGGTGGCAGGTGACGGTGACAAGGCCATCCGGACTGATCGAGACGAAGATCTTCGGATCGTCACGCCACCCGTTCGGCATACCGTCGGCACCGAACTTCTGTTCCTGCGCATTAGCTCCAGACGGCAAGCCGATGGCGAGAACCAGCGAGCCGGCTGCAATGCCGGTCAGAAAACCCCGGCGGCTGACGTTCGCGACCTTTAATTCGAGTTCATTATGGTTTGGCATTAACGACCTCCCGTGCTGGCCTGCTTGATGGCAGCGCGAATGCGCGGGTATGTCCCGCACCGGCAGATATTGCCGCTCATCGTGCTGTCGATGTCCTCGTCGGTCGGCTTTGGGTTGTCCTTGAGGAGCGACGCGGCCTGCATGATCTGGCCGGGCTGGCAGTAGCCGCACTGCGATACGTTAAGGTCCCGCCAAGCGACTTGGACGGGGTGACTGCCGTCCGGCGAGAGGCCTTCGATCGTCGTCACCGTAGTGCCCAGAGCGGCCGCCATTGGGGTCACGCAAGCACGAACAGCAGTGCCGTCAAGGTGCACAGTACAGGCCCCACATTGGGCGACGCCGCATCCGAATTTCGTGCCGGTCAGACCTAATTCATCACGCAAGTACCACAGGAGCGGCATGTCCTCGTCGCCGTTGAATGATTTCTCGGCGCCGTTTACGACCAGTATCGCCATGGTCTTCTCCTCTGTCACAATTGAAAAACGCATTGATACTGTAATGCACTGACCACCTCGGGTCGTAGGCTACTCCACAACCCGTTGTACAAGACGCTCCCAGCAGCGCTGATCGTGCTCAGTGGCTTGCCGTGCTGCGAGAGCTTGGAGGAGAAAAATAGGGCAAGCTGGGCGTTCGACGAGCCTATTGAGCCGGTCCGAGCTCGCGCCGGGCCTCTTCGACGGCAGCTGAGCACCCCGAGGCGTTGCCTTCGCGATCGAGAGCCTGTGCCCGCCCCAGAGCCGCTCTTGCCTTCATAGCATTGTCTCCCCCGGCAAGCGGCGTCGCCGCAGCGGTCGCTCCGACATCGTGTTCCGGGAGCTTCTGTACCGATGTACCAGCAGGAGTCGGCTGCTTGTCGGCCTGCATAGCTTGAGACTCACGGGAAGCCGCAACAGCTTGGCCACCAGAGGACAGGGCCGCGCTTTTCGACACAGCTTCGTCAATCCGGGGCTCCAGTGCGCGGATTGTATCACCACAGGGCGACGCCAGCACTGGCCCAGCGCCAAGAAAGCCGCAAGTTATGACAGCAGTTAAGCTTAGCTGTTTCATGGCTTCTGTCCATCTGATCATCATTAGAACTCTAGTAAGCTGCAAACAGTTGCGAGGGCTGACCCGATAGAAGATACTGCTGGCGAATGTGCCGGAGCCCTTGAGGCAGGGATTGGCGTTCTGGGTTTGAGGGGGCAGTCCCACTATCCCGGAGGTCCTCATGTCGCTCCGCCCGATCCTGTGCCGTGATGTCCCGGCCGCGACGGCAGCCATCGCGCGTGCCGCGTTCCCGCATGGCAGCCCCTATCTGCGCCTGCGTGACCACCTTAGGACGATCTTTACCGATGCCCAGTTCGCGTCCCTCTTTGCCCCTTGCGGGCAGCCGGCCGAATGCCCGTGGCGACTGGCGCTGGTGAGCTTGCTGCAGCTCGCTGAGAACCTGTCCGACCGGCGGGCGGCTGATGCTGTCCGCAGCCGCATCGATTGGAAGTACCTTGCTGGGCCTGGAACTGACCGACCCTGGCTTCGATGCCTGCAGTTGGAGGACCGCTGGGAGCGGAGCGGTCATGGTGACCGTGTCACGTACAAAGCATATGATCGTGGAATAGAGCTAGAGTCAGCTCTGGATCAAAAGCAGCCCTTAAGCACGGTTTTGCAAAGGTCCGCTCACCGCGCACTCGCGGACCTCTGGCAGGCCAATCGAAAGGTTTCGCTTAACCGCCGGCCCGGCAGGTTGTTGATTTTCCTGCTCGGGTCAGAGTGGCCTCATTGCCCTTGATCCAGAACTCAACGTTGCGCTGCCTGTAGCGACCTCCATCCGCCGAGATTGCTTGCGGGAGCGTCTCGGTCGAGGATCCCGCATAGACAAGCTTCACGGATCCCATCGAGGTGCTTGGGGGAGAGAAGATAGCCTGAAGCTTTGTGCCATCCGCACAGCTGTAATGAGCAGGTTTAGGATCTTGGGCCACCGCTCCATGGGCGGCGCCTACCAGAAACAGCGCGGTCAATAGCGTCTGGCCGAGGGGAGGAGTCGAACGGTTCATGAGACAATCCCTTCTTTACCACCTGCCTTCAGCAACACCACATTGATGCGGTTTTGCCATCCCGAACTGCCCTGTTGAAAGCATTCGAGTACATCCTGTTCCTACCGGCCATCGTCCACTCGTATGGTAATAATGCGAGGATAACGGTTGGCTTTCATCCCTCTCCTGTGCCAGCATTTCTCATGCGAACGTTGATCTGAGAGTAGCGGAACCTTCATGAGGCTAATCCCATCGCTTGTTTCGATATCGATGCTTCTGATGCCCACTGCTGCTGTGTCGGGGCAAGGCTTCGACGTGATTGTCCTCGGCGCTTTGGGCGGCATTCAGGACGGCAATCTCAGCTCCTATCTCATTCGGCCACATGGGGACCGTAACGCCATCGCCTGTGATGCGGGCAGTCTGGTTAACGGTTTGAAGGTTGCTCAGGACAAGGGTGTCTTCGGGGATGTCAAAGTGCCTGAGGGCTCAACCGACAGTGTCATTGGGCACGTGCTGAAGAACGACATCAAAGGGTACCTGATCAGCCACGCTCATCTCGACCATGTGCAGGGGCTGGTGATCGCTTCACCCGATGACAGCAACAAGACCATCTACGGCCTGCCGTCAGTGAGTGCACAGATCGAGCAGACCTACTTCAACTGGAAAGCTTGGCCCAACATGCTGGATCGTGGCCAGCAGCCACACCTAAAGAAGTATCATCTGGAGGATCTAAAGCCTGGGGAGACCAAGGACCTTGCTGGAACTACGATGACCGTCACCCCCTTCCCGCTTAATCATGGAGGAGCCGAATCCACTGCCTTCCTCATCGAAAGCGGGGACGACGCCATCCTGTGCTTCGGCGACACCGGTCCTGACGAGGTCCAGAAGGCTTTCAACATGCAGACCATCTGGAAGGCCGTTGCCGACAAGGTGAAGCAGCGAAAGCTCAAGGCCATTATCTTATTATCTTAGAGGTGTCATACACCAGCGACCGGCCGGACAATCTGCTGTTCGGGCACATGACACCGAAATGGGCTCACAAGACCCTGCATGTTCTGGATCAGGAAGCTGGTGGCAATACTCTGAAGGGGCTGCCGGTCGTCGTGAGCCACATCAAGTACTCATTGAGCGATGAGCAGCCTCAGGAGGCGATCCGCAAGGAACTCGAGGCGGGCAACGATCTTGGTGTTCAGTTTGTGATCCCGGACCAGGGTGCGCTTTACCACTTCCAGTAAGGTGATGAACTTGCGTCGCCTCAGCGCCACGCCGGGGACGGGCCATCGCTTCCCCCGTGCGTGCCCACCGGGATCATCGTGTGCAGTCCCCTTCAAGCCGCCTATCGGAGGAGTTCCTTGACTGCCGGTTCCAAATCTGTGATCGGCTGGATGCTTGGCGGGAACTCCAGCGTCCGATCCTCCGGCCACGCGATGATGTGGGTTCCAGCCGCAAGGGCGGCCTGCGCTCCGGTTGGGCTGTCTTCGATTGCAATACATTGCTGGGGCTTAAGCCTGAGAAGCGTCGCCGCCCGCTCATAAGGCTCAGGGTCAGGCTTGCCGCGCACCACATCATTGATCGATACCGAAATAATGCCGGGCGTCTCCAAGCCCAGCACCCGGATGTTCGCGTTCACGACGATCCGGTCTGAATTCGACACCAAGGCTTGTCGGAGCCCCGACTGCTCGAATAGCCGCCAAGCCTCCAGCGCGCCGGGTCGCACTGCGATCTCCGCCGCATGGGCGGTGTAGTAGCTGTATTTCAGCCGGCGCCACTGGTCGAAGCTCATCGACAAGCCGAAGGTCTGCCGGCACTTCTCATAGACCACCTTCGCCGCCCGGCCAACGATCTCATGATGAAACTCGTCAGGGACTTCCACCCCATCCTTTGCCAGGGCATGGCGAAGGGCTCGAAAGTGCATGTCCTCGCTCAGGAGCAGGGTGCCATCGATATCCCACAGCACGGCACGAAACGGATGCTGTCCCGGCGCAACCTGGTCTTCTAAGTCTTCGTTCGTCATAGGATCAGCTCCATCGTGGGCTGGGAATGAGGACGACGCATGGGCTATTTCATGGGTGGACTCACACAGCTCCAAGCGTCAGGTCAGGAGGTATGGCCCCTCACCTACCTATTTCAATGATCCCATCGCGTCTTCAGGCCACATTTCAGCTGTCCTGAGGGCCAACCATCCCGACTGGGCTGCGGTTTGCGCTTGCCATAGAGGGTCTGATGCTGGATCTGGTGATTGCTGCAAGGCACAAGGATCTCGGCGGCTTCGAAGTCGGTCGCGTGCTGCCGTTCATGCGGCGGCGCATGGTTGGGCCGGTCATCTTTTTCGACCATATGGGCCCCGTAGATCTGCCGCCCCATGTGCCTCGGACAACCGACTTGCGCCCCCACCCGCACATTGGGCTCTCAACCGTCACATACCTGTTTAATGGTGAGATCATGCAGCGAGGCAGCACAGGGGCGCAGCAAGCCATTCGGCCCGGGGCCGTGAACTGGATGACGGCCGGCAGCTGCATCAGCTACTCCGAGCGGTTCGACGGCCCCATCCGGCAGAGCGGCGGACGAGTGCACGGGATCCAAGCCTGGGTGGCTCTCCCGGACGCCCAGGAGGAGACGGAGCCGGACTTCATCCATCATGGCGCGGAGGACCTCCCGGTTTTTGGGGAAGCGGGTGTCTCGGCGCGGTTGATTGCAGGTCGGGCTTTCGGGCTGACCAACCCGGTCAGGACCCAATCGCCCCTGTTCTATGTCCATGCCGAGTTGCAACCTGGCGGCCGGATCGGCATCCCGAGCGAGTATCCAGAGAGAGCCGCTTACGTGGTAGCAGGTCGAGTGGAAGCAGACGGGCGGGACTATGGCCCGGGGCAGATGCTGGTCTTCGCCGGACGCTCGGATCCGGTCCTGACGGCGCTTAAGGCCTCAACGGTTATGCTGCTGGGTGGTGAACCCTTGGGACCACGGCACATCTGGTGGAATTTCGTGTCCTCCCGCCAGGACAGGATCGAGCAAGCCAAGGCCGACTGGCAGAGCGGGCGCATTCATCTGCCTTTGAACGATGATCAGGAGTTCATCCCGTTGCCGGAAGAGCCGAGACCTGCTCCAGAACCAATGTCATAGGTGACACCCTGCTCGCGGTTACTCGCCAGGATTGGCAGTGGAGCAATCGTACGCGACCAGCTTGTTTCGCCAGCACATTACGATGTCATCAAGGAACTGCTGAATCTTATCCTCGGGTTGCAAGTGATCCTCAGGCGTGGCTGCTTTGAAGGTTGCTCGAAGCCTTTTCGAAAGTTCAGTGTACTTCCGAAACGTACCGGATGCAGATATCGCGCTGCGCTACTCCCTTGATCCAAATCCAACGCCCACCGACTCGTGAAGCGGACTATCCTCAAGCTTTGCGAAAGCTTTCAGGGGGTTGCGGGTTGTGGGCAGGGTTTGTGTCGTGACGCGACGATCGTGTGATCCGTACGCCGTCCACCAAGGGCCGCAGATCAGCCTCAAGGGCATGCGCTTCCTCCTTCGGGTAGGCTACTCTGCCCTTAATGTGAGAGCAAAGGACTTGATGTGCTTCGCCCTCTTCACGGGATCTTCGATCGTCGCCTTGGTCCATGTATAAAGGGGATAGCCATCAATTCCCTGCGCTTCTGCCTCCGCAACATAGTCTGCAAAAGCATCGAACTGACATTTCATTGTGGTGCGATGCTTCTCTAGGACCTCTGGCAGAGATGCGAGAGCCGGGTCGTCTGGATTCCGTCGCGCGATTCCCGCAAAGTCATCAGCCAAGTGAAGCCGCGTTTGATACTGCCATTGATCACTCATGCTTCAGCTCCATAGAAAACGCTGGGCGCAATCGTATAGGGAGCGGTCCAATGACAGATACTGTGTGCCCTTGATCCCGATTGTCCACACGAGTACGTGTTCTCGACCATCGTCGTGAGCAGCTTCAGATGCAGCTAGGGAACGCAACCGTCGGAGCAGCTTGGAGCTCCTCGGATTAGCTCAGTGTGCGATTGCTTATCTTCATGACCATCTCCGGAACCCGGTGGATTGATCGTCACTGCCCAACTCCTGATCACCTATAACCTATCCCCTTCACAACCATATCTGGTGGAGGGATTCACACGTCGCCGGAAACGCCCCATGCTGGATGCTGGTGATTTGCTTTCGGACCGGTCCCTATGTCCACGTCTCCTCAAAGGCCCCTGCGGGCGCATCAGCAGGCTCTTGCAGGCCTTGTCGCTGCAATGTCACGCGGTGAAGCGACAGGGGTCACCGACATCCTGGCGGCCGTGACGCCTGGCGGCGGCAAGTCCCTCCTCCCAGTGCTTGCTGCGGCTCGCCTGATCGAGGCCGGCCACGTCGAGCGGATTTGCTGGGTTGTGCCCCGCGACAGTCTCCGCCTACAAGCCGAAGAGGCCTTTGCCGACCCGGTCTGGCGAGCCGCGCTTGGCCACGCGCTCTCAGTTCGTGCAGCTGACAACGAACCAGACCCGAGCCGGGGCTTGGCTGGGTACATCACCACGTACCAGGCGATTGCGGCGGCACCGGACCTGCATCTTGCCGAACTCCGCCGCCATCGCACCCTGCTCGTGGTTGATGAGGTCCATCACCTGCCCACTCTTAGCGAGTACGAGCCAGCCGCATCTGCAAGTTCCGGTCAAGCTCCTGCCCTGAACGAAGATGCCTCAGCTTGGAGCCGGGCGCTGCTGCCACTTCTGGAGTCCGCAGCCCTGCGCTTGCTTCTCTCGGGAACCCTGGAACGGGCGGATGGCCGGCGCATCCTGTGGCTGCCTTATCGCACTGGACCCGACGCTGGCACGCAGGAGGTTGATCTGGAGGCTCCCAGCTGGGCGATCATCGGCTACTCACGAACTCAGGCGGTAGCCGAGCGCGCGGTGCTCCCCATCACCTTTGGTGCCCTTGATGGGGAAGCCAGTTGGCTGCAAGCAGGACGAACCGCGATGGACGACGTCCGGCTGGGCCCCCATCGTCTGTCCGGCCCCTACCCGACCGAGACAACCCGCCCTGCCCTGTTCACCGCTCTGCGGACTGGCTTTGCCCGGGAGTTGCTCCAGGAGGCCTTCAGGGCCACCCGTAATCTTAGATCACGCCGGCGGGCCGAGCGGGGGCTGGCTGCCAATGAGATCGTCCAGGGTCTCGGCAAGCTGCTCGTGGTAGCGCCTGATCAGCGTAGTGCCCGGCGCTACTGTGAGATGCTGCGAAGCTGGATGCCACCCTGGCAGGCTGAGAGGGAGGTGCGATTGGCAATCTCGAATGAGCGTGGTGCACCCGAGGCGCTGGCCGCCTTTCGGCTGACAGCGGAGCCGGCGATCCTGGTCACAGTGGCCATGGCCTACGAGGGGCTCGATGCGCCGGAGGTCGCGGTGGTGGCTGCTCTCACTCACATTCGCAGCCGCCCCTGGCTTGAACAGATGATCGCCCGAGCCACGCGAGTGGATCCTCATGCTGGTCCCTACGAGAGCCAGCGCGCCCTCGTTTTCCACCCGGACGATCCGCTGTTTGTCCGCTTCCGCCGCAGCATCGAGGCTGAGCAGGGGATGCTGGCCCGTCAGCGCCGGCGCAATGCTGAGGCGGAGACACCAGCTTGGCTCGCCGAGCATCTCGCGGCACACCGGGATGAAGGAGAGGGCCGTGGAATTACGCCCTTGGAGAGCAATGCGCTGGGTCTGCGCTACGCGACGTTGAAGCCCGGCCCGGTCTTCGAAGAAGCCCGCCGAGAACGAAAGACCGGCCAAGCACACCTGATTGAGCCGCCATCCGCGACGGAACGGCGGCTGCGGGCTCGCATCGGTGAGGCCGTTGCCGCTCAGGCAGTGGAGGACGAAGCCGGCCTGCAGGTGCCGCATGTTGGTGAGGGGCTCTACCATCGCTACAATGCGGTGCTGAAGCGGGTGTTCGGCAACAAGGGACGAGGCCAGATGACCCTGGCTGAACTTGAGGCAGCTTTGACTTGGTTGGAGCGCAACCGCCTCAGTGATCACCTCCACCACTTGGAAGGCGATCCTCGCTACGCTTGGACAGCGGCTCGACGGCGCCGCTTGGTTTGGGATCAAGCGTCCTCCTACGCCGGCTCCCAGTCTGAACGCTCGGCTACGTCGGCGATCATCGCTCGGAAGGGTAGGTCCCCCCAATAAGGCATTGAATTGCAGCGGCAGGGTTGGTGGCGTGCTCGGCCGCGTCAGAGTGGATCTGGTCGGTGTTCTCTTCCTCAATCAGGGTCTCCTGAATAAGCCCTTCGGC
>NZ_JAEQMY010000106.1 GCF_016743775.1 Microvirga aerilata | reverse complement strand
AACGGCATCCCGAGATGATCGTCCGCTTCTTCCGCCATGCAGGCCTCTCCGTTACCGGCATCCCGTGAAGATCATTAAGCCG
The DNA here is from genome assembly GCF_016743775.1 of Microvirga aerilata. GTDB lineage: Bacteria > Pseudomonadota > Alphaproteobacteria > Rhizobiales > Beijerinckiaceae > Microvirga > Microvirga aerilata. Next base: position 12,293 of record NZ_JAEQMY010000106.1, on the reverse strand, counting down.
CTGCTGCTGGGCAGATAACGTCCGCGAATGCGACTGTCATCGCCTGTTGATTGGCTCTGTCCATGATCTCGACGTACCAGCTTTGCCGATCCTCGCCCTTCCGATTGCCTTCCGCAATCATGTCGCGGGCTATAGCAATAGCAACAGCTCGGGCAGACTGAAGGTCAGGATACCTATTGCTTTCAGGGTCCTCAACGAGGGTGCTTCCAGCTCGGATGTTGAAATAGTAGAGGGCTGCTTCCGCTTCGGGCGGCGATGGACATAGGGCACTGAAGTGATGGCCTGATCGGGGCGCACCACCCTCATCATCCCATCTCGTGAGATCCTGATGCTGGCTTGGCCTCTTGGGATTGTTGCGATTTCGGTGAGCCCGACGGCTTGGTGATGCTAGGGCCGTCGTGGTTCGCATCGCATGCTTGTTCAAGCGCATCGCCCTCCTCCCGATCTCCTCCTGCAACTGGGACTCCCAGACAACTTGGTCATAGGTCTGATCATCGGTTCGGATCTGATACTGAGGCTCCCGGTTGCCGGCGGGAAGCAGGGAAACAACCTCGTAGCCGCTGAGCCAGATCCGGTTGGGCGAATAGTCTTCAGCGTAGCTGACGTGCTGGCCGACGGTGTAGCGGTGCGTTCTCATGACAGGATGCTTTCCGCTGTCCGGGCGAAGTCATCAGCCCTGCTCATCTGCCACCAGGAATCTGCGCACATCGATGAAGTACATGACGATCGCTGCCGCAGTCACAGCAGCGAGGAGCGTCAGGTTCGGAGGATCGTAGCTTTAGGGTAGGCGGGATTTACTGAACATTTCATCCTCTCCTACCGGAGGGTGTTCGGGGGTTTAGCTGTTCTCTCCCGAATGCCCACCTCGTAGACGAGGAGGCATCCAATGATGAGCAGGGCTGCGACAACCGCTTGAGCTAACATTTTCGTGGCTCCTGAGCTGTATGACGGGCATGCAAGATGAGTTAATGGCCTCGCCTGCCATATAATCCTATGATTTACACCATACTCCCTCATGTAAAACTTAGATACACAAAACGGATTCATTCAGAGTTTATTGGTGGGGTCGGGTGTAAATAGGCAACTTGCTCCCATATAGTATAAAGATGGACTTCCAGCCTTGCTGCTTTCGGGATTAACCAAGGTTGGAATCTGGGAGCGATTGTGGAGGCTCCAATGTGTTTGAACAGCCGCTACATGTTTGATCTTCAGCATTATCAACCCCACGACGATGGCGGACCGACGCTTAATGCTTTGCCGATGATGCAGTCCAAGTGGGATCGGTTCACTTTGATCGAGACGATGGGGGTTCGGACCACGTTGAAGTTCATCGAAACGGTCGAAGAGGGCTACGGCCTCTCGCACAAGCTGGCGAACAGAGATGTTGAGTTCTGGGCTCTGGACAGGCAGCTTTGAGCCGGTCGCTGCAGGATTAGACTAGCCCCTACTGTTGAAGGCTGGTTGGCTGGAAAGCCGGTCTAATCCCCTTGTTGGATTGGGCTCTTAGATAGCTGTGCCTTTCAGTTTGGACGAATAATCAGTGGAGTTCAGGTGATGGCAACCGAGTTTTACGTCGTTCGACATCATGGCGCCTGGCGCATCCGGGTGAACGGCAAACACCGTGGGGAGTATAACTCCCGTGTTTCGGCCATCAATGCCGCCATGACGGAGGCCGAGTCTGCCGGACCAGGAGCCAAGGTCTTCAGCACGGGGATTGTCAGTCAGTTCAGCGCCGAGTGGCTGTCGAAGGACGGCGTCAACTCACTCCCGCTATGATCATCGCCCGATGGGATCTTACAGGAGACGCGAATGAGTGAGCGGATCGGTCGCCTTTGTGACGAGCTGCGGATCAAGCTTCACGGCATGGATCGCCGTCTTGAGGCTCTCAAATCGAACGGCGTGGCGACCTTCGACAACTCGCAAGGAGTCCTTGAGAGCCGTCTCGACCGTGTTGAGCAGCGCATTTATGATAACCGCGTCACCGTTGAAGCCGCTAATGTCAGGGTCAAAGCATGGCTCGCAGAGAAAAAAGCCGGCTCTGTTGTGGGTCGTCCTCTTTGGACCGAACGCCACAAAGCTCATCTCATGGAGGTTCGTGCCGATGATGCTGAAGTGTACGCCATTGCCGTCTTCGAGCTTGCGGCTGCAGCAGCCGATGAAGCCACACTCGCAGTCTTGCAGGCCCTTCTCGCGCGAAACGATGCTGATGTTGCGGTTCTGTGCGAGACGGAGCCTCACTAATGTTTATTATTGAGTTCTTTCGCGTGCGTGGAACAGACGAGGCTCATGCGATCCTGGATCGGGTTGAACATGACGCAACGGATCTGGACGACGCGAAAGTGAGAGCCCTGTCCCTCTTCGAGACCTTGGAGATGCCGCAAAAGCCGGATGCCCTGCGGATCATGGATCACAATGGCGATGAGGTGTTTGTCTGGGGTCCAGAGCGCCCAAGCGCCTCAATCTGAAACTGCCTCTCCTACCTGGTTGTTCGCCAGCATTGAGGCTCCCTGGACGACAGTTATGGCCTATGTTCATTACACGATCGTCGAGCACGAAGGTGGATGAGCCTGCAAAGCCGGTGATGTTTTCTAGGAATGCTACGCCACCCTGAGCACGACCTGAGGGAAGCGTCTATCCCGTCAAAACCCCATCCTGGGCTGCAACCTGTGCGGGACACTGGGGTTGCCTCCCTAGATCATTTCCCTCGGCAGGAGCTCTCATGAGCATCATGTGGATTGTGGTACTGGGCTCGGTCGTTGGTGTGATTGCTAGGCTTGTTACGCCCGGCAGAAAGGGACCCTTCGGGTTCATACTGACCGGTGTCCTTGGTATCATCGGCGCCTTTGCGGCCTCGTATCTGGGACAAGAGGCAGGGTGGTATCAGGCGGAGGACAGTACTGGATTGGTAGCAGCCGTCTTCGGAGCGGTTGCCCTGCTGCTGATCTGGGGTTTCCTCTTCAGAAGCCGACGCCCAACCTCCTCCATTTGATGCTCATCAAATCAACGGCGCTACCCTTGGTCAAAATCAAGAAACGCTCCTCTTGGGCTACGTCTGGAAATGGTTAAGACGAGGCCTCATCGTGCCCAGCCTCCTGCGGAAGCCCCTCCACAACACCCTTTCGCCCAACGTGACGATGTTTTCCTATGTGCAGGTGCACGTTGCGCGGGTGACCGAGACCGTGCTGGAACGGCTCGGCATACCAGAATAAATGGGCGAGTGACTTGCTCTTGTCATGCCTCGAAACCACGAAGTTCAGTGCAAGGCTCAGCATCCTGTGCAGATGCCTCTCGTGATGATCTTCATCTTGCGATCCCAGACTCTCTCCTGCGCCTCCGCCTTGGTCCGAGCCGCTCTCCCCATCGCAGCAGATTCCTCAGCCGTATACGCTTTCGACGCAGACACCTTTGGGATCCCTGCCCCTGGCTTAGTTGCATCCTTGGCCGAGACAGAATGGGACGCGATTAGCAAGGCCAGCACGGCCGTAGCTGTTATGATCCGCATAGGTCACTCCCGAAGCAGCAAATCGCGCTTCCAACCTTGTATATGGGGGCTCGGAGCAGTTCCCCAAAAAATTGCTCCGCTTCGTCAAGTGTCCGAACTCGTCGTGGAGTTCTGGCGTTGCTTGCCATGGCGTTGGAGATCGGCAAGCTCCAAGACCGACGGCACCAGACGATCTTCCTAAATCGGCCACTATCCGGCACCGTCAAGTTAATGAGCTAAGGTCGCAACGTCCCGCACGGCATGGGCGCATCATAAGCCAGCGGCGACGCCAGTTACCTCGGCCCAGATCTTAAAGGCTTGGACTCGTGACTGGCGATGAGCGGCGGCGTTGGTGTTGGCAGGACGGCGGAAGAGGTTGGCAGCTTGGTCTTGAACCGAGAGAAAGCGCTGGGCCTGCCCAGCTGATTTGAACCGCTTCATGATTCGCTCGCGTCGTCGGGTCGGTTGGTGGCTTGTTCTCGGCACGATTGTTCGAGCCCTTATGCTGCCGATGCTCGACGTCTGGCATGATCTCTCGCTTGGCCGCACCGTAGCTGGCCAGTTTGTCCGTAATCATCACGCGGGGTGCCATGCCCTGCTTCTTGAGCAGCTTTCGTAGCAGGCGTTTGGCTGCTTTTGCATTGCGGTGGCTCTGAACCAGGATGTCGAGCACGGCTCCGTGCTAGTCGACGGCTCGCCATAACCAATGCTTCTGGCCGGCGATGCTGATCGCAACCTCATCCAGGTGCCATTTGTCACCGGGTGCGGGCAGACGCCGGCGGATCTGATTGGCAAAGCTCTGGCCGAACTTCAGCGCCCACTGCCGCACAGTCTCATAGCTCACCTCGATACCTCGGGCGGCCAGCATCTCCTCGACCATGCGCAGGCTCAAGGGAAAGCGGAAGTACAGCCACACAGCATAGCTGATCACTTCGGCCGGAAAGCGGTGGCGGGCGTAACGAGGGACACGGATTAGGGGCATGCCTTACAGATAGCTCGATCCAGGTCACTCGTCGGTTAAGTTGACGATACCGGCTGGTGAACAAGAAGTGGGTCGAGCGGATCTGGCGGCGGGAGGGGCTGAAAGTGCCACAAAAGCAACCCAAGAAGGGAAGGCTCTGGCTCAACGATAGCTCGTGCATCCGGCTGCGACCGGAGTATCCCAACCATGTCTGGAGTTATGACTTCGTCGAGGATCGCACCCATGACGGGCGCAAGTTCCGCATGCTCAACGTCATCGACGAGTTCACGCGCGAGTGCCTGGCCATCGAGTAAACCGGAAGCTGAAAGCAATTGATGTGATCGACGTGCTCTCGGACCTGTTCATCCTGCGTGGCATTCCAGGTCATGTTCGTTCCGACAATGGGCACGAGTTCGTGGCCAAAGCCGTGCGCGAGTGGATCACGAGTGTGGGAGCCAGGACGGCTTACATCGAACCAGGCAGCCCTTGGGAGAACGGCTACTGCGAGAGTTTCAACTCGAAGCTTCGGGACGAACTGCTGAAAGGAGAAATTTTCTACACCCTGCAGGAGGGAAAGGTGGTCATCGAAAGCTGGAGACGGCACTACAACACGGTGCGCCCACACCCATCCCTGGGCTACCGGCCACCCGCACCAGAGGTCGTGGTCCATGCGTCACCGCTGGCGCCACGGCCAACCCGGAATTAACATCACACACGGATCACCCACATGGGGCAGGCCACTTTGATTGACTCGACTCAGACACGGCGCCGCGACCTGGGGCAGCCTCCACCTATCAACACGCCCCTGCGGGAGCTCACCCCCAGCCAAGAAACCCATCCATGCTGCTAATAGGGGGAGCCGCTCGGAGTTGCTCAATGCTTGGAACTGGCCGACGAAGCGTCGGGGAACTGTTGAACGCCTCCTCAAGTGCAGCCGCGACGCCCAGAACGAAGGCATCTCCTCCTCGGGGACCTACAATCTGCAGGCCGAAGGGCATTCCCTTGGCGTCAAGCCCAACCGGCAGACAAACAGCAGGGTGACCTGACAGGGTCACATAATAGGCCATCGCCAGCCAGTGGAAGTAATTGCGTGTCCGCTGCCCATCGATCTCCGTTGGATAGAGCTCCCGCCATGGCCGCGGGCTGATCGTGATGGCAGGCGTGATCAGAACATCATGGGACTGAAAGAAGCTCTGAAAAGAATGATAGATCTGTGTCTGCGTCGCATGGGCATGGGCGTAGTCTTCGAGTCTGTAGTGTAGGCCCTCCTCGACATTGGCCTGAAGGTTCGGGCCACACTCCTCAGGGCGGGTCCTGTACCGCTCGTGATGAGTGGCAAGAACGCCAGCTGCCCTGAGAACAGCAAAACTCTCATCGGCTCCGCTGCAATCGGGGTGAGCGAAAGCCAGTTCGCGAACCATTGGCCGGCAGGCTTGGACCCGGACTTGGAAGGCCTCACGGACAATCCGCTCCACCGGGGCCTGGCCGAAGTCCTCACTTGCCGCGACACGCAGCTTTGCAAGATCGATCTGCCGCGGCGGCCAGAACAAACCGGGCGCGCTGCGGACACCTGCTCCGTGCATTGTGTATGCCAGCGGGTCGCGGGCATCATCCGAGGCCATGGCGGACAGGAGCAGACAGAGGTCATCTACGTTGCGGGCCATCGGCCCAAGCACGGAGAGCGGCGACCAGCCAAGAGCCCGCTTCTCAGATGGAACAAGCCCTGGACTCGGGCGAAAGCCGACAATGCCGCAAAAGGCCGCCGGATTGCGCAAAGACCCGCCCATATCGGATCCGGTGCAAAGCGGAGCCATGCCGGTCGCCAGCGCGACCGCAGAACCTCCGGACGAGCCGGCGCACGACCTCTCCGGATCGAATGGATTGCCGGTTGCACCATAGACCGCGTTCCGGGTGTTCGCTCCCAGACCCCACTCTGGCGTATTGGTTTTGCCGAGCACCAAGCCACCAGCTAACCGAAGGCGGGCAACCATACCGGCGTCCTGGGTCGGAACATGATCCCGATAGATGGTACTACCCCACGTGGTGCGAAGCCCTGCCGTCTCGTCGAGATCCTTGATGCCGATTGGCAGGCCATGCAGCAGCGGGAGATCGTCCCCGCGCATGACCGCATCCTCAGCCTGTTTGGCTGCGGCTCGAGCCCCCGGCACATCAAGAGCGACGAAGGCGTTGACGGCAGGGTTCACCTGCTCGATGCGCGTAAGACAGCTCTCCAGCAACTCCACGGGCGAGAGGGACCTGCGGCCGATCAGTCGGCGCGCTTCACGAGCAGAAAGGTCGCACGGTTCGGTCAAGGCAATCCCCTATCGTTTGAAGTAAGTGGAGCATGTTCGGCAAGCCTTCTAATTTAGTGAAGACTTTCTGTGGAACTTGAATCCAGTATCCCAGCTTCCCCCGCCCGGATCAAACTAAGCTCCAGCCTTTGTTTGAGCCGCCCGGCACTAGCTACTACTTTCACAGATTTGAGGGACAGAGCAAAGCTCGTCGCTCAAAGCTGAATCTAGGACACACCCAACTCACGGAGTGAGAGATTTTGTAAACAGGTATAAATCAGAAAATCTTCCAGAGGCTGACATTTGGCAGGTTACATGATCTCCTTGGGCTATCCTCTGCCCCACGGGAAGGAGGCTAGGACCTACGGAGGGTAAAGGTTGGCGAACTGCTCACGCAGGACGTTCTTCTGCACCTTGCCCATGGTGTTGCGCGGCAACTCATCGACGAAGACAACCCGCTTCGGCAGCTTGAACTTCGCCAGGCGGCCCTCGAGAGCGGCGAGGATCGCCTTCTCGTCGACCTCTGCCTCCTTGGAGCGCACGACGACCGCCGTCACCCCCTCGCCGAAGTCCTTGTGCGGTACGCCGATCACGGCACTCTCGAACACGCCCGGAATGGCATCGATCTCGTCTTCGATCTCCTTCGGGTAGACGTTGAAGCCGCCCGTGATCACCAAGTCCTTACCGCGGCCGAGGATGTGCACGTAGCCGCGCTCATCCACCTTGCCGAGGTCGCCCGTGATGAAGAAGCCGTCGGGGCGGAACTCGGAGGCTGTCTTCTCCGGCATGCGCCAGTAGCCCTTGAACACGTTCGGGCCCTTTACCTCGATCATGCCGATCCCGTTCGCTCCCAGTTCTTCACCGGTGTCCGGGTTGGTGATGCGGGCCGACACGCCGGGCAGCGGCAGGCCGACGGCACCTGGTACCCTGTCGCCATCATAGGGGTTCGAGGTGTTCATGTTCGTCTCGGTCATGCCGTAGCGCTCCAAGATGGCGTGGCCGGTGCGGGTGCTCCACTCGCGGTGGGTCTCGGCCAGCAGAGGCGCCGAGCCTGACACGAACAAGCGCATGCCGGAGGTCATCTCCCTGGTGAGACCGGGATGCTGCAGCAGGCGCACGTAGAAGGTGGGCACTCCCATCAACGCTGTGGCACGAGGTATGAGCCCGAGGACCTCATCGGCATCGAACTTCGGCAGGAAGATCATGGACGCGCTGGAGAACAGGATGACGTTGCTGGCCACGAACAGCCCATGGGTATGGTAGATCGGCAGGGCGTGGATCAGCACATCGTCTGCCGTGAAGCGCCAAGCATCAATCAGAGTCAGGGCATTCGAGACGAGGTTGTCATGGGTCAGCATGGCACCCTTGGAGCGGCCGGTCGTCCCCGAGGTATAAAGGATCGCCGCCAGATCATCACCGGCCCGCTGCACGGTCCTGAACACGTCAGCGCTATCGGCGGCAGCATCCGTGAGCGAGCCCTGCCCTGCGGCATCAAGGGTTTCAACCGACGCTCCCACCTTCGCAGCCAGTTGCTCGATCCCTTCGCGTTTGGAAGTATCGCAGACGACAAGCGACGGCTCCGCATCGCTGATGAAGTACTCCAGCTCCGCCAGCGTGTAAGCTGTATTCAGGGGCAGATAGACCGCTCCCGCCCGGACGGTGGCCAGATACAGGATCAAGGCCGGCACCGATTTTTCGACCTGAACGGCGACGCGGTCGCCCGGCTTGACCCCGCGGGTGACAAGCACGTTGGCCAATCGGCCTGACAGGGCAATCAGGTCGGCATAGCTGATGGTGTCGCTGGTCGGGCTGGTGATGGCTGACTTGGTGAGATCGGCAATCGAGCGTTCGAGCTGGTCGAACAGGTTCGCATTCATGGCAGGAGCTCCAAAACGAGGGTCAATGATGGACCAGGTCAAAGGGTTTGGGATCGTTGCGGTCATGGGTTGGGTACCAGATCACGGGAGGGCAGATCAGCCCGCAGGGCTTTGCGGACCCCAGGCGAGGCGGCGACCACGCCCTTCTCAGCGAAGGCTTCATGGTTCTTCTCGATCTCATCGAGAGCGTAGAGGTAGTTCACCATCAGTCCATGGGCCTGCTTCAGGCCTTTCGCCGAAACGTCGCCAAGGAAGTTCAAGCGCTCGAGCCGCGCCCCGTTGCCGAGATGGAAGCGGGCGACCGGTTCGACCGGACGACCCTTGGGATCCTTGACCTTCAGGAAGTAGTAGGCTGCAGCTGGGAGAAGGACATCACGAACCTTCTCCGCCTTCCCTGGGTCACTGCTCCAGTCTTGTTCATCGAGGACCATCAGCATTTCCTTGGCTGCGCTATCCAGGCATACTGATCCTTCCGCCATACGCTCACGAGCAAGCCATGCCGCAAAGCCCGGGACAGGTGAGAGGGTCACGAACGTCCTTAGGATCGGCAACTCCCGCTTGAGATTCTCCACAACCTGCTTGATCAAGAAGTTGCCGAAGGTAACGCCACCCAAACCTCTCTGCGTGTTCGAGATCGAGTAGAAAACCGCGGTCGTTGCCTCTGTCGCCGCGATCGGCGTGCGAGCCAGATCGAGGAGCGGGCTGATTGCAGCGGGAATCTCCCTTGTCAGTGCGACCTCGACGAAGATTAGCGGTTCGTCGACAAGCTGCGGGTGGAAGAAGCCGTAGCAACGGCGATCCTCAGGCTCAAGGCGATTGCGCAGGTCATCCCAGTTCTCGATCGCATGCACCGCCTCGTAACGGATGATCTTCTCCAGAATGTTGGCAGGCGTGGTCCAGTCGATCGGCCGCAGCACCAGGAACCCCCGATTAAACCAGGACGAGAAAAGATGAGCAAAATCAGCATCGACGCACCGCAGTCCAGGGTTTTCCTTGACGTGGTCGCTAAGCTCCGCACGCATTCTGATCAGGGCTGCGGTACCACCTGGGGCGAGATTGAGTCTCCGGAACAGTTCCTGTCGTCGAGGCTCGGCTGCGGCATGCAGTGCCTCCAGTGCTTCCGTTCCATGATTTTTGCGAACAGCTTCGATCGCATGCTCGACCCGGCGGCGATCGGGTCCGAAACGATCAGCAAGAGCTTGGAGGAATGCAAGGCGGCCCGTGTCTGTTGCAGTGCCATAGCTTGCTAACAGGGTCTGCGCCAAAGCCACGCCGGATGCCTCACCCCTGCGCGATAAGAGCAATTCGCTCATGGCAATCAGGTCGAGTTGTGGAATGGCCTCCCGATCACCCTTGCGACCAAGCAGGGCCCGCCCCCTCTCCGTCAGCGTGTCGAGGAGATCCCCTAGGAACGAGGAGGCGTCGGCCGTTCCGGACCTCGAGCTGTAGAACCTCATGCTTAGCCTCCCTTAAACCCTGTGCAAGCTTTGGAAGTCCGCTAACCCCGTCACTGCGGAAATTTAACTTAGGTCAGCGAGGAGGAAGACCATGACATGGGACGTGCTCCTTGCGTGGCTCGAAGTCCCACAGCTTACAGGCAAACGGGGCAGGAGCACGGCCGCACCATCCCATTAGCTGACCTCAGTAAGAACGGCGATAGCACGAAGTCGAGCCGATCAGGAGATCCAGGAGACGCGCTCCTCGTCGTGCGCCTCTCCCATTGCGGGTTCCACGCATGCTGGACGACGGACATCCCGACGGGCCGATCCCGAACGGGTGGGATCGGTCCTTCTCGTCGGCGGCGGACTACTTGGCCTCCTCCAGCTTCAACCCGGCGTCCTTCACGACCTTGGCCCAGCGGGAGATCTCCGAGCCGACAAAGGCGCCAAACTCCGCGCCAGTCAAGGTCGGGATCTCCGATCCCTGCCGGGTCCAGGCCTCACGGATGGTGGGCGCCTGAAGGGCGGTCTGCAATTCCTTAGTCATTCGCTCGACAATCGAGGCCGGCGTGCCCTTGGGCGCCCAGAGCGCATAAAATGTGGACACCTCATAACCCGGCACGCCGGCCTCCGCGGCGGTCGGCACGTCGGGGAACGCCACCGAGCGCTTCGGAGCGGCGACGGCCAGCGCCCGGATCTGCCCCCCGGAGATCTGGGCGGCGGAGCTGCCGAGCCCGTCGAAGGCCATGTCGATCTGTCCGGCTACGAGATCCTGCATCGCCGGGCCGGCGCCGCGATAGGGTACGTGGATGATGTTCGTGCCGGTGAGGAGTTTGAACATCTCGCCCGCGAGATGGTGCGCTGTGCCGGCGCCCGCTGATCCGTAGTTCAGCTTGCCGGGATTGGACTTCGCCGACGCCACGAGCTCGGGCAAGGTCTTCGCGGGCACCTTCTGCGGATGCACCACCACCACATGTGGGACCTGAGACACCATGCCGATCGGGACAAAGTCTTTCCGCAGATCGTACGTGAGATTGGTGTACATTGAAGGCGCGATGACGTGGTGGGTAGCACCGACGAAGAAGGTGTAGCCGTCGGGCTCGGCCCTGGCGGCGGCAGCCGCGCCCGTGTTTCCCCCCGCCCCCGCCCGATTGTCGACGATGACGCGCATTCCGAGTTGATTGTCGAGCTGCTGGGCAAGGGGGCGTGCGAAGGCGTCGGTGCCTCCGCCCGCCGCAAAGGGCACAATCAGCGAGATGGGCCGCTGCGGCCAAGTCTGGGCCGAAGCCGGTGCGGCGGTGACCGCCGCGGCGGCCAGGGCGAGGATATGCAAAATGGCCCGTTTCAAGACGTTTCTCCCAAGGATTCCGCTCTCGCGCTCCAATATTGGACCGGCGGATATTCGATGCTACCAAGATCCTGTGTAGCCGCAATACTCGGCCCGAAGGCATTGGTAATCCCGGACGAAAGCGGCCCCGGATCGCTCATGAGCCTTTCTATTCCGGTGCTGTTGTCCGTTGAGCTCGGCGCGTCACCAGCCACTCCCACCGGGGTTCGGCTCAATTGGGCTGAAGCTGCCGTGGTGGCTCTGTTGCAGTAACCTGGATCGGGCACAATGAGCCCAGCCGCATGGGCCACTCGGGCAGCGAGACCAAACAGATGGTTGACCAGACGGATTTCGCCTGTCGTTCCTGCCGCTTGGAGGATGCAGTGACCGCGACGGATCATGCGCATAACCTCAATACCCTTTAAGGTGGCGTAGGCTGTTCTCATTCTCTGAAAGCCGCGGGTTAGCCGGATCACGCGCTTAAGGGCGCCGTGATCCGCTTCGATGATGTTGTTCGAACATTTCGACGTCCGGTGCTCCACATCATGTGCCAGGTAGCCCTCCCATATCAGCCGGCAGATTGCTCTTGGATACGAGGCGAGTTTGTCCGTAGTGATCGATGAGGGAGGACAGTCACCCATCGTCTTGAGGGCTTTGCGTAGAAAGCGATAAGCCGCTCGGGTGTTCCGCCGGTCTGAAAGCATGAAGTCAATGAGCTGCCCGTGCTTGTCGACAGCCCTGAACAGATACTTCCATTTTCCACCGACCCGCACATAAGTTTCATCCACGCGCCATGACCCGGAACGGGAACCTTGAAAGCGGCGGAAGATCGTGGATGGGTCAACATCAACGCCGCGCTCAGACATCATCTCGGCGAGATCGCGATAGCTGATGCCGTAGTTGCAGTACCAGCGAAC
>NZ_JAEQMY010000105.1 GCF_016743775.1 Microvirga aerilata | reverse complement strand
GATCGTGAGCGGGGGTGTTGCCGAAGGCTCCGTTGAACGAGCCGACGGGGGTCCGCGCCGCTCCGACGATGACGATGTTAGTCATAGATCCTCCTATGGTGATGTTTGACGTATGCGTATTATTTTGCCTGTTAGTGGAGCTTGATACGGGGTTCGGTGCAGCGGGTCAGCATGCGTGCGGTCGTATCAAGAGCAACCTTTGTCGAGCCATGAAGTGCCCGCTGATGCATCGTGTAGAGTGACTGATACATCAGGCGGGCCACCAAGCCTTTGATGAAGAAGTCCTTGCCCCGGATGAAACCCATGAGATTGCCGACCGTGCTGTATTCCCCGAGCGAGACCAGCGAACCGAAGTCGCGGTAGCGGAAGGACTGCAGAGGCTTACCCTCAAGACGCCGCTGGATCTGCTTGACGGGATGGGTCGCCTGCTGATGGGCGGCCTGTGCGCGTGGCTGGATGGGCGTGGGCAGGTCCGGCGTGACGAGATAAGCACAATCGCCGATTGCGAAGATGTTGGGATCCCGCATGGTCTGGAGCGTTGGTGTGACCAAAAGCTGATTGTTCCGGCTCGTTTCGAGCCTATCCAAATCCCTCAGGAAGTCAGGGGCCTTCACTCCCGCGGCCCAGACCACGAGCTCTGAGGGTATGAAGCTCCCATCGGCAAGGTGCACGCCCTTGTCGGACACCTCCGTCACACGCGCTTTCGTGCGAACCTCGACTCCAATGGTGCTGAGCAGGCGCATGACGCTTTCGGATACCCGCTCCGGAACTGCCGGGAGAATGCGATCGGCCGCTTCGATAAGGGTGATCTTGAGGTCCCTCTCCGGATCAACCCTGTCGAGCCCCTGGGCGACAACATGCCGAGTCGCCCGGTGTAGTTCCGCGGCGAGCTCGGTGCCGGTTGCGCCAGCGCCGATAACAGCCACATGCAATTGGCCGGGTTGCACCGGACCAGGCTGCGCGTGGGCGCGGATAAGGCTATCAACCATCCGCTGATGGAACCGCACCGCCTGGTCCGGTGTATCGAGTGCGATGGCATGCTCCTTCGCGCCTGGTGTGCCAAAGTTATTGCTCCCACTGCCTACGGCAATGACCAATGTATCATACCGGAACGAACGAGGCGGGGTGACCTCGCGGCCTTCGTTGTCGATGCTGGCAGCAAGGGCAACCTCCTGCTGATCGCGGTCAAGGTTTGTCATCTCGCCGACCCGATAACGGAAGTGATGCTGGTGCGCCTGCGCGAGATAGTCGACGGCATGGTGGCCGACATCCATGCTGCCGGCAGCCACTTCATGCAGGGGAGGCTTCCAAATGTGGGTCCTTGAGCGCTCAACCAGCGTCACCTGTGCTTTCTTGCGCCGGCCGAGCCGGTCCCCGAGCTTGGTCACGAGTTGCAGCCCCACTGGACCGCCGCCAACAACCACAATCTGGTGGAGGGACTGATCCACAACAGACTGAGGAGTCGGGTTCCGCCTGTGGTTGGCGTGTGTGCCTGAACTACGCTCGTCGGACATGGTCATCTGTCCTTTGGGGTTGCCGCTCAGACCCGGATTGGTTGTGGTCCCCCTGCCTCAATGACATCATCCACCTCCTTCACGGTCTCGGGTTCGTCGGCCTCAAGGTCCGTCTCCCGGTTGAGACGGCGGTGGAGGCGGCCCTCGTCGAGCGCCCCTTCCCATTTGGCGACGACGACGGTCGCCAGACCATTGCCGATCAGGTTAGTGAGTGCCCGTGCTTCCGACATGAAGCGGTCGATGCCAAGGATGAGGGCGATGCTCGCAACCGGGATCGTGCCGACCGAGGCAAGCGTTGCTGCAAGCACGATGAAGCCGGACCCCGTAACACCTGCGGCGCCTTTGGAGGTGAGCAGGAGAATCGCGATGATTCCCAGCTGCTGCGTCATGGTTAGATCGGTATTGGTCGCCTGGGCGAGGAAGATGGCCGCCATTGTCAGATAGATGCAGGTCCCATCGAGGTTGAAGGAATATCCGGTGGGGATCACCAGTCCGACGACAGAAGTCTCGCAGCCCAGATTCTCCATCTTAGCAATCATGCGCGGCAGAACCGATTCCGATGACGAGGTGCCGAGCACGATGAGAAGCTCCTCCTTGATGTACCGGATGAACTTGAAGATGGAGAACCCGCATAGCGCCGCGATGCCACCAAGCACGCCGAAGATAAAGAGTAGACAGGTCGCGTAGAACGACAGCATAAAGTTGCCGAGCGACACCAGGGTTCCGACGCCGTACTTGCCGATCGTGAAAGCCATCGCACCGAATGCGCCAATCGGCGCCAGTTTCATGATCAAGCCGACGATGCGGAAGAAGACGTGGCTGACCACGTCAATCAGGCGCAGGACCGACTCGCCACGCTCGCCAAGTGCCTGCAGCCCGAAGGCAAAGAGGATCGCGAAGAACAGCACCTGCAGGATTTCTCCGGCTGCGAAGGCGCCCACGACGGTTGACGGGATGATCTCCATCAGGAACGCGATGGTACTTTGGTCCTTCGCCTTTGAAGTGAAGGCCGCGATCGAGCTGGTGTCAACCGTCGTAAGGTCGACATTCATGCCGACCCCGGGCTGCCACACGTTGACCACGATTAGTCCGATCACGAGGGCCAGCGTCGTGACCACCTCGAAGTAAATCAGCGCCTTCAAGCCAACGCGGCCAACCTTCTTCATGTCCTTCATGCTGGCAATGCCGTGGACGACGGTGAAGAAAATGATCGGTGCGATGAGCATCTTGATCATCTTGATGAAAGCATCACCAAGTGGCTTCATCGCCTCACCGACGGAAGGATAGAAGTGGCCCAGGAGGACGCCGATTAGGATTGCCGTCAGCACTTGGACATAAAGATGCTGGTACCATCGGCCTTTCTGGTGGGAATCCAAGACTGCTGTTGTCGGGTTCACCGTTACCATTACGCATCCTCCCTCAAAGAGGTTCTGTCACTTGTCGTGCGAGGCTGGTCCAACAGCCACCGCTGTCAGCGCCGTCATGTTCACTATTCCCCGCACAGTCGTCATGGGTGTGAGAATATGAGCCGGCTTGGCTGCACCCAGCAGAATCGGCGCCACGCTGATCCCCTGCCCCGCGACGATCTTGAGAGCGTTGAAGGTAGCATTTGCGGCATCGAGGTTTGGTATAATCAGGAGGTTCGCCTCAGCGGAAAGCCTTGCATCCGGGAAGATTCGTTTGAGCAAGGGTTTGCTGAGAGCCGCATCAGCGTGCATCTCACCTTCGACCTCGAGATCCGGCGCGCGCCGGTAGATCAGTTCGAGCGCGTCTCGCATTTTGCGCGCTGACGGATCGCTGGCGGTCCCGAAATTGGAGTGCGACACAAGGGCGATGCGTGGTGTCTGACCGAAGCTCCTCAGCTCCGCTACTGCCAGCACAGCCATTTCAGCGATCTCCTCCGCCGATGGGTCAAGGTGGATATAAGGATCACAGATGAAGACTGTGTGCCGTGGGAGCTGAAGCAGGCTCATCGCGGCAAAGCTGTGAGCGCCCTCAGCCAGTCCGATCACCTCCTCAAGATAGCGCAGATGATTGGTGTCGGCCCCGAATGTCCCGCACAGGAGCCCATCCGCTTGGCCGCCACAAAGCAGCATCGCCCCGATGAGGGTGCTGTTGCGCCGCACTTCGGCTGCTGCGACATCGTGGGACAGGCTGTGCCGCTTGCGACGCTGGTAATAGGTGTCTGCAAACTGAGAGATAGAATCCTGATTGTCGAAGCTGACGATCTCGATATTGCGGGCGGGTTGAAGGCGAAGGCCCAGTGCTGAGATTTTCTGGGTGATCACGTCCGGCCGACCCACCAGGATTGGCGTTGCAAGGCTCTCATCGACCACAACTCGTGCCGCGCGAAGGACGCGGTCGTCCTCGCCCTCGGCGTACACGATGCGCTTGCGACCAGACTCGGCCGCCGCGGCGAAGACAGGCTGCATCACTGTTCCGGAGGTGTAAACAAATCGCTGAAGGGACCGCCTATACTTCTCAACCTTCGGCAACGGCCGGGTCGCAACGCCGCTCTCCATCGCCGTCTGGGCAACGGCCGGCGCGACCTTGGTGATCAGCCGTGGGTCGAACGGGCGTGGGATGAGATAATCAGGGCCGAAGCTGATGTCTTGCGTGCCGTAGGCGGCCGTCACAACGTCCGATTGTTCGACCTGGGCAAGTTCGGCAATCGCCCGGACGGCCGCGAGCTTCATCTCCTCATTGATCGTGCCCTCGAAGGCTTCCGCCGCCATCCCAATGGTTTCCGAGAGGGTTGGATGCAGATGAATGGTGAGCCCGATGTCCTGCGCATCCGCACCCATCTCGATGGCGAGCGTGGCCTTGGCGATCAGGTCGCCTGCGGACGGCCCGACGATGCTACACCCGATGATCCGATCCGTCGCCTCGTCGAACCTAACCTTGGTGAGACCTTCGTCACGTCCGAGTGAGAGGGAGCGTCCGCTCATGAAGCCCGTGTCGTAGAGGGTTGCAGCCGACTGGAAGCTGGCGATGTGGCCTCCGAGTTCGGAGGACTCCTTGTTGGCCTTGAGTACGATGGCAAGAGCATTCCAGCAAACAGCGGACCGGATCCGATGTTCGATGAACCTATCGCCAGGATTGGGCTCCTGCCGCTCGACAGGAATTGTGTTCACGTAGGGGGTTGTTGCCGAGTACGGGACAGCAGCGCCCTTGCGGCGCGTTCCGTCTATTACTTGCTCCAAGAGGAAGTGGACTCTGTTAGGCCTATCGACATCCGGAACACCATTCAACGAGTCGAGCCATTCTCTGGTCTCGACCGGATCAAGGTCGCGACTGCGGTCCACCGTCACCTCCCCGGCGCTCCCCCTCAGACGCGGGCGCGCTGATTACTTAGACGCGGGTACGCTGATTACTTAGATTCGGCCGAACAGCTGTGCTGATTTAACTTAGGTGAGCTGATTGAGGAGGTGAACTCAGCAGTACCGCATTCGGTTCCCATTGCAAAATCCTAGATAGGCAAGCTCTTGCAATCACCCATCTCAGTCGTGAATACTTCCGTATGATAGTCATTCAGAAGGTCAAGCAGGGCCGCCGGGCGTTGTCCCAGTCAAGAACAATCTAGGCCGTATAGCTATCGTGTGCTGTGATGAACGGGTAGTCCAATACCGGGTTCGTGCTATCACTGCACAATGGCGCTTCACATTGTTAAGCGTTTGGGAGAGATTGTCTTCGATAGTGCGACTTAACTTTGAACCGGTACTGCGTCATCAAAAGCGAGGAAGGTTCTCATGCTTCGACCCGCTGCGAGAGTCTTCGCAATGCTTCTGGGGCTGGTTGCGGTCCATTGGCCCGCTGCAGCAGTAGAGCCGCATTGGCCCCCATCGCTCACAATCGGCACCGCCTCGCCGGGAGGCACATATCACGCTTATGGCGAAGGGCTCGCGCGTATTCTGACCCGCGCCCTCAACCTTCCAGTAACCGCCCGAGTAACAGAAGGGCCTGGGCAGAACATCCTCTTACTGGAAGCAGGCGAGATCCAGATTGGGTTTGTCACACTTGGCGTCGCTTTGCAGGGCTGGAACGGATCGGCTCCTTGGAGCGGAGGCAAACAACTCAGGGCATTGCGCGCCCTCTTTCCGATGTACGACACGCCATTTCAGTTCATGGTCCGCGAGGAGTCTGGCATCCGCTCGGTGGGTGACCTCAATGGCAAACTCGTCGGCATCGGCCCGCAGGGTGGCACATCGGGAGCTTATATTCCCGAATTCTTCAAGGTTCTGAAACTTGATGCCTCATTTGTCCATGGCGACTGGGCTGAGTTGGCGAACCAAGTGCAGGCCGGAACTCTCGACTCGCTCGCTGTGGCAGCCGGCGCTCCCTTCCCTTCGTTTAACGATCTCGAGCGAAAGGGAAAGGTCCGTTACCTTCCGCTTACTCAGCAACAGATCCTCGATCTGCGTCTCGCTATGCCGGAACTTGGGGCCTCTGTTGTCGGAGCGGGCACCTACCCGTCACTGAGGAGCAACTATGGGACAGTCGGGCTTTACAACTTCGCGGTCGCTCATCCTGATGTGCCCGCCGACCTCGTTTACGCAATTCTTGAGGCGGTCTTCGCGAACCAAGACTTATTGATCGAAGTCCACTCGGCCGCGGCCGAGACGGTACCGGCAAACTTCACCCGCAACACCTTTCTCCCATTTCACGATGGGGCAAGCCGCTGGTACCAAAACAAGGGCGTTGTCGGCATTATCCGAAATGACTGAGCGACTGTGATGAACGCCCAAGATAACAATCTGAGTCGTGGGAACTGTCTAAACCAGGCTCTATCTTGCAAAATAACGCTGCGCATTCTATGTCACGAGACTCTGTAACGGAGTTCATAAGCGGCTGCAGAATAGTTTCTGAGTGACACAGAGCCTAACCGGGAAAGCGCTTCGCAGGTGATCGGTATCCTTCAGGAAAGGATAGGATCCAGCAGTCCAGGGCATCTACCCGCCACCAATCCCCTCGATCACTTTGCCTGTGCCTCCACAGGCCGGACAGGGCGCACTGTCAATTTGGCCAGAGCCTTTGCATTCGGAGCAGACATCTTCGCCTGTTCCTGGCGTACCAGGTTCAGCCAGATCTCCGGGGTTCAGTGCTGGTTTGTCTTGCTGCATCGGCTGATCCTGAGGCTTTGTCATGGCTGTGCTCGCGTTTTGACCGCACTGGTGTCTAACGCATCTCAGCTGGACCGGTTCAGCGAGCGGCCTGAGGCCCAATGGGTATGACGGGCAGGAGCGACTGTGTTGCAGCCACTTGGTTTAGCACGATGGTCCCGGCTCGCATGAACCAATCCGGTTCTTTGGTGCGTTGTCCCAGACTCGTGCGCTCGCGCTGGTGATGCAAGGACGATATGGATTGGGGATACCCCTTCCCTCACCTTGCACTATCGCTGCTGTGTCGCGAAGCAGGAATGGGTGCCTGAAGGTCCCTCCGCAGAGGTGATTGTCTGAGAGCAGCCCATGGTCATAGTGGAGGAAGCTGATGGCGGGCGAAGACACTCACGAAAGTCAAACGCAGTCGGACGAGACCCTGCCTGGGCCCGATGTGATGCTGAGACTCTGGGCCTCCTGGATGGACCAGGTGTCTGCTCCAGCAAAGGCCTTGGCTGATCCAGGCACGGCGTGGTGGCAGATGACGGTGGGCAACCCCGCTTCAAGCCTGATCAACGGAGGCATCGATCAGCTCCAGAGCAGCCTGTCACAGGATCCCGCACTCCGCACCATTGACCAAATGTGGAACGCCAATCCTCTACGCGAGGTGGTGCCGGTCGACTGGGCCGAGATCGCGAGGGCTCTGCGCATCGTCTGGCTGCGCTCGCTGCGAAAGCCCAGCACAGCTTTCGCCGTTACGGATCTCAATCAGGATCTATGGCGCTCTGCCGTTGACGTATGGCAGGAGGCCGGACAGCGCTGGCTTGGTATGACAGGAGCGTTGCCAGCGGATGGGTCCCGTCCTGCCGCAACAGACAAGCGGTTTGCTGCCCCCGAGTGGCACACGAACCCGGTCTATCGCACCCTTCAGCAGATCTACCTGCTCGCGTCCGACTGGCTCCTGCAGCAGGGCGACGTGGAGGGCATGGACGAGGCCGAGCAGCAGCGCATCAACTTCCATCTGCGGCAGTTCGTGGATGCCATGAGCCCCGCTTTGATCCTGCTGTCGAACCCTGTTGCTCTTCAAAGGGCGGTTGAGACAGGCGGAACCAGTATTGCAGCCGGGGCCGCCAACCTTGCCGCCGATCTCCAGGCCGGGCGTCTGAGCATGGTCGACACCCAAGCCTTCGCGCCAGGCAAGAACCTCGCCCTTACCCCCGGCAAGGTGGTCCACCGCAATCGCCTAATGGAGCTGATCCAGTATACGCCCACAACGGCGAAGGTTCACAAGACGCCGCTGCTGATCCTGCCGCCCTGGATCAACAAGTACTACATCCTCGACATGCAGCCCAAGAACAGCCTGGTGCGCTACCTGGTAGAGCAGGGGTTCACGGTCTTCCTGATCTCCTGGAAGAACCCAGATGCGTCCATGGATGAGATCGGCATCGAGGACTACATGGACCTTGGTCCCATCGAGGCCAGCGATGTGGTGCGCGAGGTCACGGGGAGCCCCACGGTGAACGCCATGGGCTACTGCATCGGCGGAACACTGCTGACGATGACCTTGGCTGTCCTTGCAGCCAAGGGTGACAAGCGGTTCAACTCGGCCAGCTTTATGGTCTCGCTGCAGGACTTCTCGCGGGTGGGCGACACCGCCGTCTTCATGGATGAGCCGGGAGTGGACTTGATCGAGCAGCAGATGATGGAGCGTGGCTATCTCGACAGCCGTGAGATGTCGAACATGTTCAACCTGCTGCGCTCGAACGACCTGATCTGGGCCAACGTGGTCAACAATTATCTGATGGGCAGCAAGCCGCCCGCCTTTGACCTTCTGTACTGGAACAGTGACGGCACCCGGATGGCCCGTACCGCCCACAGCTGGTACCTGCGCAATACCTATGTTGAGAACAATCTTATCGAGCCGGGCAAGATCACGCTCAAGGGCGAAGCGGTTGATCTTGGCCGTATCCGCCAGGACGCCTATGCGGTGGGGGCGGAGAAGGATCACATCGTGCCCTGGGACGCAGCCTGGCGCATCACGCAGCTGTTCGGGGGTGACGTGCGGTTCGTCCGCGCCTCCAGCGGCCATATTGCCGGGATCATCAACCCACCCGGCGGCAAGGGAGCCTACTGGACCTGGGAGACTGGAGAGGCAGCAGCGAGCAATCCCGAGCAGTGGCTGCAGAGCGCCAGCCGCCATGAGGGGAGCTGGTGGCCGGACTGGACGGCCTGGCTTTCTGCCCGATCGGGCCGGAAGGGCACGCCGCCACCGATGGGCAGCGCCAAGTACCCACCTCTGCAGGATGCGCCCGGCACTTATGTCATGGAAAAGTAGGATGGCTGTGGCGGACTCTTCAAAGGCATCTATCATGTATGAAAGACAGAGTTCGTCTCAATAAGCTCAAGCCGGTCTACCGGATTGCTCGGATGAGGAGCAGCCTGGAACCATTCGCAAAAACAGCCGTTGACCTATGCTGCAGTGCAGCATACTGTCTCGATTGCTCTGTTATGCGGGATATCCCACAAAGCGCGAGCCGCCGGGCCCAAGCGTTGCATTATAGGCCTATTCCAATCCGCTACCAATGCGTTCACCGGCTCAGCGCCGAAGCCTGCGCGAGCCACACGCATCGGCCGATCACGTGAGGGACTATGACAACGATCCGCCAACTGATCCAGACCAGCCCAGCCCGCGCGAACGAGCTCTTTGCCAAGCTCGTTGACACCTCTGAGAATGCAGTGAAAACCCGCGAGAGGCTGTTCGCTGATCTCAAAGAGGAGCTGGAGCTGCTCGCAAGTCTTGAGGAACAGCACCTGTTTCCGGTGCTGCGCAAGCACAAGGACCTGAAGGACCTCGTGCGCGAGGCTCTCAACGACAACAAGGCGACCCGCAAACTCCTGACAGAGCTTGATCACACGCCGAAGGAGAGCGAGGAGTTCGCCACGCGAGTGGCTGAGCTCAGGCGGGTGTTCCAGCAGCATGTCAGGGATGACAAAAAGGAGCTCCTCCCGGCTGTTCTGAAGGCTCTGAGTGACGAGGAAGCTGAAGCCGTGGTCGAGCGGATCGAAGCCGAGAAGGCTGAGATCGAGGAGGCGAAGCGGGCGGAGGCTGAGGAGCGTCGCGCCGAAGCCCGACGCGAGCGCGAGAAGGCTGAGGCCGAGCAGGCCAGGATCGAGGCCGCTGAGCGTGCAGAGGCGGAGGAGCGTCGTGCGGCAGCCCGCCGCGAGCGCGAGGAAGCCAAGCGTGTGCAGCAGGCAGCTGAGGTGGTTGTGAACACCGCTTGGGCGGCTCCAAAGGCCGCTCAACAGACTGCGAAGTCAGCACAAGAGGTGGCACAAACCAGCGTCAGCACCGTCGTGGAAGTCGCACAGCGCACGACAGACCAGGTCACCGAGGTGTTTGGCGCGGCCCGCCAGCGTACTCAGGAGCTGACCAAGCGTGCGACGGAGAACCTGCAGGTTGTCACCCAGTCCAGCGCCATTCTGGCACGTGGAATTCAGGAGGCTTCAGGCGAGTGCCTGGAGATGGTTCAGGAGCGAATGCAGAAGAACCTGGATGGAGTGAATGCCTTGGTTCGCTGTCGGAGCCTCCCGGAGTTCCTGGCGGTGCAAAGCTCGCTGTTGCGCGACAATCTGGAGCTGACCCTGGCCAACAGCCGCCGGATAGCGGAGTTTTCCACCCGTGTCGCCGAGACTGCGGCCCGAGCCGCTACGGCTGAGGCCAATCGGGCAGCGTAGCCTCCTGGCCTGATAACCCTAGAGACGCGCCCCTGGTCCAGAGCCAGGGGCGTTTGCATATTCAGGTCTCGTACGACACTAAAGATCGGCTGCCTATCGCTTGATGCTGGAGCAGGATGTCAGATGAAGATCACCATGGACGTTGAGTGCACACCCGAGGAGGCACGGGCCTTTCTCGGACTGCCAGACGTGAAGCCCATGCAAGAGCAGCTCATGCGGGAGGTACAGGACCGCATGACCGCGAACATCAGAGCTATGGAGCCCGAAGCCATGCTGAGAACCTGGCTGCCCGCCACCCTGAAAGGGTTCGAGCAGATGCAGGAGATCTTTATGTCGCAAATGACGGGGACAAAACGTGAGTAGGTGAAGCGAAATCGTCAGCTGGAAGCGGTTGGCCTGCCCGAATGAAGTCGGGTCCGCCCGTTAGATGGGCTCTGCTGGATTGATGGCCGAAATCGCATGCTTATAAACAACCTGGGTGCCGCTCCCTTGCACCAGAAGGACGGTAAAGTCAACGAACTGCCTGACCTGGCCTTGGAGCTTGATCCCGTTGACGAGAAACATCGTCACATCAAGTTTGTTGTCACGGAGATGCTTGAGGAACACGTCCTGTATTGTCGCAGGAGATTGTGCAGACACGATTGAATCCCTCTGCGAGCACCCTTAGCCGGATGCTTCTTGTCGCGACCAAGCCCCATTGGAATGATCTCAGACGAGACTATCAGCATGTGCAGAAGGCTCAGGCAGGACCTCGGGCGATTGCCTCTGCGGAAAAGCCTTCAACTTCAACAACCCTCATAGCCTGGAGAAACTCCTGATCAGCATGGTCTTGCGTCGGGCTTGCCGGTTCATTGAGGCGATGGCTAAGCCGCTCGATCTCGGCCTGCGTCATTGGTTGTCCGTACTCGGCCATCATCTCGGCGAGGTCCTCTGGGAGGGCATCAACTTGCTCCTGGAGGAGGTAAAGTGCGGCACGGACAGTACTCAACTCCCGTTCATCAACAACAAGGGTGAGTTTCTTCATGGTACAGTGCCTGCCTCCGAGCTTATCCCTTCAGGCTAAGCCAATATAAGGCAAAAACAAGGCAGTGGTTGCGAAACATACCAGCGCGGAGAACACCAGTTGATAGACCAAATCTTTAGATCATGCTGAACAGCCAACTCCTCAAAGTCTAACGACGACAGCTGAATCAATAGAATATTGCTATAATGGCACGCTTGACGATACTAAAGTCTATGCTCTTCTTTTGCTACCCCATCGGAACATCTTTGGCTGCTCACAGGTTCGTGGTCCTACGTGCGTAAACCGCTTAGGCCGAAACGGCTGGGATAAGGATTTCCGGAATGGCGAGCAGGGGCCATGGCACATCAGCGCCAGCAGGACCCTTTGTCGTTTCAATCCTCTCCATTGACCATCTCGTCCGAGCCATGCACCGCGACCTACTCAGTCAACCCGTCCCCAAGCGGCTTCTTCAACTGATTGAGCAGAACAACTCGTAAGATGAACCTCCTCCGGGCAAGGGAGTGCCACCCGATGGGCCAAAGACTCGAGCAGCAGCAGGTCGCGTTAATAGTTGAGGGTGACGTTGAGCTTAGGGGGCTGGCAGCAGCCCTCTTGGAGGAAACTGATCTTCTCGTCGTTGAGGCATCCAATGGCGAGGAGGCTTTGAATTACCTGCACCACCATGCAGGAGAAGTAGCCTTTCTCTTCTCCGATGTGCGGCTTCCAGGTCCGATGAGCGGAGTGGACCTTGCCAGAACGGCTCAGCTCAAGTGGCCTTGGATCAGAACTGTTCTGACCTCAGGCGCCCCTCTGGAGGACGATCTTGATAAGGCTCTTCGGGACGTGCGGTTCATGCCGAAGCCCTGGCTGGCTCTTGAACTCCTGATGGAAGCCGAGAGGGCGATTCAAGCGAACCGCTTCGAAGAAGTCATGCCTCACAACCGCACTGGTAGGTTCGCGACAGCACGAGCGTAATGCAACTAAGTTATAACGGCGTCATAAGGAAGTAATCGTATGTGGTATCTGTTGCATGAAGCCTCGCAGGTTGCGTTCTCTCCCGCTCGGATGATCGCCGATCTCACAAAGCTC
>NZ_JAEQMY010000104.1 GCF_016743775.1 Microvirga aerilata | reverse complement strand
GAACCGGCATTTTACGATGCTTCGCGATGACGAAGAATCCTTCAATCCCAACAAGTTGTGGGTTATTCAGGGCCGACTAGAGAAGGGTCGCTGCCACTGCGAAGCAGCGGAAGTGTTGTCGGCGCACCGGCAGGGTGTATCAAACCTGGCCGGCACTTGGCACTCACACTCTGAAAGCAATCATGCCGAAGCGAGATAATACTCCTTGATTTGCTCCTGTTGAACCCAGCGGCGCGCACGACCTAAAGGTCAGGTTCAGGTGGATAGTACCCTTGGTGTGAATACGAGCCGCGCTGGCTGGCTTCCGGCGCCTCAGGTGTAGGGCAGGAACAACCGTCTATGGCCTCCTAATGTTCCCTCAGCTTGCTAGCCCCACACGTTTGGGAGCGGGAGCAGCTTGTCGTTGTCGTTCTCAGCGACGGCCCTGGGCGGCCTCATGTGGACCATGGGCAGCAAGTTCATCAAGAACACTCTTGCCGTGCAGTAAGACAAAACGGGTTGCATGACTCTGCCTCCATGAGGGCTAAGTCAAGACTATCCACCTATGCGGCAGGAACGATGTGTTTGAACACACAGCATCAAGGAACCTGGAAAGCCCGGCGGGCTCTCTCGCGGATTTCATCCAGTTCGTCCTGCAAGGAGTTGATCTGCCCCTCTATCTCTTCGAAGGAGTTGCACTCTGGCGTGATGAGCAGGCGACCATCCTCGCCTCGGGTGTAGCGTAGGAGCGCGACCCTGACGGATGCCGGGTTGTAGGGAGTGCCGGGCTGGATTTCCAGCTCAAAGGCGCCGAATACATGCATGAATGCGTCCCCTTCAGCCTGTGCAAGTTATAGAGCATACTCCGACGAACTTGCACGGTCGTGGTACACTGGACAGTATGGAGAGGAGGCAGGTATGCGGGCACACCGCCACACCCCTTGTCTCATGTCATTGCAGGATGAAGTGGCAGTCTTGCCACCGGGTCTCCATACAGCGACCATCCTGGCGCTTGTCCTTCTTTCATCCCCTGCCGGAGGTCAGACACGCGATCCCCAGCAAGCGGCCTTGGATGACTTCGTGGCCGCCCGAATGCTGACCAACAAATGCCCATTCTGGCAGATTGATCAGGCTGGGGCTCGCACGCGATTTGCAGAACTCAACCTTCAACCAACTGACTGGCAAGAAGGTGGACGTCACGCCCGCTTCTTCGATGAACGCTTGTCCTACTATGGCAGTCTTCTCTCCCGCATGCCCGAGACACGAGCCTGCGTGGCAGCCGAAGAAGCGTTCGGGCCGAATGGACGGGTCAGGAAAGGCTGGATGAGGCGCCAAGGATAGAGCGTCGCCTCATCCCTGCCCTCGTCAGCGGCAGGCCGGGTGTGTAGCGGGTTTATGAACAGTCAGTGCCAGCGTAGGCCTGCCTGAACTCTGTGGTGGAAATTCTCTCGATCTCCCATGTCAGGGGTGAGGGATTGTCCTTGCTCCATGCTCGTTGCCCCTGCTGGATAAAGCGTTTGCGTGTGCGCTTGATCACGCCTGGCAGGTGCTGGACCAAAGGTGTGAAGCTCCGGCGCAAATGAACCTCAGTCCTCTTCCGGGAGGGCATCGCCGCCTCCCTGGCCTCTGCAGCAGCGATGTCCTCCGGCGTTGGGTCGGGATGACGAGCCTGGGCCTCTTTCTCGATCTGGCTGAAGGCTCTGTGCTGCGCCTCGTACCAGGCTCTCAGGCCCGGAACATGCTCGAGCAGGTACGCCTCCAAGGCTTCATCCTTGTCATCCTGCTCCCGCTTGATCCAAGGCACCTTCCTGCCCTGCGTTCCTGGGTTGCTTGTCATGCCGATGGTCTTTCTGGCTCGTGCCCGCTTGGCAGGGGCGTGGTGCTGGTTCGGGGTTAAGGGTCGGGTTTACCCCTGCCCGACGTCCTGTCCTTGTATACTGCCTCCAGGTTGCCAAGCCTATTACAGCCGGCGATCACGCCGAACAGCAAGTGCTCGTAATATGAAGTCGCGAATGGTGGCCCTCCACCAGCGTCCGACATGCCAGAATGGGCATGTCAAGAACCGGAGTTCAGGACAAGCTGAGACTTTGATAGAGGGCAAGGAGAAACTGACCCTGCCCTCTCGGAGTTAACATCCGCTACAGGTTTACAGGCGCTCAGGATCCGTTAACTTCGCCTTAACTATAGCGGTTCGAGGTAAGCCGATGCGCAAGATCCATCCTGGCTTCACGGCGATCGCCATCCTCTTGGGACCTGCCACCCTCATCATGGGGCATCAGAAGATCTCCGGTTATCTCTCCGCTCCCCAGCTGCCCAATCCCAACCCGCTCAAGGTACTGCAGCAAATCTACCTAAAATGCTCTGAGCCCCCGAAGCTCCAGAGAACCGTCCAATGTGATCGGTACGTGAGCTACGTCGATCAGTGCCTCACGGCAAAGAACACGTGCGATCCTCGTGCTTCTTA
The DNA here is from genome assembly GCF_016743775.1 of Microvirga aerilata. Classification (GTDB taxonomy): domain Bacteria; phylum Pseudomonadota; class Alphaproteobacteria; order Rhizobiales; family Beijerinckiaceae; genus Microvirga; species Microvirga aerilata. Next base: position 10,007 of record NZ_JAEQMY010000104.1, on the reverse strand, counting down.
TGAGCTCCTGATCAAGCTGGACTTCGCCCCTCCACCCTTGAGGTCGCCATTGCCTGACAAGGTCGCCCTGACAAAGGTGTCGGATAGCTGATCCAGAACTATACCGGAATGTGGGTGATGACGGTTTGAGAAAGGCGACGTATCGAGGCGGGTGACGAGCCTGCCAGAACCTCTCCAGGAGAGCGATACGTCATGAACGAGACTACCACCATTGTCCGCCTTCGTCAGCCCGATGCAATCGACGATCCCCTGACGGATATCCTGCGCGCCGGCGCGCGCAAGCTGCTGGCGCAGGCCATCGAGAGCGAAGCCGAGGCTTATCTTGCCAGCATGCGCGATCTCAAGTTGCCGGACGGCCGCGAGCGCCTGGTCCGGCACGGCCATGGCCCCGAGCGCATGCTCCAGACCGACATCGGCCCGGTGGAAGTCAGCCGGGTCAAGATCCGCGACCGCGGCGCCACTGGCAATGAAGATCGCATCCGCTTTTCCTCGGCGATCCTGCCGAAATGGGCCCGTCGGACGAAGAGTTTGGATGCGCTGCTGCCGATCCTGTACCTGCGCGGTGTCTCGACCGGCGACTTCCAGGAGGCTCTGGCGGCCTTACTGGGCAAGGATGCGCCGAACCTCTCGCCCTCGGTGATCGCGCGGCTGACCGGCGAATGGCAGGGCGAGTATGAGCGCTGGCAGACGCGCGACCTGTCAGCGCGCCGGTACGTCTACGTCTGGGCCGACGGCGTCTATCTCCAGGCCCGGATGGAGGACCAGGCCGAATGCATCCTGGTGCTGATCGGCGCGACGCCCGAAGGCAAGAAGGAGCTGGTCGGCTTCCAGGCCGGCGTGCGCGAGAGCGCCCAGAGCTGGCGTGAGCTTCTCGTCGAGATCAAGCGGCGGGGCTTGTCCATTGCGCCCCGAATTGCGGTCGGGGACGGAGCGCTCGGCTTCTGGAAGGCGCTCGACGAGCTCTTTCCCGGCACGCACCATCAGCGCTGTTGGCTGCACAAGACCGCCAACGTGCTCAACAAGGTGCCGAAATCGGTGCAGCCCGGCATGAAGACCGCCCTGCGGGAGATCTATCTCGCACCCACACGAGCCCAGGCCGAGGTCGCCATCGATCTGTTCGCCGAGGCCTATCAGGCGCGCTACCCCAAGGCGGTGGAGTGCGTGCGCAAGGACCAGCGGGCGCTGCTGGCCTTCTATGACTGGCCCGCTGAGCACTGGATCCATCTGCGGACCACGAACCCGATCGAGAGTGTGTTCGCAACGGTGCGGCACCGGACCGTGCGCACCAAGGGGGCGCTGTCGCCAACCACCGCGCGGCTGATGGTGTTCAAGCTCATCCTAGCGGCTTCGAAAACCTGGCGTCGGCTGATGGGTGAAAACCAGTTGCCGAAGGTGATTGCCGGTGTCAGGTTTAAGGACGGCGCCGAGATCACAACAACGCCAACACATAACGTCGCCTGATCGACCCCATCACCCACATTCCGGTTTAACTCGCTGATCCAGGCAGCGGGTTAGCTCTTGTATGACCCAGCGTCTGGCCCGTCGTGCTGAGGATCGTTTCATCACCACCTCCCAACCCTGTGGAGCGCTTACCGACGCGGCCAGCTCGACGTGTCGATGGTCACGTGGCTTCCGGTGATCGGATCGAGAATGGTCATGGGCAGCCCCTCGGGTTCAGGCATAGAGCAAACGCGGCACACCTGACTTTGCTCAATTCTATTGAAGGTATGGTTATGGGACGGTTACCGCAGTGGATGAAGCCTTCTAAAAAGGCCTTTGTGCAGCGACCGCTGCACGGCCCTTCTGCGTGATCACGGCCACATCCCTGTTATCATTGCTCACTGTCGCATATCTGCTGCTGAACAGCCGATGCAGCGTTTGGGTGAGTGCAATGCGAGAACCCTCATGAGCTCAGATATAATTGCCGGCGCGCTTCGAGCGGTAGACACGGTGAGCGGCTTTCTTGTTGAAGAAGCCTGAGCGTGCGCAGTTGCGCTTCACTGATGGTCATTCGTACTGCCCTGGCCGAGCGTTGTTTTTGCTGAAGGCTCTTGAAACGACGCACGCGATACACAAGGAGCAAAGAAAAAGCCGCGCTCAGGTTTATTCCCAAGTTCACGGCATTGATCCCACATTTGCCCTCACCGACCAGGTAGTTGATCTGCAAATCAACTTAAATTTTTATGGCAACTGCCTGATCAATGCTTGTACGTGTAAGGTGATTCGGGATTGATCAAAAGCAGGTAAATGCTCTCAGGCCATCTGGACTAGGCCATCGCTGTCCGGGCGCAGCCCCCTTACTCGAAAGTAGCTTGCTTTTGCCGGAACCAAGGCAACACGAGCGATTAGATGCTTCTCACCGGCCCAAGTCTGCCCCCATGGGTCAGGACCTTGGAAGCGCTCCCTTGCGGGGCGCTTTTTCTTTGGTCCCGCTGAAACCGCATTCTACCTTCCCTGTTGAACCTTGGAAGGCTTGTCTCGCATCCGGCCTTCGGGGCTAGGAGGCCTCCTCACCTACTGGCAAGACAGGTGGGGAGGCACTTCCTTTGCTAGAAGTCTCGACCCGACGGGCTACCCTGACGGGTTGGTGAGTTCGTCCTGGGCCTGTGCTGCCGATCGCATGATGGCCGGCACATGGGTTCGGGCTCCTTCGGCGAAGCCATGGAACCGGAATCCGGACCGCACATTGGAAGGTTCACGGGCCGAGCTGACAGCCAGTACGGCCTCTTGCCTGGACGGATGATGTCCTGCCGACGCTCGGGATGGCATCTGCCGTTGGATGTCTCCGGCTCAGCCGATCGTCAGGAACGGGTCTGATCCCCTATAGCCTCACAGGAGCCAACCTCATGTCCAAGACCGTCACGTGCCTTTACCAAGACCAGCAGAAAGCCAGCGAGATCGTCAGCCGCCTGGAGCAGGCCGGCATCTCGCGGGGTGGGATCAATGTCTACTCAGATGCCTCGGACAACCTGATCGATGACCTGGAGAATGCAGGCGTGCCCCGGTCCGATGCCCATGCCTATGCCGAGGGCATGCGGCGCGGCGGCTCCGTTGTCGCCGTAGAGTGTGACGACGATGAGGTCGACCGGTTGATCGACATCCTGGATGATGACGGGGTGCTGGACCTGGACGAGCAGCGGACCGCCTGGAACTCGGAAGGGTGGCAGGGCCATGACACGTCGACCTCAGGCGGCATGACCAGTGGCCTTGGCGCCGCGGCGGCTGGGCTGGCCGGCGGCCTGACAGGGTCGTCCGGCACGAGCCGGACGGATGTGGGGGCTGGCGATGACGTCACCGGGTCGCCGGACATTACCCGCGCCAAGACCGATACAACACGCACGAGCGGAGGCGATGAGGTCATTCCGATTGCCGAGGAGGACCTGCACGTCGGCAAGCGCGAGGTTGGCCAAGGCCGGGTGCGCATCCAGTCCCGTGTGGTCGAGACGCCGGTGAGCGAGCAGGTGACCTTGCGCGAGGAGCGCGTCGACGTGGAGCGCCGTCCGGTGTCAGGTGCGACGCAGGCGGGCACGCTCGGTGGCGACCCCTTCCAGGAGCGCACCATCGAGGTGGAGGAGCGCCACGAGGAGGCTGTTGTCTCCAAGGAAGCCCGGGTGGTTGAGGAGGTCGTGGTCCGCAAGGACGTGGAGCAGCGCACCGAGACCGTGTCCGACACGGTTCGTCGCACCGAGGTAGATGTCGAGGACGAACGCAACGTCCGCAGCACCGGCACCACCGACTCGACCGACGGCACGCGCTGATCTCGTTTCAGCCGAAGCCCGGCATGACGCTGGGCTTCGACACCCTCGACAGGATAGCTCGGGAAGCCTGCGTCCTATTCGTCGGCAACCGGATCCTTCGGAGCGTCACCCTCCACGACGGCGCGCTGCTTGCGTAAGCTGACCGGCACCTCGACGACCTCCGTCTCGATCCGACGCCGGATGTGCAGTTCCTCCTTGAGCACGAGACGCTTTTCGACCACGAGCACCTCCTCCACGACTGGAACGATTGTCACGTCGCCTTCCGTCCTAATCTCGGGTGCGGTCTCGACCATCCTGTCGATGGTCACGCAGGTGACCTCCACGGTCTCCCGCTGTACGTCCGCACGGGCAAGTTCCTCGACGATGTCAGTGACCATCTGCACGCGAACACGCCCGGTCACCACCTCCCGCTTAATGATGGTGGCGGTTTCCTCGACGATGGGTATGACCTCCTCGGACACGCTTCCGGCACGGCCTCCCAGCGCATCGTTCAGAAGGGGAACATGCTCAGTATCGTGTGGCGGTACGCTCGGAGGGTGGGTGGGATTGCCCATGGCTGCTCTCTGGTAAGCAATCACCAACGGGCGCTTGCCCTGCGAGTTCCCCATCAATGGAAACCCCGCACGACCGCCCAGAAATCTGGGGCAAGGGCGTGCCTGCCCTTGAGGTGAGAGGAACGAGGGCTTGTGACCAACGTTGATCCGCAGCCCTCACGGGCGAAAGGGGAACATGATGCTCACCAGACTCTATGCTTTTACAATTGTGACGCTCTCTGCAGTGAACGGGGCTCTTGCCCAGGCCACCCCGCCTGCTGAGCCGGGCTCACCTCCTGCGCCCGCACCTGCAGATGACGGCAGCGGCACTCCCTGGCTCTGGATCATCATTGGCCTGGCCATCGTTGCTGGCCTTGTCTGGTACTTCATGCGCGCTCGGTCACGCGCGACGAGCGCCGGCACAACCGGCCCTTCGTCCACCTCCGGAACGGCCACGAGCCAGCCTAAGGTGTTCGACAACGACAAGCGCAAGTAGACAGCGCTTCCTCGGAATCATGCCGCCAGATGCTGGATTGGGCACGTCAGGGCTGAGGCTGCCCGTCCTGAGCTGCTGGTACGTGGATCGAAGCCTGTGGGCTCGGGTCACCGGGCGAATGCCCAACCACCTCTCGGAGAGACTTGCGCTGTCTCTAACGCTGCCAAGCTTCCGGCAGCTCTTGCCACAGCCCTGGCCGGGGTCTCGGGAGTGCGCGCCAGATCAGCAGCGTAAAGGCCTTACCCACCCCGAGCACGAAGGCCAAGCCGTCGACGAAAATTACCGGAGAGAAGCTCTTATCCATCTTACTTCAGGCTCCAGGCTGCCGATCCGCCCCAGTGACTCTGAGGAACGTTGATGACGATGTTTGGTTGATCTCCTGCGGAGGCAACCTGCCCTTGCGCAGGTCTCCTTGAGCAGCTTCCGTAGACTGAGCCCCGTTCCATTGCTCGAGCGGGGCTCTTTTTATGGCTGCCACATCTGGAATGCCGATGAGGCGCAGTCCTGCCTGGAGACAGGAGAATGGAGCGGTGCGGCAAGATCGCCCGTCCCTGGAACCTCAAGCTCTCCGACTGGTTCATAACGTTCACGCGACAGGGGGAGCGGAAGATGTAGACGTGGTGGCTGACAGTCTTGGGCTTAGCAGCAAGACTGTGCACCAGCCTCAGCTTTGTGCCACAGGTGCTCACCAGCTGCGCCACCATCAGGTCGACAGCCTTAGGCGTCACGGTGACACCTTGGCAGCCAACGGGACCCCCATAAGAGTGCGCGACAGGAACACATCAACGATTTCGGGCAGCTTGGATGTGCTGCGGCACTTGTCTGCCACGCGGCTCATGAGCTGCGGGGGAGGCCCAGACGGCCGGATCCTTATCGCCGACTACGACGGCATCTTTTTGGGAACCCATCTTGCGCTGAACGCAATCCGCTGGTCAGGCTCTCGACAATTCGTATCACTCAGCAGTAGCACTCTAAAATATTCTTGTGAGTTCCCGATGGTTTAACTCAGCGGGAAACCGCCGGTAACCACGCTCGGCTATCGAGTATGGCTGACCGATATGGCGCTGACCGCCATCGGGCGTGGGAAAGGGAATGTTCCGCTACCTCTGGAGACATAAGGTGTTCAGCACTTCGCTGCTCTTGCTGTTCGGCGCCGGCTTACACCTGCAGCCGGTTGCCGCCTGGTCTGGGCTCGCGCTGCTGCTCTTCTTACGCCTGACGAAGGTCCACTCGCTGCTTCTGATCCTCGATCTCACGGACCGAGCTGCCCTGAAGCATGTGAGGACCCTGGCAACGAAACGCGCCCATATGCTCTCGCCCGATGAGTATGGGAACGTGTCTGAGGACATTTGGGACAAACACCTGAACGCCTTCATCAGGAAGACGCTGTTGCCAGAGTTTCAGCGCAGGAAGATCGACCATTTCGTTGCAGGGGACGCAAAGCGACATCTTGGGCGTCTCAGAACTCGGATCAACCGGATCATTGACCGCTATCGGCCAGCGGAACCGTCGGAAGAAATTGCTGACCTCATGACCGGCAGAGAGTTTGAGCTCTATTGCCAGAGGATTCTGCAGGAAGCCGAATGGCATGCAGCGCTGACCCCGGGATCAGGCGATCAAGGCGCCGACATCATCGCTGAGAAGAACGGCAGACGGGTTGTCATCCAATGTAAGTTCTACAATGGCAGCGTTGGCAACAGGGCCGTTCAGGAGGCTTATGCTGCCGCAGCCTTTCAGGACGCTCCCCATGCCGTGGTAGTGACGAACTCAATCTTCACCAAGTCAGCGCACCAGCTCGCGCATAAGAACACAGTGCTGCTGATGCACCACACGGAACTGGCCGAGTTGGAAGGCCGTCTCAACCGCCTTGAACGTGCTGCTCACTAATATTTGTGTAGCGGCCGCTCCTGCTGTTGCTCAATAACCTAAGCCTGCCGCCCATGTCTTAGGATCAAAAGCATTTAGACTTATGGAAACATCAGCCGCGCAACCTCATCCGCTCGAATTTCGCTGCCAAAACATCATTCGAGGTTGCCAGTGGGCCGCTGACCTCTTTGTGTTGTTCCTCCAACAGGCAGACATTCATCCCGAGGTGATTGATGAACTGATGAGGCAACATCAGGAAATGATCGATTTCGGCCTGATTGACCCTCACATGGATCTGACATCCTACGCCACAGGCCGCCTATCCGCAGCGATTCAGCAGGAGAGAGCGCTCGGACGGCTTTCCAGGACCAAGTCTCGAATCATGCTCCACCTCGATGAAGATGGCTTGATCAAAGTTCTTCCAGTTGATCCCGGTACACCGACTAGCCGCTCGTTCCACTGAGGAAGTCCTCAATTGATAACTGCGCTAGGTTACGCGGCTTTGGGCTTTGCTTCTTTGTCCCCTTCTCCGCCTTTGCCACAATAGGCTCTTTCCGCGGGACCGGGGCGTCCTCCGCATTCATCCGCTTCAGCCGGGCTTTGGCTTTGTCACGAGCTTTCGCTTCTTCCGATTGAGGATCCTCGGTGAGCCACTTCCCACGTTTGAGCACTTCATTCACACGGCCCTGATTGACCCCAAGCTGGAAGGCGATCTCCTGCTGGGTCATATCCGTGTTCTGGTTCAGCTCAATGATCCGCCGCGCCAGCTCTGGTGTCATCTTCTTGCCGGACACCCGTCGGGCCGGCCGGATCGTTCGCTTGGCGCGGTCACGTTCCTTCAGCCTTTCTAGGATGGCCAAGGCCATATGCATGCCCTGCTCGCGAAGGGCTTCTTCAAACTCCTTCAAAGTAGTCAAAACAGAGACTCCTTAACTTCTGCTCTGATGCCTGCAATCCGGATCAGACTATGCTTCGAACAAAGTAGAGGCGACAAACAGGCCACTTGGCCATAGAGGCTTCTGGTGGAGTCGACTGAGATCCGGCGACCGGCATCAGAATAGAGTCCGGGATTTCGGATTATCAAGCCGCGGCCCCAACTTGGTTGTTGATGTGTTCCTCACGGCCGCAACCAACAGCGCCCAAGATCAAGCACGTATCTTTCCCACTCCGTTACCGCTGGGGCCAGTACCTGAACGATCAGGGATGCGGCCGGAGGGATGTTGATCAGGATGATTGGACCGCACACCAACGAACGGAGCTAACGCGCCCGTTTGCACGGTCGCAGGTAGTGATTGGATCGAGAATGGTCATGGGCAGCCGCTTTCCGTTCAAGCACACGGTTGATGCCCTGCATCCGGTTTCGATCAGGTCCACTTGGGGTTGTGGTTACGAGACAGTTCCTGCACCGGGACGATTAGGTCTTCCGGGCAGATCGAGGCGGTCAACCCGCATCCGCCTCACCGGTTCCAGTGAAATTCATTCTGAATCGATTACTTAGAGCGAGCAATAAAGTTGCTCACCAGCCTTTTATACGACAGCTGCAGTTGGCCAAGCGCTGCTTCAACCTTGGTTGGGCTGACCCTGAACAAACCTCAAAGCCGCTTCATCAGCTACACCGGTGCGATGACAGGTTGCGCATCGAGCATCTCCTCAGCCGCATTGCACTTGCTTTCCACTGCTCGTAGCTGGCCCAGCGCCTTCCCTTTGGCTTGGGCGGCAGATGCCGTCCCCTCCTTGCTACGGATGAAGGGGTTCTTCGGTCGAACGCTAGACGCGAAGCTCGCGATTGACAGCAGGGGACGCGCTTGTCCCGGTCTGCCTTCGGACGCGAGTTCCACTGTCCGATGTCTGCTCCCCCCTGGCCTTGAGCGCACTATGGATGCATCGAAGCTCTTCCTGAATAAACTCAAGCCGATCCAGTAGTTCGGCATCTGTCATCCTGCTTGAGGGAGAAGGTTCGACCGTATAGGGCGGACCGTCCGTGACACTGCGAATGGCCCCAAGGGCAGTCGAGCCGATCCCCGGAGTTGCCAGCCACTGCCTGTCGGAAATCTGGGCGATTTCCCGAATACTGGGGCAACGCCCGTGGAACTCATGAAGGATGGCAGCTCTTGTTCGTGGGGAAACAGCGTCGATAGGAAAAGCATCATCCAGGCTCATGGATCCTCCCGCAACGTTCATTACCGGGCATCGCAAAGCGCAATCTTGGCAGATGAGCGGCGAGAACGAGGCAGCTCCCAGAATTCCCAAGCCAATCCACCTTTGGGAGCTGATAGGCTCTAAACCTCTGAGCCTTCGATGACAGCTTAATCTCACGGTAGACGTCACTGCCTTCGGTTTTCGCTCCCAGGCTAATTCTTGACCATTGGTCCGAGCTTCGGCTTACCAAGCTGGTAGGTATCGGCGAGCGCATCGAACTGCCTGCGTCTGAGATGGGTGAGGGATCCGGGCTGGCCTACCTGAATACGCTCCTCTAAGCCGCATGAGAGAGCGTCACAGGGTGCCCTACCCCTCCTTAGGATGTTGCCGGAGCAGGAAGGATTGTTAAGCTCCGGTTATATTCGGAGGGAGCGGTCTGGATGGAGTGCTTCGAGGTCGGGCAAGAGCAGGAAGACTGCTGGTCTGTGTCGAGCAAGGGACGTACCCTGTACTTCTACTCGTCTGAGGAAGAGGCGCGTTGGGCAGCCCTGATGTTAGCATCAGATATGTGCCAGTCCGGCAACCAAGCGAGCGTGGTAATCACCCCACCTGAGTTGAGCCATTTTCCTCAAGGCGATCACACAACCCAGCAGTTTACAGGCATGTAGGTCAACTTTTACATAAAGAGCGGCAGTCCGACCTATCAGAACAACTACAACCGTTCGTAGTGCTACTGTGCCTTATCCTCCCAGCCCCATCTGTGGTGCTGGCGGTCTATCTGGCCACTACCCTCTTGCCAGACCTGATGGGCCTGCCACGGCTACTTTGATCTGGTCAGCTCCTGTGTGAGCTTCGGAAGGTCCTTGGTCAACCACGCCACGACTTCATCGTTCGTCCTGAGGTGATCGGGCAGAGGGATGAACGAAGTATCAGTGTCGTGAATGGCCGCTTGGTCCTTTGCTCCCAGGATTGGGTCAACGGGGCTTGTCATCGTTGGATCTGTGGTCCTGCGGGACAACCATAGGGGTACGAGGAAGATCACAGCAGCACCGAGAAGGGTCAGCAGTACGGTCATGCTAAGGTCCATCGGCAATGGTTTCTCTCAAGCAGATCACTGCTCGTAGCTTGCCACAGTGAGCAGCTTAATCAACGCAATAGGAAGCTAGGCAGCAGACCAACTAAGGTCTGAGAACCGTTCTGACTGTTGGGTTGGAA
>NZ_JAEQMY010000103.1 GCF_016743775.1 Microvirga aerilata | reverse complement strand
ATGGTGCCTGCCGAGACGATCTCTCAGCCTCTCCGACTGTAACAATGGATGGCACCGCTGACGAGGATGCTCTCCTTGTTTGACTCCACCTATCCATTGGCGCTTGCTCGGCAGTCACTGCGTGAGGAAGGCCAAGGCGAGGAGTGAAAGCTCACGCCATACCCTGACCACTCCCTATGTTCTATGTTTGTTCTTTTTACGACAGCAGATCAAGGGAGGCCAGTCAGATCATGAGTCGTGCGGAAGCAGCCGAGAAGCTGATTGCGAAGCTTCAATCAAAGATCGCTGAACAGCAGCGGAAAGTCCGTGAGGCTCGTGCTCAAACCAAGCTCGCCGACAACATCACCGCTGAAATGTCGGAATTGAAAGCCGAAGTGACCGACCTTAAGGACGAGGCAAGGGAACTGACCCGCGCCAACCGGGAGCACGTGACCAGGAACGAGACGCTCCAAGCTGAGGGCTGAAGCAAAAGCTCGGAAGCCTAACGGTATCGGCGTCGGCGGGCTAAAGCAGGAAGTCTTACAGCCTTCCCTGTCGTAATCAGCCCAAGAAGCAGACCTGGATCAGTTCTACCGGCTGCGCTTCCTTCAGGGGGGCGTTATGCACCCTCTGCACACTAGCATATACAAAAACAGGCAGCGATGCTGCCCGATTGAGCTTGCCTACTGTTCAGGCAAGAACTATATTTTGCGGTGCAGCACGGCGATTGGCGTCGCAGTGTTGCTGCCCTTCTTGGGCGTTTCCTCCCTAAACTTCGGGCCGCTCGCAAGGGCGGCCTTTTTTCTTAGGTGCCCCGGTTTACTGAATCACGAGGGCAATCCGCAAGTAGACTTATTTGCTACTTCAATCGCCACGCCAGCCGGAGAATTGCGGCAACCTAACCACGAGAACTCACCTTGTCTGTCTGGAACCCGACAAACGCTAACCAGTAATCGTGTCAAACTCGGATAGAGGTATGATCACTTACTCTGTCACCCGAAGAGCCTTTCGATCAAACCGCCCCGCCTGCGAGGCTCCTGGCGCTCAACTTCGACCTGACTTGGTTGATCATCCGCCTCGGCTTCAGATGCTGGCTCGACCTCAGTTTCCATGTGGTCCTCCAAGTCCAACGGAGGCTGCTCGGGCACTTCTGGTGGTTCTCCCAAGATTGGATCAGGTGTGTGTTCCCTCTCCACAGCCTCTGCTGCGGTTGAGATTACCTCAATCCGACCTGGAAAATCGTTCTGGCATTCATAGCAGACGTAATCCTGGAAGCTGGGTCTGATCCGGTGCTCTCGGTCGAGGATAACCTCGTGCGTGACTTCCATCACGAAGAAGCGTCCTTCTGGACTTGCCACATCCACCCGGCTCACGATGCCTTCGCAAAAGCTCCTCATCGGGTTCGGAGGATGGAACTGGACACGTACCTTGTCTCCAATCGCAACCTCGGTCGTAACCACCTCAGCCATCTATGAAAGGTCTACCTTGCCGGGGCAGACGCTCGCTTGCCCACATTGCCGCTTGGGTACGATTAGCCGCGCCGATCTTGCGCAGGATCGCCTTGACGTGGACCTTCACCGTGGCTTCCGTCACGTCGAACTTCCGAGCGATAACCTTGTTGGGTGCACCCTCCATCAAGCAGCCCAGGATTTGCGCTTCTCGCGCCGAGAGCTTGCATTGCTTCAGATCAGAAAGCCTTGGCTCTATCATGTTCTCCTGGAGCGGTTGGTCCTGGGGAGCCCTGTCCGTGATCGAGCGCGCGACCTCAAAGGGTAGGATAATCTCTCCAAGCATGACCAGTTCGAGCGCCTTGATTAGAATTTCAGAGCCACTGGCGGTTAGGCAGATGCCGATCACGCCAGCCTCGTGTGCCGTCCGCACGAAGCTGAGGTCAAATTGATCAGCCAGAGCAACGACTCGGGTCTGTGGCGACCGCTCTTTCACCTGTCTAACCACCTCAAGCACACGAGCGGTGTTCTGGGTGGCTTCAATGATCACCAACCCAGTGTTAAGGGTACAATAGTGGAGGCGCTTTGGACCAGTCACAGGAGCCGTCTCGGCAATCGCAAACGGCGTGTCCCGCAGGATGTGCTGAAGCCCAGACCGAAGAAGGAAGCTGTCACAGATCAGAGCCGTAGAAACGGCTGAAGCGGACTGAGATGTGTAATTATGTACAAGCGTCAGCGGTTGCGCAGTCATCCGTGCTCCCTGGTCGGGTTTCGATGTTAAGGAAATATAAACATATCGTAGGAGGTTTGTCTGTCGTGATTCAGACAAAGATCAGTAATCCCAAAGTTCTACGATTGCTCTTCAATCACATCAGCGTGACTAAGCTTGGCCGTAAGCTATGTAGACGACTAACCTTGACTCAACTGCACTGGAGGGGATCAGGCATAGGCAAAAGAGAAGCGCCCATGAGGGCGCTCGAAAGTCGCGGCCCATATGGGCGGATCAGCCTGTTGCCTGAAGTTCGTCCGACATGGCGGATGAGAGGTGGCTCTGGAGTTCGGCAATCAGCGCCACGTAAGGCTGACGCCGCTCGCGATGGCGTCGCTTCAGGCTGTCGATGATCTGCCTCTTCAGCGCGGGATCGATCCTGCCGCGCTCTACCCGCTGCACCTCATGCTGATGCTCAAAGTCGAGGTTGGACAGGGTGCATGACGTGCTCTGCAACAAACCATGCAGATCAATGGCTCGATCTGCACCGATGATCAGGCGGTTGAGCGCCGAGGATACGTGGTGTTGGTTTTGCATTACGACCCTCGAATGGCTGTGCTGAGCCGCACCTTTTTCGAGGCGCTCAAGCTCAGCACGTACCAATCTTCAAAAAACGTTCATCCCTAAACTATTCTCCTTCGGCACATGTTGGCCATGTCACAGGTCCTGATCTCTTTACGTGGGAGTTCAGGTGCTTGGCGGCAGATTGTGACTGGGTGGCTGCTGAAGGCGTGTCGGGAGGTACTGGAGACGGATGCTCTTGTCTGTCGGTTACCCGACAAGGGTGCTTGCTCTTTCGGATAGTTTAGCGTGTCGTCGCAGGCTTGCTTTTACGCTTGCCGGCCTACGCAAAGGCCCAGGCTCATCTCGGTAGAATGTCCGTAAGATCAAAAACTGGTGTCTGCTCCTATGCAGTAGACGCTCTCTGCTGGTTCAGTTCAGGGGCTCTATCTCTAATCCCGCAGCGACTTTGTTGAAAGTGGATCGTCGAGAGAGAGGCTCTCCGTAACCTTGCCAGCCCCATCCGTGATCTCAAGCCTCCACCCTTGCCACTCTGCGGCTGACACATCATCCTGGGCTCGAAGCTTTTGGATCACCTCCATCGCTGCTATCAGCGCAGCATCAATGTCGGATACCAGAATGCCCTCCTCATCGCGGATCACGTCCTCGCCATTATTCAGGTGAACATGGAAGCGCGAGAGCATCAGATCGAAGTGGCCTCCTTGGAGTGCCAACTACCAAATAAACCTACGTTAGTTCACATCAAGCTACGGACTTCCGAAACGAAGTAGATTTTGGATTGAACCCCGTCAGACGCAAAGATTGGTTAGCAATCAATTCGTCTGCTGCTGCCTACTCCCAAAAAGGCTCATAGAACCTGTTGCGATTTTACCCGTTGCGAACAAATTGAAATAATAGCTAAGCTCGCGAGAGCGGACGCAGTTGCATTAGGAGCGGGTTGATGGTGCGGAACGGTCGCCATGCTACCAAGCCGGAAGACGGTGGCGAACGCCAGCGCGCCAAGGAGCATCAGCCTGATGCTCCGTAAGCTGGCCTCAAGGTCTCAGAAGCCTTCGGAGCACAAGCGTCCGGAGTAAAACCTGCCTCCATGGCTCGGACCAGCTATCAAGGTCTCATTGCTGTGGGGACTGGCCGATCAGGCGATCTATCATGGCCTTCACCGCTCGCATCTGCGGCCCGTTCTGGCCGTAGTAGTTCGACCCGCTGTAGCCCCAGAAATCCCAGCACCGGTTCGGGTTTGCCGCTGACGCCGTCGCCTGCGGATACAGGATGATAATGTTGTTGCTTGCAGCCCAACGATTATAACCTGCATCCCGGATAAAGTCGTCGTGGACGCTGGCTACATCCTGCTTGCAGCCATGGAATGCAACATGCAGGCGGCACGGCTCGGCGGCACATGAGGCTGGGACATACAGGTAACCGACGCCGTGAAGGCTGACGCTCGCGTTGCTTGCATTGAAGAACTCCGATTGATTGAAGGCAACCAGGGTCCCGTCGCGATGAGGATCATCCGAGGCTGGCTTGAAGTCATCGGGATAGAGGTGGCGCAGGAGCATCACAGCCGCCTCATAGTCGCATTGGATGACGAACGGCGGCTGGTGTTCGCTGCATTCTCGTATGGGAAACTTGCTCTCCCCAGCAAATCGACTGACCGGCATGCCGTGATTGGCCGCAGAGCCGGTCTGGTTACGGTCGAACTGAAGTTTTGAGCCGTGAACCCCAAGGGTGTCGTAGACTTGCCTGAGCGTCTCCATCACCTGGAGCGGGACAATGGCATCGCTCTTGCCGTGAAACAGCCAAACCCGGCTGTCCGCGAGATGGGACGGATTGTCGATCAGACCCTGGTCTGCCGCCTCTCTGATGACCCTGAGAGAGTCCTCGTTCTTTGGTGGCGAAGGACGAAGGCCGTAGTAGCGGTCACCATAGTAGTGGGTACAGGCCACCACTGCCGCTGAAACCCGATCCAGGGGTGCTGGCCAGAAGGGCGACCATGGATTGGGAATGCTCTCGACACAGCCGAACGGTCCGCCTGCGATGATCCCTGCACCCTTCACCAGATGAGAGAAGGCAACATGAAACTGATGCGCGAAAAAGCCACCAGAGGACAGACCAGACACGGTGATGGCTGAACGGTCGAGAGTTGGAATGGCAGGCAGCTTCTGGCTTGTGGAGCGCGGCGGCGGGTCGGCTAATGGGTCATGATCGGCTTGCCCAGCCACGGGCAGCAGCATCGCAACGGCAAGCGCCAGCCTTACCAAGGAGCGGACCATGATTGTCAACCTCCGGTGAGCAAACCACAGGAGTCTGACAGGCAAGGCCACGCTTCACAAGAACCCGACCCGGCACCTTGACCGCTCCTACCCCGCATTGCTTCCGCCGGGGCTCAGCACTGGCTCAGATTGGCCTTGATCCGTTTTAGCTCTCATCAATTCGACCGGCTCGGCTGGGTTGATCGCCGAGATGGCATGCTTAAAGATAATCTGAGAGCTATCACCTCTCACAAGCTGGACCGTGTAGCTGTCGTACCGCTTGATCCGGCCTTGCAGCCTGATCCCGTTGACGAGAAACATCGTCACATCAATGTTGTTGGCGCGCACATGCTTCAGGAATGCGTCCTGGATCGTAGCTGTAGATTGTGCGGGCACGTTCTAATCCTTTGCGAGCATCCTCGCAGGAATGCCTTTTTGGAGTTCTCAGCCGCACTAGCATAAACTCAGTCAAGGCCACTGACGATGGGGGAACACTTAGGCAGAACCTCGGGCGACTGCGGCTACGGGAAACCGCTCAACCTCAACAACCCTTGTGCCTTGGGGCACTTCGTGATCCGCAGAGCCACGTGGCCCGCCTGCCTGCTCATCCAAATGGAGACTGAGTCGCTCAATCTCTACCTCCGTCATCGGTGTTCCATGCTCGGATATCATTTCAGCAAGGTCCCCCGGGAGGGCATCGACTTGCTCCTGGAGGAGGAAAAAGGCGGCACGGATGGTACTCAACTCCTGTTCGTCAACGACAAAGGTGAGTTTCTTCATAGGGTTATATTAGCCTCTAAGCTTATCATTTGATGCTATAACTATGTACGGCGGAAACAAGGCAGGATTTCTGTGCATGAGCGCAAAGCCACGACTCCTTGACGCCCAAGGAACTTCATCCTGCACAGTCTCTTCTGTTATGGTCGGGTAAGTAACCTCTTAAGTGCACCGAGTAGCTTATCAATGCCAGAACCCCGGTCGGTCCGTCTTGCCATCCTGATCGATGCCGATAATGCCTCCCCACGGATTGCGGATGGCCTCTTTGAGGAGATTGCCAAGATCAGGGAAGCCAGTGTGCGGCGCATCTACGGCGACTTCTCAGGCGCACGCCTGAAGCCGTGGGCCGACATTCTCGCAAAGCATACGATCATCCCGCAGCAGCAGTTCGCCTATACGACCGGTAAGAACGGGTCCGACATAGCTCTCGTGATCGATGCTATGGACCTCTTGCACAGGGGACGATTTGAGGGCTTCTGCCTTGTATCGTCCGACAGCGACTTCACGCGCCTCGCAGGTCGCATCCGAGAACAGGGCGTCGATGTGTTCGGCTTTGGCGAGCAGAAGACGCCCGAGAGCTTCCGGCAAGCCTGCCGCCGGTTCATATCGCAAACCCTGGAATTTTCGGGCATTCAGGAATCGACCAGGAGCGTGTTCGCAAACATCTGTTTTCGGAACGGGGTCAGGTTCCATCATCCTCGTCATTGTCCTCCCACGGGCCATACTGCTCGGGAGCCTTCCCAACTTTCTTGAGCACCTTCGGGTAACAGGTCTTCGCCGCCTTCTGGCCCAGGCCGATGACCTCGACGATGAACCGCCAGTCATCGCCGTAATCGAACATGAACAGCATCTTGTGGCCCACGTCGGGGAAGGCGTCGGCCACGCGGGTTTTTTCCACGCTCTTGGCCTCCGTGCTCTCACCCATATCGGCGAACAATTCGTACTTTGGCTGGGAACGCATCACGTCCTGGCCCTTGAGCTTTGAATAGAAGCCGAAGGCGTGGTCGAACTCGAAGCCAAACGCGTGGACGATGGCCTCGGCCAGATCGCTGAGCGTTTTACGGCTTTCGACCTCGATCTCCCGGTAGATGGTCGGCTCATCCTGGAGCGTAACCCGGGCCATATGTGTGCGAGCTTCGGTCATTCGGCCTCACGATGTCTTTGCACTGAGGAGCAGTCCGAATCTGAGCACTGCCCGGTTAAACTTTCCTCTGGCACAGTTGGCGGTGGTTTGGCCGAACTCGCCACTCCGATGCTCCTCTGAGCAATCCATTCAGAGCCTTAGTCCTTACTTTTCTGTAGCCCTGGCGAGGAGCCGGGTTCCTGCAATGGATCAACCACCGGCTCCTGCTTAAGTTTCTCATCGAGAGCCTTCTGCCAGTCGTCGAGGTCAGGACCTTCCGTCATTGTCTTTACAAACTGTCGCCCGAACCATTGAGTTACTCCGTACCAGAGCAGGTCCACCAGAATGCTCCGGATCATCTGGAAGACACTCATGATGGCCTCCATTCCGACCTCCCCCTCTCTATGCAGAAGCAGAGGCATGGTAGGTGAACATTGGGTCGAAATGCTGTCAGCTTTGTTGAAGACCTTTCTACCCTGCCGCGTTCGTTCCTGCACTTGTCGGAGCTACCTGCGTGGGTGATATATACGAGCAGCACTGGTGCTCACTGATCATTGAAATGTACCCCACACGAAACGAGATTTCCTGCTCCCGCGCTATTCAGGCGAGAGACCGAGCTATGGCACCATGTTGATCGGGTAGGACGAGCCGTCACGTGCACAAGATATTTATCGACAGGTTCCCATTCGATTACTGCCGGTTTAAGGATACGACCAAGCCGGGCTGGTTCTGCGGCTATAAGGACGGCACCTACGACCGGACGCCTGACGAGAGCAAGGCTCTCGAACTAACCACCGGAAGGCGGTCATTCTGGTCAGCGATATGCGGGACAAAGGGTATAATGCCTACTGTCTACCACCCGTCCCGCTGCCACCCGTTTCGGCGAAATAGGCGTTGAACGTACGATCCGACAGCGATTTGGGCTTAAATCCTTCCATCATGAGTGAGACTACCCATCATCCTATCAGACGAGCCACTATGACAATGATCATAGCTCCCAGAGTTGCAGCGGCGATGCGATGTGCCAGTGGGTTGCTGATGCGCAGATCAATGCTGAGCCGCTCCAGCAGGAAGCCGCCAATGAGCGATCCAGCAAGCCCGGTGATCACGTACTGAAGGAGACCTGATCCGCCGACCAGCCAGCTTGCGATCCAGCCTGCCAGGACACCAACTCCGACCTGGGCGGCGATGGCACGTTTGTTGAGCGCAGCGTGTGCCTCGTGATCAATGCTGATGCGGACCGGTGACCGAAAGCCGGGTGCGTCTGTTGGCTTGTTTTGCGTCCGCGAACGATTTGGCTTTTTCGTCATGGTGCTGAGCGACTACAGGGAGGTCAAGTTTCAGCGACCAGAGTCTTGGTGTATTGTCCAGATGTTCGTACCTGACGGTGAAACTGAGGGAGGCATAAGGTATCGTAGAGCTACAGAGGACGATCGCCTGACCCACAATGAGGCAATCATAATGAACTCCTTTACCTATCGTTCGCCCTCCTCTTGCTTCTCCAAGCTCAAGTTCCGTAGCTCTGTCAGGACGTACTCAAATGGCTCTGCGGTTGGGAAAGTTCGCAAACGCGAGTGGCTAACCCGCGAGGGCCGAGCTGGTAGGTGGCGGTAGAGAGGATCCTCTTCTTTTCTACTACAATGCGGTTTGCGTGTCCCTGCAGTTACGACTGGAGTTCACGTGCGTTCACTTAGCGGATCATCTCAAGGTGGGATTCAACAGCGGCTTCCCACATCCCGCCTCACCCTTTTGGAGCTTCCGTTCAAGTTCCAGAAGGCAGCCTTGCCGCTCTCCATCGGGAACCATCGGAACCCTAAGTTCGTCCTGATGTAGTCGCGGGTGGCAACATCCAGTGAGAGTGAGCCATCAGCTATCTCGGCGAGCTTTTTTATCGCCTTGGAGCCCTCCAGCCCGCACCCGTCGCTTCTTCCTCAGAACAGAACCATCGCTCACCAGCGGCTACATTCAGAACTGTCCGTTCGTAATCACGGCTTCCAGGAAGGTGATAAATCCGGTCGCCTTTTTGGTTGATGTTCCCTTTGATTTTGCAGTCCGGCCTTTCAGCGGTCTTCTCTGCTGCTCTGTTCAAGATAGGAATCCCCGCAGATGAGTTGTTATCCCGCTTGCCTCTCCGCCAATCCCAAGGGTAAGTGAAGGTGCCAGCCCATATTCCCCGCTTCCTCGCCCGAGCCTTATCCTCCTCCGAAACGTATTCTGTTCCGTACTGGCGATAAGCAAGGGCATATCCTTCCTCAACGAGCCATGCGTTCAAGTCCTCACCCTTTACAGAGCAAACCGCCACGATCCGTTGGTAACGGTCAGTGTCCTTCTGCTCACAAGAGACGTTTGCTGTGGCAATCTTGTCGGAGAGAGCGAGAGCTGCTTTTTGACCGCAGCGATATGTCTGTCCATCCATGCTCTGACACATCTGAGCACTCTCAGGTGCGTCAACACCATGAAGGCGGATGCGTGTTCCGCGAATATCAAGAGTGTCCCCGTCGATTACGGATGCGCGGCCAACTAACGGCTCTGCGAGGACTGGCGTTGCTGACACTATCAAGCCAGCAAAGATGAGATAGGCTGTTTTCATTGAGAGTAGCAGTACCTTAGGAGGTGGGTTCGTTGCGCTTTACATATACCATCATAGAAATGCCCGCAGGGTGAACCCACGGGCAGCGTGTTCAAAGCGATTGCTACTGATGGCTTAGCAGTTTCCGCTGCGGCCACCCTGCTTGCAACCAGCCGCACGGCCACCACAGTTAGAGCCGTCCTTTGCAGTGTCGTATGAGTTCGTGCAGGCGTTTGCAGTAGAGATTGAAGCCAGCGGTGAAAGAACAAAGGCTGCACCGAAAGCAAAGGCGATTAGAAGCTTCATAGGAATGATCCAAAAGGTGCTGCCGATATTCTTTATCTGGTGGCGGTCAGTCCCAAAAAACCCACCATGATCATCTTCCTACGAAGCTGGGCCATATTCAAGCCACAATTGCTAGCTGGCAGCGAGAGCCAAGTGGCTTTTCCCGTGACTGCTCAGCTATATGGCTCCCTCGCCCAAGCAGGAGCGTCTGATGCTGCATACCTTCCAAGTCGGTCAACTCGTACGTGCTACAGGAAAGTTCTCCGACCAAACAGGACAGGAGGGTGTATACGAAGTTGTTCGCCTCCTCGCCGTCGACGCTGATGGTATGCCGAAATACCGAATCAAAAGTCCAAAGCTAGGAACCGAGCGAGTGGTCAACCAGCCGGAGATTGCTAAGGCTCAACAAGCGTAAGGCTATCCAGCTTCTCTGACCTCAAGAAGCCGAAGATTTCCTGTAAACTCGTAGCGACGCTGGAAACTGGCTATCCACACCCATCTACAGCTCAACAAGAATGTTCTCTATTTGTTCTCATTCCGTGTTACTTTGAAAGTATGACTAGGGAGAACAAGAATGAGATTACCTCGCCTGTCGCTGCGTATCTGGAAGCTGCTCGACGCTCATGCCGAAGGGCCGTTGGCAATTGGAGCCTTGGCTCTCATTGTGCTGGTGTTGGTTGTAGCCAAGTATCTTGCCGATCTGTGAGCTTAGTAGGGAACTCGCAAGAGGCTTGGCCGTTGGCCTCATGAACTTCATTGGTCCCTCTGATAAACTCAAGAGCCTGACGGTATCGTGCCATCAGGCTCTTTTTTTGGATGTTGGCCTACTGTCGCATTAGCCAGTTTCCCAGCCACCTTTCCGGGCCTCAGGTGAACATCTCTGCTCAACATTGGAGCGTCGCCGGGTCACCAAGTCGTTCCTTTGGGTACAATAGCTTGGTCAGTCTAAGCTTCTATCCCCATTCTCCACAGACTTCCTGATAGCCCATAGACGAACCATCAGGCTCTATGAAGTGTTCTTTTTTGGTTCTCATGGAGATTTGCCGTGCCAATCCGCAGACGCAAGCTGGGTACGGAGCAAGTTCTTGAAGCTCGGTGGAGGTATGCCGCAGAGGAGCGGGAGTTCAGCAAGCTCGGTCGGGATCATGGAGTCCGAGGGGAGACGATCAAACAAGTAGTCCTTGGAGAAACGTACAAAGACTTACCCATGCCTCCCAAGAGGATGCTGAGCGAGCGACCATTCCCCTATGGGTAAGTCCCTCCTGAGGCTCTCAAATAACACCTATGGGCAGATTGCGGGTGAAGCCTTGTTGGCTTATGTCCTTCCATCATGCCGCGCTACAGCCTCGTTCTCTACAACCAACGCCATAGGGTCCAGTATCCTGAAACCCTGAGCCTTCCCGATGTTGATGCTGCTCAGCGCGTCGCTCGGAGGGTAGCAAAAGTCTTTATGGATGTTGTCCCGTATTGGGGTGATCTGACTTCCGATCAGCAAGGCCGCTATGTGGTTGAGATTGTGGGCGAGGCGGGTGAACTGCTTTTGACCGTGCCATTCAGGGAAAGGACAAGGCGCACGTTGGGCCGTCTGAAACGATCGGCAAGAAAGCGGAAAAGCCCCACCAGGATGGCTTATCTGATGGGGCTGGTAAGTTCAGGGAGCAACGGCCTTAGCTTAACAGATCATTTGGATGGGTCTGTGCGGCGGCACACTGAAGCTGTTTGGTGGTCGCCTTCGCCAATTTCTCGGCCACCTTTCCCGGCCTCAGGTGAGTGTAGCGGCTCAACATCCGTGGATCACGGTAGCCGCTAGCGAGAAAGCCTGTAAAGGGTTCTACTAACTTGAATTGGCGTCCACTTTCCGCCTCTTGCTGTCGGTATCTCCCGCTCGTTTAATGCTTGCGCTATGGCTCCAAGAGAAGTTATGCCCTGAGCCTCAAGCTCGTCGATCAAGGGAGCCAAATCATTAGCCCTAGAGGATCTGACGAGAAGTCGAACTCGGTGAGTTCAGTATCTCAGCGGTGGTGAGCCCATCGCCTAATCGACCGCGGGTGCGTCCACTTAATCGTCCGACGATCTAACTGATCTTCCCCCGATTGGGTGGACACCGGGTTAGCTCGCTTTCCGCTCGGCCTGTTCGGGCGTGAGATACCCGAGTGCCGAATGAATGCGCTGCCGATTGTAGTAGCTCTCAATGTAGCCGAGCAGATCCCGCCGTGCCTCTTCGCGCGTCGCCCAGTTCCGCTGGTGGACCAGTTCCACTTTCAAGGAGTGGAAGAACGACTCCATGGGAGCGTTGTCATAGCAGCAGCCTGTTCGGCTCATCGATGGCTTGGCCTTCATGGAGGCCAACTCCCGGGCATAGGCCTCGGCTGCATATTGGCTGCCGCGGTCCGAATGATGAATGAGACCAGGACCTGGTCGCTGCCGCTGGGTGGCCATCATCAGAGCGCCAAGGGTCAGCTCGGTGCGCATGTGATCGCGCATCGCCCAGCCCACCACCTTCCGGGTGGCAAGATCCAGCACCGCAGCCAGGTAGAGCCAGCCCTCACCAGTGGGAATGTAGGTGATGTCGGCGAGCCAGACGCGGTTGGGCACGGACACGGTAAACTCCTGCTGCAGGAGATTAGGCGCAACCGGCAAGGAGTGTCGGCTGTCGGTCGTGGTCGGCCGGAAGCGGCGTCGGCCCAAAGCCCGGATGCCATGCCGGTGCATCAGCCGTTCGACCCGGCCGCGGCTGACCCGGTGGCCTTCTGCTCTCAAGGCTGCGTGCATCCTCGGGCTGCCATAACGCCCCTGATGACGAGCATGGAGGCTCTGCACCTCCTGCAGCAGGCGCCGGTTC
>NZ_JAEQMY010000102.1 GCF_016743775.1 Microvirga aerilata | reverse complement strand
AAACGATCTCCAAACAGAGGCCGTCAGTCTCGTCCCTCACACATGCAAACGTAAGGTGGGTCCAGAACACCGCTTACTTTCTTCCGATGAGACATGGGTTTAGAATTCACTGCCGCCCCAGCGCAGGATCATTGGGAGCACTAGCGTGCATAGCCTTCGATAAGGCGCCCAAGATCCATTTGTTGTCCAACGAGGCGAGACCCTTCTGGGCTGAGATGAGCTCCATCAGTGTAGAGCGCCGTCTCACCCAAGCGCGTCCGACAGATACCGCCGTTGCAGAGGAATTGGTCGAATGAAATAACTTCTACGACTCCCTGCTCCTCTATTCTGCGAAGGAAGCTAAGGATTGGCTTCCTTTTTTCCTCATACTCCACGCGGGTGAAACCGCAGTCTGGAGGCGAGATCGTGGGTAGGCCTGAACTGACCCGCCGCCAGCAGCGTCCGATATCAAAGTTTGATGCCGGGGGCGGAGCAACCAGAACGATACGCATCCCAAGCTTGTGCACGGCATCTACCGTTTTGGCTATGCTCTCCTGCAAAGCTTCGATGCTGGCTTGCTGTTGCTGAAGACCAGCTGGCGTCTGTACCAAGGTCTGCCAGTGAATGGCTTCAGCTTCAGGCACATATTGGGAGAAGGCGCTGGACAGAACCACTATGCTTATTTCCGGATGCGCGGCTAGATAATCAATCACGGACTGATTAAACTGCATGCAGTCTGTAGCCCAAGACTGCTTATATTGTGCGCCGTTCATTGGTGCTAATCCAAGGAAAGGCCCGCAGACCGGCTTCGTGGCCTGGAGTACGCCATCGGCATTGGTCGCGACAATTCCATTGACCAAGTGCATAGCGAATGAGTCGCCCCACACCAAGGTTTTAGGCTGAGCACTGCTCTGGCAGGCCGCTTTGGCGAAGAATTGGTTTCCGAACGAGCATTCGGCACTCAAGCCGACATTTGCCTGAAAATTATGGTTCGGTGGCGTGGAAGCGCGGCTCCACCATACCGCAAGACCGGTAGCAAAGACCGGGATCATTACCAAAACACTTATAGTTCGTGCATGGAAGCTGAATTTGCGGAGCCGCTGCTCGATTAAATGGTACTGCGCCTCCATCCAGATCGCGCACACTACGAGCAGCAACCCTGTCACGATCCCGGGAATTGCTCCGGCATACATGTTGTTTGCGAAAGCAAAGACCGGCCAATGCACGAGGTACAGCGAATATGAACGGTCCCCAATCCGCGCCAGTGGTGTAAGCGGCCCAGCAGACCCGCCAGACGAGGGCGACAAGATGAGCGCGGCGGTCGCAAAACAAGTAAGTGTCGCAGCTAGTCCCGGATGTCCTCTCTCATCGAAGAAAATGGGAACGAAGAGGAGGATAGCGATACAGCCCATCCAGAGGATCGAGCCAGGCTGAGGACCCTTGATTCCTCGGCGCGCCCATAGAGCAATAATTGATCCTATTCCGAGTTCCCAGGCGCGAAATGGCAGGAAGTAGAATGCGGCTGATGGACTGCGTTGCACGAAGTAGGCGCAAAGAGCGCCGCTGATGAGTACGAGCACAGTTGCCAAGATCAGGCGAAACCGCGCCGGGCAAAATAACAATAAGATCGGCAGCACGATATAATATTGTTCTTCGACGGAAAGGGACCAAAGATGAAGGAGCGGCTTCAGCCCTGCACTACTGTTGAAGTAGTCAACCTGTTGCCAAAGAACAAAGTTAATCGTGAATGTAAAAGCACCTGCAGCCTGCGCTACAAGGTTCTTAAATTCAAGGGGGTCGAGCAGAAAGACCGCCGCAAGAAGCGTAACAATGATGGTTGAGTATGCTGCGGGGAAAAGGCGCCTGATCCGTCGAGCATAGAACTCCTTGAAGCTAAACTGGCCGGCATCGAGCGCATCGACAATGAGCCCGGTCATGAGGTAGCCGGAGATGACAAAGAATATGTCTACTCCGAGAAAGCCGCCTGGGAGGAACGGGAACCTCGCATGCTCGATCACAACGATGAGAACGGCGAGCCCGCGCAGAATCTGGATGTCCTCACGCCATGTCAACTTGGTGTGAGTTCCACCAGTAGCTACTTTGTTCAGCAGCAGCTCTTGAGCCGGGTGTCCCTTATGCTCTGCAGCACTGACATTCTGACCAGAGGATGAGTCGGATTTTGGCTTTGTCATTATTGCAAGCTATGTTCACCCGGCTAGGGCCTGTGACGCTGGTATTAACTTATAACTGTAACGGCGCTGCGATTCAGCAATGACCCTAGTAGGGTACACCTCTAAACATCTTGCGGAAGAGCGGTCGTGCCGCTAGCTCCCGCGACTCGGCGGCTGTGCCACCCCTATTAGTGCGGCGGTCAGCGCCAAGAACACCTGAACAATGGTGTCCCTATCGAGCAGGGTGGACTCCGTCATGTTATGTCCAGCCGCGAACAGCAACAGAGCAATCAGAAGAGCTCCATCACGACGTATGATTGTGTAGCTTGTTAGAAGCCTCAGCAGGGGCGAGATAAAAAGAGCACACACTGCTAAAACAAGGCCAGGTAGCCCTATCTGCACAAGCATATCCAAGTAACCGTTATGTCCCTGTCCGAGCCTTACAACCCAGCCTGTACCGTATTGGTAAATGGGACTTTCGGGGCCAATGTTCCAGAAGGAGCCATAGCCAGATCCTAAGAGCCAGTTGTCGCTCCAGTAGGCAATCAGTACTGGCCAGATCTGTCCTCGACCAGTCAGTGCGTCCGGTCGACTGAACGTTGCTACCAGGTTATCCCAGTACGCTACGATGCTCGATGTCAGGGCTACTGTTATGCCGGTCAAACCCGCCACCGCGACGTACCAATAGCGAGGGCTGTAGAAGGTATAAAGCCATCCAAGAGCTAAAGATGGAACAGTGAGGCGCAACGATGTTTTGGATCCTGAACGATAAAGAAAGTAGGCCGCTAAAGCTAGCACACCCCAGCGAACTGCAGAATTCATCTTGTCGGGGGCGAAGTAGTACAAGAGGATAGTTATTGCGCAGAGCGCACCTGCATGGTTCTTTTGAACCATTATTCCTCGCCAGCTCCCGACGAGATCGGGGTCTCCAATTTGGGCCGTCTGGTGAATGCCCAAACTAGGCGATGCGAAGACCGCAGCGTAGTTTGCCGCGAGGGTTAGAAGCAGCGCTATTTGAACTGCATAAATTGTTTTTTTAAACCCGATTTGCTGAACGAGCATGAAAATTGACCAGATCAGGATAGTCGTCAGCAGAACACGGCGCATAGAGACGCCGGAATTGACTGCCCAAAGCAAACTGAGCCAGCACCATCCCAAAGCCAATGTAAGACTCAGAGGCAGAGCCAGAAGCCGACCAGGATGCTGGAGGACCCGCGCCGCGGTAAGCGTGATAAAGAAAACACCGATGTAGCCAAGCTGGCGCATCAGGCTGCCTGATCCCGACTCAGAGACTGATCCCAGCGTTACACCCTCCATAGAGGCCGCGCCAACGGTGGTAAACGGCCCCAATATGACGAACCCAAGCAAGGTGTAGAGGGCGAAGACTGCTAAGCCCAAATGTGGCTTAGCCGAGGCTTGGATTGGGTCCGCCACTCTAAGGCTTTCAGCATATTGCCCTATCATGACCCAGCCTCTTACACTCTCAAGATTTTAATGGTGGAGTTTCATGCTACTTCTGTGCAAGCGCAATCCACACGTCGGACTCTAGCTTCAAAAATGGCAAGGGAAATTGCGGATAGTGTACTCTCCTCAAGCGCTGAAACAACCGTCCTCGAAGACCAAACATAACCTATCATGGCGAGGGGTGCGACCCTGATGCACCTTTGCGTCCCCGCCCTTGCATCATTGCCACTCACTACAACTGGGCATGATCATTTCCCCCTGTGAAGCGAGGCCAAGTTTCGGAAGGCTCCGTACACCCCCGTGGCAATCCTATCCCAATCGAGAAGCGTCTCGGAAGTTTGGCGAGCTCCCTCCCGCAGCTTGGATCTCAATTTGGGGTTTCCCACTAATCGCTTGATGGCATCTGCAAGTGACTGTGGGTTCCCGGGTTCGATTAGCAAGCCGTTAACGTCATGCTCGACAATGTCAACCAATCCTCCTGTCCTGCTCGCGATAACGTAACGGCCATTTGCAAAAGCTGCCGCGGCAACTCCACTTTGGGTCGCATTGATATAGGGTAGGAGCACGCAATCTGCCTCTTGTATAGCCTCAATGAGATCAACTGAAGGAATGAAGCCATTGCGGATTCGCACCTCAGGGAGGTGATCGAAACGGGGCATTAGGCGATCGAGTTCGGTCCCTTTTCCAGCTATGAGGAGTTCGAATTCGAGGCCCTCTTTGTGAAGCATCTCGGCTGCAGTGCAAATCACCTCCAAGCCTTTGTAAGCTTCCATTCTGCCAAAGAAGAGCAGCCGTAACGTGGAGTGTGGGGATCGTTGGGCATCGACTATTTTCGAAGAGGGCTTCAATATCAAACCATGCTCACTTAGCACGACAGTCTGACTGGCAGGAGGGCCGCTATTCTTGTACTCCGCAAGGCAAAATGCACCGTGAACGATCACAAGATTGGCGTTGCGCCGTACGTAGTTGCGAAACCGTGCGGTTCGGCGGGCTGCCTGCTCGTCACTGCCTGTATGGGGCGACGGATCGTGTACCGTCAGTGCAATATGTGAGACCGGCCTCATCATCCCGGCGATGAAGGCATTGAAGAAGCCGCGACGTGGTCCGACAGCTTCTTGGAAATGTACGATCGTGGGTCTTCTGCGGGCGATGAGATATGAGATCCTCCAAAGATCGATTAGGCTCTTAAAGCGGACGAGGTTGATTTCGAGGTTCTCGTGCCACGGTAGAGGGCGGTCTCCGTACTCCGCTTTCACCTGCCCTTCATCAACGCACACAGTCACTCGGCAGTGCTTCGCGAGACTATTGGCGTACTCAAGCGTGTACTCCGGAAAATGTGGGGCGAGTATCGCGACATGCATCATCTTACTGGCTCCCTGTCCGGAGTCTCAACAGCACCTTTTGCTTTTCCGCCTCTGTAGCGAAGATGCCAAAATAGATAACCGCAGCGCAGAGCGTATAGAGAAGGCATTCCAGAAGCAGAATGAGGAAAGAGCGGACTTCGAAATAGTTCCCGACAGTCTGGCAAAGGAAGGCTGCCGAAAGAAAGAAAAGGGGCGGAAGAAGATGCGCAAGCAGCAATGGGCTTTGCCGGATAACTCGTAAGACGTATATGCACCGTACGGTGTTGACGAGCGCGAACGAGATCAGAACGGAAAGTGCTGCTCCAACTTCAGAATATAGTGGAATCAGCAAGATCAGGAAGGCCAGGAGGACAACTGCACCGAGAAGCAAGATCGCCAGCTCGATGCGGTGCCTGCCCGTCATGGATAGGACATATCCGAAAGGCGCTAATGTCGCGCTGAGATACCATCCGGCCGCAAGCAGCGTCGTTAATGTCAACGAGAAGCGGAATTCCGACCCAAACAGGAGATCCAGATCAACCCCGAACACGGCTACGCCGGCGAACAGATAACCGCCGAGGATAGAAGCCAGCCTGACATAGCGCCGAAGCTCCGCGGCAATCATCTCCATGTCTCCAAGCTGATACAAATCCGCTATGCGTGGCCCGAGTGCTTGTGAAAGCGCTAGAGGGTAGATCGAGATGATCTGCGCAACGCTGCTCGCTGCAGTGTACTGGCCAGTCGCAGCGACGGACGCCAAGGCTCCTAAAAGTATAACATCTGCAAAACGCATCATCTGATAGACAGCTATCGACAATGCCATCCAGACAGATTCTGAAAGTATTTTTGAGATTTTTTTCCACAGATCCACCAGTGGAATAGCAGCGTAAGTGAAATTAGCTCTCTTATCCAGCCACACGATCGTCAGAAAAGTAGAAAATGCGGTAAGCGTTATATTCCAAATGATTGCGTCAACACCAAAATCGGCCTGGATCAGTGCGAATGTGAACAACATTCGTATCGTGGGCTGAGCGTAGTAGACAATGTACGTATAGGCTGTGATTCTTCCACTAATCCTATAGATTGCAGCCGTAATCTGCAGGTCGGCAGCAAAGGATATGCCTAGCAGGGTGATCGTGCAGTGATAGGCAAAGTTCTTTGTGTCTGGATAGAAGTTCTGCAGAATGTCGCCGAAGTACAGATAGGTTGAAACAACGATCAGGATGTTGGTCAACATAACAGCGGCGCGAAGCGTCGCGGTGATTGTACCTAACTCCCCTGGCCTGTCACGATAAAGGCTTGCATGTTTCAATAGCGCGAGATCGAGGCCGAGCGGCGTAATCAGAAGTATAATCGTCGACAGATTTTTGAGGATTGCTAGCTCGCCAAAGCCATCCGGGCCAAGTCCCCTTGCGAGAATGATGTTTGTCAGGAAGACCGCAACCTGCTGAGTCATAAACCCGCCAGAGACGATTAGCGCTTCACGAAACAGCATGGGAACCTTTCCCAGAGCAGGGGATCAGATTTCGACTAGGGTCAATTCGTCATACACGGCACCCATTCCGTCGGCGGTCAGATCTGTGTTCATCCAAATAGCTACTGGCGTTCATAGACATCCTCGATACGAACGATGTCGTCCTCTCCCAAATAGGGGCCTGATTGCACTTCGATCAGGTTTAGACAGAGGCGACCTGGATTTTCTAGGCGGTGTACGCATCCAAGCGGCAGGAACACCGACTCGTTTTCCCGCAGCAGGATCTTTTCCTGGTCGCGGGTTACCAATGCCGTGCCGTTGACCACAACCCAGTGCTCAGCCCGGTGAAAATGTTTCTGCAGTGAGAGCTTGCCTCCTGGATTGACAGTAATCCGTTTTACTTGGAAACGCTCGCCGTCATGGATGGACTCATAGAAGCCCCAAGGGCGGTAAACGCGCACGGTTTCGGTTGCTAGCTTACGGCCTTCCGCTCTCAATCTCTCAACGAGGCCTTTTACGTCCTGATCACGCTGTTTGGAGGCAATGAGAACAGCGTCCTTCGTCGCGACAACAACAATATCCTCAACGCCCAAGGCGGCAATCATCGGCCCCTCGCTGCGGAGGTAGGACATCTTTACATCCTCTGCGATGACATCGCCTAGAATAACATTGCCGCTGGCCTCTTTCGGGCTGATATCCCAGAGAGCCGACCAGCTGCCTACATCCGTCCAATCGAACTCCGCCGGTATGATAACGCTGCGCTGGGTCCTTTCCATGATAGCGTGGTCTATCGATATGGAACGGCAACGGGAAAATGCCTCAGCGTCGAGGCGCAGGAAGTCCATATCGTGGCGAGCTCTTGTGAACGCCTCTTGGGCACTGGTAAGTATGTCAGGCTCAAGGCGTTTGAATTCTGCAAGAAGTTCCCTTGCGGGCAGAAGAAAAATGCCACTGTTCCAGAGATACTTGTTCGAGCTGACATAACGCTCCGCTGTCTGCTGGTCAGGTTTCTCGACAAATGCTTCTACGGCGTGGACGCTAGGAATATCTGCATGTGGGTCGCCCATTTTGATATAGCCGTACCCCGTGGCGGGCTCTATCGGCTTCATACCGAACAGAACGAACTGTCCCTTCGTAGCCGCTCCAGCTCCCAAAGCGACGGCCTGACGAAATTTCTCTACGTCTCGAATAACGTGATCGGCCGGCATCAGCAGGATGAGCGCTTCAGGGTCCTGATGCAAGGCCACCATCATCGCGACTGCTGCAGCGGGAGCTGTGTTGCGTCCTTGTGGCTCTAGGATGATGCGAGCGTTACTAATGCCGATTGAACGCAGTTGCTCGGCGATGATGAAGCGATGCTCTTCATGGGCAATGATAAGAGGTGGGTCGAAATGTGTTGGGGCTAGAACGCGCGTTACCGTCTCCTGCAGCATTGTTTTATTGCTTGCGAGCGGCAGCAATTGCTTTGGGTAGGCCTCCCGCGATAGAGGCCATAGCCGTGTGCCCGTGCCTCCAGACAGAAGGATGGGAAGAATTCGACTGGCTTGAGACATGGTGGTGCACTAGCCTCCAAGCGATTGCCAATGGCAATCAAACAAATGCTAACTAGAAAGTTCTGTTCCAAATACTAGCGGACTTAACACTGGTGATAGGAGTTAGGCCTGTCACGGAAGGGTTCCACGGCATCGTTCCTATGCAAGCTCAGTCATACCTCCGATGAGTTACATCTGATCTCGACACTCTTACATGGTAAATGGGATTTATAGATACTTACTGTCGGAGGTTTCACGCAGCCGGAACGCAGGCATCAGCGTCGCAGTGTAGCCGGCGCAGAGCTTGGAGTGAGGCTCCATCCTGCTAAGACGCCGGTCCTGATTGGTTTGGCAAGGTACGGCAGCGTGCCTGAAGCAAGCCAGCGGACAAGAGGCTATAGAGGCCCACTCGAAGCTTTAGACCGCACTGATGCGGAACGCCCGTATCGCTTCTTACGTTAGCCGACGTGTGTGATGGCAACAGAAGAGCATGAAGGATGAGTGCCAATCTAGTTTTCGTGATTATTGAACAATCCATAATATACGCTGTATCGGAATATAGATTAGCAATCCGTAAATTTGCTTTGAGACCGACATCATAGTGCTAACTATTTTTGTTGGGGGATGACTAATGATCTCTACAGACAGGTATCGAAGCGAACGATACATTTCGGATTGTAACATGCATTGTTCTATGTTGGCAGATACAGTCTTTTGAGAAATCGTTCGGCAGGCGAAGTCACACCACAAACGCGCCGCTTCGTCGGCTGGGCAGCGAGTAGCCGCCTGCCCGCTTCTCCACCACACCATGCGCCTGGCAGAAGATCGCAATTCCCTTCAGGATAAGATCGTGTGCCATGATAATTTTTATACCCACTCCTGTCCTCATCCAATGATCTGCACCCATTGCCAGCGCGGGCGAGATAGAGCGCAGGACCATCAAGTGGACGCACCCTCGGTCGATCCGGCGATGGGCTCACCATCTCTGAGATGCTGAACTCACCGAGTTCGACTTCTCGTCCGATGCTCTAGCAGATGACGTTGAGGATCTCGCGCAGGTTCGCCGTGGGCTTGCGTCGGCGCTTGGCAGGTTGGTCAAAATGGGCCTGATCCGTTCCATTCCTCGTCAGTCAAATCGGACAGGTAGCGCCGCCGCTCAAAGGCCTTCTGGCGCTCGTGATGTTCTTTGGTCGACATCCGGATTACGTGAATCGACACTCTCCCAGTCCGACCCATTGCAACACCCTCAGGCAGGCACATAGGCCTTTCGATATAGGCTGTCTAGCTGCGTAGAGCTGGCCATAAATAACGGCTATATGTTAAGGCCGGAGAAAATTATAATATTTGCGATGCGCACTTGGCTATAAAGGAAATGTTTAACTGCTCAAGTGTGTAAAGTGTCAGGTTACGTCTGTCGTTAAAAGATAGATGGATTAAATAAAAATCGTTTCAAGGGTTGGGGCAGATGCAATCGTCTATGACGTTTTCTGAGGAATTTTCTAGTTTAGCTACTTTTGATGGCTACTCGGGTGTGTGGGATACTTCGAGGCCTTGGGCGCCCAATGGAGTTGCCGGCACTAACGGGGAGCTTCAGTGGTATGTCAATCCGAACCATGCACCAACGAGCTCGGCGAATCCTTATAGTATTTCAGATGGCGTGCTCCACATCACCGCCGCACCGGCGTCATCCGACCTGCTGCCAGCCTTGGAAGGGCAGACTTACACGTCCGGAATGTTAACGACATTCCACTCCTTCGCCCAGACGTACGGCTACTTTGAAATAAGGGCGCAGCTGCCTTCGGGCCAAGGTCTGTGGCCGGCATTCTGGCTGCTGCCGCTGGATGGGACGTGGCCTCCGGAGCTCGACGTCATGGAAATGTTGGGTCATGACACCACGACCTTGCATACAACCGTCCACAGCCAACTCACCGGCACAAAGCAAATTGACCTGAGCCATTACCAGACATCCGCTGCGATTGACGTTGCGGACATGAGCATAGGCTTCCACACATATGGGGTTAATTGGCAGCCGGATTACATCACTTGGTACTTCGATGGGCAAGAGGTGTTTCAGGTCGTAACTCCATCTGACATGCACAGGCCCATGTACCTTATCGCTAATCTGGCAGTAGGAGGAGAATGGCCGGGTAGCCCTGATGCGACAACTAAGTTTCCGGCCACGATGCAGATTGATTATATCCGAGCCTACACCGTAGTGCCGGGCGGATCTTGGAGCCCACCTCCTGCCCCCGTCTCGCAGGACACCTTGGTACTGCGGGTATCAGCCGATTTATATCAAGGTTCGCCGCATTTCCTTGTAACAGTAAATGGTCAGCAGGTCGGCAATATCCAAACGACCCATGCCGTTCACAACGCGGGCGAGTACCAAGACATTGTTATTCATGGAAACTTCGGCAGCGGTCCCCACGCTATCTCCATTCAGTACTATGACGATTTCTGGGGAGGCTCGTGGGAAGCTGACCGCAATCTCTACATCCATCACGTCAGCATGAATGGCCAAGCTTATTCAAGTTACTCCTTCACCAATAATGCTGGTATGTACGCTAACGATGTGACGAGCCTGTATTCAAACGGAACCGCGACTTTCCTCACCGAGGCTGCCGTTGCGAAAACCGAGTTCATCGGTGGGGACGGAGCCGACAGCTTCTACGACATAGGGACTGGCCATAAGGTCTATGCAGGGGCGGGCAACGATTACATCGAGGTCTGGGCTTCTCCGTCGCTGATCGATGGGGGGGAGGGCAACGATACCGTCTGTGTTCAGGCTACAATGGTCTTTGCCGAAGGATCGCTGAATGCAGTGGAGAACGTTCGAGTAGCGGACAGTGTCGCGGCAAATTTTTCCTCACTTGCTTCTGGTCTCACTATCTCTTCTTTGAGCGCGGTGGGTGGCGCCGTGACGATTTCTGGCACTCTGGGCAACGACAGCATCTCGGGAGGAGCTGATCGGGATACGCTGCTTGGAAACGTAGGAACTGATACTCTGGATGGCGGTATCGGAGATGATGTTCTTGCGGGTGGGAGTGACAAGGACATTCTGACAGGGGGATTAGGAGCCGATATTTTTGTGTTCGGTCGTGCCGACACCGCCAGTAATGACAAGGTAACGGACTTTTCTGCCGCACAAGGCGATAAACTCAGGCTCTTCGCCAATGACTACGGTTTGGCTATCGGACGTGGGCTTGAAAAAACGGGAGTGCTTAGTGCTGATTACTTCGAGGTGAGCAAGGCAGCAACGAAGAGCCATGCAGAATTTTATTTCAATTCTGCTACCAGAATCCTCTATTGGGATGCTGACGGCAAGGGTGGTGCCTCTGCTGCAGCAATCGCAAGCTTTGCGATTCCGAAAGGTGTTGAGGCCAGTGCATTCATCCAAGCAAAAGACTTGATGATACTGACGGCTGATTCTTCGACAGCCATCCCCTTGCCGACTGATGCACTCAACACTTTCGCGACAGGTAGCACGAACATTGCATTTTTTGGCGGTGCGCTTGACAGTAGCACCAAGGGCAACAGCAGCAGGAACATCATGAATAGTAAGTTCGGAAATGATGAGTTATCAGGAGGAGGAGACAAGGACGTATTCTTGTTCAACACTAAGCTGCATCGAAAGAATAACGTCGACAAGATCCTCGACTTCAGCGCAAAAGACGATAGTATTTGGTTAGATAACGCGATTTTTAGAAAGCTAGGAGCCGGCTCGCTGACAAAACCCAAACAGCTGAAGAAAGATTTCTTTTCCATTGGCTACAAGGCCAAAGACAAGAATGATTACGTCATCTATGACAATAAAAAAGGTGTTCTCTACTACGATGCTGATGGGTCAGGTAAGAGCAAGGCGACCGAGTTCGCAATCCTGGCCAAGAAGCTGAAGATGACTTACAAGGACTTTTTCATGGTATGAAATTCGATGGGTCGGAGAACTCTGGCCTAACAACATTCGTTGAAGCGCTTTTGGTTTCAGCGTAGAGCATAGCCGGCGTGCCTGATCCAGCCTTTGGCGTCTTTTGCGGTGATGGTGTCGAGAGCTGGTTTGAGTTCCGCCTCCAACGCTTCGAGAGTGCGTGGCGCTTTCGCCTTGAGCCGCTCCTTCACCTTGCCCCAGGCGGGCTCGATTGGATTGAACTCGGGCGAGTAGCGCGGCAGGTACAGCAGTCCAATCCCAGCCCGATCGAGCAAATCCCGCACTTCGGTGGCGCGATGCGGGCGCAGGTTGTCCATGACCAGAATGGCATCCGGCTTCACCTGCTGGAGCTTGGGCACCAACACCTGTTCAAGGTAGGCCAGCAGCACCGGCGTGGAGGTGGACGCCTCAATGCTCATGGTGGCGCTCAGGCCCTCACACGCCAGTGCTCCTAGAACCGTCAGCCGCTGCCAGGAGCCAAGGGGAATGGAGCCATAGGCGCGCTGCCCGCGCGGGGCTCTGGCATGAGTGCGGGCCATCTTGGTGGTAACGCCGCTCTCGTCGAGGAACACCAGGCGTTCCACAGGAAGCGCGCTCATCTGCTGGCGGTAAGCCGCACGCTCGGCGGCAATCTCGGGCCGCTCCTGCTCGGTCGCCCGAAGGGTCTTTTTTTGGGACGCAGCTTGAGCCGCTTGAGCGCCTCACAGATCACCGCCAGACACACCGTCACGCCGGTGCGCTCGGCCAGGCGCTCGCGGTACTCGCGCAGCAGCGCGTCGTTGTCTTCGAGCACGAGCTGGCGCAGCACCTCGAGAACTGCCGCATCCAGCCGCGAGGGCACGCCACCGCTGTGCGGCTTGGGGGCACGCCGGCCTTCCTCACGCTCTTGGCGGCGCCAGTTCGACACGGTGGCGGGACAGACCTGGAAGCGGCGGGCAATCTCAACCTGAGGAAGCTCGCCCCGCGCACAGGCAACCAGAACACGCTCACGCAGATCAGGAGAATAGGGCTGGGGCATGACTTGCCTCCCGGGCCATATCCCAGTTAACGCGCAACCCACCCGAATGGCTTCAAGCCCAGAGCAAAAGCGCTTTAGTACTACAGCCGGGCCTTGTGCGTTGTCTTAGACACGGAGGTGTCGCGCCATGACGCATGCAAGCGAGGCCCACCGCT
>NZ_JAEQMY010000101.1 GCF_016743775.1 Microvirga aerilata | reverse complement strand
CAGCCCCCGATCCGGGACACCGGCGACACGCTCACTCCGGTGCGCGGCTCCGCCGTTCCCACCGCAGGCCGCGGCCGCCCGCGGGAGAGCGACGGCGGCATGGAGCCACAGCCGCAGGCTTAAGCCGCCATATCGCCAAAGCCTTTCGAACGCCCGCTCCCGCAGCGGGCGTTCTTTTTTGTTTACCTGAAAGGTCTAGTTTCTCCTCGGGGCAGGGTTTAAGGCTTGTAACAATCGCTTATCACTTGTGATGGCGCGAATTGGCCTCAAAGCCTTGACCGACCATAGGGAGGTTGCTTTGAAAAAGCCAAAGAGCGCATCGGCGCTACGGAATGCGGAGACAAAGCACGTGCGTAAATACTTCGGAACCGATGGAATCCGGGGCCGGGCCAACGGGATCATCACGCCGGACCTCGCCCTGCGGGTGGGCCAGGCGGCCGGTCTCATGTTCCAGCAGCGCGGCGATTACCGCCACCGGGTCGTGATCGGCAAGGATACGCGCCTGTCCGGCTACATGATCGAGTCCGCCCTTCAGGCGGGCTTCACGTCGGTGGGCATGGACGTGCTGCTGCTCGGCCCGATCCCGACGCCGGCGGTGGCCATGCTGACCCGCTCCATGCGCTGCGACCTGGGCGTGATGATCTCGGCGTCCCACAATCCCTATGAAGACAACGGCATCAAGCTGTTCGGGCCCGACGGCTTCAAGCTCAACGACGATATGGAGCTTGAGATCGAGGCGCTGATCGACTCCGACCTGACGCGGCGTTTGGCCGAGTCCGCCACCCTGGGCCGGGCCAAGCGCATCGAGAGCGTCCAGGCCCGCTACATCGAGTTCGCCAAGCGCACCCTGCCGCGCCAGCTCGATCTGGAGGGCATGCGCGTCGTCGTCGATTGCGCCAACGGGGCGGGCTACAAGGTCGCGCCGGAAGCCCTCTGGGAGCTGGGCGCGGAGGTCATGTCGATCGGCGTCGAGCCGAACGGCTTCAACATCAATCACGCCGTCGGCTCCACCGCGCCGGATGCCTTGATCGGCAAGGTGCGCGAGCTGCGCGCCGATGTGGGCATCGCCCTCGACGGCGATGCCGACCGGGTGCTGATCGTCGACGAGAAGGGCCAGAAGATCGACGGCGACCAGCTGATGGGCGTCGTCGCCCGCTCCTGGAAGGACGACGGCCGCCTGTCGCAGCCGGGCGTCGTAGCCACGATCATGTCCAATCTCGGCCTGGAGCGGTACCTGAACGGCATGGGCCTGGGTCTCGTCCGCACCGCCGTCGGCGACCGCTACGTGCTCGAGCACATGCGGGCCCACGGCTTCAATCTCGGCGGCGAGCAGTCCGGCCACATCATCATGTCGGACTACACCACCACCGGCGACGGCCTCATCGCGGCCCTTCAGGTTCTGGCGGTGGTCAAGCGCCTCGGCAAGCCCGTCTCGGAGGTCTGCCACTGCTTCGAGCCGCTGCCCCAGGTGCTCAAGAACGTGCGCTACAAGGCAGGAAAACCCCTGCAGGAGGCTTCCGTCATCAAGGCCATCGAGGCCGGGCGCGAGCGCCTCGGCAACGGCGGCCGTCTCGTGATCCGTCCCTCGGGCACCGAGCCCGTCATCCGCGTGATGGCCGAAGGCGACGACCGGGATCTCGTCAACCGGGTGGTGGACGACGTGGTGGACGCCGTAACCCAGGCCGCCTCCAAGGTCGCCGCGTAACGCGGTTCTTCACTTCACGGCTTCAAGGAAAAAGCCCCGGCGACGGTCTCGCCGGGGCTTTTTGCATGCCTGCCTGAGCCGGAGCATTCTTTGGCGAAGCGGGTCCGGCTCGCCGCGCAAATAATGCGGCGAGCCTGAGCCCTAGAGCTCATTCCGTCGCAGTGGACAGGGCTCCAGGGCCAAGGATCACTCCGCCGGGTGGGCCGGCGGCTGCGGCGCGGTGTGGCGCGGCAGGTCCTCGCCATGGGCGCGCTGGCCGGTCTGAACGCGCAGCCTGTCGAGCATCTCGCTCACATAGGTGGAGGGCTTGGTGTAACCGCCGAGGAGCAGGTAGATCGCGGGCACCACGAGCACGGTCAGAAGCGTGGACATGGTGACGCCGCCCACGATTACCGTGCCGATGGCGTTGCGCGCCTCGGCCCCGGCGCCGGTCGACCAGGCGAGCGGGATCGCGCCGCCGATCATGGCGATGGACGTCATCAGGATCGGCCTGAGACGCAGCACGGAAGCCTCGATCACCGCGTCCCACACCGACATGCCCTGCTCGCGCAGCTGGTTGGCGAACTCCACAATGAGAATGCCGTTCTTCGTCATCAGGCCGATGAGCAGGATCATGCCGATCTGGCTGTAGATGTTGAGCGACTGCCCCGTGATG
The DNA here is from genome assembly GCF_016743775.1 of Microvirga aerilata. GTDB lineage: Bacteria > Pseudomonadota > Alphaproteobacteria > Rhizobiales > Beijerinckiaceae > Microvirga > Microvirga aerilata. The sequence continues at coordinate 10,893 of NZ_JAEQMY010000101.1, read as the reverse complement.
ACGAGCGCCGCCAATCCGCCCGTGACGGCGAGCGGCACGGTCAGCATGATGATGAAGGGGTTGATCCAGCTCTCGAATTGGGCCGCCAGCACGAGGAACACCACCAGCAGCGCCATGCCGAAGGTGATGTAGATGGCGTTCGAGGAATCCCGGAAATCCTGCGACTGCCCCCTGTAGCCGATCCGCACATCCGCGGGCAGTTCCGTCCGCACGATCTCCTGGAGGGTTTCGAGGGCATCGCCGATGGAGACATCGGGCCTGAGCCCGGCATCGATGGTGATCGCGCGCATCCGGTTGAAGCGGTTCAGGGTTTGCGGCGCAGCCGACTCCGTCAGGGTCACGAAGGACGAGAGGGGCACGACTTCGCCGTTGGTCGACCGCACGAAAGTGTTGGCGAGATCGTTGGGCGTCGCGCGGTCCTCGGCGCGTCCGCGCATGATCACGGAGTATTCCTCGCCGCGGCTGACGAAGGTGGACACCTCCCGCTCGCCGAACATCAGCTCAAGCGTCCGGCCGATATCCTCGACGGATACGCCCAGATCGGCGGCGCGCTGCCGGTCGATCTGAACCCGGATGTCGGGTTGGGATTCCCGGTAGTCGGAATCCATGTTCACGAACATGCCCGTTTCCTGGGCCTTCTGCATCACGGTATCGCGCCATTCGCGCAAGGTGTCGTAGTCCGGCCCGCCGAGCACGAACTGGATCGGCTTCGAGGGGCCGCGTTGGCCGAGCGAGCCGGGATTGATCGGAGAAACGCGCGCGCCGGGCAGGTTCGCCACCTTGCGGTTGATCTCCTGCACCAAGTCCTGCTGCTTCACCGTCCGCTGTTCCCACGGAACGAGGCGGACGATGATCATGCCCGCATTCACCGGCGACGGGCGCGCGAAACCGGGCGCCACCTGGCTCGTGATGGAGGAGACGACGCCCTGCTCCTGATAGGGCAGGAGGAGGCGCTCGACCTCCCTCACCCGCTCGCGGGTGTAGTCCAGGCTCGCGCCCTCGGGTGCGTCGATGCGCACGATGATGGCGCCGCGATCCTCCGTGGGGGCGAAGTTCTTCGGCAGCATCTGGAAGAGCCCGTAGGCTGACAGGGAAATGGCGAAGCCCACCGCCAGGATCACCAGGGGAGCCCTGAGCACCCGGGTCAGGATGCCCCGATAGACATTGTTCATGCCCGTGAAGAACGGCTCCGTCATGCGCTGGATGCGGCCATGGGCCGGCACCATCAGCTTCGAGCACATCATGGGCGTGAGCGTGCGCGCCACGACGCCGGAGAAGAAGATGGCGGCGGCAAGCGTGATGCCGAACTCGCGGAAGAGCTGGCCCGTGTTGCCCGTCATGAACGCCAGCGGCACGAACACCGCCATCAGCGTGGCGGTCGTGGCGATCACCGCGAAGCCGATCTCGCGCGCGCCGTCGAAGGAGGCGAGCAGCGGCGGCTGGCCCTCCTCGATGCGCCGGTGAACGTTCTCGATTTCCACGATGGCGTCGTCCACCACGATGCCGATGGCGAGCACGACGGCCAGGAGCGTCAGCACGTTGATGGAGGCGTTGAAGTAGGCCATCACCATGCAGGCCGCGATGATCGAAACCGGGATCGCCACGATGGCCACGATGGTCGAGCGCCAGTCCCGCAGGAAGACCAGGATCACGAGGATCACGAGGCCGACGCCTTCGAGCAGCGTTTTCAGCACGCCGTTGATGGATGCGCTGATGAACTGGCTCTCGTCATAGGAAACCTCCGCCGTGGTGCCCGGCGGCAGGGAGGGTTTCAGGGCCTCGAGCTCCTCGCGGACGCCATCGGCCACCGACAGGGTGTTGGCCGTGGACTGGCGCACGATGCCGAGGCCCGTGGCAACCTTGCCGGATTCGTAGAACTCGAAACGGTTGTCCTCCGGGCCGACCTCGACCTGCGCCACCTCGTTCAGGCGCACGAGATAGCCGTTCTTGTTCGAAACGATCAGCTGCTCGAAATCCTGCGGGGAGGAGAGGCGGGAATCCGTCTTGACGGTGAATTCGCGCTGCGCGGACTCGATGCGCCCGCCGGGCAGCTCCACGTTCTGGCGCTTGATGGCCGCTTCCAGGTCCTGCACGGTCAGGCCGCGCGCGGCAAGCGCCGGGCGGTCGACCCAGATGCGCATGGAATAGCGCCGCTCACCGGCGAGATAAACGTTGGCGACGCCGGGCACCGTCGAGAGCCGGTCCACGTAGACCCGCTTCAGGAAGTCGCTGAGCTCGAGCGCGTCGTAGGTGGACGAGGTGACGCTGATCCACATGATGGCCGAGGCGTTGTCGTCCACTTTACGGATCACGGGCTGGTCGACACCGTCCGGCAGCCGCCCGACCACGCGGAACACCGCGTCGCGCACGTCGGAGGTTGCGCCCTCGGGATCGCGCGATACGTCGAACTCGATCGTCACGGAAGAGCGCTCGTTCTGGCTCTGGGAGCGGATCTGCTCGATGCCCTCGATGCCGGCGACAGCGCCTTCGATCACCTCCGTGACGCGGCTCTCGATCACCTCGTTCGAGGCGCCGCGATAAACCGTCGAGACGGAAACGACCGGGCGGTCCACGCTCGGATACTCGCGCACCGGCAGCTTCAGGAGCGCCGCAAGGCCGCCCACGATCAGCAGCAGGCTTACCACGACGGCGAAGACGGGACGGCGGATGAAGAGGTCTGAAACCTGCATGGCTTTATTCGATCCCGTAAGGGTCAAGTCGTTCGATGGGGCACCTGGTGTCGTCCCCGGCGAGGGAAGCGACGGAAGGGGATCCACTCACGCGCTGAGCGCCATGGATTCCTTCCGCTGCGCTTCCGGCCGGGAATGACACGGACGGCATGCTAGTTGCGCTCGGCGGCCTGGGCGCTGCCGATGGCCTGCGGCATGTTCAGCGAGGAGCGGGAGGGCTGCTCGCGATTGGCAGCAGGCACGGGAGCCGCGGGTGTTGCCGAGCCCAAGGGGCGGGCGATGACCTCGGCCCCCGGACGCACGCGCTGGACGCCGAGCACGACGATGATCTCGCCGCCCTTCAGGCCCTCCAGCACCTCGACCTTGCCGCCCTGGCGCTGGCCGATGGTGATGACGCGCCGGTCGACCTTGTTGTCCTTGACCAGATACACGATCTGGCGAAGGCCCTCGCTGACGATGGATTCCTCGGGCACCACCACCGCCTCGTCATTGGCGGAAATCTCCAGGGCCACGGACAGGAACATGCCGGGCTTCAGCGCTTCGTCCGGGTTGTCGAACTCGGCGGTAAGGCGGGCCGTGCGGGTGGTCTGCTCCACCCGGGGATCGATGGTGGCGACGGTGCCCTTGAAGGTCCGCCCGCGATAGGCGGCGGCGGTGGCAGTGACCGTCTGGCCCGGCTTGAGGCGGCCGAGCAGATTTTCCGGCACGGCGAAGTCGAGGCGCACCTTGGAGAGGTCGTCGAGGGAGGTGATGCGGGTGCCGGGCGCCACATAGGCGCCGAGCGAAACGGAGCGGGTGCCGACCCGGCCGGCGAAGGGAGCGCGGATCGTCAGGTCCTCGAGCCGCGCCTCCGCTGCCTTGCGCTGGGCCTGGGCGGACGCGATGGAGCCTTCAAGCGACTTCATCTGGGCCGTCAGGTCCTCGACCTGGGCCTCGGTGCCGGCGCCCGTGCGGCGCAGGGTCTGGGCGCGCTCGAGCTTGATGGCGACCTCGTTGCGCAGGGCCGTGGCCCGGTTGGCTTCGGCGGCGGCCTGCTCGATGGCGGCGCGGCGCTCGGCGGCATCGAACTGCACCAGCAGATCCCCGGCCTTGACCTTCTGGCCTTCCTCGAAGCCGATCTCGCCGATGATGCCTGCCACCTTGGCGGTCACCATGATCGACTCGTAGGCACGCACCGTGCCCACCGCCTCGCGGATCTCCACGATGCGCCCCGTCTTGACCGTATCGACCTCGACCGTCGCGGGTCCCGTGGGGCCGCGGCCGCGTGCTCCCGGAGCGCCCGCCTGCGGGGCGGGCTGGCTCACATAGGCGCCGATCACCGGCACATTGGCCAAGTGGCCGCCCTTGTAGGCGTACCAGCCGCCAAAGCCTGCTGCCCCCAGCACGGCGATGACAGCAAGTTGACCGGACACACGCATGCTCGCTCCTTACACAGTCGTCTTCTTTGGTCGCAGATGTCGGAAATCGTCCTAGCACAGTATACGCCGGGAACGCCGAACATATCCCAATGAACACGATGATTTGTATTACGATTTCGTAATCTCACCTTAGAACTTGGCAATCTCCGCCGCTGCCCCAGCGGTATCCGCCTTGACCGTGGCCCCCGCCTCCGTCATACCGGTCGGCGGGACACCTCTCCCCACCGAGAGGCGCCCATCTGTAAGGATGGATACCATGACAGACCTGCCCGCCGCGCGTCCGCACGCGCCTTTCTTTTCGTCCGGCCCCTGCGCGAAGCGCCCCGGATGGTCCTTGGCAAACCTCAAAACCGACAGCCTCGGCCGCTCGCACCGCGCCAAGCTCGGCAAGGCGCGCCTGAAGCTCGCCATCGACCTGACCCGCGAGGTTCTTGACGTGCCGGCCGATTACCGCATCGGCATCGTGCCCGCCTCCGACACCGGGGCCGTGGAGATGGTGCTGTGGTCCATGCTCGGCGCCCGTCCGGTCGACATGCTCGCCTGGGAAAGCTTCGGCGAGGGCTGGGTCACGGACGTGGTCAAGCAGCTCAAGCTCGCCGACGCCCGGGTGATCGGCGCGCCTTATGGCGAGCTTCCCGATCTCGCTCAGGTCGACACCAAGACCCGCGACGTGGTCTTCACGTGGAACGGCACCACCTCCGGCGTGCGCGTGCAGAGCGCCGACTGGATCGCCGCCGATCGCGAGGGGCTGACCATCTGCGACGCCACCTCGGCGGCCTTCGCGCAGAAGCTCGATTTCGCCAAGCTCGACGTGGTCACCTTCTCCTGGCAGAAGGTGCTGGGCGGCGAGGCGGCCCACGGCATGCTCATCCTGTCGCCCCGCGCCGTCGAGCGCCTGGAGACCTACAAGCCCGCCTGGCCGCTGCCGAAGATCTTCCGCATGACCAAGGGCGGCAAGCTGATCGAGGGCATCTTCGAGGGCGAGACCATCAACACCCCGTCCATGCTGGCGGTCGAGGACTATATCGACGCGCTCGAATGGGCGAAGTCCATCGGCGGTTTGAACGCGCTTGTCGCCAAGGCCGACGCCAACGCGAAGGTGATCACCGATTGGGTGGCGAAGACCCCGTGGATCGCCAACCTCGCCAAGGATCCGGCCACCGCCTCCAACACCAGCGTCTGCCTCGTGATCGCCGATCCGGATATCGTGGCCAAGGGCCCCGAGGCGGTCGCGCAGGTGGCCAAGGGCATCACCACGGCGCTGGAGAAGGAGGGCGTGGCCCTCGACATCGGCGCCTATCGCGACGCCCCTCCGGGCTTGCGCATCTGGTGCGGCGCCACGGTCGAGCAGTCCGACCTGGAGGCCCTGACTCCCTGGCTCGACTGGGCCTTCGCGCAGGAAAAGGCGAAGCTCGCGAAAGCGGCGTAGCGCTCTTCACCCTCCCCTTGAGGGGGAGGGTCGACGCCCATAAGGGCGGCGGGGTGGGGTGGCAACACTGCCCGTCTTCGTCGTCCTCGGACAAAACGCATATACAATCAAACGACAGTGCCGTTCACCCCACCCCGGCTCTTCGAGCCGACCCTCCCCCTCAAGGGGAGGGTGAAGGGACGGCAAATCTGAGGTGCACCATGCCCGCTCCCCGCGTTCTCATTTCCGACGCTCTTTCTCCCGCCGCCGTGCAGATCTTCAAGGATCGCGGCATCGACGTGGACTTCCAGCCCGATCTCGGCAAGGACAAGGACAAGCTCGCCCAGATCATCGGCCAGTATGACGGCCTTGCCATCCGGTCCGCCACCAAGGTCACGGCGAAGATCCTGGAGAAGGCCACGAACCTGAAGGTGATCGGCCGCGCCGGCATCGGCGTGGACAACGTGGAGATCCCCGCCGCCACGGCGCGCGGCGTGATCGTCATGAACACGCCCTTCGGCAACTCCATCACCACGGCCGAGCATGCGATTGCCATGATGTTCGCGCTCGCGCGCCAGATCCCGCAGGCGGATGCCTCGACGCAGGCCGGCAAGTGGGAGAAGAACCGCTTCATGGGCGTGGAGCTCACGGGCAAGGTGCTCGGCGTCATCGGCTGCGGCAATATCGGATCCATCGTGGCCGACCGCGCCATCGGGCTTCGCATGAAGGTGATCGCCTACGATCCCTTCCTGTCGCCGGAGCGCGCCCTTGAGATCGGCGTCGAGAAGGTGGAGCTGGACGACCTGCTGCGCCGCGCCGACATCATCACGCTGCACGTGCCGATGACCGAGAAAACGAAGAACGTTCTCTCGGCCGAGAACATCGCCAAGACCAAGAAGGGCGTGCGTATCGTCAACTGCGCCCGCGGCGGCCTTGTCGATGAAGTCGCGCTTCGCGCAGCGCTCGATTCCGGCCATGTGGCGGGGGCTGCCTTCGACGTGTTCGTCGAGGAGCCGGCGACCTCGAACCCGCTCTTCGGCCATCCCAACGTGGTCTGCACGCCTCACTTGGGCGCCGCCACCACGGAGGCGCAGGAGAACGTGGCCCTGCAGGTGGCCGAGCAGATGTCGGACTACCTGCTGCAGGGCGCGATCCAGAACGCCGTGAACTTCCCGTCAATCACGGCGGAGGAAGCGCCGCGCCTCAAGCCTTTCGTGGCGCTCGCCGAAAAGCTCGGCTCCTTCCTGGGCCAGCTCACGGAAGCGCCCATCAAGGGCATCCGCATCGAGTACGAGGGCAACGTTGCCGAGATGAACACCCGCGCGCTCACCTCGGCCGCGGTGACCGGCGTGCTGCGTCCCTTCCTGCAGGACATCAACATGGTGTCGGCGCCGCTCGTGGCGCGCGATCGCGGCATCATGGTGGAAGAGGTCAAGCGCGAGAACGCGGCGCGCGACTACGAGAGCTTCATCCGCATCATCGTGGATGCGGAGGACATGGCGCGCCACGCGGGCGGCACCGTGTTCCAGGACGGCAAGCCCCGCGTCGTGGACATCCGCGACATCGCGGTGGATGCGGAGTTCGCAGCCCACATGATCTATGTGCGCAACGACGACAAGCCCGGCTTCATCGGCCGCTTCGGCACCCTGCTCGGCGAGTCGGGCGTGAACGTCGCGACCTTCGCTTTGGGCCGCGACAAGCCCGGCGGCGACGCGATCTGCTTCGTGTCGGTCGACCAGCCGGTTTCCGACGAGCTCCTGCGCCGGATCGAGGATATCCCGCAGGTCAAGCGCGCCCGCGCCGTGCGGTTCTAAAAAACGTCTTCCGGCGAAGTGGATACCGGTTCGCCGGAAGACGCGACAAGCATGAAGAGGCTAGCATCATGACATCATCCCTGCGACAGCGCTTCGTTCTGACGCTCGCCTGCGCGAACCGTCCCGGCATCGTGGCCGCCGTGGCAGGGCATCTGTCCGATGCGGGCCTCAACATCCTCGATGCCCAGCAATACGACGACACGCAAACGGACCGCTTCTTCATGCGGGTCGTCTTCGATCCCGTTTCCGGAAAGAGCGATCTCGCCGCGTTGAAAACCGGCTTCGCGCCGTTGGCCGAGCGCTTTTCCATGACATGGACCCTGCGCGATCCGAGCGAGAAGCGCCGGGTCATGCTCCTGGTGTCGAAGTTCGATCACTGCCTGGCGGATCTGCTCTACCGTTGGCGCATCGACGAGCTCGCCTTCGAGCCGGTGGGCGTCATCGCCAATCATCCCGTCGAGACCTACAGCCATGTGGATCTGGGCAATGTCCCGTTCCACTATCTTCCCGTCACGAAGGACACCAAGCTCGAACAGGAAGCCCGGGTCTGGGAGGTCATCCGCGACGCGAAGGCCGACCTCGTGGTGCTCGCCCGTTACATGCAGGTGCTGTCCGACGGGCTGGCGGCGAAACTGGCGGGACGCTGCATCAACATCCACCATTCGTTTCTTCCCAGCTTCAAGGGCGCCAAGCCGTACCACCAGGCGCATACGCGCGGCGTGAAGCTGATCGGCGCCACCGCCCACTACGTGACGTCGGATCTCGACGAGGGTCCGATCATCGCGCAGGACGTGGAATCGATCACCCACCGCGACACGGCGGACGACCTCGTGCGCAAGGGCCGCGACATCGAGCGCCGGGTTCTCGCCCGCGCCGTGCGGTATCACCTGGAAGACCGCATTCTGCTCAACGGCCGCAAGACCGTGGTGTTCGCGGATTAGCAAAGTCTCCCACGGCTATCCCGGGGCCGCTTGAGCGGAGCCCGGGATCCATGACCGCTGACGATGCAGAAGAGGACGCAGCGGTTGTCGCATCGTCTCAACCATCAGCGTCGTGGTTATGGATCCCCGCCTGCGAAGGGATGACAGCGGGAGCTACCGCCGCCGCTCCGAGAGCCAGATGCCGCCGAGAACCAGCACGAGGCCTAGCGCATGGTAAAGCGCGAAGGGCTCGCCCAGCAGCACCACGGCAAGCAGCGCGCCGAAGATCGGCACGAGATTGACGAAGAGCCCGGCCCGCGCCGGGCCGATCAGCTCGACCCCGCGAATGAAGAAGACCTGCGACAGCAGGGATGGCAGCAGGCCGACATAGAGCAGGATGATCCAGCCCCTCGGAGTGGGGAGCTGCGCCGCGCCGCGCGCGATCTCCAGCCCGAGCAGGGGCAGGGAGCTGAGGAAGGCGACCCCTGCCAGGGCGGCGAAGAAGACGAGGCCCGGAATGGCCGGGCGATGGCGCAGGCCGAGCGTATAGGCCGCATAGAACACGCAGGCGATCAGCGTCCAGACATCGCCGATATTGAGCGCCAGCGTCTTGAGGATCTGAAGATCGGCCTTCACCGAAACCAGAACCACGCCGAGGATCGTGACGATCATGCCTAAGATCTGCAGCGGGATGACGCGCGCTCCGAAGAACAGGACCGTGCCGAGGAGCACGAGCACCGGGATGGAGCCCTGGAAGATCGTGAGGTTCACGGCGGTCGTGTAGTGGGCCGCGGCATAGAACAGGGCATTGAAGGCGGTGAACCCGAAGGTGCCCATGAGGATCGTGAAAGCCCAGCGCGCCCTGATCTTCGGCCATTCCGCCGCAACCTGCCGGCCCACCAGCGGCAGCATGACCGCGACCACGATCACCCAGCGCAGGCAGGTGAGCACCATGGGGGACACCTCGCCCACGGCCAGGCGCCCGGCAATGGCGTTGCCGCCCCACATGAGGGTGGTGAGGGTCAGGAGCAGGTAAGCCTGGCCCCACACCCATTTCCGAAGGGAATGCAGGATCGTCATGGAAGGCAGGATCTCCTGGCGCACCGCGCCAAAAGGGGCTTTCCCCCGGGTTCGGTGCAATTGCGCTTGCCGCCGCGCGCCGTTTGGCTAAACCGGCACCGGATGGAGGCGGGTGACGCTGATGGGCTTAAGGTTTCTGGTGGTCGAGGGCAATACGCGTGGCGCAAGGCAGGCCCACAAGCAGGCCTATGGACTGACGCTGTCGGAGTCCTATGCGGAGGTTCTGCAGGAGATCGAGGGCGGCGCCGTCTGCGACATCGCCTTTCCGGCCGACGAGGGCGCCAACCTGCCGGATGCCGCAGGGCTCGAATCCTACGACGGGATCGTGCTCACCGGCTCGCACCTCAACATCTATGACCGCACCCCCGATATCGTGCGCCAGATCGATCTCATGCGGGCGGTCTACGCCTCCCGCACCCCGTCGTTCGGTTCCTGCTGGGGCCTGCAGGTGGCGGCGGTCGCGGCCGATGGCGACGTGCGGCAAAACCCACTGGGGCGCGAGGTGGGCTTTGCCCGCAAGCTGACCCCGACGGAAGCGGGCCGGGCCCATCCCCTGCTCGAAGGCCGCCCCGCCGCCTATGACGCGCCGGCCATTCATCTCGACATGGTGACGGCGCTCCCAGGCGACTGCACGGTGCTGGCGGGCAACGCGGTCTCGCCGGTTCAGGCGGCGGAGATCCGCCAGGACGGCGGCGTATTCTGGGGCGTGCAGTATCATCCGGAATTCTCCCTTGGCGAACTCGCCGCCATCCTGGAGCGTCGCACCGACATCCTGGTGCGGGAAGGCTTCTGCCGGACGCCCGAGGACGCCCTGGCCTACACGGCGGATCTGGCGGCCCTGCACCGGGATCCCACCCGCTTCGATCTCGCCTGGCGGCATGGCATCGATGCGGAGGTTTTGGAGCCCCAGCGGCGCACCCGCGAAATCCGCAACTTCGTCGAGCATCGGGTGAAGACGGAAAAGAGCGCCAGAGGACGGGCCTGACACGCTCCCATCCGGGTGCCCGCACAGGCGCGGACACCGCGAGCGGGGGCATGCCTGTTGGGCGATGATGGGCATCCGATCGCAGGGGTCGAGCGCATGGCTCCTCCCTGCGCCCCAACCGGCAATGACGCCCTTTCGGTTGCCCGAGGCGGCGTTGTTCCGGGATCGTCGGACGAGGGCGGCACGACCGGCCCTCCTCCCCCTTGTGGGGAGGAGTTGGAGGTGGGGTGTGAGCGAGTGCTTATAAAGGTGAGGCGCCGGCACCCCCACCCTGGCCCTCCCCACAAGGAAGAGGGAAGCTCGCACTGCACTCGTCCACCGAGGATAACGTTGAGGCTGTCATCCCGGCGGCAGGGCTGGAGAGGCATCCACTCCCAAGCGTGGTGCTATGGATTCCCTTCCCCTCCGCTTCGCTCCGGCCGGGAATGACACCGAGGTCAGCGCTCCGCTGTCATCCCCGGCGAGCGCAGCGAGGGAAGGGGATCCATAACCGCTAACGGTGCAGAACAAGAGCAGGGCGCGCCGCCATCTCCTGCGACCATCCTGGTTCCGGCTCCCCGCCTGCCCAGGCACGACAG
>NZ_JAEQMY010000100.1 GCF_016743775.1 Microvirga aerilata | reverse complement strand
ACAGCCCCGAGCTTCGAGGATTGAAAGCCTTAGTCGCTACACAGGCCGCGTTTACAGCGGCCAGTAGGGCAGTGTCACAGGAAGGACTGCTCGGTTGTCGGTTGCTCAATCGTTAGTAGCATGCGGCTCATCTCCTATGCTCGTCACTCGTTCATGCTATCCCACTGCTTCGTGGCCTAAACGAACCGTCAACCGTACTCCGAGGCCAGTATGGCGGAGGAGGGCTCCGCCGGTTGTAGGCACTAAGCCTCTGCTTTGCCTGGACGGTTTGTGAACCGCAGACCCGTTCCCCACGACCGTCCCCACCTGAGGCGCCGGGATGACGTGTTTCGCGGGCTTGGCTCAGCGCTGGGATGAGGCTCGACGGAGTTGGTGTGGGCTACACCAGCTGCCGGCTGACGGCTCTGTCCGAGGCAGCGTGCCAGTTCTTGCGTGACCCAGCACCTGGCCTCGTGCTGAGGATCGCTTCATCACCACCCCCGTTCGCTCAGGGCTTTAGCGGCGTGGCCTGCTCGAGGTAGCGATGGTGACGAGGTGTCCGGTAATCGGATCGAGAATGGTCATCGGCAACCCCCGCATGTTCAGGCAAACGGACAACGCCGCAGGTCCCGAGTAGGTCTATGTCTACTGTAAGTGTGGTTAGGAGACCGTTACTGCTGATCGAAGCTATCGATCTTGCATAAGCCAGTTGCGAAGAGCGGAAATCGCGGCCAACAAGGTTGCCCCAGCGAATGCACCAATCACAACCTCGATGAGAACATGAGTGAACAGGTTCTCACCCGGACTATGCAGCCAGGAGGCGGGACAGAAGACATGACAGAATTGCTGTAACATTCCCAGGACTATGCCTAGCAGAGCGCCGTAACCCGAAAGGTGTGCCGTATTCCAGCGATTCCTATATCTAAGCCCCTCATCCATCCCGCCGCTACTACAGGCCTGAACACCTCAAGGCTAGCCTTGATCGCGGGCTGCCATCCCGAAGAATTCCAGAAGTGGCCTATGGAGATCACGCGAGATTCGCCACATGCAGGGTTAAACCTTTGTTCCCAAAGGGATATGGCAGGTTGAAAACTGACAAAAGTCAGTACCTTGCCTTGTGTCTGCCTCGAATCCTTATTGGCTTTAGCAGGACGTCTTGAGCTTGGAGGATGCTACATGTAGTTGGATGAGCCGTTTCCTCTCGAAGTCATTCCGCCACGGGTGGCAAGAGTGGTCTTGCGTGAGTTCCAGGGGCGTCAGCCTACTGTGCAGGAGATCGCCCAGATCTCGAATCGGCATTGGTTGGCAATCCCTGGTGTCGGTCTCTCAGCCCTTGAGAAGTTACGCAGTATCACACATTCGCCGCAGCAGAATGATCCTGGTCTACCCCAGTCAACCGACGCCGAGTTGTTGAAGCGGCTTGAGTTCCTCCAGGTGCTGCCCAGCCGTAACGACGTCTGGCGTCTGGACGAGGTGGTCATTAGCATTTCTAGCAATAAGCATTGGTTGTGGCGGACTGGGAACCAGGATGGCTATGTCCTCGACGAGGTTGTCCAGAGCCGTCGCAATATCAAGGCTGCTAAGCGCTTATTGACTCGGCTGCTGAAGAGGCAAGGGGCAGCGCCAAAGCGCATCATTACCGACAAATTGCCCTCGTATGGAATTGCCCGGTGACAGGTGATGCCAAGGGTCGAACATCGGTTCCATAAAGGGCTGAACAATAGGGCCGAGAACTCAAATGTCCTATTGCGAGAGTGGGAGCGGATAATGCAGGGCTTCCGATCTGTCGGCGGTCTGCAGCGGTTCACCTCGGTCTTTTCCGCTCTCAGGAACTTGTTCGTTCCCGCCCAATCGAACCAAGCTGCACTTTCCACCTACGTTAACCGCCTGAGGGCCATGGCAGAGTGGAGAGCCGCAGCTGGCCTGCTTGCATAACATTAATGAGGCTGGGTCTTTTGCTGACTTCGCGAAGTTACCGTGACATCGCCGTTCTGCCGCCTCGCTTCAGTTCCCATGACCAACCCCTTCAGACTCTAACAGACCATAGCTCTAGTCCCGACAAACGTCGAAGAGTTAACCTGATCTTACATAAGTTTAGGTAACATTTGGAACAAGAGTAGGGGGGGCTATGAAAAGAGTTGTATTGGTTCTCGGGTTTCTAATGTCGTGGTTTGGAATAGCGGCTAGCGAATCCCTATCAATCGGGGAGAAAGCTGAATTGCAAGCGGCGATGTTCCATCATATCGACCAGCAGCTAGTCGATGGAAGCTTTCTGTGGCTCCACGCGAGCGAGGGTAGAGTCACCCGCCTAGCACCCGCAAAGGCCCATCCAAAGATCCTGCGCATGGGGGATCATTTTGTGCTCTGCGTAGACTTCCGTGACGAGCAGGGTAAGGACGTCAACGTTGACTTCTTCGTCGCGCGGAGTAGCGAAACATTCGTCGTATTTCACACCGAGATCGAAAACAGAAATGTGGTTAGAGGTCTAATGAAGGCCGGCAGGATCACAGCACTGAACTAGAGATAGCTGCTGATCTGGGGTGACGTCTAATGCGCGCGAGTGTCTACTCTAAGTTTGTGCTCTACAGCGTGCCGCTGTTCGTCATCCTATCTGCCTTAGGCCTTTTCCTCTCTGCCGAGTACGCTACCCGGAATGCTTTGGACGAGGTAACCGCCCGCATCGGTTCTCATGCAGGCAGGGTGGCTGGCCTAATCTCCCGAAGCCAACTAGAGGCTGGGCGAGGCGGGGCCCCTGATCTGATCTCCACTCTGCTCTCAGACCGAGCCGTTCAATGCGCGGAGATCCGTCTCTCAGCAAGCGGCGCGGCGGTGATTGCAGCTCCACGTGGCGTAGGATGTCTTGGACAAGAAAGTGCGCACAAGCTCGAACTTCCCTTAGCGGATCCCCGAGGGGCAACGCTTGTGGTCCGGTTCACGACCGACGAGGTTGACGAAGAGCGCCGAGCCCGCCGCGAGTTCACCCTTCTGGTAATGGCGTTTGGGTTCGTACTGGCCACCGCAACGACGGCTTTTGGTTTCAGGCGTGCCGTCGGGCGGCCCCTTGGAAGTCTGCTCTCAGCAATCCGCCAAACTTCCGCGACTGGCCGGTACTACCTAGTGCCGGAGGGCGGGCGTGACGAGTTCGGAGTCGTGGCAAAAGCCTTCAATGCCATGCAGCGGCAGCTTCAGGAGAAATCGGAGCACCTTTCCGTGGCGCTTGGGCAGTTGCAGACCCAGAACGAGCGTTTCAACGCGGCTCTGGCTAACATGCCGCATGGTCTGTGCATGTTCGACCTGCATAAGCGCCTTGTGGTGTGCAATGCGCGATACACCGAGATGTATGGGCTTCCTGAGCATCTCACATGCCCCAGTACGCCACTGCTGGATATCCTCCAGTTCCGAGGTGAGGCTGGCAATGCTCCTGTTCATCTCGATACCTACACCAATCAGCATGAGGAACTGGCACGTAGAGCTGATACAACAGCATTCAACTGCAAACTCGAAGATGGGCGAACCATTAGGATCAGCCATAGGCCAATGTCTGATGGTGGCTATGTAGCCGCTCATGAGGATATTACCGAGATCGTCCGTGTTGAGGCCCAAATCTCCTACATGGCCCATCATGACACACTAACGGACTTGCCCAACCGGCTCCTGTTCAGGAAGAAGCTTGAAGGGGCATTGATGCAGGTTCGCCGAAATGCCCAGCTTGGGGTTCTGTACTTAGACCTCGACCAGTTCAAGGCGGTGAATGACACGCTCGGACACCCGATAGGGGACGCTCTCTTGCAAGCTGTCGCCGAACGTCTGAGGGGATGCGTGCGGGATACGGATACAGTAGCTCGCTTTGGAGGCGACGAATTCGCCATCGTGCAAGTCGGAACTGAGCAGCCATACCACACAACAGAACTGGCTCAGCGTATCATTGAGAGGCTCAGTGCGCCCTATGACCTCAACGGCCACCATGTCGTGATCGGTGTCAGCGTAGGCATCGCACTCGCTCCGAACGACGGCATAGACCCTGATCATCTTCTCAAAGCAGCCGACATGGCTCTCTACCGTGCGAAGGCAGACGGGCGGGGCACGTTCCGGTATTTCGAACCTGACATGGACGCCAAGATGCAGGCTCGTCGCGTCCTGGAACTCGATCTCCGCAAAGCTCTCCTAAACGGCGAATTCGAGGTTTATTACCAGCCGCTCATCAATATCGCCGAAGATCGGGTGAGTTGTTTTGAGGCCCTCCTGCGCTGGAATCATCCACTACGTGGACAACTCCTTCCAGACGACTTCATCTCCTTGGCTGAAGAAATTGGGCTCATCAGCCAGATCGGAGCTTGGGTTCTACGCCAAGCTGCCATGGATGCTGCCGAATGGCTGGATGACATTCGCTTGGCAGTGAACCTGTCCTCTGCTCAGTTCAAAGGATTGGGACTGGTGCAGGACGTTGTTGTAGCATTGGAAGCCTCGGGGCTTCCAGCTTCCAGGCTGGAGCTTGAAATCACGGAAACGGTGATGTTGCACGACACTGGCAATACGCTTGCCATTCTCCACAAACTTAGGGAGCTTGGGGTGCGCATCTCGATGGACGACTTCGGCACGGGCTACTCGTCTCTTAGCTATTTGCGCAAGTTTCCTTTCGACAAGATCAAGATCGATCGCTCGTTCATCGGTGACCTGCCTGGAGGAGGTGATGCTGTTGCTATCATCAAGGCGATCTCAGGCCTTGGTGCCAGCCTTGGCATGACGACGACGGCCGAGGGCGTCGAGAACTGGGCTCAACTCGACAAGCTCCGTTTGGAAGGGTGCACTGAGGTGCAGGGCTACCTCTTCAGCCCGGCCCGACCTGCGAGCCAATTGGCGGACCTTCTGTCCTACGCTCTTGGCAGCAAAGGAAGAGGGCACATGGGACCGTATCGCGCAGTCTAGCATAGAGCACGTTTCGCCCTTGCTGAGCGGGCGGTGCTTACCGTGGTCTAGGTGACGAAGCGAGGGACCTATTAGCTTGCCATCGGTCATGCTGCGGCTCTGGCCGCGGTCTATACCTCGACAGTCAAGAACTCCCTCCGCGCTGCCAATAACTCCGCGCTCATCCCCATTGAAGAACGCCGCCTGCCGGAATGGGGAACCTGCCGAACTTCATCACCATCACGTCGCCGGAATGGCTGTCCTGGCTCCGGATAGGTCGGTAGGAGGATGGAGGCAAATTGGTACCTAGCAGGCCCAAGCCATCGGCGATCACACAAGCTTTGGTGCATACATACCCCCTACGAGACCAATCAAACGCCTCACGATGGTCTCGGTGAGCTTAAGATCCCCTTCTCAGTGGGCCCCCGCGACCTTCCGGTGTGCCCGCACATTCGTGCCGTCATGGAACGTCATCCCGAGTTCGACGCCCTGCTAGGAGCTTTTCCAGCGATGATCAACCTTGGACGTCGAGAACGCCATGATGGCCCTTTTAGATCCCTGTACTGGGATCTGAACAGTATGAGAGTTGCGAAGCGACCGCTGCAACCCAGGTCAAGATCACGAAATCATTGCCGGCTGGGCTGGAAAGATGGCTTTTACTGGCTCTATAGGTAGTCGCATTGCATCCCTGCGAAATCATCTTCCGAGTGCACTTAAACTACATGAAATTGGGGGCCATGGAGCGTCCGATTGTAGACATGGAGGATCGCTGCTCGAGTATGAGGTTCCAACAGGCTTTGACTTGCTGCCGCGAAACCCTATGTCGAAATATCGTACGTATGTTGCGGAGTAACTGCTCGTAGGAGGAGAGCCATGACTCAGGACACCAGCGGTGGGCGAGGCACGGATGTCATCGACATCCTCACCACAGACCACAAAGAGATGATCGCGCTACTCGGCCAAATTCAGCACACATCAGACGCCGGCCAACGGAGGGACTTGGCCGATACTTTGATCGCAGAAGTGATGCGTCATGCCGTTGCCGAGGAGATGTACGTCTATCCAGCGATAGAGGAACACGTGCCAAACGGTGCCAAGGAGGTCGAGCACGACAAGCAGGAGCACCAAGAGATTGTCCAGGTTATGAAGCAAATGGAAGACGTCGAGGCCTCCGATCCGTCCTTCATGGAACTGGTCCGGCAGTTGGAGACGCACTTGCGCCACCATGCGAACGACGAGGAGGCGAAGCAGTTCCCGCAGCTACAGGCTCACATCCCTGCTGAGAGACTCGTCGACATGGGCCAAAAGGTGGAGATGGCCAAGAAACTGGCGCCGACCCGCCCACATCCCAGCGCGCCACACTCTGAGCTCTTTCACAAGACTGTCGGACCGGGTGTTGGCATGGTTGACCGGTTGCTGGACAAGCTCACGGGGCGGCAAACCGGCTAAGAACCCGCTTCAAAACTTGCCTCAGACTTGGCTCAAGCAGATATCAGTGGACAGGCGGGAGATCCCACTAGCGGGACAGTCTGTTCACTCGGCCGTTCCATGAACAGCCTTCCCCGAAAGCAAACGTCAGCCGACTAGACGCCGCCATCATGGCTGGTGGTCAGCAGCCACCTGCTTTGGTTTAGCCGTTGCCCCTTATTACCAGGGCTCGCGGTCTCGTTTCGCTGCCAGAGCAGCCATTTGGATCTCAGGTGAGGCATTCAGCGGCCCAATGGCCGCAGAGGAGGGTAAAGCCAAGCCTCAGCTAGAGCCCACGGTAAGTATCGACCGTGCACGCTCCCTCTTTGCTGCGGAGCTACGCCTCGGCACTAGGATGTAGCGGAAATCGTTGGCGGTTGTTTCCTACGAACAGAAGCGACAATCCAGACATGTTCCAATACTTTATGAGTACTACACCAGGGAGAACCCAAGCTGCTGATCAATGTAACCAACTGGATCTGGCACGCGAAATGATTGTTAGGTACCAACCGCCTCCGGCGCCGGCGCTCGCAGAAGATTGAGTGTGCCATACCTGCTGATCCTGCGCGCCCGCTTGCTCGTCGGAGCCTTCCGTCTATTCGAAAGGACAAACCATGGTTCGGCTCACCTCTGCTTTTGCTGCAATTGGGCTCATGCTCACGGCCCTTTACCCCACCGCTGCCAAGGAGACACGAAGCTGGGCCGAAATCTCGGCCGCCGCCCGAGGTCAGACGGTCTTCTTCAACGCCTGGGCTGGTGACCCACAAACGAACGCCTTTCTTGGCTGGGTAGGTGACCTTGCGTCCAAGCGCTATGGTGTGAGAGTCGAACACGCTAAACTCAATGATACTGCAGAGGCGGTGACACGGGTCGTTGCTGAAAAGGCCGCAGGTCGCAACAGTGGCGGAAGCGTTGACCTGATCTGGATCAACGGCCCGAACTTCCTAACCATGAGGAATCAGGGCCTCCTGTTCGGCCCCTTTGCGGAAAAGCTGCCGAACTGGCACTACGTCGACACCGAGAAGAAGCCGTCCAACCTCGTGGACTTCACGGTGCCCGTGGAGGGCTTCGGGGTGCCCTGGCGCATGGCGCAGGTCGTCTTTCTCTATGATGAGGCGCGCACGCCTCCCCCAACCCTTCCCAGGTCGGTGCCTGCGCTGCTCGAATGGGCCAAGGCGAATCCTGGCCGCCTGACCCATCCGACCGTGCGCGATTTCCTGGGCGCAACCTTCCTCAAGCAGGCACTCTACGAGCTCACCCCGGATGACGAGGTGCTCCAGTCGCCCGCGCATGATGCAAACTTCGCGGAAGCGACAGCTCCCCTCTGGGCGTGGTACGACGCCCTCCGGCCGCACCTCTGGCGGGAAGGGCGCGAGTTCCCCGCAACCGGCACGGCCCAGATCCAATTGCTGAATGATGGCGAGATCTCGCTCGCGATCTCGTTCAACCCTGCCGATGCCGCTGTGTCGATCAAGAAAGGGACCTTGCCCGAGAGCTCTAGGGTCTATGTGTTGGACAAGGGGACGATCGGAAACACCAGCTTCGTGGCCATTCCCTACAATGCGGCCAACAAGGAGGGGGCTATGGTCGTCGCCAACCTGCTGCTCGAACCTGAGGTTCAGGCCCAGGCGCAGGACCCGAAGTGGATCGGCAGCTTTATGGTCCTGGATCTCGAGAAGCTCCCCCCTGATCAGCGCAGGCTGTTCGATCGCCCGGCCGATGCCGTCGGCCTGCCCACCAACGCCGAACTGGGAACGTCCCTGCCGGAGCCGCATCCGAGCTGGATGACGCGGATCGTCGACGAGTGGGAACGGCGCTACTCGAACTGAGGCCGGGATGATGCTTTTGCGGCTCGCGCCAGCCCTGACATTGATCGTCCTTGGGGCGCCGATCGTTCTCGGCCTGGCTTGGACCGTCCTGCCGGCGTTCGGATACTTCCCGGCCATCGGCGGGACGGGGCTCACATTGGAGCCTTGGCGAGTGCTGTTCGCCTCGCCCGGCTTCGAGCGGGCCCTGCTCCTGACGCTCACGACTGGGATTGGAACCACGGTGCTGGCCCTGCTGGCGGCCGTCGGCTTCTGTGCCATGACGGCCCATCGTCCCTCCGTGCTCCGCCTTCGGTCCGCTCTCCCGCCGCTTCTTGCCAGCCCGCCGAGCGCCATGGCTCTGGGGTTTGCCTTTGTCATCATGCCGAGTGGCTGGCTGGTCCGGTTGGTCTCGCCCTGGGCCACCGGGTTCGACCGCCCGCCCATCGGCCTTGTGACGGTCCAGGACCCATTGGGTCTCAGCCTCATTGGTGGTCTTCTCGTGAAAGAGGTGCCCTATCTGGTTCTGATGATCTTTGCCGCCTCCGCACAGGTGCCGGTCGGGCACACTCTAGCGGCGGCCAGGGCACTGGGTCAGCGTCCGGCGACGGCTTGGCTCAAGGCGGTCTTCCCGCAGATCTACCCGCAGATTCGGCTGCCGGTGTTTGCTGTTCTCGCGTTCTCCCTATCCGTGGTCGACATGGCGTTGATCCTGGCGCCGGGCAATCCTCCGCCCCTGGCGGTGCTCGCCACGCGCTGGTTCTCCAATTACGACCTAAGCCTCTATTACCCAGCGGCCGCGGCGGCGAGCCTTCAATTGGTGCTCGTGGTTCTCGGACTCCTCGCGTGGCTGGCGATCGAGCGTCCGATCGCAGTCCTTGGGTGCCGCTGGATCGAGCGCGGAGGCCGATCGCAGGTCACGCAGGGACTGACGGACGCTATTGGCGTCACGACTGTCGTCCTGGGCGGCCTCGGTGTCATCGCGCTCGCTGGCATGGCTATCTGGTCGGTGGCGGCCGCATGGCGCTTCCCTCATGCCCTGCCGGACGGGTGGCAGCTTTCCCTGTGGAGGACACACGGCGATCAAATTGGCACCGTCGTGGGGACGACGGCAGCCATCGGTCTTACCGCCGTAACCATTGCGGCGATTCTCACCCTTGCCTGTCTCGAGAACGAACAGCGCCGCAGCCTCCGCCCCGGCACGACAGCGCTCTGGCTCCTCTACCTGCCGCTTCTGGTGCCGCAGATCGCGTTTCTGTTCGGCGTCCAGGTGGTGCTCATCCGCCTTGGGCTCGACGGCACCACCTCGGCTGTGGTGTGGGTGAACCTCATCTTCGTGTTGCCCTACGTGTTTCTATCGCTCGCGGACCCGTTCCGGGCTCTCGACCCGCGCTATGCCGCCAGCGCCGCTGCGCTTGGAGCGAGTCGTTGGCGGGTGTTCTTTGCCGTGAAGCTGCCTCTGCTCACGCGCCCCATCCTGGTGGCCTGCGCGGTGGGTTTTGCCGTGAGCGTCGGGCAATACCTACCGACGCTGTTCGCCGGTGCCGGGCGGATCGCGACCCTCACCACGGAAGCCGTGACGCTGTCCAGCGGCGGGGATCGCCGTATTCTTGGGATCTACGCAGTCCTCCAGACCGGCGTTCCTCTCTTGGCCTATGCCGCTGCGCTCTGGCTGCCGCTAATGGTGTTCCGACGGTTCAGGGGGCTCGCATGACGGGCGGCATTTCCGGCCTGTGCCAAGGACTTGTACTGGAGTGCATTTCCATTGCGGTGAAAGGAGAGTCCCGCGACCTGGTTGGGGGACTCAGCTTGTCCGTACCACCCGGCCAGGTTTTGACGATCATGGGGCCGAGTGGTTCGGGCAAGTCGACCTTGCTCTCCTACATCGCCGGGTTTCTTGATCCTAGGGTGTTTGCCGCCAGCGGGCGGATCATGGTTGGCGGTGAATTCATAGAGTATCTACCCGCCGAGGACCGGCACGTGGGCATTCTGTTTCAGGACCCGGTGTTGTTCCCGCACCTCACTGTTGCGGGAAACCTTCTGTTCGGCCTCCGGCGCGGCAGGTGGAGGGACCGGCGCAAGCGGCAGGCTATGGTGTCCGATGCCCTGGCGAGCGCCGGCCTGGCCGGCTTCGAGGATCGGGACCCCTCCACCCTTTCCGGTGGGCAGAAAGCGCGGGTCACGCTGCTGCGCACGCTGCTGTCCCAGCCGAGAGCCCTTCTGCTCGATGAGCCCTTTGGCAAGCTCGATGTCGCCCTGCGGGAGGAGTTCCGCTCCTTCGTGTTCGCTCATGTACGCGAACGAGGATTGCCAACGCTGCTCGTGACCCATGATCCAGCGGATGCAGAGGCGGCGGCCGGGGTCGTCATTCAACTGAATGATGTGGTCGTCCGCCCATCCCGGATCGTGGAAACAATCGGGGACGGGGCATCGCCGGTCGCTCCCCTGAGTATGAGCGGCTCACGACGGTGAGGCTCTCCGGCAAATCCAATTGTTGGACAGAAGAAAAGAGGACAGGGTGATGGGTCGCTCACAGGTAGATTCTTGTGTAGTCGGGGCTGGTTCCGCCGGTCTGTCGGTTGCGGCCGCCGCTTTGGTCGGTCGGAAGGTGGTGCTGATCGAACGCGGCGCGATGGGAGGCGAGTGCCTGAACACCGGGTGCGTGCCCTCCAAGGCTTTCCTAGCCGCAGCCAAGGCCGTTCACGGCGCCCGTGAAGCTTAGTCCTTTAGCCTAGAGGTTAGCTCCAGTGTCGACTTTACCCGGGTGCGGGATCATGTTCTCGGGGCAATCATGCCATCGCCCCGCATGACTCCGTTGAGCGTTTCGAAGAATGGGCGTCGAAGTCATCCAGGAGACGACGCGCTTTTCCGCCGCCCGGACCGTACAGGCCGGAAACCGGCAAATCCAGGCCCACGGAGTCGTGATCGCCACCGGTTCCGAGGTAGCCACTCCACCCATAGATGGGCTGGTAGACGTTCCTTACCTCACCAACGACACGATCTTCGAGATCTGGGAGCTGCCACGACATCTGATCATTCTTGGCAGTGATCCGATCGGGATGGGGCTGGGGCAGGCGTTCCGGCGCTTAGGTGCCAAGGTGACGGTGATCGGACGCGGTAAGGCCTGGGCCAAGGACGATCCTGAACTGGCCCAAGCCCTGCTCCAACGACTGGCAGATGAGGTTGGGCGATTGAGAACTATACTTGGCGCTTCGATGGCTCGCGGCGCCCGTCGCGGGCGCGGTGAAGGATCTGATGCACTCCCTTCATCCGCAAGCTCGCACCACTCCAGCCGTTCGCCAGGAGATCGCCCGCTCGAGAGAGCCCACCGGCGTGCTGGCCCAGCGTTTCAGCGTCAGCACCGAAACCATCCGCAAATGGCGCAAGCGCGGGGTGCACGACTGCCAGGATCACTCCAGCCGGCCGCACAAGCTGCCCTGGAAAGCCACCGAGGAAGAGCGGGCGATCGTCTGCGCCTTGCGCCAGGCCACCGGCTTTCCACTCGATGACCTCACCTTCGTCGTCACGCACTTCCTGCCCCATCTGAACCGGGACGCGGTCTACCGCATCCTCAAGGCGGAGGGTCTGGGGCGCCTGCCACCGGCGCAGCAGCGCAAGCGCAGGAGCGGCACGTTCAAGGAGTATGACCTCGGCTTCGTGCACATGGACATCAAACACCTACCCAAGCTGCAGACCGCCAATGGGGAGCGGCGTAAACGGTACCTATATGTCGCCATCGACCGCTGCTCGCGCTGGGTGCACTTGGCCGTCAAGGACGACGAACTGGCCACCAGCGCGGTTGCCTTCCTCAAAGAGGCGGTTCGCGCGTTTCCCTTCAAGGTCACACACATCCTGACGGACAGAGGATCCTGCTTCACGGCGGATGGCTTTGAGGACGCCTGCTCTCAGCTGAAGGTGGAGCACCGCAGGACCAAACCCTACGCGCCGCAAACCAATGGCCTCGTCGTGCGCTTTAATGGGCGCGTGCAGCGCGAGGTGCTCGGAGTCACCATCTACAGTCATCGGGACCTCGAGACGCTGCTTAAGGGCTTCAACCAAGCCTACAACAGGAGGCGTCAACGCGTGCTCAAGGGCGCCTCACCCGAGCGGGTTGTACAACAGCGCTTGGCTGCCGTGCCGAAGCTCGCCAGCCACCGCTTCAAGCCGCCCGACTCAGACGCTCTGCCGCAAGCGCTCGAGGTCGTCGCTCACGCCAAGGATGTCTCGCATCCAGACAGCTAGAGCAGATTCGATTTAGACAGGCTCATACCCGCAGTTCCTGAGGTAGTTGCGACACTCATTCGGCTCGAAGGCGTCAAGCAGTTCTCCCATCGTGGTCCAGAGCGCCTCCTTGGTGCGGGTACCTGCCTTGCGCAGCAGCGCCTTGAGCTTGGCGAACAGCTGCTCAATCGGATTAAGATCGGGGCTGTAGGGCGGCAGATACAGCAAGCTGGCCCTGACAGCTCGGATGGCCTCCTCGACGCCGGCCACTTTGTGAGCGGCTAGATTGTCGAGCACGACCACATCACCCCTCGAGAGTGCCGGAGCCAGCATCTGCTCCACATAAGCCTTGAAGATCTCGCCTCGCATCGGACCATCCACGACGAGTGGTGCAATGACGGCGCTCTCGCGCAGGCCCGCCACAAAGGTGGTGGTGAGCCAGTGCCCGTGTGGCACCGCATCGACAACCCGCTGCCCGCGCGGCGCCCTGCCGTAGCGCCGGGTCATATTGGTGGCGGTTTCGGTCTCGTCCAGGAACACGAAGCGGCTTGCATCCATAAGACGCTGCCACACGCGAAAGCGGCGGCGGTCCTGGGCTACGTCCGGCCGGTCCTGCTCGGCCGCCCGGAGCGTCTTTTTTCACGCGTCAGGCCCATGCGCTTGAGCATCAGATGAATGGTCGAGAGCGCCTGCACCACGATCCCGCGGGCGCGCAGTTCGGCTTGGATCTCGGCGAGCGTGATGCCGGACTTGGCGTCCACCAAGGAGCGCAGCAGCTCCTGATTAACCCGTCACACCACATCCCGGGACCATACATCTAGGCCGATGTCTATGAAATGGCCTCTGCAGGAGGATCAGTCTGTCCGAAGAACAAAGAGAGCAGCCGGGTGTT